>NZ_QUZT01000001.1 GCF_004682045.1 Pseudomonas nabeulensis
CCCTAGGGGGAAGACGATAAATTTCCGAGCGATTCAATGCATCTAATTCATTGATCGCAGCTGGCCGTAACACGCTACTTACTTGATATCGCGGCGTTGCAAAAAAAATATATGCAACCGCAAGCAGCGCGCACACTCCGACTACCAATGCGATTAGTCGCTTTTGATGCCAGATAATTCTTACCAGCTCAGAAAGATCGGCTTCAACTAACGGAGAAACAGGAGGGATACGAAAGCTACTACTCACAACAAAAACCTGCCTTCAAAGAGAAACTGCGGGCTCGTTATGCAGACCAGATTGTGTATTTTTTATACTAATTAGATGACCGCAAAAATCCAGCGTCGCTGCCAAATCTTAAGCGCACAAAATGCCCGTTATCGAGAACAGATTTCATTTTGCCATCTCTCTGACATATTGCAAGCCTTGACAAATCTGTAGGGCAAATCCTAAACAGCGAGGAGTAGCCCTACAAGATGCGCCCGCACGGTATAAAAATCACAGGAGCCAGCGAATACTCAACGAGTCCGACCGGGTTACTGGATTTGCGAGCCGCAGACTGACGAAACAGCGCTTCGAGAAAAAGGCATGCCCTAGGAAATTTATCTGACAGACGGCGCCAATTTTCTTACTGGCCACCTTCATAAATAAGAGGCAGGAAGCTCTAAACGCGCGCCGTAGGAGCGAGTGTACGACGCCGCTTACGCACCATCGCGTTCAACAGCGGCCCCATCAGCATTCCCACAATCAAAGCCATAATCACAAACACCGATACTGGCATCTGCCTGGTAGCAAAGCCAAAGAAAGACAAAGTGGTGACCTGTTGGTTTTCCAGCACAAACGCTAAAACCACCAGCGCAACTACCAGCACCGCCAGCATAACAACAACGCGCTTAATGCCACGCATAACCCCCTCCCCCCAACAAAAACTCAGACGCCTTCTTCCTCTTCTTCATTCACCCGGTCCCGCAATTCCTTCCCCGGCTTGAAGTGAGGAACAAATTTCCCATCCAGGCTAACCGACTGGCCCGTCTTTGGATTACGACCCACACGCGGCGCACGGTAGTGCAGCGAAAAGCTGCCAAACCCGCGGATCTCAATGCGGTCCCCAGTCGCCAGGCACTGGGACATTTGCTCAAGCATGGTCTTGATAGCCAGCTCCACATCTTTGGATGAGAGCAGCCCTTGATGGGTGACAATTCGTTCGATCAACTCCGACTTCGTCATATTTTTCCCTTCTTTTTCAAGCAGCTAGGAAAAGCGCTTCGAAGGTTTTAGCATGACTTGATGAATTTGAACAGTCCGACGGGCAACTTATCTACTGGATAAATGGCGCAGCGCCACATCCTCAATTACAGATCACCAACATGGTGCGAGTCACTGCGCCGGCGGGGTTCCAGCCGAAGAGGTAGTCGCCCTCTTCATCCTTGGCATCACTGGAACGGGTGATCACTTTATAGCCCTGCATTTTGCACTCGCGGGCGGCGCGACTCTCGCACTTACCCCAGTTGTTGCCCAGACCTGAGCAATCGATCTCGATACCACTCACACCATGCCTGGCGTGAGTCTTGGCGCTGGTGGCAGCGCACCCTGCAAGCATTACGACCACGAATACAACGATAAGCCTGTTCATTCAGATCCTTATTGAAGCCACATCACGAGAACCGTTTTTATGAAGACTATATTCAGTTCTGACACTGAACTGTAATCCTTGGTTCTCGGTTGTTGATTCAAGGAATTGCAGGCACAAAAAAGGGCGACCGAAGTCGCCCTTTTTTAGCCTTACAGAACTTAGTTCTGTTTAGCCATTGCTTCGCGCAGCAGGGAGGCCATAGTGGTCTCGCCTGGAGCAGCAGCTTCCGGAGCAGATTTCAGGCTCTGGATGGCTTCTTTCTCTTCAGCATCGTCTTTCGACTTGATGGAGAGTTGGATTACACGGCTCTTGCGGTCAACGCTGATGATCTTGGCTTCTACTTCCTGGCCTTCTTTCAGAACGTTGCGCGCGTCTTCAACGCGGTCACGGCTGATTTCGGAGGCTTTCAGAGTCGCTTCGATATCGTCGGCCAGAACGATGATGGCGCCTTTGGCGTCAACTTCTTTCACGGTGCCTTTAACGATTGCGCCTTTGTCGTTGTCCTGAACGTATTCAGAGAACGGGTCGCTTTCCAGCTGCTTGATACCCAGGGAGATACGCTCGCGCTCTGGGTCAACCGACAGGATAACGGTGTCCAGCTCGTCGCCCTTCTTGAAACGACGAACAGCTTCTTCGCCAACTTCGTTCCAGGAGATGTCGGACAGGTGAACCAGGCCGTCGATGCCGCCGTCCAGACCAATGAAGATACCGAAATCGGTGATCGACTTGATGGTGCCGGAGATTTTATCGCCCTTGTTGAACTGGCCAGAGAAATCTTCCCATGGGTTAGATTTGCACTGCTTGATGCCCAGGGAGATACGACGACGCTCTTCGTCGATGTCCAGAACCATAACTTCCACTTCGTCGCCGACTTGTACGACTTTCGAAGGGTGGATGTTTTTGTTGGTCCAGTCCATTTCGGAAACGTGTACCAGACCTTCAACGCCTTCTTCCAGCTCAGCGAAGCAGCCGTAGTCGGTCAGGTTGGTAACACGCGCGGTTACGCGAGTGCTTTCTGGGTAACGGGCTTTGATAGCAACCCATGGATCTTCACCCAGTTGCTTCAGGCCCAGGGAAACACGGTTGCGCTCGCGATCGTATTTCAGAACCTTTACATCGATCTCGTCGCCAACGTTGACGATTTCCGATGGATGCTTGATACGCTTCCAAGCCATGTCGGTAATGTGCAGCAGGCCATCCACGCCACCCAGGTCGACAAATGCGCCGTAGTCGGTGAGGTTTTTGACGATACCTTTGACTTGTTGGCCTTCCTGCAGGGATTCCAGCAGAGCTTCACGCTCGGCGGAGTTCTCTGCTTCCAGGACGCTGCGACGGGAAACGACAACGTTGTTGCGCTTCTGGTCGAGTTTGATGACCTTGAATTCGAGTTCCTTGCCTTCCAGGTGCGTGGTATCGCGCACAGGACGAACGTCGACCAAAGAACCTGGCAGGAACGCACGGATGCCGTTAACGTCGACAGTGAAGCCGCCTTTAACCTTACCGTTGATAACGCCCTTGACCACTTCTTCAGCTGCGAAGGCTGCTTCGAGAACAATCCAGCATTCAGCGCGCTTGGCTTTTTCACGGGACAGCTTGGTTTCACCGAAACCGTCTTCAACCGAGTCCAGAGCAACGTGAACTTCGTCACCGACATTGATAGTCAGGTCACCAGCATCGTTGTAGAACTGTTCCAGCGGGATCAGAGCTTCAGACTTCAGACCAGCGTGAACGGTTACCCAGCGAGCTTGGTAATCGATATCAACGATAACACCGGTGATGATGGAGCCTGCCTGAAGGTTCAGGGTTTTTAGGCTTTCTTCAAAGAGTTCCGCAAAGCTTTCGCTCATTTTAATTCCTGTTGATAAGGGCGAAGAATACGCCCATCTCCACACCCCAGACGGTGTGGGTCAGTTTCAGTTAAAAGAAGCCACCGCAGGACTATGACTGGTCCCCTGCGGCCTTCTTGATCACCCGGCGATATCGCGAATGGCGATTTCACTCAAGATGCGTTCCAGCACCTGCTCGATGGACAACTCCGTGGAATCCAGCTGTATAGCGTCAGCCGCCGGCTTGAGCGGGGCTACCGCACGCTGGGTGTCACGTTCGTCACGTGCACGGATCTCATCTAGCAGACTCGACAGACTAACACCATCGACTTTGCCCTTCAACTGCAAGTAGCGGCGGCGAGCACGCTCCTCGGCGCTGGCGGTCAGGAAAATCTTCAATGGCGCCTCGGGAAACACCACGGTCCCCATGTCGCGACCATCGGCCACCAGGCCCGGCGACTCCTGAAACGCGCGCTGGCGCTGCAGCAAGGCATCACGCACCGCGGGCAACGCGGCAACTTGCGATGCCCAGGAACCGACTTGTTCGTTACGCAGGTCATCGGTCACATCATCCCCTTCAAGGATGATGCGCTGAGGATGACCTTCCGTCGCGCCGACGAACTGCACATCAAGGTGCGCCGCCAGCAGCTTCAGGGATTCTTCGTTGGTCAGATCGACGCCATGGTTACGTGCGGCAAAGGCCAGCAAACGGTATAGCGCGCCAGAATCCAGCAGGCACCAACCCAGGCGCTTTGCCAGGATGCCGGCGATCGTGCCTTTGCCCGAGCCGCTTGGCCCGTCGATGGTAATCACCGGTGCTTTGATATTCACAATTGAGCCTCTTGGGCAACACGGATGCCGACTTGGGCACACAGTGTAAGAAAATTCGGAAAAGACGTAGCTACATTGGCGCAGTCACGGATGCGAATCGGTGCCTCCGCCCGTAAGGAAGCCACACTGAACGCCATGGCGATCCGGTGATCACCATGGGCATGGACCTCACCACCACCCATTACGCCACCCTCAATGATAATCCCATCAGGTGTCGCTTCACACTTAACCCCCAGCAGCAGCAGACCATCGGCCATGACCTGGATACGATCGGACTCCTTCACACGCAGCTCTTGTGCACCGCGCAATACGGTCCGACCTTCGGCACAGGCAGCCGCGACGAACAGCACCGGAAACTCATCAATCGCCAACGGCACCAACGCTTCTGGGATTTCAATTCCTTTCAACGCTGCCGCACGTACCCGCAGGTCAGCCACGGGCTCGCCGCCGACTTCGCGTCGGTTTTCCAGGGTGATATCCGCGCCCATCAGCCGCAGGATATCGATCACCCCGGTGCGCGTCGGGTTAATACCGACATGCTCCAGCAACAACTCAGAACCCTCGGCAATCGACGCGGCCACCAAGAAAAACGCGGCGGAGGAAATATCCCCCGGCACTTCGATATGCGTCGCCGTCAGTCTGGAACCGGACTCCACCGACGCCGTAGCCCCCTCCACCACCACCGGATAACCGAAACCACGCAACATGCGCTCGGTATGGTCGCGAGTCGGAGCAGGCTCGGTCACCGACGTTTTGCCTTCGGCGTAAAGCCCAGCCAGCAGCAGGCAGGATTTGACCTGGGCACTGGCCATCGGCATCGCATAGCTCACACCTTTGAGCACCTTACCGCCGCGAATGGTCAGCGGCGGGCGCCCCTCCGGTCCGGTCTCGATCACTGCGCCCATTTCCCGCAGTGGCTTGGCCACGCGACTCATCGGACGCTTGGACAGCGAAGCGTCGCCGGTCAATACACTGTCAAAGCTCTGCGCCGCCAACAAACCAGAGAGCAAGCGCATGGACGTACCCGAGTTACCGAGATAAATCGGCCCCGGCGCGGACTTCAAACCATGCAAGCCCACCCCGTGAATAGTCACGCGCCCATGGTGCGGGCCTTCAATGACCACGCCCATATCGCGAAACGCCTGCAAGGTCGCCAGGGCGTCTTCGCCTTCCAGGAAGCCTTCGATCTCGGTCACGCCGTCGGCCAGTGAACCCAACATGATCGACCGGTGGGAGATCGACTTATCACCCGGCACCCGGATGCGCCCGCTCAAGCGGCCGCCCGGATTGACGAGGAAGGTCAACTCTTCTGCGCTCACTGCGGTTTCCACGTAAGCCCGGCGCGCCAGGATCTTGCTGAAATGTTCACGCGCCATCCGCGCACGGGTGAACACGCCCAATAACTGATGGCCATCCCCGGCATCGACCGCATCACGCAAGGCGTCGAGATCACTGCGGAAGGTGTCCAGGGTGCGCAACACGGCCTCGCGATTGGCGAGGAAGATGTCGTGCCACATCACCGGGTCGCTGCCGGCAATGCGCGTGAAATCGCGAAAACCACCGGCGGCATAACGGAAAATCTCGAGGTTTTCGTTGCGCTTGGCCAGGGAATCCACCAGGCCGAACGCCAGCAGGTGCGGCAAATGACTGGTCGCCGCCAACACTTCATCGTGGCGCTCAACCTGCATATGCTCCACATCCGCACCCAGCTCGCGCCAGAGACGATCCACCACCGCCAGCGCTGCGGGGTCGGTCTGCTCAAGCGGCGTAAGGATGACTTTATGACGACGGAACAGCTGTGCATTGGAGGCTTCCACCCCACACTGCTCGGATCCGGCAATCGGATGCCCCGGCACGAACCGCGCAGGCATACCGCCAAAGGCCAGCTGCGCAGCACGCACCACATTGCCTTTGGCACTGCCGACATCCGTCAGGATCGCTTGACCCAGGTCCATCCCCGCCAACAACCCCAGCACCTTCTCCATCGCCAGGATCGGCACCGCGAGCTGGATCACGTCCGCGCCCTGGCACGCCAGCGCCAAGTCCGCCTCACAGCGATCCACCACACCCAACTCGACCGCCAGCTTGCGCGATTGCGGGTCCAGGTCCACACCGACCACTTCGCCACACAGCCCGCTTTCACGCAGGCCTTTGGCGAAGGAGCCACCGATCAACCCCAGGCCGACCACCACCAGGCGACCGATCATAGGCACAGCAGGTTGCAATGCAGTGACATCAACCACGAGCCAGAACCTTGGCCAGCGCCTCCAGGAAGCGGGTGTTTTCGGCCGGCAAACCGATGGTGATACGCAGGTGATTCGGCATGCCGTAGTTGGCCACCGGGCGCACGATCACGCCTTCGCGCAACAGGCCCTGGAACACTGGGGCCGCCACTTGGCCGAGATCGACGCAGATGAAGTTGCCTTTGGAGGGAATCCAGCCCAGGCCCAGTTCACGGAAACCGTCCTGCAACTGCAACATGCCGCTTTCGTTGAGGCGACGGCCTTCTTCCAGGTAGTCGGCATCCTTCACCGCCGCACAGGCTGCCGCCAGGGCGAGACTGTTGACGTTGAACGGTTGACGCACGCGGTTCAGCACATCGGCAACCACCGCAGTCGACAGGCCATAGCCCACCCGCAACGACGCCAGACCATAGGCTTTGGAGAACGTGCGCGACACCAGCAGGTTCGGGTAGGCCGCCAGGAAGTCCAGGCCATCGGGCAGGTCGCTGCCTTCGGCGTACTCGATGTAAGCCTCGTCCAGCACCACCAGCACGTGCTCGGGCACGTCTTGCAGGAAATCGTCCAGCGCTTGCGCGTCGAACCAGGTGCCGGTTGGATTGTTCGGGTTGGCGATAAACACTACGCGGGTCTGGGCGTCGATGGCTGCCAACATGGCCGGCAGGTCGTGACCCCAGTCCTTGGCAGGAATGACCCGTGCGTCTGCGCCAACCGCCTGGGTGACAATCGGATACACGGCAAACGCGTGCTCGCTGAACACGGCGTTCAAGCCGGGTGCCAGATAGGCGCGACCGACCAGCTCAAGAATGTCGTTGGAGCCGTTGCCCAAGGTGACCTGGTTCAGCTCAACCCGGCACTTTTCAGCCAACAACGACTTAAGGGCAAAGCCATTGCCATCGGGATAGCGAGTCAGTTCGGCCAGCTCTTCACGAATCGCCGCCAGTACTTTAGGGCTCGGGCCCAGCGGGTTTTCGTTGCTTGCCAGCTTGACGATCCTGGACGGATCCAGATTCAACTCACGCGCCAACTCGTCCACAGGCTTACCCGGGACGTAAGGCGACAGTTGTTGCACGCCCGGCTGTGCCAGGGTGAGGAAGTTGCCACTCATGTTAAAGCCTCACAAAACCGCTTTCGGGTAAGAGCCCAGCACCTTGAGTGCCACGGCTTCCTGACTGATTTGCTCCAGCACACCTTTGACCAGCGGGTCGCGATGGTGGCCAACGAAGTCGATAAAGAACACGTAGGTCCATTTACCGCTGCGCGAAGGACGCGTCTCGATGCGTGTCAGGTCAATCCCGTTATCGTGGAACGGCACCAGCAGTTCATGCAGCGCGCCAGGCTTGTTACTCATGGACACGATGATCGAGGTCTTGTCGTCGCCGGTCGGAGGCACTTCCTGGTTACCGATCATCAGGAAGCGCGTGGAGTTGTCCGGACGGTCCTCGATTTTCTCGGCCAGGCGCGTCAGGCCGTACAGGCTCGCCGACATATCCCCGGCGATGGCTGCCGAGTTCCACTCGCCCTTGACCCGCTTGGCCGCTTCGGCGTTGCTGGACACCGCCACGCGCTCGACATTCGGGTAGTGGGCGTCCAGCCACTTGCGGCACTGGGCCAGGGACTGGGCGTGGGAGTAGATGCGGCTGATGCTGTCGGTCTTGGTGTTCTCGCCCACCAACAGGTGGTGGTGGATGCGCAGCTCGACTTCGCCGCAGATCACCATGTCGTGTTCAAGGAAGCTGTCCAGGGTGTGGTTGACCGCGCCTTCCGTGGAGTTTTCCACCGGCACCACGCCAAAGTTCACCGCACCGGCAGCCACTTCACGGAACACTTCGTCAATCGCAGCCATCGGCTTGCTGATCACGGCGTGACCAAAGTGCTTCATGGCGGCGGCCTGGGTGAAGGTGCCTTCCGGGCCGAGATACGCCACTTTCAGCGGCTGCTCCAGGGCCAGGCACGACGACATGATTTCACGGAACAACCGCGCCATCTCTTCGTTGCCCAGCGGGCCCTTGTTGCGTTCCATCACGCGCTTGAGCACCTGGGCTTCACGCTCAGGGCGGTAGAATACTGGCACTTCGCCTTCCGCCAGGGACGCCATCTTCACCCGCGCTACTTCCTGGGCACAGCGCGCACGCTCACTGATCAGTTCCAGGACTTTCTCGTCCAGGCTGTCGATGCGTACACGCAGGGCCTTGAGTTCTTGCTCAGACATTAGCCGTGTTCCTTTTCGAACTCTGCCATGTAGGCAACCAGCGCGTTGATCGCGTGGATGTCGACGGCATTGTAGATAGAGGCGCGCATGCCGCCGACGGAACGGTGGCCCTTGAGGTTCAGCAGGCCGCGGGCGTCGGCACCGGCCAGGAACGGCTTGTCCAGGCGGTCGTCAGCCAGGCGGAACGGCACGTTCATCCACGAGCGGTCGGTCAGGTTGATCGGATTGCTGTACAGGCCACTGGCGTCGATGAAGTCGTACAGGGTGCGCTTCTTCTCTTCGTTCAGTTTGCCCATGGCCGCCACGCCGCCCTGCTCCTTGAGCCACTCGAACACCAGGCCGGACAGGTACCAGGCGAAGGCCGGCGGCGTGTTGTACATCGAGCCGTTGTCGGCCGCGACCTTGTAGTTGAGCATGGTCGGGCACAGCGCGCGCGCGCGGCCCAGCAGGTCCTCGCGGATGATGTTGACCAGGATGCCGCTCGGGCCGATGTTTTTCTGGGCGCCGGCGTAGATCATGCCGTACTTGGACACATCGATTGGGCGCGAGAGGATGTCCGAGGACATGTCGCACACCAGCGGAACGTCGCCGACTTCCGGCACCCAGTCAAACTCCAGGCCGCCGATGGTTTCGTTGGCGACGTAGTGGACGTAGGCCGCGTCCTTCGACAGCTTCCACTCGTTCTGACCGGGGATGGCGAAGTAATCGTACGGCTTGGCGGTGCCGGCGACATTGACGTTGCCGTAGCGCGAGGCTTCTTCGATGGCCTTCTGGCCCCAGATACCGGTGTCGATATAGTCGGCAGTGCCGCCTTCCGGCAGCAGGTTCAGCGGCAGCTGGGCGAACTGCTGGCTGGCGCCGCCTTGCAGGAACAGCACTTTGTAGTTGGAGGGGATGTCCAGCAAGTCACGCAGATCCTGCTCGGCCTTGTTGGCAATGGACACGAACTCGTCGCTGCGATGGCTCATTTCCATCACGGAGAGGCCTTTTCCATGCCAGTCGAGGAGTTCACCCTGCGCACGCTGCAGGACTGCTTCAGGAAGCGCCGCGGGACCGGCACAGAAGTTATAGGCTCTCTTGCTCACATCCAATCTCACTCTGATCTGGTGGGGCTGCAATCATGTTCGGCAACGACCTTTCTCTGGAGCGAACCCTTGTGGGAGCTGGCTTGCCTGCGATAAGGGCGCCTCGGTAGCACAGTGATACCGCGGCGCTGCCATCGCAGGCAAGCCAGCTCCCACATTGACCGCGTCCAGCCAAAGGACGTGTTATTTCAGAAGGGACAAACAACAAGGGGGCGAATCTTCATCCGCCCCCTGTGTGTCCGCTTATTCCTGCGGTTCTTCTTCGTCTGCGGCAGCGTCGAGTGTTGGCTCGTCGACGTTGTCATCGCCAGCGGCGATCACCTCGCCGTCAAATGCCTCGCCTTCCAGCTCCTCGCCTTCGACTTCCGACGGTTCCTGCACGCGCTCCAGGCCCACCAGCGTCTCGTCGCTGGCCAGCTTGATCAAGGTCACGCCCTGAGTGTTACGGCCCAGGCTCGACACTTCATCCACACGGGTACGTACCAGGGTGCCCTGATCGGAAATCAGCATGATTTCCTCGCCATCGAGCACCTGCACCGCGCCGACCAGACGGCCGTTACGGTCGTTGCTGACCATGGCGATAACGCCCTGGCCGCCACGCTTGTACTCAGGGAACTCGCTGATGGCGGTACGCTTGCCGTAGCCACGCGCCGAAGCGGTGAGGATCTGGCTGCCTTCTTCCGGGATCAGCATCGAAATCAGCTTCTGCCCTTCCGGCAGACGCATGCCGCGCACACCGCGGGCGGTACGGCCCATGGCACGCACGTCGGATTCCTTGAAGCGCGTGACCTTGCCACCGTCGGAGAACAGCATGACTTCACGCTCGCCATCGGTGATGGCAGCGGAGATCAACACGTCGCCTTCGTCCAGCTCAAGGGCGATCAGGCCCACGCTGCGCTGGCGGCTGAAGGATTCCAGCGGGGTCTTCTTCACGGTGCCTTTGGCGGTGGCCATGAAGATGAAGTGACCTTCGGTGTATTCCTCGACCGGCAGCATGGTGGTGATGTATTCATCACTGTCCAGCGGCAGCAGGTTGACCAGTGGGCGACCACGGGCGGCACGGGAGGCTTCCGGGATTTCGTAAGTCTTGAGCCAGTACACCTTGCCCTTGCTGGAGAACAGCAGCAGCGTGGTATGGCTGTTGGCGACCAGCAGGTGAGCGATGTAGTCCTCATCCTTCACGCCGGTAGCCGATTTACCTTTACCACCACGGCGCTGGGCCTGGTACGCAGCCAGCGGCTGGGTCTTGGCATAGCCACCGTGGGAGATGGTTACCACGCGCTCTTCTTCCGGGATCATGTCGCCCAGGGTCAGGTCGAGGCGCGCATCGAGGATCTCGGTGCGACGCACATCGCCGTATTCGGCGCGGATCACTTCCAGTTCTTCGCGGATCACTTCCATCAGGCGCACGGCGCTACTGAGGATGCGGATCAGCTCGCCGATCTGGTTGAGGATCTCCTGGTACTCGGCCAGCAGCTTCTCGTGCTCCAGGCCGGTCAGACGGTGCAGGCGCAGTTCCAGGATGGCCTGAGCCTGTTCCGGCGACAGGAAGTACTTGCCTTCACGCAGACCGTATTGCGGGTCCAGGGTCTCTGGACGGCACGAGTCGGCGCCGGCACGTTCAACCATGGCCACCACGGCGCTGGATTCCCAAGGCGTGCTGATCAGCGCTTCCTTGGCTTCCGATGGAGTTGGCGAGGCTTTGATCAGGGCGATCACCGGGTCGATGTTCGACAGCGCAACCGCCTGGCCTTCCAGGATGTGGCCGCGTTCGCGAGCCTTGCGCAGTTCGAAGACGGTACGGCGGGTGACCACTTCGCGACGGTGACGGACGAAGGCTTCCAGCAGATCCTTGAGGTTCAGGATGCGCGGGCGGCCGTCGATCAGTGCAACCACGTTGATGCCAAACACACTTTGCAGCTGGGTCTGGGCGTAGAGGTTGTTGAGGATCACCTCAGGCACTTCGCCACGGCGCAGCTCGATCACTACGCGCATACCGTCTTTGTCGGACTCGTCGCGCAGTTCGGTGATGCCTTCGAGCTTCTTCTCTTTAACCAGCTCGGCGATCTTCTCGATCAGACGCGCCTTGTTCAGCTGGTACGGGAGTTCGGTGATGACGATCTGCTGGCGGCCACCGACCTTGTCGATGTCTTCGATGATCGAACGGGCGCGCATGTAAATACGGCCACGACCGGTGCGGTAGGCTTCGATGATGCCGGCACGACCGTTGATGATCGCGGCGGTCGGGAAGTCTGGACCGGGGATGTATTGCATCAGCTCATCGACGGTCAGCTCAGGGTTGTCGATGAGGGCCAGGCAACCGTCGATGACTTCACCGAGGTTGTGCGGCGGGATGTTGGTGGCCATGCCCACGGCGATGCCGCTGGAACCGTTGACCAACAGGTTGGGAATCTTGGTCGGCATGACGGCCGGGATCATTTCGGTGCCGTCGTAGTTCGGCACCCAGTCCACGGTTTCTTTGTGCAGGTCGGCCAGCAACTCGTGCGCCAGCTTGGTCATGCGCACTTCGGTGTATCGCATGGCCGCAGCGTTGTCGCCGTCGACCGAACCGAAGTTACCCTGGCCGTCTACCAGCAGGTAGCGCAGGGAGAACGGCTGGGCCATCCGAACGATGGTGTCGTACACCGCAGTGTCGCCGTGAGGGTGATACTTACCGATCACGTCACCGACAACACGGGCAGATTTCTTGTACGGCTTGTTCCAGTCGTTACCCAGCTCGCTCATCGCGAACAGCACACGCCGGTGCACGGGCTTCAAGCCATCGCGCGCATCAGGCAGTGCCCGACCGACAATTACGCTCATCGCGTAGTCGAGGTAGGACTGTTTCAGCTCGTCTTCGATATTGACCGGGAGGATTTCTTTGGCCAGTTCGCCCATGAGAAGCCTGATTCCTTTTTCGGGTGAAACCTCGTCACATCCATATGGGACGAACGAAGCTCGCCGCTGCCGGCACGGTGCCTGACAACGACTTACGACAAATCAACGAGTTATGACACGGATCTGCACGTTTAAGGCCTCCCCTCGGGGCGGCCCTGGAAACCGCCGGATGTTATCACAATCGCCGCCACGCACCTATCCCCCTGATGCGCATGGAGCATAGTTAGTTGACGGGTGACAGGCTTGAGGGGGACGAGAGGGGCTCAGAGCTGGGTTGGGGTGGTTTTCCGGGGGCAGATCCGAGGGATTTATTGACCTTGAGGGCCAATCGGGGGCACGCCCCCTCCCACACTTGAATTGTGAATGCATTCAAAATGTGGGAGAGGGCTTGCCCCCGATAGCTATCTAACAGACACCAACGCCATCAATGCAGCCGCTTACGGCACATCAACCTGGCCAATTTGGCCACATCCGGCCGCTCGACAATGCCCTTTTCGGTCACGATCACATCGATCAAATCGGCTGGCGTCACGTCGAAAACCGGGTTGAGCGCCTCCACCCCCAATCGCTGCCCAACGATGTCCAGCAACTCGCCCGAGTCCCGCTCTTCCAGCGCGACGTCATCGCCAGTTGCCATCATCAAGTCAATGGTCGAACTCGCCGCCACCACCATAAAGCGCACCCCATGGTGCATGGAGCACACGGCCAGTTGGTAGGTGCCGATCTTGCTGATCACATCGCCATTGGCCGCAATGCAGTCGGCGCCGACAATCACCCAGGTCACGCCCTTGGCCTTGAGGATATGCGCGCCTGCCGAGTCCGCATTCACCTTGACCGGGATGCCCTCGCCCGCCAATTCCCAGGCCGTCAGCCGCGAGCCTTGCAGCCAGGGCCGGGTTTCGTTGGCGTAGACCTGCTCGACCATGCCTTCAAGGTAAGCCGCGCGAATCACGCCAAGGGCCGTACCGACGCCGCCCGTAGCCAAAGCGCCAGCATTGCCATGGGTGAGGATCGCCTGCGCGTTACCCTGGTGCTTGCGGATCAGTTCGGCGCCCAACTGGGCCATGGTGAGGTTGGCTTCGCGGTCGCTTTCATGAATCGCGATGGCTTCGGCCTCTAGCACCGCCAGCGGATCAGCGTGCTTCTTGACCCGGTCCAGACGGTCGCGCATGCGCTTCAGCGCCCAAAACAGATTCGATCCGGTCGGTCGGGTATCGGCCAATAGTGCGTAGTCCTCTTCCCACGCCGCTTGCCAGTCAACGCCTTCGGCAATTCGCTCGCGGGCGGCGATCACCAAGCCATACGCAGCACTGATACCGATGGCCGATGCACCGCGCACTGTCATCGAGCGGATGGCCGCAGCCACCTCATCAACCGTGGAGCAGGCGACCCAGCTTTCCCGGGACGGCAAGGCACGCTGATCGAGCAGGTGCAGCACGCCATCGCGCCAATCGATGGCCTTCACTTTCTCCGCAGCCAACAGCCGATCGCGCATTCCCTACTCCGCACTCATGAACAAAGCCGCCGATTATAGCGATCCGCCAGCCAGGACGCTCGGGTATACTTCGCCCTTCTTTTATAGCTGCCTGGGAAGAAGCCTTCGATGACCGCCACTGCCGCCCCGCTCGACTTGTTGCTATTGCCGACCTGGCTGGTACCCGTCGAACCTGCTGGCGTGGTGCTCAAGGAGCATGGCCTGGGCATCCGTGACGGGCGTATTGCCTTTATCGGCCCACGGGCGGCGGCGCTGAAGCTTTCAGCAACAGAAACACGCGAGCTACCGGGCATGCTACTCAGCCCCGGCCTGATCAACGCCCACGGGCATGCGGCGATGAGCCTGTTTCGCGGCCTGGCCGATGACCTGCCGCTGATGACCTGGCTGGAAAAGCACATCTGGCCCGCCGAAGCCAAATGGGTCGACGAGGCGTTCGTGCGTGATGGCACCGACCTGGCCATCGCCGAGCAACTCAAGGGTGGCGTTACCTGTTTCTCCGACATGTACTTCTACCCCAAGGTCGCCAGCGACTGCGTACACAACAGCGGCATGCGCGCGCAGATCGCGATTCCGATCCTCGACTTCCCGATCCCCGGCGCCAGTAGCGCCGATGAGGCGATCCGCCAGGGTATCGAGTTGTTCGGCGACCTCAAGCACCACCCACGTATCAAGATCACCTTCGGCCCTCACGCGCCATACACCGTGTGCGATGACAACCTGGAGAAAATCCGGGTGATCGCCGAGGAGCTGGACGCCGCGATCCATATGCACGTTCACGAAACCGCCTTTGAAGTGCAGCAAGCTGTCGAGCAGACCGGCGAGCGACCATTGGCGCGCCTGGGCCGCCTTGGGCTCTTGGGCCCACGCTTCCAGGCCGTTCACATGACCCAAATCAGCGAGGACGACCTGGCTTTGCTGGTAGAAAGCAACACCAGCATCATCCATTGCCCGGAATCGAACCTGAAACTGGCCAGCGGCTTTTGCCCGGTGGAGCGCTTGTGGCAGGCTGGCGTCAATGTGGCCATCGGCACCGATGGCGCCGCCAGCAATAACGACCTGGACCTGCTGGGTGAAACCCGCACAGCAGCGATGTTGGCCAAGGCCGTCGCCGGCTCTGCCACTGCACTGGACGCCCACCGCGCGCTGCGCATGGCTACGCTCAACGGCGCGCGGGCCATGGGCCTGGAGAACGAGATTGGCTCGCTTGAAGTGGGCAAGGCCGCGGATATCGTCGCCTTCGACCTGTCGGGGCTGGCGCAACAACCGATCTACGATCCGGTCTCACAGCTTATATATGCCACCGGACGCGATTGTGTGAAACACCTTTGGGTCGCCGGCAAGCAGTTGCTCGACGACCGGCAATTGACCCGCATAGATGAACAACAGCTGACCGCCACGGCCATTGCCTGGGGCCAGCGCATCAGCGGACACAGCGAATAACGAAGGTTTTGAACCCCTGAGTTCAGGACTGACAACCCGATTTATCAGATTTAGAGGATTCACCATGAGCAACGTCGACCACGCCGAAATCGCCAAATTCGAAGCCCTGGCTCACCGCTGGTGGGACCGCGAAAGCGAGTTCAAGCCCCTGCACGACATCAACCCGCTGCGGGTCAACTGGATTGACGAACGCGTCAACCTGGCCGGCAAAAAGGTGCTGGACGTGGGTTGCGGCGGCGGCATCCTCAGTGAAGCCATGGCCCAGCGCGGCGCTACCGTGATGGGTATCGACATGGGCGAAGCGCCGTTGGCCGTGGCCCAACTGCACCAGCTGGAATCCGGCGTGAGCGTGGAATACCGCCAAATCACCGCCGAAGCCCTGGCCGAGGAAATGCCCGAGCAGTTCGACGTGGTCACCTGCCTTGAGATGCTGGAACACGTGCCGGACCCGTCGTCGGTGATTCGCGCCTGCTTCCGCATGGTCAAGCCGGGTGGCCAGGTGTTTTTCTCCACCATCAACCGCAACCCCAAGGCCTACCTGTTCGCGATCATCGGCGCCGAATACATCATGAAGCTGCTGCCGCGCGGCACCCACGACTTCAAGAAATTCATCCGTCCGTCCGAGCTGGGCGCGTGGAGCCGTCAAGCCGGCCTGACCGTCAAGGACATCATCGGCCTGACCTACAACCCGCTGACCAAGCACTACAAGCTGGCCAACGACGTTGACGTCAACTACATGATCCAGACCCTGCGCGAGGAGTAAGCCTGTGAAGTTGCGAGCGGTTCTCTTCGATATGGACGGTACCTTGCTGGACACCGCGCCGGACTTTATCGCCATCTGCCAGGCCATGCGCACCGACCGCGGCCTGGCGCCGATCAACCCCGAGCATATCCGCGACGAAATCTCCGGCGGTGCGCGGGCGATGGTCGCCGTGACCTTTTCCATGGACCCGGAATCCCCAGGCTTTGAAGAACTGCGCCTGGAGTTCCTGGAGCGCTACGTCAAAGGTTGTGCGATCCACAGCAAACTGTTCGACGGCATGGCCGAGCTGCTGGAAGACATCGAGAAGTCCAAGCTGATCTGGGGCGTGGTCACCAACAAACCGCTGCGTTTTGCCGAACCGATCATGCAGCAGTTGGGCCTGGCCCAGCGCTCGGCGCTGTTGATTTGCCCCGACCATGTGAAAAACAGCAAGCCGGACCCGGAACCGATGATTCTGGCCTGCAAGATGCTCGACCTGGACCCCGCCAGCGTGCTGTTCGTGGGCGATGACCTGCGGGATATCGAGTCTGGGCGTGATGCGGGTACGCGCACCGCAGCGGTCACTTACGGCTATATCCACCCGGACGATAACCCGCGCCACTGGGGCGCCGATGTGGTGGTGGATCACCCGCTGGAACTGCGCAAGGTGCTGGATAACGCGTTGTGCAGTTGCTGATGGCGCACTGAATCTACAGACCAATGAAGATCCAATGTGGGAGGGGCGGCGCGACGGTTCGACTTGCCCCCGATAGCGGTGGGTCAGCCTGCACCTCTATTGCTGACAGGCCCTCATCGGGGGCAAGCCCCCTCCCACAGGGGACCTGTGCTGTTTCCAAATTGGGTGTTTGCAACCTGCTGAATTTTGTCGAGGCTATTTATGTTTGATTACTCCGCACGTCCAGAATTGCTCAAAGGCCGGGTCATCCTGGTGACCGGCGCCGGTCGCGGGATCGGCGCGGCGGCGGCGAAGACCTACGCCGCCCACGGCGCCACGGTATTGCTGCTGGGCAAGACCGAAGCCAACCTGGCCCAGGTGTATGACGAGATCGAAGCCGCCGGCCAGCCTCAGCCAGTGGTGATCCCGTTCAACCTGGAGACCGCCCTGCCCCATCAATACGATGAGCTGGCAGCGATGATCGAGAAAGAATTCGGCCATCTCGACGGCGTCCTGCACAACGCGTCGATCATCGGCCCGCGTACGCCAATCGAGCAGTTGTCCGGCGAGAACTTCATGCGCGTGATGCATGTGAACGTCAACGCGATGTTCATGCTGACCAGTACGTTGCTGCCGCTGCTCAAACTGTCCCAGGATGCGTCGGTGGTGTTCACCTCCAGCAGCGTTGGGCGCAAGGGCCGGGCGTATTGGGGGGCTTACGGCGTGTCGAAATTTGCGACTGAGGGCCTGATGCAGACCTTGGCCGATGAGCTGGAAGATGTTGCGGCAGTCCGCGCCAACAGCATCAACCCAGGCGCTACGCGCACCAGCATGCGCGCCCAGGCGTATCCGGGGGAGAACCCGACGGATAACCCGACGCCGGAAGAGATTATGCCGGTGTACCTGTACCTGATGGGGCCGGACAGTACGGGAATTAATGGGCAGGCGTTCGACGCGCAGTAGTCGGAACGCAGCAAGATTAAATGTGGGAGGGGGCTTGCCCCCGATGGCGGTGGGTCAGTTGAACAATTCTTCACTGACCCACTGCAATCGGGGGCAAGCCCCCTCCCACATTTGTATTGCGGTGTGCTTGAGGGGTTAGTTTTTTACTACTTCCTCGAGGGTAAAGCGGCCCAACGGGTTTTGCAGGAAGTTGCTGATATTGCTGCGCGAGATGTTGATGTACGGGCTGTAGTACAGGTCAATCCAGTTCACGTCCTGCTTCGCCAGCTTCTGCAATTCCACATACATTTGCTCACGCTTGACCGGATCGGCCTCGATGCGCGCTTGTGCCACCAGCTCCTTGACCTTGTCGTTCTTATAGCGGGTCATGTAGTTCTGGTTGGTGTCGTGGCCCAGCACGAACGTGGTTTTCTGGTCCGGGTCGAGGATGTCGTTGGTCCAGTACATCACCGAAATATCGTACTCACCGTCCACCAGCATCTGCCAGCTTTGGGTCGGGTCGACCTTTTGCAGGTTGGCGGTCACACCGACCTTGGCCAACTGGTCCTTGATGATCACCGCGATTTGCTCGTCGGCTTCGTTGCCGGCGTTGACCACATAGTTGAGCTTCAAGTCCTTGGCGCCGGCCTGCTCCAGCAGCTTCTTGGCAGCGGTAGGGTCGTACGGGCGTTGCAGGTTGTTGGCGTAGTGGTACAGCGAGCCTTTCGGGATGTAGGAATAGGCCACAGTGCCTTGACCGAAAGTGGCGGTCTTCACCAACGATTGTTTGTCGATGGCCATGTCCAGCGCTTGGCGCACCTCGGGCTTGGCCAACAAGCCGTGCTCGTGGTTGATCAACAGGTGATCTTCACGGGTCGATGGGTCGGAATGCACCACCACGTTCTTGTCTTTCTTCAGCTCTTCAACCCGGGAGAAAGGTACAAAGATCGCGGTGTCCAACTCGTTGTTCTGCACCATGCGCATGCGGGTATTGTCGTCGGTCACCGAGACCCACTCCACGCCGTCCAGGCTGACGTTCTTGGCTTGCCAGAAGTTCGGGTTCTTCTTGAGGATGACGCGATCGCCTTTGCGCCACTCGTCCACGGTAAACGCACCGGAAGTCACCGGGTTTTCCGAGTAGGCGTCTTCGCCCAGCTTGGTCATGGCTTTTTCCGACAGGATCGACACCGTCGGCGAAGCCAGTTGGGAAAGGAAAGCTACAGCCGGAGTCTTCAGCGTAACCACCAGGGTTTTCGGATCAGCCGCCTTGGCCGTGTTGATCAGGTTGAAGGGGTCAGCCCACAGCGAGGCCTTGTTGTCACGGATACGCAGCAGGCTGAACGCCGCATCGTCAGCGGTGATCGCCGAGCCATCCGAGAACTTCGCATCACGCAGCTTGAAGGTGTAGGTCAGGCCATCCTTGGAAATTTCCCAACTTTCTGCCAGCCCTGGTTCCATCTTGGTGCCCAGGTTATCCACGCGCACCAGGGTGTCGTAGACGTTGGCGAATACCCAGGTGTCGCGGTTTTGCGCGCTTTTGATCGGGTCGAACGTGGTGCTGTCTTCACGGCAGCCGATGGTCAATACACCGGCGGCTTGCGCCAGCCCAGCGGTGAGGGACCAGGCGGTCAACGTGGCGGCGGCAAGCAACTTCAAGTGGCGCGATTGCATGTCATAACTCCTTGTTTATAACGGCAGAAAGGTTCAACGGTTGTGCAAGCACGCAACTGTACCGATGCTCGTGCAGGAAATGGGTCGGCGGCAACACCACGGAACACAGGGTTTGCGCATGCCGGCAGCGCGGGTGAAAGGCGCAGCCTGTAGGCAAATTCAACGGGCTGGGGGGTTCACCCGGCAAAGGCTCTGTAGGCAATGGACGATGAGGATCGATCTCGGGGATCGCCTCAATCAATGCGGCGGTGTAGGGATGACGCGGCGCGGTAAACACCGCTTCCACCGGCCCTTCCTCGACAATCTTGCCCAGGTACATTACTGCCACGCGGTCGCACAGGCGGCGCACGATGGCCAGGTCATGGGCGATAAACAGGATCGCCAGGTTCATGCGCTGTTGCAGCTCCAGCAACAGATTGATGATTTGCCCCTGGATCGACACATCCAGCGCCGCCACGCATTCGTCAGCGATGATCAACCGTGGCTCAACCGCCAACGCACGGGCGATGCCAACGCGCTGGCACTGGCCGCCACTGAGGGAGCCGGGTTTGCGGCTGGCGAGTTCGGGGCGCAGCCCCACCAGGTCGAGCAACTCGTTGACGCGCGCCGGGATCTGCTGCGCCGTGACCTTGCGCTGTACCCGCAACACTTCGGCCAGGGTTTCGCCGATGGTATGGCGCGGGTTCAGCGCTGCGTAGGGGTCCTGGAAGATCATCGCGGTTTCATGCCGCAGCCGGGCAATGTCGATGGCACTGCCATGGGCCATGTCGATGCCATCGAACAGCACCTGGCCAGCACTGATGGGGTTGAGGTGCAAAATCGCCCGGCCCAGGGTGCTCTTGCCGCTGCCGGACTCCCCCACCAGCCCAAGGGTTTCGCCCGCCGCCAGGTTCAGCGACACACCATTCACCGCCCTCACCCATTGCTTGTTCAACCCGAACAGGCCGGTGCCGGACGCCGCAAATTTCACCTCCAGATTTTTAATCTGCAACAGGCTCATGGGTGCGCTCCCAAGGGGTAGTGACAGGCAACCCGCGCACCTTCCGGCAACTGTTCAGTGCACAGGGCGCCGACTTGCGGACAGCGCGGATTGAAGCGACAGCCAGCGGGCAATGCATCCAGCAACGGCGGCTGGCCAGGAATGGTACGCAGCAAGGCGTGGCCGCTGCTGTGGGCCGGTTGACAGTCGATCAGCCCGGCGGTGTATGGGTGCCGGGGATGGGCCAGCAGGTCGTACTTGCTGCCGTGTTCGCACAGGCGCCCGGCGTACATCACCGCAATGGAATCGCAGGTCTGCGCCACCACGCCGAGGTCGTGGGTGATCATGATGAGCGACAGGCCACGCTGATCCCGCAGGTCCAGCAGCAGGCGCAGGATTTGCGCCTGCACGGTGACGTCGAGCGCAGTGGTCGGCTCATCGGCGATCAGCACTTTAGGGTTACAGCCCAACGCGACGGCAATCATTGCGCGCTGGCGCATACCACCGGAGAACTCATGGGGGTAGTTATCGATACGCGCCTTGGGGTCGGGGATGCCCACTTGGCGCAAGACGTCGATGGCCTGCTGGCGTGCGTCTTTTTTCGACGCGCCCTGATGCAGGCGGATGCCCTCGGCGATCTGCTCGCCAATGCGCATTAGCGGGTCGAGGTGGCTGCTGGGATTTTGGAAGATCATACCCAGTTGCCCACCCCTGACGGCGCGCATCCCGGCATCATCCAGTTGCAATAAATCCTGACCGGCCAGGCGCACCGCGCCACCTTGCACCCGCAGATTGGGCGATGGCAGCAGGCGCATCAGGCCGCGACAGGCCATGGTTTTGCCTGAGCCGCTCTCCCCCACCAGGCCGAGGATCTCGCCTTCGGCCAGATCGAACGACACGCGCTCCACCAGGGTCACATCGCGCCCCGCGTTATTGGCGATCACGCTCAGGTCCCGCACCTGTAACAGACTCATGAGCGATCCCCCAGCACTTGCGCCACGCCATCGGCAAGCAGGCTGAAGCCCATGGCCAGGGTCACAATGGCCAGCCCCGGAAAGGTACAGATCCACCACGCCGTGGTGATGAAGGCCTGACCTTCGGCCACCATCGTGCCCCACTCGGCGGTGGGCGGTTGCACGCCCAGGCCCAGGTAGCTCACGGCGGCGCCATTGAGCAGCACCAACACCGCGTCGGACATGGAAAACACAATGGAGCCAAACATCGCATTCGGCAGCAAATGCCGAAACAGAATGCGCCCGTGACCAAAGCCCAGGCTCTTGGCCGCCAGGGCAAAGTCACTTTCCTTGAGCACCAGGATCTGTGAGCGGATCAACCGCGCATACGACACCCAGCCCACCAGCGCCATGGCGATGTAAAAACTCTTCAAGCCCGGGCCGAGGATGGCCATGATCGCCAGCATCAACACCAGGAACGGGAACGCCAGGATCACGTCGATCACGCGCATGCAGAAACTGTCGAAACGCCCGCCGATATAACCGGACACCGCGCCGATAAAGGTGCCGATCATAAACGGGAAGATCACGCCGATGATCGCCAGTTGCAGGTCGATGCGCGCGCCCCAGATCACCCGCGAAAGAATGTCGCGACCATAATTATCCGTGCCAAATGGATGGGCCAGGCTGGGACCGAGCAGACTGATATCGGTGTTCTGCGCAATCGGGTCATAAGGCGCGACCCACGGTGCAAACAGCGCGAGTGCGAACCACGCCAGCAGAATCAACAACCCCCATGCAGCAGTCAGGCGGCCATTGCGAAAACCAAAGCGCAAGCGCAAACGCCATGGGGCGATCAAGGGGCGGCTGGTCATTGCATCTTCACCCGCGGGTCGAGGGCCACTGTGACCACATCGGCGATAAAGTTCACCACCACCGTGGCACAGGCCAGCACCATGGCGACGCCCTGCACCACCATGTAATCGCGGGTGAAGATGCCGCGCACCAGCAATTGGCCGATGCCGGGGATAGCGAACAGGCTTTCGATCACCACCGTGCCGCTGATCAGCCAGCCAATATTCACCGCCAACAGGTTGACCGCAGGCACCAGAGAATTAGGCAGTACATGACGTCGGAACACTTGCGCCTCGGACAATCCACGCGCACGCGCAGCGGTGACGTGGTCCGCCTGCAACTCCATCAACATACTGGCCCGCAGGTTGCGTACCAGCACCGCCGACAGCGCGAGAGCGATGGTCAGGCACGGCAGCACCATGTGGTGAGCCTTGTCCAGCCAGGTGCGACCGTAGCCAGACACGGGGAACAGGCCCCATTGCACGCTCAACAACAAGATCAACATCAAGCCCAGCCAGAACGCCGGCATGCCCAGGCCGACGGTGGTGAACACGCGGATCAGGTTATCTGCCCAACCGCCCTTGTTGCGCGCGGCGACGGTTGCCAGCGGCACCGCGATCAACAGTGCCAGCACGACGCTGCCGAGTACCAGTACCAGCGTCGGCTCGATGCGGGTGACGATCAGTTTCAGCGCATCGACCTTGTACAGCAGGGATTGACCAAGATCGCCCTTGAGCAGGTTCTTCAGGAAATAGAAATATTGCTGCCACAACGGCTGGTCGAGGCCGTACTGGGCGCGGATTTTCAGCAAGGCGTCGGGCGTGCTGCGTGAACCCAGCAGCGCGCGCGCCGGATCGCCGGGAATCGAGCGCACCAGCACAAAGGTGATCAGGCTGATGCCAAACAGCACCGGCAGCAATTGCAGCGGCCGGGACAGTACAAAGCGGTAGCGCGCCAGATTCATCCGTCAGCCTCGGTGACGCGCAAGAAAGTCCAACAGGACCGGGAAATACGCCTGGGGTTCTTCGTAGAACGGCATATGGCTGCTGTTGGGGAACACATGCAATTCGGCGTGCCTGGCGGCCATCTTCATGCGCATGGCGCAGGCCGGGGTGAGTTCGTCGTGCTGGCCGGTGGTGATCAGGATCGGCATGTTGAACGCGGCCATCTCCGGGATGCGATTCCAGTCCTTGAGGTTACCGACGTAGAGAAATTCGTTGGGGCCTTGCATGGTTTCGTAAGGGCCCATGTTCCAGTCGCCAAGGGAGCGCTGGACCGGCGCTGGCCACTCGTCGAGGCGGCACACGTGGCGGTAGTTGAGCAAGGTGATCGCGGCCTGGTACTGCGGGTGGTCCAGGGTGCCCATGGCTTCGTGGCGCTGCATCATGGCCACCGTTTCGCTGCCGAGGGCGCCGCGCAGGCGTTCGAGTTCTTGAGACAGGTGCGGGATGTCGCCGACGGTGTTTTCGAGGATCAGGCTTTTCAGGGCATCGGGGTAATGGATGGCGTATTCGATACCGAGCCAGCCGCCCCAGGAGTGCCCGAGCAAATGCACGCGTCCGAGGCCCAGGGCCTGGCGCACGGTTTCGACTTCTTCGACATATCGGCGGATTTCCCACAGGGAAACGTCGGTGGGTCTGGCTGATGCACCCGTGCCAAGCTGGTCGAATGCAACCACTCGCAGGTTATGCTCTTTGAGCCAGCCATGGGCGTCGCGCAAGTAGTCACACGGCAGGCCCGGCCCGCCGTTGAGGCACAACAGCACCTCATCGCCTTCGCCAAAGCTGTAGACCACGAGGTTATAGCCGTCGACTTGCACGTTGTACTGCTGGTCGGGGGCAATTTCACGCCACATGCATACATTCCTTGTGTTGTATCGGCCTGGCAGGTAGCGGCCGTTTATCGGGCCAACACTACCGAGGATGCCGTGCGTCCATAACCTAGTAGTTCTTATAGGTTTGGCCTGGCAGTCCTTCGCCGGGGCGTGGCATTCTACTTGCAGCAAGTCGAGATTCAAATGAATTCGGGAGCAGAACGGATGCTGGCCAAGCTAACTGCCTTCAATCACCGTCTGATGCCGGGCAGGAGCCTGGATGAGCAGATGGACAATACCTTTATCCTCGCCCAACAGTTGGGCTTCGATGCCTTGGTGTACGACTACACCCCCGTGCCGATGGACCAGGATGGTGCACTTATCACCCCCTCGGTGCTGGCACTGCGCAATACCCCGCCCGGCTGGCACACCTTGTGGTGCAGCGAAGGGTTCTACCAGATTGATCCGGTGCAGCATCTGGCCTTGAGCACGGTATCGCCGTTCGTGTGGTCCTACGACGTCAAGGCCGATACGCCACTGCAAAAGATCATCGATCCCTGCCACGCCCCGGTTTCGTCTTACCTCCACGACCAACAACTGACCTGTGGGGTCAGCGTCCCCATCCATCTACCCCGAGGCGGCTTTGCTTCGTTGACCGGCCTGCGCACTGGCAAGGCCCGAACCGTACTACAGGATGCACAGCAGACCTTGTCGGATTTCAGCCTGATTTCCCATGCCTTGCAGGAAGCGGCCTACCCGCTGTTCAGCAAAGAGCTGCGTACCTACCCCCATATCCACCTGACCAAACGGGAACGCGAATGCCTCAAATGGGCCGCCGAAGGCCTGACTGCCGCCGAAATTGCCGCGCAACTGAGCCGTTCACTGGCCGTGGTCACGCTGCATCTGGCCTCGGCGATGCACAAACTAGGGGCCAAGAACCGCGTACAAGCGGTAGTGCGCGCCACCCATTACCGCCTGCTGGAAGACTGAGCCGTCAGCAAAACCTAGCTGTTTTGCTAGTTACTTAAACGGCCTGCGCAGACTATCGTGTCCCTGATCCTTTTTTTTCAGAGCAGGGTACGAAATGGAATTCATCGAAAAAATCCGCGAAGGGTATGCGGCGTTCGGCGCCTACCAAACCTGGTACCGCGTCACCGGTGACCTGGCCAGCGGCCGCACACCGCTGGTGATCATCCACGGTGGCCCCGGCTGCACCCACGACTATGTCGACGCGTTCAAGGATGTCGCCGCCAGCGGCCATGCGGTGATCCACTACGATCAACTGGGCAATGGCCGTTCGACCCACTTACCCGACAAAGACCCGTCGTTCTGGACCGTCGGCCTGTTCCTCGAAGAACTGAACAACCTGCTGGACCACCTGCAAATCAGCGAAAACTACGCGATCCTCGGCCAATCCTGGGGCGGCATGCTCGGCAGCGAACACGCGATCCTGCAACCCAAGGGCCTGCGCGCCTTTATCCCGGCCAACTCACCGACCTGCATGCGCACCTGGGTCAGCGAAGCCAATCGCCTGCGCAAATTGTTGCCCGAAGGTGTGCATGAAACCTTGCTCAAGCACGAAGCGGCGGGCACCTACCAAGACCCGGAATACCTCGCTGCATCGCGGGTGTTCTACGACCAGCACGTCTGCCGGGTCAACCCATGGCCGGAGGAAGTGGCACGCACCTTTGCCCAGGTCGACTCGGATCCCACCGTTTACCACGCCATGAGCGGCCCCACCGAATTCCATGTGATCGGCAGCTTGAAGGACTGGAAGTCCATTGGCCGCCTGTCGGCAATCAACGTGCCGACCCTGGTGATTTCCGGTCGCCATGACGAGGCCACGCCCTTGGTGGTCAAGCCGTTCCTGGATGAGATCGCCGATGTGCGCTGGGCGCTGTTTGAAGACTCCAGCCACATGCCCCACGTGGAAGAACGCCAGGCGTGTATGGGGACTGTGGTGAAGTTTTTGGATGAGGTGTGTGCGGTGCCGAACCCAATTCTTAAGGCCAGCTGAAATCAAATGTGGGAGGGGGCTTGCCCCCGATTGCAGTGTGTCAGATGAATGATAGGCAACAGGCACACCGCTATCGGGGGCAAGCCCCCTCCCACACTCAGACCTGCGAAGTTTCAGGTTTTGCGGCCTTCTTCGAAACTTCGGCCACCACCGGAATCTCCCTGCCCTCGGCATCAAACAATTTGCCGCCCTTGAAATAATCCCCATCACGCAGTTCCGAAACATCGCTGAAGCACAAACTGCGTTCAGTGCCTGCCACAAACACCGACTGCTGGTCCGAGTTACCGGCGGTGAAGTGGTTGAACGCCAGGTTCAGCAGGATCGCCATGATCGCGGATGAACTGATGCCCGAGTGGAAAATGGTCGCGAACCAGCTCGGGAAGTGATCATAAAAGTTCGGCGCAGCAATGGGGATCATGCCAAAACCGATGGAAGTAGCGACGATGATCAAATTCATATTGTTGCGATAATCCACTTTGGAAAGCGTGCGAATACCGCTGGCCGCCACGGTGCCGAACAGCACGATCCCTGCCCCGCCGAGCACTGAGGTCGGCACCGCCGCGATGACCCGCCCCATAAACGGCAGCAGCCCAAGAATCACCAAAAACATCCCGCCCGTAGCCACGACAAAACGACTTTTCACCCCGGTAACCGCCACCAGGCCAACGTTCTGGGCGAAGGCGCTTTGGGTAAACGAGCCGAAGATCGGCGCCAACATGCTCGACAGCATATCGGCGCGCAAGCCATTGCCCAGGCGCTTGGAGTCAACCTTGGTGTCGATGATCTCACCCACCGCCAGGATGTCCGCCGAGGTTTCCACCAGGGTCACCATCACCACGATGCACATGGAAATGATCGCCGCCACATGGAAGGTTGGCATGCCGAAATGGAATGGCGTAGGAAAACCAAACATCGGCCCCTGAGTGACATTGGAGAAATCGGCCATGCCGAGGAACACCGCGATCACGGTGCCGATCACCATCGCCAACAGGATTGACAGACGCGAGATGGTCGCGCTGCCAATCTTGCTCAACAGCAGCACCAACACCAGGGTCAACGCGGCCAGGCCGATATTCGGCATGCTGCCGAAATCCGCTGCGCGGCTATTGCCGCCCATGGCCCAGCGCGCGGCGACCGGCATCAGGGTCAAACCAATGGTGGTGATCACGATACCGGTCACCAAGGGCGGGAAAAACTTGGTAATCCGCGAAAACACCGGCGTGATCAATAGCCCGATCAACGACGCGGCCATCACCGCCCCGAGAATCACCGGCACCCCGCCGGCGCCGTCGCCGCCGACAATCGCCACCATGGTTGCCACACCGGCAAACGACACGCCCTGCACCAGCGGCAACTGACAGCCAAAGAACGGTAGGCCAAGGGTTTGCAACAGCGTGGCCAGGCCGCCGGCAAACAACGACGCGGCAATCAACAGGCCAATATCCGCCGGCGACAACCCGGCCGCCTGGCCAATGATCAGGGGCACGGCAACGATACCGCCGTACATGGTGAGCACATGCTGCAGGCCGTAAGCCATGTTGGCGGCGACGCCGAGATTTTCATCTTCCGGCCGCTGCGGTGACGCCTTCGGGATAGTCATGGTGAGGGGATCTCTGTTTTTGTTGTGCATTCACTGTATGCAAAGGAAACAAGAGATGTCCATAGAGTTGTATACAATCAATTCGACAATGAAGCCTTTTCATTCGCCACAAAAAACCATTCAGCCGCCCTGCCCTATGGCTTGAAGTCGTGTGTCAAAGGACCTGAAAAAAATGCTCAACCGCAAATTGCGAATTCACGCCCCGGCGATCTACTACTTCGACATGGTGCGGCGCTGCCACTCGATCCGCGAAGCGGCCCGGCGGCTGAACGTGGCGTCGTCGGCCGTGAACCGACAAATCCTCAAACTCGAAGAGGAGATGGGCGCCGCCCTGTTCGAGCGGCTACCCGGCGGGCTGCGGGTGACGGCTGCTGGGGAGATCCTCACCCGCCACGTCACCCTGCTGTTGCAAGATGTGGAGCGAATGCGCGGCGAACTGGACGGTTTGCACGGCGTGCAGACTGGCCACGTGGAAATTGCCACGGTGGAAGGCGCCGCCGTCGAACTGCTGCCCGCCGCCCTCAAGCGCATGCGCGAGCGCTATCCGCAGGTGACGATTGGCGTCACCGTGCAAGGCTCGCAGTCGATTCCCCGCGCCGTGATCAATGGCCAGGCGGATTTGGGACTGGCATTTGCCCTACCGCGAAATAGCGAAATCACGCAGCTGTGTGTCGGACATTTTCGCCTGGGCGCACTGATGACGCCGGCCCACCCGTTGGCGGCTGAAAACCAGGTCAGCTACGGGCAATGTTGTGAGCATGGGGTGATCCAGGCCAAGAGCGAGTTGTCGGTACACCACCTGATCGCCCCGCTGCACAAGCGCGCAGCGGCGCACAAGCCGCTGCTGCACAGCAACTCCATGGAACTGGCGCGGCAGTTGGCGCGCCAGCAATTGGGCATCGCGTTTCAGACGCGCATCGGCATCGAGGCCGACCTGGCGCGAGGCGAACTGTTGCATATCCCCTTGAGTGACCAGGGCGGCATCTTCAGCGACCTTGGCGTGTATGCCCGCAAGGAGCGTGACTTGCCGGTGGCAGTACAAGCCCTGACGCATTTGCTCGGCGAAGAAATTGCGTTGCGCGAGCGTGAAGAAACGCCCTGGACACCGCGCATTTCCTGACACTCACTGCTGCCGTTTCGGCATCGGCCCAGGCGAGATTCTGTTCTTTGGTGTGCACCAGCCTTGTGCTGATACTGCGCCCGACGGCCCCTGCAAGGCCGTCATGAGCCAAACGCCAAAGGAACTAAAACAATGAAAAAGGCACTGCACGGCGCAACCGTATTGCTCACTCTCCTCGGCGGCGGGGAGGCTGTCGCGGTGGAATGGATGAACAACAGCGTAGGATTTCGCTACGGCCAACACTTCACCAATCCGAATAACCCCGACGATTTCAGCAAGCGCATCTACAGCTTCACCCACGCCAGCGGCTACCAGTACGGCAGCAACTACCTGAACCTCGACGTGTTCCTTTCCGACAGCCGCGACCCACGCAAAGGCACCGACCACGGTGGCAGCGAGGTGTATGCGGTGTATCGGCACCAGTTGTACGCGTCGCGCGTGTTTGATATGCCGTTGGGGACCGGGGTGATCAAGGATTACGCGCTGACCCTGGGCTTTGATGCCAACCGCAACAACAACTTCGCCTCCGCCAAAAAACGCGCACTGGTGATTGGCCCGACCTTGAAATTCAACACCGTCGGCGTGCTCGACCTGAGCCTGATGTACTACAAGGAAAAGAACCACACCGGCATCCCTGGCGCGCAGGAGTCGAACCACACCTTTGACGATACCTACATGCTCAACCTGACGTGGATGCGCCCGTTCGAAATCGCCAACCACAGCGCAAAATTCCAGGGGTTCATCAATTACGTCGGGGAAAAAGGCGAGGACTACCATGGCCGTGATACAGCGCCGGAAGCGTTGATGCGCACGGCGTTGATGGTGGCAGTGCGACCAGGCAAAAGCGTGAAGCCGAACCTGTACCTCGGAGTGGGTTACGAATACTGGCATAACAAATTCGGCGTGGACGGCGGCCGGGGTAGCCGCACGTCGACGCCGACGGTGAATATGGAAATCACCTTTTAGGGCATCGCACCTGCAACTGAAGAAACCGAATCAAACTGTGGGAGCAAGCCCCCTCCCACAGTTTGAAATGCATTGTCACTTCAGATCAGATACCAATTCCGAGCGATCTGCCTTCGGCCGCGCTAGCCAGTACCCCAACACCGCCAACGGCGCCGTGGCCAACATCACGATCACAGTAATCAGCAGCGGCTGCTCAATCAGCGACGACACCAACAAGCTGCTTAAAAAGCACAGGCCCAGTTGCAGGGTGTTTTGCAGTGCCGCCGCCTTGCCGGAATTTTCCGCAAACGGCATCAGTGCATTCGCTACAACGATGGGGTAGCTCGCACCATTGACCAGCGCCATCAGGCAAAACGGAATCAACAAGGTGGTCAGGGTCGGCACGGTCAACGTGGCCACCAGGTACAACGCCACCATGCTGATGCAGTAGGCCAACAACAACCACGGCAGCAGCGTCTTGCCCTGGAAATGTTGCAGGGCGCTGCGGCAACTGTAGCCGCCGACCAAAAACGCCAGCGTCGGAAGCACATAGCTCAGGCCGATGTCATTCGGGCTGTAGCCCATATCACCCAGGATGAACGGAGAGGCTGTCAGCCAGGCGAAGAAACTGGCCGAGCACGCGGCAAAGATCATCACGTTGCCGGTGAACACGCGAGAGGTCAGCAACTGGCCATAGCCCAGGCGTGTGGTTTCTCCTTCGACCGCCGGACGTTTCGGCACGGTGCGCAAGAATAATGTCGGCAGCAGCAACAATAGCGACACCCCCAACAACACCCCGAAGATCGCCTGCCAGCCAAAGTGGTTGAGCACCATCGCCCCCAGCAACGGCGCCAACGCAGGTGACAACGACATCAACGGCATGATGCTGGCGAACACGCGGTGCGCCTTGTCCGCCGGGTAGCGATCAATCACCAGCGCCTGCCAGCTCACGGCGGCGGAACACACGCCTATCGCCTGTATAAAGCGCAGTGCCAGCAACTGCGGCGCGGTCTCGACCCAGAACATCCCGGCACATCCCAACACGAACAGGCTCAATCCCGCGAGCAGGATCGGCTTGCGTCCCAGCCGGTCGGATAACGGCCCCCACACCAGCTGGCCCACAGCAAAACCGGCCAGGAAGATGCTCAAGCTGGCGCCCACTGCGCCCGCACCTATCTGCAACTGTTCGCCCATGGCGCCGAACGCGGGCAAGTACATGTCCATGGCGAGGTAACCGAGCATGCTCAGCCCCGCCAAATACCCGGTAAAACCAAAAGAATTTTTCATCGAAACCTTGTAGATCCTGCCATCAAACTATTTGCTGACTGGCGGCCATTATGAAGCTGACATTTTTTGTGTGAAGCGATAATAATTGAACACTCCAATCAATAATTTTGAAGGCAGCTTCCATGTGGTCTGAATACTCCCTGGATGTAGTCGATGCGGTGGCGCGCCATGGCAGTTTCAGCGCCGCCGCGCAGGAATTGCACCGCGTGCCGTCGGCCATCAGCTATACGGTGCGTCAGATCGAGGAATGGTTGGCAGTGCCGCTGTTCGTAAGGCGCCATCGCGACGTCGAACTCACCCCTGCCGGCCGTCTCTTTATAGAGGAGGCCCGCAGCGTAATGAAGAAAATGCTCGGCACCCGACGCCTGTGCCAGCAAGTGGCTAATGGCTGGAGTGGCCAGTTGAAAGTGGCGGTGGACTCCATCGTCAAACCCCAGCGCTGTCGGCAATTGGTCATGGATTTCTATCGGCAGTTTCCCGAGGTGGAGTTGCTGTTGGAGTACGAGGTGTACAACGGTGTGTGGGATGCGTTGGCGGATGAGCGCACGGACATTGTGATCGGCGCCACCAGCGCAGTGCCGGTGGCCAGCCGCTTTACGTTCCGAGACATGGGTTTGCTGAACTGGCTATGCGTGGTCAGCGCGAAGCATCCATTGACGGCCGTGGACGGTTTGCTCAGCGATGATCAATTGCGCCCCTTTGCCTCGCTGTGCATGACCGACACATCGCGCAACTTGCCCAAACGCGACACCTGGACCCTGGATAACCAACGGCGGCTGGTAGTACCCAATTGGCCGTCAGCCATCGATTGCCTGCGCGAGGGCCTGTGCGTCGGCATGGCGCCGGCGCATCAGGTGTTGCCATGGATCGAGCGCGGGGAGTTGGTGGCACTGCAATTGAGCCGACCGTTTCCGGCCAGCCCATCATGTGTGGCCTGGGCCCAGGACAAGTTGTCACCGGCGATGGCGTGGTTGCTGGATTATTTAGGCGATAAAGAGACGCTGAACCAGGAATGGCTGAATGGGCCTGATTCCTGAAATGAATGGAGATCCCTTGTGGGAGCATTTCAATCCAGCAGGCGGGTGATGGCCCGCACGATCATCTCGACTTCCTTGGCATCCAGCGTCAGCGGCGGCAACAAACGAATGATCTTGCCCCGCGTCACGTTGATCAATAGCCCATGCTCACGTGCTGCGCGCTCGGCCAGGTCGCGGTAGGGGCTGGCCAACTCGATACCGATCATCAGGCCCTGCCCACGAATGGCCAGTACCTGTGGGTGATCCGCCAGTTCGACCCGCAACCGCGCCAGCAAACGTTCGCCCTGCTGCGCTGCGTTCTGTAGCAAGCCTTGCTCTTCGATGATCTCCAGCACCGTGCAACCGACCCGACAGGCCAGCGGATTACCGCCGAACGTGCTGCCGTGGCTGCCTGGCGTAAACAGCTCGGCTACAGCCGAGCGGGCCAGGCAGGCGCCGATGGGGACGCCGTTGCCGAGGCCTTTGGCCAACGTCATGACATCCGGCACGATGCCAGCGTGCTGGAAGGCAAACCAGGCGCCGGTGCGGCCAATGCCTGTCTGGATTTCATCGAGCATCAGCAGCCAGCCGTGGCGGGTGCAATGGTCGCGCAGGGCTTGCAGATATCCCGGCGGCGCCGGTAGTACGCCGCTTTCGCCCTGGATGGGCTCCAGCAAGACAGCGGTGATGCGCGCTCCAAACGTATTGGTGATGGTTTCCAGGGCGGCGATATCGCCAAAGCGAACCTTGAGAAAATCCCCCGGCAACCGTTGAAAGCCCAGGCGCACCGAAGGCCCGTCACTGGCCGCCATGGTGCCCAGCGTGCGGCCGTGAAAAGCATTCTCCATCACCACGATCAACGGCTCCTCGATGCCCTTTTTCCAGCCGTGCAACCGTGCCAGTTTCAGCGCCGTCTCGTTGGCTTCGGCACCGGAGTTATTAAAGAAGGCACGGTCGAGGCCCGAGAGGTGGGCCAGTCGCTGAGCCAACCGCTGCTGCCAGTCAATGCTGTAGAGGTTGGAGGTGTGGAGCAACAACCCCGCTTGCTCACTGATGGCGCTCACCAACCTGGGGTGAGAATGGCCTACGTTGGTCACCGCGACACCGGCCACCGCATCCAGGTATTCGCGGCCTTGTTGGTCCCACAGGCGCGTGCCCAGGCCACGGGTAAAACTCAGGGCCAAGGATTGGTAAGTGGACATCAGGCAGGCGGCGGTCATGGTGGCGGGCTCCGTTCAATCAGGGTGATAGCGCCAGTATCGTTAGCCACCCTGACTGGATAAACTGCACTTTTCTGCAATGACTTTAAACCAGGGATTGATAATGGATTTGTTCCAGGCGATGTCGGTGTACGTGAAGGTGGTGGAGACAGGCAGCATGACTGCCGCCGCCCAGGCTTGCGGGATGTCGACCACCATGGTCGGCAATCATCTGCGCGCCCTGGAGCAACGGCTGGGCGTCAGCCTGCTCAAGCGCACCACGCGCAAACAAAGCCTCACGGAGTTTGGCGGCCAGTATTACCAGCGCTGCCTGGAAGTGCTGGGTTTGGTGGCCGACTCAGAACAGCTCGCCGAACAGGCCCACAGCGATATTCCCCGGGGCACCCTGCGCATCACTGCCCCGCCAGCATTTGGAACCGAACGCCTGGCACCCGCCTTGAGCGAGTTCTCCCAGCGTTATCCGCTGATCAAACTGTACGTGGTACTCAGCAACCAGCGCATGGACATGGTCGACAGCGGCTTCGACGTGGCGATCCGCCTGGGCGAATTGGAGCCCTCCAGCCTGATCGCCCGCCCCATGCAGGACTACACGATCACCCTCTGTGCCGCTCCGGATTACCTGGCACGGCGCGGCACGCCGCGAACACCCGATGACCTGCAGCAACATGACTGCCTGGCCTTCGCCTACCCCTCCACCGACGATTGGCGTAACGCCGACAAGCTGTGGCGCATGACCGGCGCAGAAGGTGAAGTGGAAATCCCGGTGTCCGGCTCATTGACCATCAACAGCTCCCAAGCCCTGCGCCAGGCGGCCGTGCAAGGCATGGGCATCGTGATGTTGCCCGATGCCCTGGTGCAGCCCGACCTGCAGAGCGGAAAACTGGTGGCGTTGCTGACCGCCTATCAACTGCCTAGCCGACCCATGCACCTGCTATACGGCCAGGACCGTTATCGCCTGCCCAAACTGCGAGCGTTCGTCGATTTCGCCATGGAAAAGTGGGCGCGCTAGAAGCCCACGCCCAGTGCACGCAACTGCGCGGTGGTGCGTTCGGCGGACACGTGGTGAATCCCTTGCCAGCCCAGCGCTACCGCGGCCTCGATATTGCCGGCCACATCATCAATGAACACCACCTCAGCCGGCTGGATATCCGGCAGGTGGGCGCGAACCTGACCGAGGCTGGCGTTATAGATCGCCGCATCCGGCTTGATCAGCTTCAACTCGCCGGACACCACGATATCCCGGAAACACTGTAGGAACGGGTAGTTGGCACGGGCATAGGGAAAGGTCTCCGCCGACCAGTTGGTGAGCCCGAACAGCGGCATATTGGCGTCATGCAATGCGCGCAGGATCGCCACGCCGTCCGGCAACGGGCCGCGCAGCATCTCGTGCCAGCGATCGTAGTAAGCCTGGATCAAGGCTTCATGGTGGGGATATTGCTCGATGAGGCTGAGCGTGCCTTCGGCCAGGGAGCGACCGGCGTCTTGCTCGGTGTTCCAGGCCTGGGTGCAGATGTTGTCGAGGAACCACTGCCGCTCATGGTCGTCGGCAATCAGCTTGCGGTACAGATGTTGCGGGCTCCAGTCGAACAGGACACCGCCGAAATCAAAAACTACTGCACGAATCGTCATCAGATCCTCCGTTAGCGTGAGTGATAGCGGATGGAGTCTGGCAGATTTGAAAGGCGGGAAATATGCGCTAGAGCGTAAGAAGATTCCGAGAATACACACATTCAATGTGGGAGGGGGCTTGCCCCCGATAGCAGTGGATCAGTGACAGATATGTTGCCTGACACTCCGCTATCGGGGGCAAGCCCCCTCCCACATTTAGTTTCGACCGCGCGTCTTAGGCTTGGATCAAGCCATTGATCTTCACGGTCGGGTTCACGTCTGCTTCGTAGTCCACGCCGTCGACTTCAAAGCCGAACAAGCGCAGAAACTCAGCCTTGTAGCCGGCAAAATCGCTGATCTCGTTGACGTTCTCGTCGGTCACCTGATTCCACAACGCAGCCACGGCGTCCTGAACCTTAGGCTCAAGCTCAGCCAGGTCGGCACGCAGGCGGCCGTCGGCGTCGAGTTTCGGCTCGCTGCCGTACAGGCTGTCCTTGAACAGGCCGTAGACCTGCTCGATGCAGCCTTCATGGGTGCCCTGCTCTTTCATCACTTTGAACAGCAGCGACAGGTACAGCGGCATGATCGGGATTGCCGAGCTGGCCTGGGTGACTACGGCCTTGAGCACCGACACACGGGCGTCGCCCTTCAGCGCAGCGAGGTTGTCGCGCAGGGTCAGGACTTTCTTGTCCAGGTCTTTCTTGGCTTCGCCGATGGAGCCGTTCCAGTAGATGTCCTGGGTCAGCTTCTCACCGAGGTAGGTGAACGCGGTGGTCTTGGCGCCTTCGGCCAGCACATCGGCGTCACGCAGGGCGTCGATCCACAGCTGCCAGTCTTCGCCGCCCATCACTTTGACGGTGCCGTCGATTTCTTCCTGGGTCGCCGGCTCGAGGGTGGTGTCGACCACAACGCCCTTGTCGGTGTTGATACCGCGCAGGGTCACGGCCTTGCCGATCGGCTTGAGCGTGGAGTTGTGCACGACGCCTTGCGGGTCGGTACGGCGTGGTGCGGCCAGGCTGTAGACCACCAGGTCGATCTTGCCGAGGTCTTTCTTGATGGTTTCAATGGTCAGGCGCTTGATCTCGTCAGAGAACGCGTCACCGTTGATGCTCTTGGCGTACAGGCCTTTCTCGACGGCAAACTTCTCGAACGCGGCGCTGTTGTACCAGCCGGCCGAGCTCAATTTGCCTTCTTCGCCTTCTTTCTCAAAAAACACGCCCAGGGTGTCGGCGCCGCAGCCAAACGCGGCACTGATGCGCGCGGCCAGACCGTAGCCGGTGGAAGCGCCGAGGACCAGCACCTTCTTGGGGCCACCTTCGATGGCGCCGTGCTGGGTGACGTAGTCGATCTGCTCTTTGACGTTCGCTTCACAGCCAACAGGGTGAGCGGTCACACAGATAAAGCCACGAACCCGCGGTTTGATGATCATAAAATTTCTGCCTCTTCCAAGGGGTCGACGGCCAGTGGTGGCCATTCAACTTCAATCGTACCGGTCTATGACGTCCGAAAAACCGAAGCGTCACGATAGTCGCAAATGTTCTGTTTACAAAATCCAATCAACAAAACGCTGAACGGGTTAAAAACTGTGTAAGGCCTTCACAATTTTGCAATATTTAAAACGCCTGACCAGGGAATAAAGCCCTATCATAAGGAGAATGTTTCAACATGTTTCAGCGCTTCGCACCGCTCGGCGTCGAAGGGCTGCCGCCTGCGTATCTTCCCCGCTGGAGCTGAGTTTCATGAGTGCGAGTGTCATCCGCAAGAAAATGGTGTCGGCCGCCTGGGTCATCGGTGTGCTGCTGATCATTTATTGCTTCCCGGTCACGACCCTGGTGTTCCTGGGCTTGGTGCTGGTGTGCGGTGTCTACGATTTTCTGCGCAATGGATTGTACGATCGCAGGACTATCGAGAAATACTTTATCGGCAGTGGACGCAACACCTGGCTGCTGGCGCCGTTCAACACGCTGTTTGACCTGCTGAGTTCGCGTAACCGTCACGTTTACACGATGCGCGACCTGCCACCCACCTGGCGCGAAGACCTGCAACAGGTCATTGATGAGGCCATGGCCCACAAGGATGAAATCATCGGCTATCTGGACGAGCGCATGGCCGAGAAAAAGCGTGGCATGTTGTTTTTCCAATGGTACGGGCGCCCCATCGAAACCGCCCTCGATATTCCGAAACTGCGGGAAAAACTGCCGTTCGTGAAGACCATCGGCGTGTCGGTGTTCAACGAAAACCGCTCGACCTCCTTTCACTTCGGCCCGCTGCGCATGATGTTCCGCGTGCTCTACAACATGGCCCCGGCGCCCCATCATGAAGGCGTGTATATCCAGGTCGGCAAGCACAAACATTACTGGCACGACGATCCGTTGTTCATCTTCGATGACACGCTGATGCATGCGTCTTTCAACAAAAACGATGCAAAACGCTACTGCCTGTTTATCGATATCGTGCGGCCTACGCCGATGCCTGCACTGCTCAACGCCATAATTGCGGGCTTTGCCCGGATGGTCTTTACCCTGCGTCGGGTTTTCTACAAAAACTGGAAGCTGATTCAGTAAGTTCTGCGGCATGATGGTGCTGGACGGTGTTTGCACTCGGCCCTGCGGCTGGGGTAAAAAACCGTCTCGTGCGACCGTATCGGCGCCGACCATTCTCAAGCCATCGCAGCGTCTTGCAGGTGCGGTGGCTGCGCTTTCAAGGAATCAGAATGCCCCAACGTCAAGTCATCAACGCGTCCGTCAGCCCCAAGGGCAGCCTCGAAACCCTGTCCCAACGTGAAGTGCAGCAACTCAGCGAAGCCGGCACCGGCAGCATCTACACCCTGTTCCGCCAGTGCGCCCTGGCCATCCTGAACACCGGCGCGCATATCGATAACGCCAAGACCATCCTTGATGCGTATAAAGACTTTGAAGTGCGCATCCACCAGCAGGATCGCGGCGTGCGCCTTGAACTGCTGAACGCCCCCGCCGACGCCTTCGTCGACGGTGAAATGATCGCCAGCACCCGCGAGATGCTGTTCAGCGCCCTGCGCGACATCGTCTACACCGAGAACGAGCTGGACAGCCAGCGCATCGACCTCAGCAACTCCCAGGGCATCACCGACTACGTATTCCACCTGCTGCGCAACGCCCGCACGCTGCGCCCCGGTGTCGAGCCAAAAATCGTGGTGTGCTGGGGCGGACACTCGATCAATACCGAAGAATACAAATACACCAAGAAGGTCGGCCATGAACTGGGCTTGCGCAGCCTGGACGTTTGCACCGGCTGTGGCCCTGGCGTGATGAAAGGTCCGATGAAGGGCGCGACCATTTCCCACGCCAAGCAACGCATCGTCGGCGGCCGCTACCTGGGCCTGACCGAGCCGGGTATCATCGCGGCCGAGGCGCCGAACCCGATCGTCAACGAACTGGTGATTCTGCCGGACATCGAAAAACGCCTTGAGGCCTTCGTCCGTGTGGGCCACGGCATCATCATCTTCCCCGGCGGCGCGGGTACGGCCGAAGAATTCCTGTACCTGCTGGGTATCCTGATGCACCCGGACAATCGGGACGTGCCCTTCCCGGTCATCCTCACCGGGCCGAAGCACGCAGCGCCTTACCTGCAACAACTGCACGCGTTTGTCGGCGCCACATTGGGCGAGGCTGCACAAGCGCACTACCAGATCATCATCGATGATCCGGCGGAAGTGGCACGCCAGATGACGGCTGGGCTTAAAGCGGTGAAGCAATTCCGACGCGAGCGCAACGATGCCTTCCACTTCAACTGGCTGTTGAAGATTGATGAGAGCTTCCAGCGTCCGTTCGACCCGACCCACGCCAACATGGCCAGCCTGCAACTAAACCATGCACTGCCACCCCATGAGCTGGCGGCCAACCTGCGCCGCGCGTTCTCGGGGATTGTGGCGGGCAACGTGAAGGACAAAGGCATTCGCCTGATCGAACAGCATGGCCCCTACGAGATCCACGGCGACCCGGCCATCATGAAACCGCTGGATGAGCTGTTGCAGGCGTTCGTTGCCCAACACCGCATGAAGTTGCCGGGCGGCGCGGCGTATGTGCCGTGCTATCGCGTAGTGCAATAGGCCAGCAGTCGGTCATAAGTTGTAGCGCTTTGGAGCCCTTCCCAGGCGTGCGAACGGCGTGAATCGGACTAGGGTTTTATTGACTCCGATTCACCTACAACGAATGAGCGACCTATGGACCAACGGATCTTGTCCTCCATAATTCCTTACCCTAAGGTAAGGAATATCACGATGGAGATCTTCACTATGGCAACCGCCACACTTACCTCAAAAGGGCAAATTACCATTCCCGTTCAGGTCAGGACCGCGCTTGGCCTGGAAACCGGGGACCGCGTTGAGTTTGTCGAAATGGAAGACGGCAAGTTTTCCATCATCGCCGCCAGCAAAACCGTGCATGACCTCAAGGGCCTGATCCAAAAGCCAGCCAAAACTGTTTCCCTTGAAGAAATGAATCGTGCCATCGCCGCGCAAGGAGCGAAGGCGGGATGATCGGGCTGGATACCAATGTGCTGGTGCGCTATGTCACCCAGGATGATCCCGTGCAATCGCCCAAGGCATCCGAACTGATCGAATCACTCACCAGCTTTACACCCGGTTTTGTCAGCCTGGTGTCCGTGGTGGAGTTGGTATGGGTTCTACAAAGCTGTTATCAGTCCGCCAAGGGCGACATAGTCACTGTCCTGGAAACGTTGCTACGCACCCGCGAACTGACTATCGAACATGCTGAAATTATCTGGCAGGCGCTTCGACGGTTCACTGCCAGCAAGGCCGATTTTGCCGACTGCCTCATAGAGCGTTGTGCCCATGCAGCAGGCTGCGAATATACCGCTACGTTCGACCTGAGCGCCGCCAAGGCAGCCGGCATGAAGCGCCTGGTCTAGCTGTCGCATTGCGACTACATCCAGGCTTTGGTAAAAACCGTGTTCAACCCGATTGAGAGAAAGCCCTACGTGCGCACGTTTGTTTTCGCAGCCCTGACCATGGCTTCCACACTGGCCAACGCTACCGCCATCAACTGGCCTGACCTGCCGCAAACCTGCTTCGTCAGCGGCCGCCCGGCTACCAGTGCAGATGTCGAGACAGGCTGCGCGGCGTTTCTGATCAATGTAAAAGGTGAGGCCGCAGGTACGCCCATCAAGCTGGACATCCCGCAGTACGCGCTGCATATCGACGAAGCCACCGGTAAGGAAACCCCGGTGATCATTATTCAGGCAGAAGAGAACGGCGAGATAAAGGCCGTGGGCTACAGGGAGTTGGGTACTGATCAATTGGGCGCGGCGCTGTTGCGGGAAGTACGCTTGCTAGGTACGGAAAAACCGATTTAATTCGCATGACGCAATACCCCATCAAGACGTGATCGCGAATCAGCGCCCATAAAAAAGCCCACTGACCGTTACCGGTTCAGCGGGCTTTTCATTGCGTATTGCTTACAAAGCCAGGTCAGACGCTGGCTTGCTCGGCTCTGCCGCAGGCTTGGCAGCCTCGGTCGCCGTTGGCGCAGCGCGCTGCGGAATCACAGGCGGGGTAGGCAGTTGCAGGACACCGGCGGTGTAGGCCCATTCCTTGGCAACCGCTTCCGGGCTGTCGTTCAGCTTGGTGCCGTAGCTCGGTACGATCTGGTGCAGTTTGGCCTGCCACTCAGGTGTCGCAACCTTGTCCTTGAACACTTTCTGCAGCACGGTCAGCATGATCGGAGCCGCGGTGGACGCGCCTGGCGATGCACCCAACAGGCCGGCGATGGTGTTGTCGGCGGAGCTGACCACTTCGGTGCCGAGTTTCAGGACGCCGCCCTGCTCTTCGTCACGCTTGATGATCTGCACGCGCTGACCGGCTTGCCACAGGCGCCAGTCTTCTTTCTTGGCGTTCGGGAAGTACTCTTTCAGGGCGTTGAAGCGGTCGTCATCCGACAGCATCAGTTGGCCGGCAAGGTACTCGACCAGTGGGTATTCACGAATACCGACTTTGGTCATTGGCCAGATGTTGTGGGTGGTGGTGCTGGTCAGCAGGTCCAGGTACGAGCCTTCTTTCAGGAACTTGGTGGAGAAGGTCGCGAATGGGCCAAACAGGATCACGCGCTTACCGTCCAGCACGCGGGTGTCCAGGTGCGGAACCGACATCGGCGGTGCGCCAACCGACGCCTTACCGTAGGCCTTGGCCAAGTGGGCTTCGGCCACGGTTGGGTTGTCGGTCACCAGGAACGAACCCCCGACCGGGAAGCCTGCGTATTCCTTGGCTTCAGGAATGCCGGACTTTTGCAGCAAGTGCAGAGCACCGCCGCCCGCGCCGATGAACACGAACTTGGCGTCGGTTTCGGTCTTGGTACCGTCTTTCAGGTTTTTGTAGCTGACGCGCCACGAACCGTCGGCGTTCTTGGTGATGTCCTGCACTTCGCTCGACAGTTTCAGGTCGAACTTAGGCGTGGTTTGCAGGTGAGCGACGAACTGGCGGGTGATCTCGCCGAAGTTCATGTCGGTACCCAGCGGGCTCCAGGTGGCCGCGATCTTCTGGTTCGGGTCACGCCCTTCCATCATCAGCGGAACCCACTTGGCGATCTGCGCCGGGTCTTCGGAGTACTGCATGCCGGCGAACAGCGGGCTCGCCTTCAGGGCTTCGAAGCGCTTTTTCAGGAACTTGATGTTGTCATCGCCCCACACAAAACTCATGTGCGGAGTGGTGTTGATGAACGAACGTGGATTCTTCAGCACGCCCTGCTGGACCTGCCAAGACCAGAACTGACGGGAAATCTGGAACGCTTCGTTGATCTCGACCGCTTTCGGGATCTCAACGTTGCCGTTCTTGTCTTCCGGGGTGTAGTTCAGCTCAGCCAGGGCCGAGTGACCGGTACCGGCGTTGTTCCAGCCGTTGGAGCTTTCTTCGGCCACGCCATCGAGGCGCTCGACCATTTCCATCGACCAGTCCGGTTCCAACTCATTGAGCCAGACACCCAGGGTTGCACTCATGATGCCGCCGCCGATCAGCAGCACATCGACTTTCTTTGCCTCTTGCGCGTGAACGGAACTCATCCCCAGCGACAAAGCGAGCCCTAGCAAGGCAGTGTTTACTTTCTTAAACATCTGTAGCACCTATGATAAAACGCCATCCGCCCTACCACCCCGGATCATGAGCACACCATCATCGCTACGCCAGGCAACGTACGCGGGGCTTGCACATTCACTTGAGGGCCGCAGGGTGGGCACACAAGGTCGACGTGTCGACCTCACTTTTATGTCCCTTCTGCGCTGACTTTTTATCATTATTGGCTTCAGCTACCTGGGCGACAGCGACTCTCCGGGACGTATACGGGTGTACGTACCAGAAAGAGACTAGCCCAGGACGGCGCGGAGAATATCACGCCAAACAGCGTTTATGCGCCGTTTGGCCAATTGACAGCTCTAAAATGAGGATTTTGGCAAGTCCGGCAGACGCGACCAGAGGTCACAGGCCTGGAACTCTCGCGCAAACGGCTGTTCTAGACACCTTTGTCGCCTCTTGCGTAGCATCGGCGACTGTCCTTCGTGCCACCCCTCCACACAGAGCTACCCATGACTATCCAGCAAACACCCGGGCATGTGCTGCCCGCGCGCAGCGCCGCCAAAATGGAAGCGGCCATGGCCGTGGGCGCTTTCGCTATCGGTACTGGCGAATTCGCCATCATGGGCCTGATGCCCGACATCGCCCAGAACCTGGGTTTGAGCGAGCCCCAGGTCGGCCACGCCATCAGCGCCTACGCACTGGGCGTGATGGTCGGCGCCCCACTGCTGGCCATCCTCGGCGCCAAGTTGCTGCGTAAACACATGCTGCTGTTGCTGATGGGCCTGTATGCCCTGGGCAACTTCGCCACGGCCTTCACCCCAACGTTCGGCTCGCTGGTGGCCTTCCGCTTTATCAGCGGCCTGCCCCACGGCGCCTACTTCGGCATCGCCGCCGTGGTCGCCTCGAGCATGGTGCCCAGCGACAAACGTGCGGGCGCCGTCGCGCGAGTCATGATGGGCCTGACCCTGGCCATGCTGCTGGGCAACCCCATCGCCACCTTCCTCGGCCAGCACCTGGGCTGGCGCTCGGCGTTTGCCTTGGTCAGCGTAATAGCCTTGTGCACCATCGCCCTCGTCTGGCAGTTCGTGCCCCATCGTCACGATGAGCAACGCAGCGACCCGCGCAAGGAACTGCGCGCCTTCACCAAACCCCAGGTGTGGATGGCGCTGTCCATCGGCGCGATTGGGTTTGCCGGGATGTTCTGCGTGTTCAGCTACCTGGCGCCGACCATGCTTGAAGTGACCAAGGTATCGCCGCAATGGATTCCCTTCGGGCTAGCCGCATTTGGTGTAGGCGGAATCATCGGCAACATTGCCGGTGGCAAGCTGTTTGATCGCATGCAGTTTCGCGCGGTGGGCTGGATTATGGTGTGGTCGATGGCCGTGCTGATCTTCTTCACCTTCGCCGCCAGCTCGCTATGGAGCGTACTGCTGGGTATCGGCCTGGTCGGCACCATGATCGCCATGGCCGCACCGTTACAGATCCGCCTGATGGACATCGCACACGAAGCGCCGAGCCTGGCTGCAGCCTCGAACCATGCGGCATTCAACCTGGCGAACGCACTGGGCCCGTGGTTGGGAGGGATGGCGATTACGGCCGGATATGGCTGGACCAGCACCGGCTACATCGGCGCCGCGACGGCGCTGGCAGGCCTGGGCATCTACCTGATCGCCCGCCGCATGAAAGGTGGCCACTGAGACGTCTCAGACCACCTCAATTCCAATGTGGGAGGGGGCTCGCCCCCGATGGCGGGGGCTCAGTCAACACACGACTGACTGCCCCACCACCCCATCAATCATCATGCAACAACCCCGACCCATACTCCCCATAACTACTTCCCAAGCCACTGCCGCCAAAATTCATCTTGGCGGCTTTGCTGGGGCTATGGTCCCCGAATGCCTGGCATCCGCCTGAAAAACAAGGGTCACTGCTCACGCCGGACGATCCCGTCGAACAAGCGGTCAGCAGCAACGTGCCAGCAATCATCACGACTTTAGTGAGGTTCGAGATCATGTTTTGAGTTCCCTGTGGACTGGAGGCGCGGGAGTCCTCTGTTGAAGAGGATCGTAGACCTCAAAAGCGCGGGGAATGATGAAATTTTGCGGGGTGACAGGAGGGGTTCAGGTTGCCGCCTTGAGGTAAGGCGGCGGGGTTGGGGGTCAGGCTGCGGCTGTACCGGCGGCAGGCGCAACTTGCTCTTGCGCTCGGTCAACGAGCAGAACACTTAGATCGATTAGTTGTTGGATGCCCAAGACGATGGCGCGGTGGGGGTCTTCGAGATCGAACGCTAGGGAGGCAGCCATTTGGTTGGCGGACTCCAGGTTTTCGGCGGCGTTGGCTAGGAGGGTTTCGGTGTCGACGTTGGGGCTGACTGAGAACAGTTTGTTAACTCGCTGATCGACGGGTATCGCGTCGTCAGATTCAGGCAAGCAATGGTGAATAGCACGCTGGGCCGCCATATGTAGCTTGGTATCGACGGGAGCAGTTTTGTGATCGACAAAAGGGTTACGTGACTTGTTGGACATGGGCGAAGCTCCAAATATTTCCGGGAGTTAAAACGCCTTAGCAATACGGACTTCCACCTCCGGCCGCTGAGTTTACAGCGGCTTGCGGAGGTTAGCGATGGGTGGTCTGAGGGGCAAGCCGAAAGGAGAGTAGGAAGTTTCCCCAGAATGCCCTCAGACCAAATCGATAAAACCACGATGCTCTGAATTGAGGTTAATAACCTCTGGATACACCTCGCGACGATCTGCTGATTCAAGCCAACGATCCTCGGTGTAAGATGCCCACACCCCCCATCATCGAGGCCGCCATGACTGGAATCTCCCTAAATTTGCCGGAAGATCTATCCAACTCCCTAGCGGACCTGGCCAAAACCAACGGCCAGACTGCGAGCTATCTAGCGATGGACGTTCTTCGCGACTACATCGAGCACGAAAAAACACTGACGGCTCAGATCGAGTTGGCAGTGAAAGAAGCCGACGAAGGAAAATTCGCAACCGACGACCAAGTGGCAGCCATGCGCGCTAGGCGCTGGAGTCGGAACGCGGGTTGAGTGGCTTGAAAAAGCACTCAAAAACCTGGAAGACGAGGCTAACTATATCGCTCTCGAAAATCCAAAAGCGGCCGACGATTTCTCCGATGCCATTTTCACCAACGTCGACAAGCTCGCTCAATTTCCTTCTATGGGCCGTGAAGGCCGGGTCAAAAACACCCGAGAATGGGCAGTACCCAATTGGTCATATCTGATTCCGTATCGGGTACGCGGTGATCGCCTGCAGATCCTCGGCGTATTTCATACGCGGCAGCGTCCCCGTTCAAAGTGGTGAATACAGGAAACAGTGCCCTCGAACAATCAACATCCATCCCTGATAAACTGCGCCCCATTCGCCTCGTTGACTCAGATTCCCCAATGCCCCTACAAACCGCTCCCCTCTCCCGCCGCTTTTCCGTCGCCCCGATGATGGATTGGACGTAGTCCGTACGCTTCCTGCTGATTTGGCTGGTCGCACTACACCTGCCGACTTCTCTCGTAGCAATTTCTAAGCAATTACGTATCAATCTCCATTCTGCGCATGAGATAGGGTCAAGGTGGCTCCAAGCAGTTCTAGTGGTCGGCAAAACAAAACATACCTGACTGCTACAAGTGGAAAATACTCTTTCAGCCGCTCTAAAAGACGCGATCTAGCACCTGAACATCTCTAGGATCACGCACATGAACGGCTCTACCTGGACACCACCAAAAATGATATCGTTTCGCCTTCACCATGAAGGACTGTATACATATGATGGAAATCACACTCGATGCCGTGGTGAAGGTTGCGGCACCTTTTTTGACAGCAGTCGTCGGTCTATTGGCAAAAATCTATCTAGACGCCAAACCAAAACTTGTATTTTACATGATTCAATCTTTTGCAATCCCTACACGAAATCAGAACACTCCAAATGCTCAACCGATAACAGTCCACACTCATACCATTGCGGTTCGTAACTCAGGAAAAAAATCTGCTACAAATGTACGGATTGGCCACCACTACCTTCCTGACTTCCAAATCCACCCCCCGCTAGCTCACGAGGTAGTTAGAAACCTGGATAATACAGGAGAAATTTTAATTCCAACGCTAGTCCCAGGCGAGCAAATAATTGTCGGCTACTTATATTTTCCACCCCAGACCTATCAAAACATAAACAGCTATTGTAAATCCGATGAAGTACTTGCAAAATACTTAAATGTAACCCCAATGGTTCCCGCCGGAAAAATCCAACTTTTCACACTGTGGCTTTTAGTTTTTATTGGGGCATCCAGCCTTGTTTATTGGATACTTACCCTCCTCTTAATATGGGCACAATCCTCAACTTGACATAGACATTCGTGCCACACCGCCACTCCCAACTGCGCAGACTTAAGATTTACTAGCTACAGACTAGCACTCACTAATCATCACAAACAAGTGCGGAAAAGCCTAAAAAACTAAATATTATAATTTCATTTGCTTGCACCCAACTCAGAGTACCGGTCAAAAATCAACACTCAAGGAGGTTTTTTATGACAATATCAAACATGGATAGGCTTGAAAAAATTCTTGATGGATTAGGCCCAGGAATGGAGTCCATGCCCATATCGGTTCGAGAACTTATAAGTTGGTTTGGAGCCGAACGTAGAGGCTATATGGTAGCCTACAAAATCCGCAAAGCGCTAGAAGCTTTAGGTGTAACAACAAAGCCTGACTTTGATAGCGTCCCTTTAGACTCCAAGATTATTCTTTATGCTCCCACCCAAGAGGAGATAACTCAGCAAGACACTCTTGAAAACGCTGATAACCCAGTGAGTGAAACGGGCTCCGTGCCCGAAGCAAGCGAGTGCGAATCATCACCACAGAAAGAACTCATATCTGGAGCTGTATCAGAACCCGCATTTCGAGTAAGCCGGCTAGAAGCAGCGAACGTGAATCTCATAACGGTAAAACCAGACAGCAGCCTCAACGAGGCAATCACTCTAATGCTACGCCATGACTATTCACAGCTTCCTGTAATGACCAACGAACGCGATGTAAAGGGCGTAATTAGCTGGGAAAGCATCACCCCAAAACTGATCTTGGCAAACTCTCAATCCACATTCGTTCGGGACTACATGAAACCACACAGAGAGATAAATTCCGTAGACTCAATTTTTTCAGCACTCCCCAGAATTGTCGAGTACTCATACGTTCTAGTTCGCGCCCCCGACCAGCGTATAAGTGGAATAATCACCACAACCGATCTCAGCACTCAATTTAAACAACTTTCCGAGCCATTTCTTTTACTTTCCGAGATAGAAAACCATATAAGGAAAATAATAGATGGCAAATTCACGAAAGAAGAATTAATCAGCATTGTAAATCCTTCGGATAGTGAGCGGGCAATTGACTCGGTTGCCGATCTAACCTTTGGTGAATACATTCGCCTCTTTGAGGACCCAAGCCTGTGGCTAAAAACAAATCTTAAAGTTGACAAAAAAACCTTTACCAAAGAACTCGACAAAGTTCGTATAATCAGGAATGACGTGATGCACTTTGACCCTGACGGCATTTCAGAGGATGACCACGAACTTCTACACCACTTTGTTCGTTTCATTCATACAATACAAAGCTTAAGCATTAATCAAACCATAAAGTAAGTGACTGTATAAATCTTTGCATCGCGGTACACACTTACACACCGTCTAGCGGCGTTTTTGCAAAAATGAAAAAAATAGCTAAAACGCCTTCAAACTATTTACAATTCACTACCCAGAGCTGATCAAGCTTCGTTGTGAAGCTAGGGCTCATCATCTCGCGGCGCATAGCCCATGTGGGTTCTTTCGGTACACTAGCCGAGCGCAGAGTGTGCCTGCCCCAGCGTTCGTTGATTTGGTCCAAGACCTCCATCACCCGAGTTGCCTCAGCCGGCTGTGATAAAGCAAAAAAATCATCCGTGTATTCGCCAGGCTGACAGAGGCCGAGCAACATCACCTCAGCCTTGCTGTATTTGAAGCCTGGTCGAAATATCCGATCGAGCGCTCCCACCGCCGCTTGCGTAAGTAGCCGCACGTCATCAGTGGGATACGGCATATCCACCACCACCCCATTGGCATACTTCGCTTCCTCCGGGTTGAACATGCCAGTGCGGATGCACACGCGTACCTTTTTACACAGCGAGTTCTGAGCGCGGAGCTTCTCCGAGGCTCGCATCATGTAGGTGGCCACCGCCTCCTTGATGGGCGGCAGCTCCGTCAGCCTCTTACCGAACATGCGGCTGCAGCAGATCTCCTGCTTGGGCGGATCCGGTTCATCCAGCTCCAGACAAGGCGTGCCGCCTAACTCTCTGGCCGTCTTCTCGATCACAATGCTGAACTTCTTACGAAGCGTCCACGGATCGGCCCTAGCCAGGTCCATAGCCGACTTGATACCCATGGCATCAAGATGGAGTTTCATCTTGCTGCCAACACCCCACACCTCCGCCACATCCGTATTGCGTAGCACCCAGTCACGCTTAACCGGATCGGTGATGTTGACCACTCCACCGGTTTGGGCCTGCAATCGCTTCGCCGTATGGTTTGCCAGCTTCGCCAGGGTTTTTGTGTGAGCGATACCAACACCAACCGGGATACCAGTGCAGAGAAGCACCTGGGCCCGAATCTGCCGGCCTAAGGCATCCAGCCCACAGATACCAGTCAGATCGGCGAACGCCTCGTCAATGCTGTACACCTCCACCGCCGGCACCATCGCCTCGATCAGGCTCATGACGCGCTCGCTCATGTCGCCGTACAGCGCATAGTTGGAGGAGAACGGGACAATGCCGTGCTGCTTAAGCTTGTGCTTGATCTGGAAATACGGCTCGCCCATCTTGATGAAGGGTTTGGCGTCGTAGCTCCGAGCGATCACGCAGCCATCATTATTGCTCAGCACCACGATGGGCACCTTCGCCAGGTCGGGCCGAAATACCCGTTCGCAACTGGCATAGAAGCTGTTGCAGTCGATCAGTGCGAAGGTTGGCTGCTGCTTAGACATGGCTGCGCACTGTGCTGGTGATCACGCCCCAGATCGACAGTTCGTCGCCCTCAAGAACGTAGCGTGCCGGGAACTTGGGGTTTTCGGAAAGCAGGACTACTTCACGACCGCGCTTACACAGCCGCTTGCAGACGGGCTCATTGTTCAGCAGCGCCACAACCACATGCCCATGGACCGGCTCGATGGCACGATCCACCACGGCCAGGTCACCATCGAAGATTCCGACGCCCTGCATGCTGTCGCCGGTGATCGCCACCAGGTACACATGTGGCGCACGGATATTCAGAACTTCATCCAGCGAGATGTGCTGCTCAATGTGATCAGCCGCCGGCGACGGAAAGCCGGCAGGGACCTGGAACGAACACAGTGGCAGCTTAGAGCCGACCTCAGCGATGGGACCTAAAATGGTAAAGCTCATGGCGCGGCCTTTTACTTATACTGTACGAATGTACAGTTAACTTTGTAGGACGCACGCGGTCAATTTTTCTGTAGGGGATTTCGACAGGCGGAGAGGTGAGTATGTGTGGACGATTCGTGCAATACGAAGGAATGGCAATCTTTATTGAAGAACTGAGCCCGCAAATAGAGCTATTCAGCGGCTACGATGCCAAGCCTATCGAACGTTACAACATCGCTCCATCAACGCGGGTGCAGGTGCTGCACGCTGGAGAAGATGGACTGCATATAGATGCAGTCAAATGGGGATGGTCGCCTTTCTGGGCGAAGGGCAAACGCCCCGACCCGATCAACGCACGCGTAGAGACGGTCACCACGGGCAAGTTTTTTAAGCAACTCTGGCCGAATAGCCGCGCCCTGGTTCCTAGTGAGGGGTGGTATGAGTGGGTTAAAGACTCTCAAGATCCGAAAAAGAAGCAGCCCTATTTCATTCGATTGAAGAGTCAGAAACCCATGTTCTTTGGAGCACTGGCCCAAGTTCACCCCGGCCTTGAACCTCATGAGGGCGATGGTTTTGTGATCATTACCGCCGCCAGCGATCAGGGCATGGTGGACATCCACGACCGCAAGCCTTTGGTGCTCACACCCGAACATGCCAGGGAATGGCTTGACCCAAACCTTTCCCCTGAACGGGCGGAGGAAATAGCGAAGGAATGCTGTCAGCCAGTGGACGCATTTGAGTGGTATGCGGTTGGCAAAGCAGTTGGGAATGTGAAAAACCAGGGGGCCGAGTTGTTGCAGCCTGCGCCCCCCCAAAGATGGTTGATCTAATCAACATTGAGACTTGATCTTCAGAACAGCCCCCCCAACGCGGCGGGCTCCCAGTTCATGATCACCAACTCACCACTCAGATCGGCTTTACCTTGGCGCTGATTAGCGGTCGAGTATCGAATGTCGACCGTCTCGAAGTGGAACCCCTCAAACACGCGGCGGATATCAGGATGATCGTTGATACTGACCATCACCCGCCCCTTGCAGCGACGCATGAAGTCAGCCATCCGCTCGTAATTCTCGAAGGAGAAATCCACGCCATAGCCTGCCGTCTGCCAGTATGGAGGATCCATGTAATGAAACGTGTGCGCCCGGTCGTAGCGTTCAGCGCAGTCCAACCAAGGAAGGTTCTCAACGTAGGTGCCGGACAACCGCTGCCATGCTGCAGAAAGGTTCTCCTCGATCCGCAGCAGGTTAATGGCCGGGCCAGTGGTAGCAGTGCCAAACGTCTGCCCTGTCACTTTGCCCGCAAAGGCATGGTGCTGCAGGTAGAAGAACCGAGCGGCACGCTGGATATCGGTGAGGGTTTCAGGGCGGGTCATCTTCTGCCACTCGAACACCTGACGGGAACTGAGAGCCCATTTGAACTGACGCACGAATTCTTCCAGGTGATTCTGCACAACGCGGTACAGCGTCACCAGGTCGCCATTAATATCGTTGAGGACTTCAACCGGCGCGGCCTGGGGGCGCATGAAGTAGAGCGCGGCACCGCCGGCAAAAACTTCAACGTAGCATTCGTGTGGCGGGAAGAGCGGGATAAGGCGGTCGGCCAGGCGGCGTTTGCCGCCCATCCAAGGGATGATGGGTGTGGACATATAAAAGCAAGACCTTTGCTGTATGGATGAACAGTGCTAGGCTCGCTCCGCTTTGTGCACGAAGCAGGAGCCTTGGCTGGACTTGCAGGGATGTTCTGCAGGGAAGGTGACCGGGCTGGATGTTGACGCATCCTGCCCGGTCGCTCTTATTACTTGGGTGTAGAGGAGTCTTTTTTCGTGGACGCGACCATCCCGTAAGCCTTCAAGGCTCGGGTGGCTTACTGCAAAAAATTGTTGGGGAGAAACAGTGTCACATCGGTCGATGTATTCGATCGATCAAACCTATGTGCAAAAGATAGATAGCAAGGCTTGATACCGCACAGCGTGGTGCGCATATGCATAGTGTTCGGGAGTGCTCTCAACTCACCAAAGAAGGGGCATAACGCCCCTCCCCCGAAAGCTCAGATTACAGAGTTCTTTCCACTCGAGAGACAACATTGTCAGCAACCGGACCATTCCACTTGCTCGTCAGGCGCGCTCTGAAAAACCGCTGCATCGGGAGTTCAAAATAGTGGTAGCTCAACAAACAAAGCGGAATCAGGATCGCACCAAACAGCAACAGAGCATACTTACTGTAGAAAAATTCTCGATCAATCCCAAGATTCAGAGCTACAACAAAGAACACTAATTCCAATGGAAAGTGAAGAAGATACGACGAATAGCTTAAATGACCAATCACAGCAAACCGTTTACCAAGCCCACCGCGCAACGTTTCAACGAGCGCCAGTGCAAGTATTGAAAACGGAAAAACCACGCCAAATATCGACAGGTGCGAAATCCTATAAATCAATCCAGGAATAAATACGCTATAGCCGCCTGGTAGCACACTCTCTAGTAGTTGCTGTAATCCTGCAGTCAAATAGGAGTACTCATAATCGATAAACACACAACCCCATACCGCCAAAGCAAATATCGCAACGAGTGCAGTTAACGCTTTCGCACGAGCACATGTCGCAGCTTTGGAATAAATCCAAAATGTTAACCCGCCGACGAAAAACGAAAACATCCCGCGTCCAACCTCTGGCAGAAACTCATTTATAACTATTCCTGCCACCGCACATGCAGCAGCTACCAGGTACTTATTACTGAAGGTAAGACAAGTGACAAAAAATACAAAGTATAAGAGAACCTCGACAGAGACCGACCAGATTGGACCATTAAATGAGTAACCCGGCAGCACACCCCAGCTGCTAGCCAGAAATAAATTTAGGACCGCACGATAAACATCATTATTTTGATATACAAAATAGCTACCCGTCTTCGCATGCAAGAGAAGCTGCATAACCAACACAAAGACAAAGGTTACAAAGTGCAGGGGATACAACCTAGAAAACCGCACAACAAAGAAGGTAGCCCCTCCTATACGCTTGTTGGCGATAGAATCAGAATAAAGCCAGAAAAATACAAACCCAGATAAAGAGAAGAAGAAGTCGACCGCCATCCAACCATGATTATAAAAAATTGAAAACGCGCTATAGAACGGCTGATCCACGAGCCTGTACGAGGAACTAACGCCATCAGTATATAGAAGGTGCTGCCAGTGCCACAGCACAACAACCAAGGCTGCAAGGCCTCGAACTATGTCGAGGGAGTAAAGGTGCTTCGGCAGCTGCTTTCTATCAAGCATGTTCGTCCTTAATTGTAACCGTATGCAAACAAACGGAAATATTACCGTACATTCAATTCATCACGAAGCGGTTTTGATTTGGTAGGTAAACGGGGCGCCGATACGTCCCGTTCGTCTAAGCCATTTACTTCTGCGCGGAAACATCCTTCGCATAGGCCTGACAGGCCCGCAGCGCGATCAATCCCTGGTCGCCGGCATCGGTGATTCCGATAATTCGTTGAGCATGCGTTCGGTCAAGTTGGGCTCTTGCGGGGCCATGAACCACGCGGCCGGTGGAGGTGGTGGTTGGCACTGAACAACCGCTGGTGGCGTCGGTGGTGGCGAGTACGACTGACAACCGCAGATCAGCAGTAGCGAGGCGATCACGCAGGCGAGCTTGCTTGTTTTGTTCATCGGTCAATTCCTTGTAGTGCGTTTCGTCTTTGCTTTGCAGGCGCTGCTCCAGGGCGAAGCGCTTGTCTTGCTCTTTGCGTTGCTGGGTGGCAGCCGCCAGGGACAATTCCTTGAGGGTGTCCGAATGCAGTCGGGCCTGGCGCTCCAGCTGCTGACCGCAACGCCAGCCTTGAACGGTCCAGGCCAATGCAGCCGAGCCGGTAGCCAGCAGCACTAGCAACGAAGCGGCGGCAGCAATGCGGAACTGCGCGGGGATCAGGTCGAAGAGACGCATAACACCGCCCTCGCCCTGGCCCACAGTTGCAGACGATCCTCCAAGCCGTTGAGCCCGCCGTTAATCCGGCGGGTAATGGTGTTGAACTGATCGCTGTCCGCGAGCGCGTTCAATCCGTTTACCGACCAGAACCACGCCGCAGACTCTGCCGCCCATTGCGGCAGTTCCAGCAGCTCCGGCGTGCGCAACAATCGTTCATCACCGAACAGCGCCAGGCTGCAGCGCAGGTAGTTGTCGTGACCGGTGATCTGTATCAGCCCACGGCCGCGATAGCGTTGGCCGTCACCATCGGCTGCCGGCGTGTTCCCCAGCTTGGCAGCTAGCGCGCCGGTGTCGTACTTGCTGAGGTACTGATCGCCCCCCAGTTCACGCACGTACTGCAGTTGGCCGGACTCGTGGCCGATCTGGGCAAGGAAAGCCGCCTGACGTTTCGGTGTATCGATCTTGCGGTTGATCATGGCCGCATTTAGCGCGGATACAAAAACGCCCGCTTGGCGGCGGGCGTTAGGCATGATGCGTTGTAGTTGCTGCTCAGAGATGGACATCGCTTTTTCCCAAACAAAAAAATACCGCTCGATGGCGGCGGGTGGTGGAACACGTGCGATCAGTTACAGCTCCAGAACCTTGACCTCCTTGGACTTTTTCTTTTTCTTGCCGGCCGCCTTGGCCTTGCCCTTCTTCCCTGCGTTGCATTCCACCGTGGTGCTCCAGCCGGACTGGGTGAACACCTGCTCCACCGAGTCGACGAGGAACTCCCCGTCCAACCCATCCTTGAAGCCCAGCGCATTGATCTGCCGCTCAGCAAACAGGTCAGTGCGACCGACCATCTCCAGCCGAACCTCAGCAGTCGAGCGGTTGAACGCCGCGAGTCGTGCCTTGGCGGCCTGTTCAGCGGCGGATTTGTTCGGATGGATATGCCGGTCGGTATGAACGGGCGGCAAACCTGCCGGTGCGTCGTCGTTGTCCAAAGTCAGGTTGACCAGCTCGCCGGTTTTCTTGTCCTGGTACTTGGTCTTGACGGCCTTCTGAGTGGTACGGTCGGTGAAACGGAACTGCCAACGGCTAACGTCACTGCGGCGAATGGTGATCGCCGGCAGGTTCTTGCCGCTGGCTGTCTGCCCGCTTTGACGTGGCAGCACCAGCAGCTTGCCGTCGGCGACCTTGGCAGTGCAGTCATGGTCCTTGGCGAGCCGAGTGATAAAGTTGTAGTCCGACTCGTTCAACTGATCGGCCCTGGGCACGACCGTGGCTAAAGGGCATTCCGGCTTCCATCCGTTGCGTGCGGCAATGTCGCTGACGATCCTAGACAGCGGTGCATTTTCCCAACTGCCGCTGCGGGTAGTCTTGCCACTGCCGCGCATGTCGCTGGCCTTGCCGCGAATGACCAGGGTGTCAGGCGGACCAGAAACCTCGATGTCATCCACGGTATACCGACCCAAGCGCGCCATCGCTTTGCTGGCGTAGCCGAGGTAGACCTCGATCCCGGCGCCCTTCTTGGGGAGCGCGACGGCACCGTCACGGTCATCGATTCGCAACTCGAACTCGTCCGACTCCATGCCGGGTTTGTCCAATGTGCGCAGCAATAGCAGGCGGTCGTTGATCAAGGCGGTTATATCGGTGCCATCAGCTACGATTCGAAAGATGGGCTTCATATGTAGTCCTCGACATTCAATCCCACAACTGCACCTGCTCAACCGTAGGCCGCTCAATATCCGGGAACGTAATTAACAAGCCAGTACGCAGAGGTTGCGGCTCATCCGCTAACAAACGGTTGGCCGCAAGCACCGCCTCGACCGTGCCATTGAGGTGTCCGTAATGCTGATGACACAGGGTATCCAGCAGGTCGCCATCAGACGTTCTGCATATCATCGCCATAGCGCGAGAACTCCAAACTAAAGGTTTGCTTGCGCGGGATCCCGCCGGCCAGCAGCGCGCCCTGCTCTTCCTCCATACTGCGTAGGCACCAGGTGCCGAGGACAACGCCGTAGCCAGTGGTCAGATTCAACGGCAGCAACTGCCCGCCGATTGAACGCAGTGTGTCGAGTTGCTTAAGCCCACCTTTGAACGTGGGGAAAATCACACCCTTCAGACTGAGCTTATCTTCCCCTATGCCCACTGCTTGCTGCGCCGGCCGACGACTGAGGCGCTCTTGCGAGGCCCAGCGGAATTCCGTCTGCCGGCGTAGCTCGTTAAACGCCGCGGTGTCCAGGTTGAAGTAGAACGGCTGCGCATTCGCCTGCAGCGGCTGCAGGATCAGCAGGTGCGGAAACGGTTTGACCGCTTCCGCCAGAGGCGTGGCATTGGGCGCCAATGCTCTGGTAGGCAAGATGTTCGCCAGGCGCGGACTGACCTTGCCAGCGATCTGATTGATCGCGGTGCTGGCCCTAGCAGCTTGTTCCTTCAACGTGCCCAAGCGCTCGTCAATTGCCGACAACGCACGCGTGGCTTTGCTATAGGTCGCCAGCACCGTACCGACCTTGGACTGCGCCGCGTTGATCCCGCGCATAACCCGCTGCAGCTTCTCGCCGACACCAGGTGGCACGCCGGGAATGCTGGACAGTTCATCAGCCGCCCCGCTGATTTCCCCAATAGCGCCGTTCACCGGGCCGATCATATCGTCGATGCTGTGGCGGCCCGCCTCCCCGGCCTGGACCAGGGATTTGAAGCCCGATTGCAGTTGCTCCATGTAAGCCATGACAACTCCTTAAACGTGGGGGGCATCGAACAGGTTGCGCCGCCCCTGCTCCCGGCTGAACTCCTCGAACATCTGACGCAGGTGCGGCATCATCTCCTGCGCGAGCTGCCGTGGATCCTTGACGTCGCCGTGCACGGTCACCGGCATGGTTGGAGAAAACGTCCACTGTTGATCAATCCGAGGGGGTTCCGGTTTCGCGGCGAGTCCAGCAGCCAGCACGGCCGGAGCCGTAGTTGCTGTGGGAGCCGCCGCCAACGAACGCGAGACATCCCCCAAGGCGGGCCCCGGTGCTGCCGGCGCTTTAAGCATCAACGGGCCGGACGATAGCGACGGCGCCATCTGCGCCAGACGTGGCATAACTGCCGCACCTGGCGCTGGCAACCGCAACGGCGAAGGCTGAGCCAGACGCTCTACAGGTGTGTCCGGCCCGCCAAAAGCGGCTTTACCCACCGCCCCGCCCAACTCGCCGCCGCCCCAACTGCCGAGGAAGCCGCCGATCAATCCGCCAACGACGGTGCCGATCACCGGCACCACCGAACCAATCGCGGCGCCCGCTGCAGCACCGGCCAATGTTCCGGCCAAGGTGCCAGCGGCATTACCGTAGCCCTCGGCCTTTTCATCGCGGGTCTCGGCGTTTTGATAGGTATCAGCAGCGATCAAACCCGCCTCGATCAGTGCCATAGGCGCGCCAACCTTGGCGAACCCGAGCCCCTTACCCATCATGGCCTTGGGCGCGAACCGGCTGGCCGTTGCGCCAATCGGCGCCGAAGGTGCAGCGGTACTGACGGGAGCGCCTCGGCCACCGCGACCACGTTTGCCCTTGCCGCGACGCCGCTTTCCATCACCTACATCGACCCCGCCACCGCTGCTGGAAGGGTTCGTGACAAACACTCGTTGGATCACGTTTGGATTGCCCATCAGCGAGCCGCGAGCAACATTCATCAAGCCTTTGCCGATCTTGATCGCATTGATCGCAGCGCCCAGGCCAACAACACCAGCAGCCAGCACGGCCGCCCCGCTGACCACTGTCGGAAACCGACCTGCCAACTCGCCAAGCCCATAGGCCACTTTCGCCAGCCCGTCTGCCGCCACATCCGTCAGCGGCCGTAATGCATCACCGATGCGGGTCATCGAGGATTCAATGCCGGCTGTCGCCGTTGCCCACTTCCGGTTGGACGTCTCCCGCGCCTTCGCCGCGTCCGATTCGATCTTGGCCTTGCCGTCCGTTTTCTTGATGGTCGACATGTCCGTCTTGATCTTTTCGCCGTATTTGATCTGCGCGAGCAGGCCCGCACTGGCGCTCTGATCGCTGACAATGGTTGCCAGACCAGCCGCTTCGGTGAGCGCGATCATGGCCTGCGCTTCCTCTTGGCTGCCATCGACTGAGCTTTTGATTTTCTCCTTGAGGGCCTCGATTTTCTTGGCCTTGGCCGGATCCTGCTTTTTGATCAACTGCTCACTGAGCATGATGAACGCGTCGACAGGATTCGCCGCCTTGCCACTTTTCGTCGCCGCGTTGATCGAGCCGGCCAAGTCATAACCTTCTTTGGCAAACCGTTCCTGGCTGGTGCTGCTGATCACTGCGTTGAGCAGGTTGTTCATGTTAGTGGCTGCAGCCGCCGCGTCCTGGGTTTGCGAATACTGCGACTGCAGACTGGCACCCAGAAAGCGCACAGCCTCCGGGCCTTCCATACCCAAGCGCCTGATGTTGCCAAGCATGGCGGGCAAGTACTTTGCCATTTCCTTGGGGCCGAACGCGCCGATGTCTCCGGCCGCTGCTACCTGGCCCAGCATCGCCGCCATGTCGCCCTGCTTGACCCCGGCTTCCTTGAAGGAGTTGATCAGGGTCGCGATGGTTTCGGGCTCCACGCCCTGGCCGTCGATCAGGTCCGCGATCTGCCCGGCATAGGAGGTGGCCACGTCCCAGTCCACGCCCTTTTCGATCAAGGCACCAACCGACTTCGCGAGCAGTTGCTGGCTCATACCTTTCTCTGCCGCGACCTTGCTGATGCTCGCCGCCAGCTTGGCCTCATCGCCGGTACCGGCGGTGTGCGCCCACAAGGACATCTGGCGAATCTGCGCCTGATAATCGCCAGAAATCTTGGTCGGGATCGCCAACGACCCTGTCAGCACAGCGGCCTGGCCCAGAGAATTCTTCATCCCCTCCTTGCCCTGCTGGATCTGCGTATGGCCCAGCGCCTTGAGTTCGGCGCCCCGCGCTACTTTGCCGAGGGCCTGGTATTCCCTACGCAACTTGCCGACCTCAATGCCCTGTTCCTTCAGGGTTTTGAGATTGCCCTCCAGCTTTTTCAGCAGGTCACCGGCGGAGGCTGAGCCGGTGTCGTGGGCTTTTTTCCATTCGTCCCGCAGGCGGATCGTGTCGCCGATGGTGCTCTGCAGCACACGGGCCTTGGTGCCGGTTTCGCCGAGTTTCTTGATGCGGCCTTCAACGTCCTTGAAGGCGGCGCCGACCGTGGAGCTGACGACGCCGCCGATGACAAGGCCGAGCGCCAGGTTGTTTGCCATGAGAACACTCCAGGCAGGGATGCGGGGCTCAGTCCATGAGCCACCAGATCATCGTGGAAAAGGGCATGGTCTCGATTTCATTGGCGGCAAAGGAATATTGCGTCGCCAAGCGTTTCGCGACCTGCTTCTGCAGTTCGGCGTTAAACCCCGTCGTCCTGCACCAGGCGAAAGTAGGCGGCTTGCAGCCGCTGGTAGTCCGTCAGCTTGAGCCCCTCCAGATCCTTGGTGTCGGACTCAGACAGGTTGGCCAGGAGGAGTGTCTCGCGCTGATCGTCGTCACCATTGGACGCCGAGGTCGCAGCACGCACGTCACGTACAGTCGGTGCGCGCAACATCAGTCGGTCGTGCTTGATGTCTTTGATGTCATAGGGTCTGGACAGCGTGACGATGGCGCCGTCCGGGCCGACGACCAACCAAGTCGGGATCTGGTCGTTTTTCTCGGGCATCCCGGCATCCAGCAGCAATTGCGAATATGCCGTCTGCACCCGTGCGTAGTCCGTCATTTTGAGCCCATCGATGTCCTTGGTACCGACGTCGGTAAGCGAGGCGAACAAGGTCACCTCACGCAACACGACGTCAGCGCCACCGATTGCGTCAGAGGCACGCACCTCGCGCAACGTCGGAGCGCGCAGGGTCAACTGGTCGACCGTGACGCCATTAACGTCACTTGGACGAGTCAGGTTGATCGTCGCGCAGTCAGTGGCAATGGCGAGCCAGGAAGGCAGCTCTTTGAGTTTTCTTTTCATGCGAAATATTTCCCTTACATGCCCAGGTCGCGGCGGACGCTGGCGAGTTGATCCACACCATTGATGACCCGCACGCAGTTGATAGGATCGATTTCGTACATCAGGCGGCCAGCGACTTCGAGCTTGTAATAGCTGACAGCAACGGAGTACTTGAACTCCCCGGCCTCACCTGCTTTCCAGTCGCCCGGATCAATCTCTTTGAGCATGCCGCGCAGGGTGGCGACCACTGCCGTGGTCGCGCCTTTCTGGCCTTTGAAGGAACCCCGGAACACCGCGTTGAACGCAGTCTGATCGGCCAAGCCGTAAAACTTCATGATCTCGGGGCGCGCACCTTTGCCGGCAAAACTGGACTCCAGTTTTTCCATTCCCTGATCCATCTCCACCGGGGCATCCATACCGCCAGCTCGATGTTCCTCGGTTTTCAAGGTGAGCTTGGGGAGCGTCAGACTGGTGATCTCCCCGTTGAAGCTGAGGCCATCGATATGGGCGTTCATGTTGTAGAGCGTTTGCGGAACCATCTGGGGTTCTCCTTATGCGTTGGTGTCGAGGACTTCGGTCAGCCACTGGTTGGTGACCTCGACCCGGAAGTTGGGGTTTTCTGCCGGCGGCACGTCGGTGAAGCGGATGTTCCAATACACCTTGCCCTGTTCCAGCTGGCTGGCTGTGTTCAGCTCCGGGTCCGCGAACACCTCGAAGTTGATCACTGCGCCCTGATTTTTCAGGTCGCGCATAAAGGCCTGCAGACCGTTCGTGACGTCGCTGACGTAGGTCTTGGTAATCGAGCGGTCCACCGCCCATTTATGGCCGTAAAGGATCGCGTCCATAACGATGTCCATGGTCCGCACGCGAGTGACAAACGCCCACTTCGGATCGCTGGAGCAGGTGCGGTTGCCCCAAAGGCGGAACCCGTCATCACGGATGATGGTGGTGATCTGCGCGTTGTTGAGCAGGTTGGCCCGGCAGGTTTCGTCGCCGTCCAGGAACTCGATAGGACGGCCGGTGCCGGTGAGGCCGACAAACTCTTTGTTCGACGGCGACGCCCAGAAGCCGTATTCCGAATCGGTCCAGGCGAAGAGCCCGGCGACCCAGGCTGAACCTGGTGCATCGACGGTGGCACTGAATGCGGTGTCCCAGTACTGCACGCCGGGGTCGACCAGGAACACACGCTTGCTGCCGAAGTTTTCGCGGTACTCCATGACGGCTTCGTCGGTGGTGTTGGGACCGTCGATGATTGCCATGGCGCGCAGCTTTTCGCTCAGCGCCACCAGCGCCGTGGCGACGGGCAAGGTCGCGGTGTGCTTGGGTGCGGCCAGCAAGCGGGGCTGCGCGTTGAAACGGCTCTTGCCGTCGAGCAGCGCCTTCATGCCGGTGCGAGTACCGTTCGCCAGGACGCCACCGATGATGGCCGAGGTCTGCGCGGCCGCGTCTGCCAGTTTCTCCACACCACAGGCGACAATCACCGCCTTGGAACGAACGTAAATAGCCTGCACCGCCTTGGTGATTGCCGCGTCTGCGCCCCAGGCGGCGATGGCTTCGCTTTCGCGGGTGATCAGCATCAGCTGATTGGGCAACGCACTGGCACCAGGGCCAGGGGTGAATGTGTCGCAAAGGCCAATGATCGACGACGACGGCACGGCGATAGGCCGCGTGCCGGTATCGACGTTGGTCACGGTGACGCCGTGAAAAAAACCACCTGCAGTACTCATGGTTGAACTCCAGAAACGAGAAAGCCCCGCATAAGCGAGGCCGTGGGTTGGCAGTGATGCGCGTAACGGAAAAGAAAAGGCCCCGTCAGTGCGGGACGTTATTGGATCAACTGAGCCAGCCATGCAGGCTGTTCAGGCCTGTACTCAATTGCCGGGAAGTACTCCGACTCAGGCCAGTCGCGCAGATCCTGCCGGTAGCCCTGCAACTGCTTGTACTGCTCTGCCGTGAGGGCCGTAGGCCGCTCGGCCTCCACCTCATCACGGTGCCGCGAGATCAACGGATCTGTGAGCAGCAACACGCGGTCGCGGATTGCACGCTCGCGGTTTTTCTGTTCTTCCAGCGTAGGGCCAGGCGCTGGAACAGTGCTTGGCCGTCCGTTTTCGCCAGGCGCAAGCACTGAGCCACCCAGCGAAAGCACTCGGTAAATCTCGTCGTGCTCATCCTGCGTTACGTCGATAAGCTCGGACGCTGGTGGAAGCAAGCACGTAGGGTTAGGCACGGTAATGAGCGGAGGTGAAGCTCCCTCATCTGGAACCATAATCATTGGATGCGCTGCCTCAGGATCAGGAATCAAAATGGTTTTATATTCCGCTTGAGCAACCGTTTCCTCACCCTCTCCCTCAAGCTCAACCCAGGCCGGGTTGGGCACTGAAATACTTGGGCGAATCCACTCCGGGTCAGGAACAGCCACGGTAGGCCGCACCCACTCGGGGTCAGCCACCTGAATAGCCCGAGTATTGTGGAATACCTCATTGAAGAACGTATTATCTTTTGCGCTATAGAAAATTTTCATTTATTAGAATCCCCTGGCCTCTACCATTAAAACTAGTCCTGTTTGCACTACAGAGGCCCACTCCTCAACTCTCACAGTACACCCAGTTGCTGTAATCGCAGACACCGAAACACCCAGCGCCGACGCAGTACTAGCCGCTAGCTTTAGACTTGGCCTTACATTTAAACACTGGCCAGGAAACTGAAACGGCCATGTAACTGGAACTAAAGTAGTTCCAGGGGTATCGCCAACAACAACCTCAGCCCATTGAATAATCTCGCCGGTATCGGCGTTCTTACTCCAGCCGTTAGCAGCGAGCAGGGCCGTATCCTTGGGCTTTAACGGCTGGAGCATTACAAGCTCACCGGTTGTATCTTTTCGCATGTAAGGCAGGTTTTTATCACCACTCGCCAACCCCAATGCTGTTATCGAGTCGCGGAGCGGGTACTGCGATGTCCAAGCTTTCACGAATTCTGTATTAGCAATTCGCTTGCTATTATCGCCCGCGTCCTGAGTTGGAACAGTAGCCACCCCTGATACAGCCAACGAAGGAACAGTTAACAGGCCCTCATAGGAGTAAGTCATTGTAGGGCCGGTGGCGCTGTTGTCGGCGTTAACAGTTCTCCAGGTAAAACCGCCAGTTCCTGAGCTTCGGTTGCACACAGAATTGAAAGCGTTAGTGAACTGCCCGTCAGCTCCGTATGAAACGTATGCGCCTGGATTGTTAATAGGCAAGGAGTTAGTAGTAATGCGCAGGCTGAAAAAACTAGGCGAGTAAGCCCCACCACTAACAGGCATTTTAGTTGCAGGGTCGAAGTTTCCGTCGTGATAAACAGTTCGATGTACAAATGACCCATCGGCAAGCACACGCCGGAAGCCAAAAATATCACCGCCACCCCCTACATGCCCGAAAATATCGAACGCGGCGAGAGATTCGCCGGGGTACTTCATATGCAAAAACAAGCCACCACTTGAGCTAGGCGGGCTATCGGTGGTCCCACTCGCATATACGCCAATCTGGTGCCTGGCAATGTCCGCGATTTTCCCAACAACACCAGTTTGAGGCGTTGAAAGGATAGCGTCAGTAATACCGGCACCCGCAAGCGTCGTGGGGTTCGTGCCTGCAATAACGCGACCGAGCTTATCCACGGTCAAGCTGCGGTAGGTGCCAGCGACAACCCCCGTGCGCCCGGCAACCACTTCAAAAGTCAGTGCAGTGGTGCCAAGTACAATCGGCGCATCTGTCACGAGCTGCCAAACGCTATCACCGTTGGTAGTACCTTTCTCAACGGTGACGAACAGGCCCGGTGTGACCTCGGCACCGGCGTCAGCATCTTGAGCGCGCTTCCAGGCACCGGCTGCCGGCACAACGTAGATACCGTTGTTTTTTGCCTGAGTCTGGTCTTTCACCAGTACGCGGTCATCTGCGGCAAGCGCGACGCCGTCGACAGTCTGTAGGCCACTCAAGACGATGTTCGCCGTGGTGGCCACGAGCACCGAATGCTTGAAGTCCTGCTTGTTGAGCGCCTCAGCAATCGACAGGTCAACATATTCGCGGGTCGCCAGCACAATCGAAGGATCAATCTTCAGAACAATGTTACTGATGCTGGAAACAATGAAGTTCATCCGCACGATTTGCGTACGACCTGAGCCCTGGTCCAAAGCTGATTTATAGCTTGGCGCACAGTTGGCAACAGCAACCAAGTCACCGTCCGAATCGTACAACCCGATCTCCCGGACCCACCAACCACCCACGTCCGCCGGGATCACCTGCTCAGCAATGATCACCGCCGCGTTAACCGGATCAACGCGCAGTTGATTCAGCGGTGCACGTCGCTGCTCGTTGATCAGCTTGGTCTGTGTTGCGCTGGGCATAGGATCAGTGCCATTGGCATCCCCTACCCCGAGCTGGGTCAGGTTCCAGGGAATCCCCAAGGCATTGGCATTTGCCAACTTTGCGGCCCCCACGTTGGTGAGGATCGCCATAAATTGCGAGTTGCGATCAATCATGGGTAAACGTCCAGAGTGTCTATGCTGTGTTCGCGCCCGACCACGCCGATGTAGCCGGTGACATCGATGTCACGCTGCACGGGTGGGTAGACGTCGATTACGTCGCCTTCGTAGAGGGCGACACCGATGTGTATGGCGCCTTGGGTTTCGAGGCTGATCGCCAGTCCGGTCAAGGGGCGGCTGACGGGCTTGGCGTCGTCGATCAGGCGCTCCAGCTCCAGGTACATCTCTTCGGTGATTCCGGTTTCCAGAACACCAACCTTCAAGGCGAAGGTGCCGGGAATACCTTTGGGCGTGGTCTGCCACCACTCCATCACCTCGATCAGGTAACCGAGCGGCTCGACCACCCGACGCAGGGCGCCAATGGTTCCTTTGTGCGCGTGCACGTAAAACGCAGAACGGATGGCCGAGCGCTTGACGGCTTCGGACCATTTGTTGTCCCAGCGGTCGACCGACCAAGTCCAGGCCAGCCATGGCAGCAGAGGCGCCGGGCAGGTGTCCGGGTTGTACAGGGTGCGCAGTGGGATGGCGGTTTTCTCGGCCAACGCGGCCTCGATAGCGCGCTCCAACTGCGTACTGTTCAGCGGCAACAAACTGGTCATGATGTGCCACCAAGAACGACGCTGTAGCCTGTGCAATACGCCGCCTGGGATTTGCTGGGCTTGAGGTCTTTCCAGTTCTTCAGTTCTACCCGACCGACGCCGCTGATGTGCAACTGGGCGTTGACGCCAGATTGAGCAACTTCCAATGCCAGGCGTTTGCGCGGGTTTATCCAGGCAGCAAGCCGCCGGGTCGCCTCGGCCAGGATGGCGTCGTTTTCCGGTCCAGCGCCCTGCATGTGCAGCACGGCATCCACTCGGTAATTCAGGATCTCGGCGCTCTGCACAATGAGGCGGTCACCCACCGGCCGGACGTCATCGTCGCTGAGCTTGGTATGCACCGCGTCAAGCAATAGCTGATCAGCCATACCGCTACCGCTAAGGCTTAGCACGGTCACTACCACGACAGCGGGTGATGGGCTTTCTGCCGTGGCATCGGCGACCAGCGCCGAAGCGTTGCGTGCATGGAAGATGTAGCTGTTACGGGGGCCTGCTGTAGTCAGTCCTTCGTAAACCAGTTGGATACGCTCGCGCAGAGCATCGTCAGACTCTTTAACTTCTTCGACCGGCGGAACCGCCAACAGGTTGGCCGGCTGTATCACCAGCCGTTGAAGTTTCACGTTGGCCGCGAGCTGATCCAGATCTTCCTTTTCGGCGTACGCCAGCATCAGCGCCTTGGCCGCGTCGTTGACCCGTGCGCGATTTTGCATCTTGCCGTAGGCGCCCAGTTCGACGAGCTTGACCACCGGGTCGCTTTCCAGCGCGGCGGACCAGTTATCGCCCATGTACTCGCGAAAAGCAGCGAGGCCTTCTTCGTACAGCGCTTCGTAGTCCAGCGACTCCAGCACCTGCGGCGCCGGCAACGCTGATAAATCCACCGTGCTCATGCCGACACCTCCAGCAGTAGGCTTTCGCCCAAGTACTCGCCCGTTAACTTGAAGTCGATGCGGCCGCTGACGACGGCAACGACCTGCACCTGTTCCAGCTTGAGCCGCGGCTCCCAGCGTCCCAGCGAGCGAGCCACTTCGGCCTGCACCGCACTCTTCCAACCGGCGTTAACCGGCAGGTCGACAAAGCGCCGGATCTGGCTGCCGTACTCAGGTCGCATCCGCCGACTGCCCACGGGCGTGCTGAGAATGTCCCCTACGGACTGCCGGAGATGGTCGAGACCGGACAGCGGTTTGCCGGTGTGGCGATCCATTCCGATCATCGGAGTTACTCCTGCAGCAGTTCCAGATCCGGGCGCGCCTGCAGCTGGGCGAATTGCTCATCGCTGCTCGCTGTCACTCGCCCCTTGGCAACCGCTGCCGTACTGCCATCGGCGAAGACCAAGGTGCGCGAGGTGTAGAGCGTGTCGCGGAAAACTCGGCCAGGCCGTGCATCGTCCTGGCTGTCGGGTTTGTTCTTACTCATCAACGGATGCTCCTAAAACGAAAAACCCGCACAGGGCGGGTTGAAATCAGTGTTTGTGGTTCGGCGTGTTGCCGCCAACGTCGATGACCTGGCCGTCGCTATTGATGTTGCCGGTCGCGTGCAACGGCCCCTTGATCTGGGTTGCACCGTCGATAGTGACAGCGCCCACCAGGTTGATCGCGCCTGACACCAACCGCGTGCTGTCTGGCGTCATCTCCCACACAGACCCGCCGACCTTGACCGTCACGGTGCCGGCTGGCAGGTCGATGGTGTAGCTGTGGGCCTGCCAGTCGTAGACCAGGGAACCGCCATCGTCGAAACGCCACACCTCGACGTGGTCGCGGTTGTCCGGCTGGGCACCTGCATTGCCGTACAAGCCGGGGATGAACGTACCCATCGCCGGCTCACCGCTTGGGCTGATCAACACGCCCTGCTCTTTCAGGCTCGGCACCCGCCAGTGGCGCGCCTTGCCTGCCGCCTGGCTGTGCCAGCGCACCCAGGCGCTGGTCCAGTCGCCCGACTGCACGCGCACCATGGCGGTGGTCAGATCGACCGCCACCACCACGCAGGGCATCACCGTCGAGGCGATCATCCGGTCATGCTGGGCACTGGCGTAGCTCATTACAGATCCTCCGGTTTGATCTGCCCAACGCCCGGCCCAAGGTCGATGACCAAGGTGCCCGGCGGCTCATCCGGCCACGGCCATTCCTCGGCGCCCAGGTAAACCGTCTGGTCCCACTCCACCAGCCAAACGAAATAGCCGTCCAGCTCGGGCTTGGTCCAGTCCTGGGTGGAGCGCACGAACTCGGCGCAGTCGACTTCCAACCCCCAGCTCTGCCCCCTTAGAAGCACCGCCAGTTGAGAGGCCAATTGCACCGCCTGCCGTTGAGGATCCGCACTGATCGAATCGACGATGATCCGCGCCTCGAACTTGCAGGTGAGCGCGGTTTCACCCGTGCCGAGATCCTGCGCGGGCTCCATCTCGGCCATCTCCAGCAGCACCACGGGTGTGGGGAGGCTGGTGTCTGCCGACAAGTCCGGCCAGAACGAAACGCCCTGAAGGCCCGGCAACTGATCCTGCAGGTGCTGCTCGATGGCCTCATACAAACGGTCAAGGCTGAAAGGTCGATCAGACACGGGCGGTCCCCTTGAGGTACTTCTGCAGTTCAAAGTTGAGTTCTTGCTTGAGGATTTCCAGCAAGCGCTCATCGGCCTGTTTCACCCAGTTGTCGAAGTGCGGCCGCACCTGGTCCAGCGAGACCTTGGCTTTCGCCAGCGGGAAGCGGTTGTCGCTCTCCGCGATAAAGCCCGAGCTGCGCCGGCCCTGAGTGCTGTCGGGATAGTCCGAGGCGTTGAAGTGCTTGCTCGACGTGCGGATCCAGATGTCAGGACTGCTGCCATACACTTGCTTGAAGAACGCGCCCTGGTAACGCCGCCCCGCCACCGAGACGCCAGCGCGAGTTTGCCGAGCCTTACCGATCCGGCTGGCCTCGATGGCGTTGACCCCGAACCACAACTTGCCGCGCATCGCCCCGCCACTGACCGGGTAGGCCCGCAGACGTTGCCGAACGGCGCCGATGGCGATGCGTTCCTGCTTGCCCACGGCGCGAGCGATGTGGGTACGCAGCCAGCCCAGCGTCTTGTTGATCGCACGACGCTGTGCCGCTGCAGCAGCCTTGGGCACCAACTGGCCGAACTCGCGCAAGGCCTGGGAATGCACTGCTGACGGCTGAATGTTGAGCATCCCGCTGTCGCGAGTCTGATGCACGTAGCTGCCGACACTCATGGGCGCTTCCTCAAAATCAGGGCCACCAGGCCATCGCCACCGGGCTCCAGCTGCAGCAGATCGTAGTCGCCCCCACCGTCTAGCGTGGGCAGATCAATGGTGACCCGCAGACCCTTGCTCAGACCGTCCGAGTCTTTCACGCGAACCTCAAAACGAGGCTCGCGCAATCCGGTGTGGACCTTGCCGAACTGCGGCGCTTTCCAGGGTGCCGCGAACATACCCAGCACCGGCTCAGCGCGGCCTTCGATCTGGGCACTGTCGCCCAGGGTGTCGAACACCACATCGTCGATGTCGTCGATCAGATCGCGGAAGGCCACGGTCAGAGTTCCAGCAGGATCTGCGCCCGAGGCCGCGTGCACAGGTGCAGCGGGTTGGACTGGGCTTCACCGGCCACGCCCTTGCCGAACTGCAGTGGCTCGATCTTGCTGTAGTACGGGATGCCCTGGGTGTTGACCGTTTCCATGTAGTCGGCCGGCGCGAAGCACGAGATGTACAGATCCGGCACGCCCTCGGGGATCAGCAGGGCCTTGTCGTCGTGGACGAACGCCACACCCGCCACTTTGCCGCGATAACGCTCCCAAACGATCCCGCCGTACTCGAAGCTTTCACGGGCATCGCCTCGCAGGGACGCGGCCTGCATGGTGTTGAGGTAGGTCTCTTTGACCGACTTATGCACGATGAGCTTGTTCCAGAAGTTCTTGCCGCACATCGCACGCGAGCCGCTGCTGGTGACACTGCCGAGGGCTTCCTCTTGCATGTCCAAGGCTTCGCCGCATTTGACCCGCAGCTCGGTGTCGGGGCTGTTCAAGCCCATCTGAAGCTTCAGGCGATTCACACCGAAGGATTTATAAATGTCCAACAGGACCGTCTTGCCATCGGCGTCCAGGACCTGGCCATTCAACGCGCCCATGCGCTGGAACTCGTGGGTCGCGTCCAACTGCCGGCGCGCTTTCGCCAGACGCTTGTTGACCACATCCTGAACGGCCTGCAACTCGGTGCGCGTGCCGAAGGCGCGAATGCCTTGGATTTCGTCGGCCTTGATGGTGAAGCGTTCCGGCAAGTGGACGGTGTTGAACGGAATCAACTGACGCTTGGTCGCGCCGACCACCAGGCCCGAGGTGCCACGCTCACCCGCCGGCACCAGAGCCAGGGTGTCACCGTCCTTCTCGATCTGCACGGTCAGGGTGCTGATGCCCTCTTCGCGAAACAGGCCCAGGCTACTGATGCGGCCCGGCAGATATTCCTGGTCATTGATTGCAGCGGTCAACGACGAGACGCTGAATGCATCGTCTTCAAAAATGGCGATATCGGCCATGGGGGTACTCTCCAGAAACGAAAAATCCCGCACATGGCGGGATGAATAAAACAGGGTGAACGTCTTAGCGGACGATCACGAAGTGGGTGCCCAGCGCTTTTTCAGCAGCGGGATCGAGGCCGGTAAGATGCGCTTCGCTGACCTCAGCCAAGCGCACGATGGCACGACCGCGACGCGGCACATCCGACTCGCCCAGCGGCCCGTAGAGGATCGCGATGGCGTTTTCGGTGCCGTCTTCGGCAGTTGGCTGGTACGGCGCAAACTCTCCGGTGAGCGTGACCAAGCCCAAGATCTGGCCCGGTTCCAGCGCGACACCGGCAGCGACGTTGATCGCTTCGCGGGAAATATTGCCAGCGCCCTCAGACAGCAGGAACTCACCTGCGTGCATCGATTCAGTTTTCATGCTCTTGCTCCTTTCGAGTTACCGTTTTGTGCCGCCTGACGGGTGGCCCAGATTGATTGGCTGTCGACCTGCTTGGCCTTGACCGTGAGTGCCGGGTCGTTATCCAGCGGCAAGGCGTTGTTGATTTCAAAGCCACCACCGCTGCTGACCAGCTTGTCAAAAAGACGCGCACGGACTGCGGCTTCGTCAAGGCCGGCAGCGATGAACTCGCCGGTCAGCTCAGGCAGGCGCGCCGCGACACACAGGCCGTGCAAGGCTTTGGCCTTGGTCAGCGCAGCCTGGACCACGGTTTCGCTTTCAAGCTTGGTCGCGGCGAGTATCGGATCCACCAGGTTGCTGATACCCGCCGCTGCACATCCTTGTGTGACCATCAGCGCCAGCTTGGCCGCGTCCAGCACTGGGGCCGTATCAGGCTCAGGCGGTTCTACTTCCGGCTCTTCGTCCAATTGAGCGAGCAGCTCAGGCGGGGCATGCTGGAAACGCTGTAGCACGCTGCCCTGGCCGAGACAGGCGCTGACCTTGAGGCCGTCGCCCACTTCATCGGCCAGGCCCAGCGCCACCGCTTCATTGGCCGTGAGCCAGGTTTCAGCGTTGACCATGCGCCGCAGCTCGGCGTCGTCAATGTCCGGTGCCTTGGCTTTGTAGGCCGCGATAATCGCTTCCAGAGTCTGGTCCAGCACGTCGGCCACACGGCGGAAGTCTTCAGCATCACCACTGGTGAAGGTGTAGGGGTTGTGGATCATCAGCATGGCGTTTGCCGCGATCACCACACGGTGAGCGCCGCACACCGCGACACTGGCCGCGCTCGCCGCTAGGGCGTCAATGCGGCCGGTGCAGCGCTCGCCCAAGCGCGACAGCGCGTTGTGGATCGCCAGACCGTCGAACAGGTCACCGCCGATGCTGTTGAACGCAACGATCACCGGCGACACGCCGTCATCCATGGCACGCAGATCCTGCACGAACTGATTGGCGGTGACGCCCCAGGCGCCGATCTCGCCGTAGACGAAGATCTCGATGTTGCGCTGCTCGGCTTCGCCGCTGGCCTGGAGCGTGTACCAGCTTTTGTCGGCGACCTTGACCTGCTTGCCCGCCTTGTCATAAACGCGGGGCTTGGTTTTTTTGCTCATGGTTGTTCCTTTTCATCAAACGTCTCGATGGCATCAAGCGTCGTGTAGTTGAGGCCGAGGTCCGTGGACCTGGCGAGGTCGGCAGCGTTTTCCGCGTCGATGGTTTCGGCGTCGTAGCCGTTGCGCAGACACATTTCACTGCGCGAACCAAAGCCCGCCTGCACTTCCATACGCCGCGCCTGCACGTCCTGTACCGGCTGGATGTAGGCCCAGCCTTGCGGCACCCAGCGTGTGCGCAGGTATTCGCGGCGCCGTTGCGCGTAATCCGCCAGCACCAGCGCGCCGGACAACACCGCCATGTCCATCCACGCGGCGCGCACCGGGCGACACAGCTGATGCACGTACACGCCGAATTGCAGTTGCTCCAAGCGGCGACGGAACTCGTTGAGCACCACCCGCAGCGCCCGGTCGTTGACCTCGCGCATGTCGCCAGTGAGGATCTCGTAAGGCGTGCCCGAACCTGCCGCCGCAGCCATCAGTTGCTGCCGCATGAAGTCCGGGTAGTTGTTGCCGGCGTCGGGTGGTTTGGAGAACTCCACCTCTTCACCTGGCGCCAGCTCCTGCATGGTGCCGGGTTCCAGGGCGACCATCGGCGTGAAGCCGTCGCGGTCGGTGGTCAGCAACTGCCCGGTGACAGGATCGCGTGGTTGCTGACCACTGTCAGGGGCTGGCCGCTTAATGAAGCCGGCGAACAGGTTCGCCACCTCCTGGCGGAACAGCACCGCGTCGTCGTAGTTGTCCAGGCTGCGCAGGCGTTTCAGCACAGGTGCCAGACGCGGTACACCGCGCAACTGGCCTGGCTCCATTGGTTCGAAGATGTGCAGCACCTGCGCCGCTGGCACCCGCACCAACTGGTTGTAACCAGCGTTCAAGGACGACGAGTCGCGTGGGTGCGACAAGTACATCCAATACGCCACACGCTTGCCGGCCGGGTTGAACTCGATCCCGGCGCGGATCACGTTGCCGTTTTTGGCCGTTTCGAATTTGTCGTGAGGGACAAACTCAGGGGCCAGCGCCTGCAGCTGCAGCGGTACCGCCAAACCTTCACTGGGGCTGCGCGGTCGCAACCGCACAAAGCACTCTCCGGCCGTTTCCACGGTGCGCGCCACCAGGGCCTGCATGCCGTAGAAGTCGGTCAGCTCATCGGCGTCCGCTTCATCCACCCAGTCATCCCAAAGCTGCTGCTGGAGTTTGCGCAGATCTGCGTCTTCCGTGGTCGGCCTGGGCGTGATGCCCGTGCCGATCAGGTTGCTGACGCGCTTGTCGATGACGTTGAACGCATACGGGTCATTGCGCACCGCCGCCCGCGAACGTGCGCGCAGGTTGCGCAGCGCCGGGGTGTTGATGCTGTTGATGCCGTTTTCGCTAGCCTCCCAACTGGCCGAACGTCGGCCCTCACCGGCGCCTTCGTAACTGGCCTTGATGTTCGACGGCAGCAAGAATCCATTACGGGTGAGCGTCGGATAATGTCGAGCCATTAGATGCCCTTGCCTCCGTGGGTAAGCCGGATCACGCGAGAGCGCGGGCCGGCGGCTTGGCTCAGCGACGTGCGGATCTCGTCACGGGCCTTGAGCAGTTCGTCGATAGAGCGGTACTCCACCGTGCGGTCGCTGTAGCGCACGGTCTTTTCACCGCGTGCAATGGCGCGCTCGATGACTTCGAGGTGCTTCGGGGTAAACGACATATCAGCGTCTCTTCAGGTAACCGCTGGTGGAGCTGCGGCGTTGTGGGGGTGCAGCGGGGCGCGGTTGGGCGACAGGTGCAACTGGTGGCGGTGCAGGTAGCGCCTGACGCGCTGCAACCGGTGCCGGTGTTTCTTCAGCGTCGACGCGCTCGCCTTGCACGGGTTTGACGCCCAACACATCGTCGAACAAACCAGACTGCGCCAGGGCCTGTCGCACCCGCTCCCAGTCGTGTTCCTGGTAGCGGTTGATGCCGAGGTAATGCGCCATCGCCAGGCAGTACACCAGCAGGTCGAGCGCCTCGTTGCGCTCGGCCTTGCCCTTGACCCACTCGATACGCTTGTAGCCTTTGACGTACCGAGCGACCTTGCGCTCGGCCACGCACTGGTCGAAGAACTCGTCCGGCAGGTCGTTGGCAAAGTGCAGCGAGCCAGGGCCGTCCTCGAAGGCGTAGCGGTTGTAGATCCAGTCCTTCGCGGTGTCGGTACCGACAAACCACAGCTCGGCGCCGCCGCGTTCGGTCTGGCCCTTCCAGGTCACGTCAACCATGGACGGCCGCTGAGCAATCACTGGCTTGCCAGGCTTGCTCGCGCCCTTGATGGCGAAGATGTTGCGCCAGCGCCGTACCCGGCAGAACTGATAAACCTCATCGGTGTGATGACCGCCGGAGTCGACCCCCGTCGCCAGGATCGCCAAGCCGACTCCGCAAGGATGCCGGTAGCGAGCCTTGAGCTTCTCGTCCAACACCGCCCAGGTGCGCTCGTCGGCAGGATCGCCCCAGATCACCTGGTGGTCGACCACCCAGCGTTCCATGCCGACGCCGAAGCCCATCACCATCAGCTCCAGGCGGTTGGCCTGGACATCGACGGCGCCGGTCAGCATCAGCACGCCCACCGGCATGCTGCCGAGGGTGTAGGTCTCCAACCGTGCCCTGTCGACCAGCACCTTGGCCTTCGTCTGCTCTTGCGCGCTGTCCCAGACCTTGGCGAGACGGGTGTTGTAGAACACCTGCATCAGGCCCATGTCGCCCTTGGCCTGGGCCGTCTTGGCGTCTTCGAACTCCTCGGCCAGCGAGGGCCAGTCCTTCCAGCCAATCGGCGAGTACAGCGCGTTGAGGTGGAAGCCCACCGTCTTGCCATCGCCGCTGCCATGGGCACGCCATTCGCCACGGGCGAGCATGTCGGTCTTGTGGTGCTCCTCGATCAGGACGTCACAATCTGGCGCGGCGCACTGGTAGTGAACCGTTTTGTAGTCCTTGCTGTAGAGCAGCCCCTCCCATTCCAGCACCTGCATGTGCCCGCATGAAGGGCACGGCACATAGTAGTAACGTTGGTCGCTGGATTCGAACAGGTCCGCGATTCGCGAGGCGCCCTTGATCGTCGGCGAGCTGGAGAAGTAGATCTTGGCGTTGCGGCCGAAGTTGGTCGCCCGCGTTTCCGCCAGCACGATGGGGTCACCTTCCTGGCCGACATCGTTTTCCCAACGGTCGACCTCATCGCCGTAGATGTAACGCGCCGACAGCTCCGACAAGTTGGCCGCAGAGCCCGCCGTGGTGACGTACAGGGCGCCACCCTCGAACTCCTTGGTGTCCATGGTGTTGCGGGCATCCCGTGAGCGGCTGGCCGCTACGCGCTTCGCCAGTTCCGGGGTGGCCTTGATCGTCTTGCTGATCCGCCCGGAGACCCGCTTGGACAGACTCAGACTGGGCAACAGCGCCAGGATGTTGGACGGCGCCATGTGGATCAGGCCGCCCATCCAGTTCAAGGCGATCTGCGTTTTCATCAGCTGCGAAGCCACCATGGTGACTACGCGCCGGCACGGGTGTGCGGGTGACAGGCAGCGCATCGGCTCGCGGGCATATGGCGTACGCTCGGTGCGGTACTGGCCCGGTTCCGGCGCGCCAGTGTCTCGCGGGATGCGCATGTACTCATCGGCCCACTCGTCGATCCAGAGGTCTGGGTCAGGACGCAGCCCACGGAAATACGCCTCACGGTACGCACGGTCACCGTCAGGAATTTCAGTGGTCATAGGTCAGCTCGTCGTCATCGCTCGTTCAAGGTCGGAGGAGGACATGCGCTCAGCCTCTTCCAGTGATTTACGGAGTGTCGCCGTCAGGTGTTTTTCGATGTCCCAAGGGTCGGTCATCGCGGCCAGCTTGTGGGACAGCTGGGGCAGCAGGCCGAACAACTGGTCACGCAGATGGCGCCCGGCGTTGTAGGCCCCAAGCTCAACGGCATCCCTGGCAACCAGCGAGCCCTGCGCCTTGTGTAGTTCGATCTCGGCCAGTTGCGCCAGGTTGTGTTCGCGCATGGCGCGAGCCTTTTGGAAGTCGTGGCCCTTGGCGGTAAGAGGCTGCTGCGGCGCAGCCGTGTTAGTCGGCTCGACCAGGGGGGACAGTTGGCTGTAAACGTCACGCTGAATCCGGTCCTGCTGGTGTCGAGCAGCGACGGCGGCCTTGCTGGGGTCGGCGGTTTCGAGGATCAGCGCTTCGGTTGCCAGCACGTCGACCTTTTTGCCGTCCGGCGACAGCACCAGGCGATTGTTGCCTTTGAGCCAGGTGATGTAACTCGGCGTCCTGCCGATGCGAACCGCGAAAGCGCTTTTAGACAGATAGAGGGGCAGCATATCTAGATTTCCCTGGCTGAACGGAGGAGTACTGCCAGACACTCCTCCTCCTATTCGATTTGGGAGTCGGAACTACATGGTGAAATGGGCTTCCATGTACGTCAGCAATGTCGAGGTGGTCAGTTGGCTTTCGGGAAGCACCTCGTGCTTGACGTCATCATTCCCATCTTTCTTGTTTGCCACTGCGATGGCGAACTCACCGGGCTTACTATCCGCAGTCATTACGATGATCCGATTGTTCGTATGCGCGCAGTCGAGCACGGCAGAATAGCCGCCTTGGATATTCAAAGGCCCGCCGGATACACGGGCACCGTCATAAAGCTCTGTAAAAACGCTAACAGACTCAGCTACAGCCATCATCATTTGTTGACCAATTGCCATGTGCTCTCCGAGTGTTTGATGAAAAACACATAGAAGCACATTCCTAGCGACAATGAATAGCGAAAAGCCACCACCGAAATTCAATGGAAAAGGACGGTTTTTCAATCCGGTTATTTCAATTTCAGTGGATTGAATTTCAGTAAGCTGGCAGCCCATTCGCTAACGCTTTCCCGCGGGTTTCATGCCCCGTGCCCCTAGAATGCCGCCAGGGTCCCCGGCGACTTTTCGGCTCGCCATTTTGATGCACGTCGCTACAGGCCACGTATTTCGTGGCCTCTAGAGCATCAAGCCTGCCCGCTGCCCGAGGGCGGCACATCGCACACGCCCAACCGTTTGGCAGCCCAGCGTTCGTACAACCCGATGGCGACATCCGCGCCGGCCATCGCGGTGAGGCAGCCAATGCTCCCCGCCGCCAGTACCGACATGCCCGATGCGTGCAGCAACATCATGGTGGAAAGTCCGCAGACCACGCAGGCCCCGGATCGAAGGAGCAAGCGGCGAACCAATGACCAGCCGCTTACCCCCGCCTTGTCAGCCCGCCATGCCTCGCCGGAAATCCCGCCGACCAGGGACAGCAGGATCACCATCCAGACCGGCATCTCAATAAGCGCTTGCTGCTCGTTCGTCATCGCCCTACTCCATAAACGCAAAAACCCGGCGCAATGGCCGGGTTCAGTGTGGTGGTGAGTCCCGCTGCTTGCGGTCGCACCTATCGAAGATGGGTACTTTTTACAGGTGGATTCCGGTGGCAGCAAGCGAGTTTTAATGCCATGGCGCAATACGGGTGCAATACAGGTATGACGCGGGTACAACGCAGGGACAACGCATTCAATCGGCTATCGCTTCTTGTGCCCTGTCTTACCTGTCCCACTATTCTGGATCGAAGTGGGACAGCTACAGGCGCCTAAATACGGGGCTCTGCCCTACTGTCCTACCTTTTTACTTTTCTCTTGTGTATAGAGAGAAAGCTAAAAGCACGCGTGCGCGCCACGGGCGCGACTACGTGCCCGCTATGCTCATGTGTGCGTGGGGCGGGTGAAGGTTGGACAGTAGGACAGGTCAACAACGGCGCAGCCTGCACCTGTCCAACTGCACTAAACGGCAGTCGGACAAGGCCGGACAGTAGGACAAGGGCACACGGAGTGACGCCGAGGGTCATGCAGCCTTCCCCATCAGCATGCCGGCAATGTGCAGGTGTGCTTCATGCAGTCGCTGGTAGTAGGTATCCCGACTGCACCCGCAGTGGGTGTACTTCTGCGACAGGAAGCTCTCGTGGTTGCAATAGTGCTCACGCACGACGACCGACAGCTGCGGCGGCAAGTGCTTGTTGACGATCAGCTCAATGTCGGCCGACTCGTCCAGCAGCACCCGACTCCCCCGCGTGCCGCGTATCAACTCCCCTTTGCACTCCATCAGCATGGCGATCATGTTGCCGCCACTCGGTCCACCCGCGCCGTCCGGCACAGGCGAATGCAGATCCTGCGCCCAGAGCTTGAGCATTTCGTCGATTCGCTTAATCAAAGCAAGGCTCCTCGATCACCGACTGCTGCAACGCAGATGCACGCCCCCAACCCGCAGGCTTTTCGTAGGCCCAGGGCCGCACCCCGCTTTTTGCCAAAGCCGGCATGCGTCGCTTACGCCAACCCAGCCGGTGCATGATCGCCCCGACTCGCATCTGCTCGGGCTTGCCCCAGTGACCGAAGTCCAGCTTTAGCGCCTGCGTCAGGATCTCGTTGCCGGTGGCGGTTTCGCCGATCTGCGACTCTTCCATCCAGGTGAGGATTGGCCCTTCCCATTCATCCACCACAAAGCGCTCGTCTTGCGCTTCGGCGAACATCCAGGATTCATCCTTGGTCACCCACCAGATGTCGCCAGCCTCAAAGCAGAACAATGCCTCTGCCCACAGCTGGTCGCGGATCTCCCGCAGTTGCTCCAGATCGACCTTGTTGCAGAACACCGGCCAGTAGCGGCGGTTGCCCGTGGCGTCTTTGAGGTATTCCTCTTGGTTGGTGGTGCCCACGAAAACACACTGGCGTGGCACGTCGTTTGTTCTGCGGCCGTAGCTCTCGCGGTAGGTGTCGGTGGACGCGGAGAAAAACTGCTTGGCCTTGGTGCTCTCGGCCTTGTTGAAGCTGTCCAGCTCCCCCAGCTCGACGATCCACTTGCCGCGAATCGCCTGGAAGCTGTCCTTGTCGCCGAGGGCAAAAGGCGTGTCCATGAACCACTCGCCACCGAGGACGCCCATGGCCGTGGACTTACCGGCGCCCTGCCCGCCTTCGAGGATCATCACCGAGTCGGCCTTGCAGCCTGGGCGCATCACCCGCGCAACAGCCGAGATTAGCCAGCGCTTGCCGACCTTGGCCGAGTACTCGCTGGCCTGTACGCCCAGCACGTCGGTGAGCCAGGTTTCAATGCGGGGCACACGGTCCCATTCCAGCTTCTCCAAGTACTCGCGCACCGGGTGGAAGGCATGGTCGTGGGCAACCACGCTGACCGCCTCGATCACATGGGAGGCCTTGACCCGCAGGTTGTATTGCTGCGCGAGCCACTTCATCACGCGCATGTCGTCGATGTCTGCCCAGTCGCCAGCACCGCCGCCGAACGGCGCAGACCGTAGCTTGACGATCTTGGAGCTGAACACGCTGTATCCGACAACACCGGCCCAGCGCTCGTCATTGCCCAGGATCAGCTCGACGTTTTGCATGTGCGCGATCAGGGAGCCGTTTTCGGTGCGGGCCAGTTGGTCTTTCCAGCCGCCCGCTGCAGGAGGCTTGACCACCGCCAGCACCTGGCGGCGGACGGCCTCTAATCCCTCTGCGACGTGCAGGTCGTTGAAGTCGGTCCACTTGATCTCGCGCTCGCCGGAGAACACCGGGGCAACCACCTGGCCGCCGACGATCAACGCGGCGTTGGCGGCTTTCTCTTCACCGGGGTTCCAGGGTTCGCCGTTGGGGCGCTTGGTTTTCCAGTCGTCGTCGCGGCAGATAATCAGCGGGCAACCGGGAAAGCGCTCGCGCATGGCCTTGGAGACCGGCAGCAGGTTGCCCGCGTCGAAGGCGATGGCGACGGTAAGCGATGTCGCCATGTGCAGGCTTGCACCCGTGGCGTAACCCTCACACACCAGTACCGGCTCGCCGGGTTCAGGGTGTGGGCCGATCAGGTGGAAGGCACCTTCCTTGGACATGCCGTAGGGCCAGTAAGCCTTGTCGCGCCCGGTGTCCTCTTGCTTGGTCGGGAAAATCACCTGCAAGCCGACGATCTGGTCGCGCACGTTGCACATAGGCACTAAAAATGCGCCGGTACGGGGCGCATAGCGGACTTTGAAGCCGACGATCTGCTTTCGATCCAGGTAGGCGCTCTTGCCCTTTTCGGGCATGCGCTTGAACAGACCAGCAGCACGGTTGGCCGCTCGGCGAGCAGCGTTGGCCGCAACCTCAGCGGCCTTGCGCTTGGCGTCCTCCTGCCGAGCGCGCATGACTTCGCGTTCTTCGGGGCTCATGCGCCCGGCCTTGACCTTGATCTTTTGGGTGTCACCAGAGCGCCAGTCACCGAAGCTGCCGAAGATCAGCGTCTCGTTTTTCTCGGTGCGGTGTTCGTGGACGACGTACCAGCCGTTTTTTTCTTTGCCTTTGTCCTGAGTGGTTTTGCAGCGAGTTAGCTTGCCGAACAACAAGGGCTGATCGGGCTCAAGGCCGTAATCGGCGAACTGATTCAGTACCTCATCGAGCATGGCGGGCCTTCCTGGCTTCGTCGATGGATTGGCAAATCACACATTGGGTGCAGCCAGGAATGGCAAGGCGGCGCTCCAATGGGATTGGCGTCTCGCACCCTTCGCAGAACATGAATGAGTGCGGAGCAATGGCAGGTTTATTGGCATTACGTGCAGCAAGTGCCTGATCCAGGCGCTCTTGCACCAGGTCGTTGGCAAAGTCAGCAATATCAGCCACGTTCCACCCCGCGAGTCGTCTGGTTGACGTAACGGGCGCGGTTGTACATACCCAACAATCCCTGAATGCCGCGAAACACCAACTGGCGGATCTCGGCCAACTCGCCGTCGTCGACCTTGCCGTCGCCAATGTGCTTGGCCCAGGTCTCAGATAAATCCGCGACTTGCCGGAAGAACTGCGCGATACCCGTGGTGAGGGTTTCGGGCATGTCATTGGTGTACGCCTCGGCCAACTCCTGCCAGATCGTGTCGCCGACAAGGCCGTGTACCGCATCGAGAATGCGGCGGTCCTTGGTCAGTTCGAGGATCTCGCCAAACTCTTGGATGTTGACGGTGTGCGACGGGTGCGTGGGGGACAACTTGTGCTGCAGCGTAGTGGCATTTCTACCAGTGGTGGCTGCGATTGCAGCGGCACCGCCGGGATAGTCCCGTGCAGCGTGGTACAGGGCTAATTCGAGCGTCAGTACTTCCCTTTGCGCTCGATCAACACAGCTTAAAACTACTCGGCTCATGGCATTAATCCTACTAAGTTGCCAGTGCCCCGCGACATGCAGTGGTGTTACATTTGCCGCGTGGCTTGAAAGGGCCCAAACGCCGGCCAGATCTTAGGGATCGAAACCGGCACCGTGCCGAGGCGAACAATCCGTTGCTCACCTCTGGCGCAACAGCTGCCTAATCTGTGGTGGAAAAGGCAGCAACCCAAGACATCCGTGTCTTGGCAGCGCGATCAAGGGAGGTGGTTTGCATGTGGTGTGCCCTCCTACCTTTGTCGCGACCCGACAGCACTGTGGTGGTGTGTGCCGGGAGGAACTGGGCGGCCCTTGGGTCGCCTTTTTTCTATCTATATTGCAGCTTTCTGCGGGGCCGATGCATGGAGCAACCAGGCAGCGTCAAACGCGTTGCCCTTCTGCTCTGCAGCGGTCGCCAAAAGTTTTGCGTAGTGGGTTTCACCGGTGTAATCGGTGCGGGGAAGGCTGGCAGCCAAGCGCCATTTATTGAGCGCCTGATAACTCCTTTCACACACCTTGGCGGCGGCACCAATGCCGCCTACTGCTTCAAATGCGAACGCGATGGCGTTCGGAAAATCTGCGGGGTCCAACATGGCAACCTCCATTTATCAACTCGCGGTTGATATTAACATCAACTGACTATTGCGCAACCCCTGTGAGAGTATCAACTCATGGTTGATAAGAACGAGCTACGGGCAGCTTTCACGGCGCGCCTTCACGAAGCACTCGACGATGCCGGTGTACGCACCCGGGGACGTGGGGTGGATATTCATAAGCATTTGAAGAGCGTTGGGGTGGTCAAGAGTCCGCAAGCTGTCAGCAAGTGGCTTAATGGAGATGCCATCGCCGAAGCTGACAGTATGGTTGCCATTTGCGTGTGGCTCAAAGTCAGGCGCGAATGGTTAGAATATGGTGTCCCGCCTAAAGAGGTGCTTGGAGACAGCAACGTTCGTCAACTTACTAACGGAGGCGACAACAATGTTCTGGAAATTACAAAACGATTTGGCAAAGTCCCACTAATCTCGTGGGTACAGGCAGGAGCATGGTGCGAGGCAAATTGTGAGCAACAGGATGGTGAGTCATGGCTATCTTGCCCGGTCCCCATCAGTGACAGTGGCTATGCTCTTCGAGTTCTTGGAGACTCGATGACGAATCCAGGCCCAGGTCGCAGCTATCCCACCGGATGTATTATTTTTGTCGATCCGGAGGCGGAAGCAAATACTGGAGACAGAGTAATTGCAAGAGTGCCGAGAACTAACGAGGCGACATTCAAAGTCTTGGTAGAAGATGCAGGGAGGCAATTTTTGAAGCCTATCAATCCGCAATATCCAATCATTGACATTACGGAGGAGACTCATATATGCGGAAAAGTTGTTGGATCATTTATCCCAGAATAGGCTCAATCCAATTACTCAGCCTTAGACTCAAGAAATGCGGCAGTGAAAACCGAAACATCATCAGCACTCATGCTACTTAGTTCTCTTGTCTGCCTTTCGGTTAAAGAAACACCCTCTTCAAGAATTAACACAAAATGAATAACTGCTTCTTTATTCGTAATCTCTTTATACAATGCCCGAATACGATCCAACTGGGATGAAACTAGCTTCACCCAAGAAATGAAATTTCTCGGAGATCTCAAATATTTGATTTCGAATATTGTGTGCCGAATCATGCGGGTAGAAATTAGCCCATCGAGTTCTACTTGCAATCCGCTTTTTGATACAAGTCGGACACCGCGCTCAATTGCGGATCTATATGACACTTCCAATCTGTCGAACGCTTTGTTTTCCAGATCAAATACTCGCCTCAGCCGCTCTGTAGTGCTTGAAGCTCCTGAATATCTATCACTCTCCCCGAAGGCACGTCGATGGTCACTACTTTTTAATGCAATCACCCCATCAGGCTTCTCAACTTCGACCGCGATATCTTCATGAATTGACTCGACTTCAACCTTCTCAGAATGGGTTGCTCCAGCATCATTTTTAGCACTTTTTGCTTCTGGCCCTGTAAATTCTTCAGGGACCGAATTAGTGTCTTTCTCTCCCGCGCTATCCAACCCACTAGAGGAGACAACGTCAGCCTGCGCGACATCCGCCGCCAAATTCCCAAATTTACTTTCTCTAGACAGAGCCTCTTTCTTGTAATTAAAGTAACCATCATTCCCTCTAATTATTGCGGCAAGATTCTGTAAAAAATCCAGCTCAGTAACTGCAGTCGCAATAACAAAAATCGCAACAAAATATGTTGTAACATTATTAGAAAATAAAGCTAGCGCACAAATAAAGGCTATGGATAACAACTTTAGCAGGTGAACTCTCAAATTAAACTTTAATGACCCCAGTCCTGCAAAGATTGCGACAATAGCTAAAACTCCTCCTAGGAGCTCCAAAAAATTAGCAGGTATTAATCTTTCCATAATATCCGTTCTCTATCCTATGAGGAAAATCTCCAGGATGGACGCTACTAAAATGCCATCAACATGTCCAATAACAGTTTAGCCACGCCAAATATCAACCACCAGTGGTTGACATTTATAAACCACTGGTTGATATTTGCCTCACTCTTCCACCACAGAGCGAGGCTACACCATGCACACCACAGCCACCCTGCACGTCCACCCGGCCGCTGCAAACCCCACCCGCATCTTTGAAATCCGCCGCCTGGCACAAGACTCCGGCTGCGCCTTCATCGCGTCCAAACCCAAACCGCGACAGGGCTTCACGCCCGCCCCATTCGATCCAAACGGCGGAGGGCAAGCGGCATGAGCAAGTACAAACTCGACAACCGCACCCTGGCTTTGCTCAAGGCTCAGGTAAACCTGACCCAAACCTTCAACCACCTTCTGCGCGCCGAAACTCAGCGCGAGTCGCTAGCCTTTCGCCTGAACGTTGAGCGCAACAAAGTCGACACGCACTTCACCATTGAACTGGGCAGCGAGCGCCACACGCTGACCCTAACCAACACTAAGAAGATGCACCTCAAGCTTGCGGACTTCATTGAGGAGATCGTCAACGGGCCAACCAACCCAACCGATCCATCCTCTCTGCCACACGCAGACCGCCGCTACGGCGCATTCAAGACCGAACACAAGCAGCAGGTATTCGACTTGGTGCAAACCGGCGGCGCTCTCAGTCTCGATATGGGCTTCGAGCAACCGATCAACCTGGCAATCCACCGCAACAAATCCCGCGCCGGCATCACCACCATCATGAGCATTGGTGTCAGGAAGCCACGCACCAAGTGCTTCACGGTGTACGGCAGTGACGTGGAGATCTACTCCATGGTGGCCGAGTCCATCACCCACCTGGCTGCCGTGGCGACTCCCGCCGCGCATGCAGCCTAGGAGGTCGCGATGGAACGTAGCCTGGAAAAAGCCGCAAAGTACTTCGGTCTCACCCGCCCCAAGCTGATCGCGATCATGCGTGAAAAGGGCTTGCTCAACGACAGCAACTTACCGGCCTTCCCCGTCCGTGATCGCGAGTACCTGCGGGTCAAGGACAGCAACTGGTACCACGAGAAAGCCGGCATGCAGTACAGCCAGTCAACCAAGGTCCGACAAGCCGGCATGCCCTGGCTGGCGAATCAGCTCGGCCTCGAACTGCCAGCCGTCCCGGCAGATAACCGTGACGTGGCCTAGGGAGTACGCCCGCCAGATCGTCGCCATGGGCACACGCGAGGAGCGCAACGCTGCGCTCCTCGAAGTGCCGGAGCATCTGCGGGAGCTGACAAAACGCCATTGCCTGAATGCCTGGAACCATCCACAGCGGAGGAAAAAACATGAACAACGAACTGATTGATCAACAGATCCTCGACCTTTTACGCATCCCAGCATATCAGCGAACCGCGGATGACATCGCTGAAGCGATCAATGGAATTACAGCAGCATCCCAATTGGAAACAGCACCGTTGTGCCCGATACAACACGAGCAGCTCAAGCTCCGGGCAATCGTGCAGCTCCTTGCTGAGGACATGCAGGCGGAAGAATACGGCGTCACGCTCGAACTATCGCCCATGGCTGACAATTGGAGAGCGCCTCTCTCCATGCTTATCAAGCTGGGCCCCGGCTCGCATTTGATTGGGTTTGGCAAGACGGCGGAAGAAGTCCTCAGAGACTTGCGTAAACCGAGCTGGGACAAGGTATCCGCATGAAAGACCCCGGCCAAGCTCCACTCCGCCTGCAGTTGCCCCCAGACGCATCCACCGTCGAGATGCTGCACCAGCTCTTTGGCGACGTGCTGATCCCCCTGGATAAGTTGCGGGCGCACTACTTCAAGAACCTCAATGAAAAGACGTTCACCGAGGCGATCAACAGCGGCCGGATTCAGTTGCCAGTGACCACTCTGGATCACAGCGTGAAGGCGTTGCGGTACGCCCATATCAAACACGTCGCAGCACTGATCGACATCCGCGCTTACCGAGCAGACGAAGACATGCCGCGACCACAAAACGATTTACCCGAGCAAGACCAGTAATCCAACGGCTGCCACCACCAGCCATGCAACCACCAGGAGCACACCACATGACTGCAATTCAAATCTGCGCACTGATCAGCATCATTATCGCCGCCGCGATCCTCTACTGGGTCGGCTACCGGGGCGGCCTCACTGACGGTAAAAATGAAGGCTACGACGAAGGCCATTCTGACGGGTACACCATGGGGCACGACGGAGCCTCAGCCGCGTATGCAGCCTCTCTCAACAAAATGTCAGATCAATGCATGCGCACCGAACTCCTGTTGAGCCGGGAACCGCAAGACCGTTACACCCTTCTCGCCATTGCCGAAAAGCTGAAGCTCGCCGCCGACACCTTCCGCGCTGTTAGATCCGAAAGCCAAGCAACGCAGGCACTTGTCCTACGTGATAAGGCACTGGATATGGCTGCGGTGATGGACCGTTTCGAGCTGAAGGGGGACGCAGCATGAGCCGCGCCGTCCCCATGCTGCGCCTAACACCCCAAGCCGCCGGCACACTGCAACAGCAACACGCCAAGGCCACCAAGGAACTACGCGCCCTGACCCGCTACAGCAAGGAGCTTGACCGGCAGCTGAAGGGGCTGATCGGGCATGACGCGTTGCGCCAATTGCACAAAGCAACCGAAAACGCCCTGCTGCTGGCCGATCTCGTGAAGGAGGCCGCATGAACTGCATCCTCACCCATACCGGCAAGCACTTCGATTTTTACGAGCCAGACGCCAACATGATCGACCCACGGGACATCTCGCACGCGCTAGCCCAGCTGTGCCGCTTCAACGGCCACACCCGAGAGTTCTACAGCGTGGCCCAACACAGCTGTATCGTCGCCGAACTGGTGCCGGAGGAGCACAAGCTCGCGGCCTTGCTTCACGACGCAGCCGAGGCGTACCTGGGCGACATCACCCGGCCACTCAAGCAGTGGATGCCCGACTACCGAGGCTTCGAGGACGTGATCTGGATGCGTGTTTGTGAGCGCTTCGACCTGGCCCTCGATCTCCCTGCCAGCGTGCACCACGCCGACTTGGTTGCGCTGGCAACAGAACGCCGCGACCTCATGCCAACCGATCCGGCTATCTGGGATTGCTTGGTCGGCATCGAACCCATGGTTGAAATCATCCGCCCATGGACCGCCGCAGAAGCCCGACTCAACTACCACCAGCGCCTGATGGACCAACTCGCTATCGAGCACCGGAGGAAAGCGGCATGAAGAACCACCTGGACAACACCAATGCCCCGCCCGCTTTGCTCCGCGCTACTGAAGGCGTCGACACGCTGGTAACAAACAGTCTCTGCTGCGCAGCAGCAGGCATTATTGCTTCTTCCAGCGTCACTGCCGAGGCACTTATACCCCACGAAAAGCTGCGCGGGGCAGCGCTCGCTGATGCAACGCTAAACGCTCAGGAACGCCCGCCCGCGCAGCCTGTCTTGGGGTATACGCTCGCTTCAAATCCCCTGGACTACCCGCCAGAATCGAAACCAGGCCAACGTTACTGGCCTGTCGACCTAACCAACGTGCGCCCCGATGAGTGGGCTGTCATGTCTCCTAAGCACGTCGCAGAGTTTGCCGGTGTGACAGAGGTCTGGTTGCTACTGGAGGCCGCTCAAAAGCGAATTGCCGAGTTGGAGCAGGTCAATGTAAACCTGCGAGAGTGCGCCGTTGCCTTAAACATTGATTCTGATGTCCTCAACGACCAGTTGCTGGAGCTATTGCTTGAACGCGGAAAAACAACCACTCAGCTCGCCACTGATACCCAACTGATTGAGTGGCTTGATCAGAGAGGTGACCTTTGTTGCTCAATCGAAACCAGCTCGATCACCTTCTGGCACGAAGATAGCGATACCGAGGGATACGAACACGTCCGTGACGTGCTCATTGAGGCGTACCAACAAGACCAGGCCAAGCTCTCCGGGGGTGCTGCATGATTAAGCGCACCCTCACCCACTTCCATCTGTGCTGCGGCCTTGGTAGTGGCGCCGCCGGTTTCAGCGACTCTAAGCCCGTCCTTGGCCCGGTCCAGGCGGAATGGCGCTGCCTGGGCGGCGTCGACGTTGACCCGGCCGGGTTGCGCGACTTTCAAATGATGACTGGCGTACCTGGCACGTTGATGGACTTGTTCACCCGCGAGCAATACACCGCCTTTCACGGACAGCAGCCACCAGCAGGCTGGAAGGAAGCCACCGCTGAAGACCTGCGCCGTGCCGCCGGCAATGAAGACCCCAACGCGGTGTTCATCAGCAGCCCTTGCAAAGGGGCGTCGGGCCTACTGTCTGAAACAATGAGCCAGACGCCAAAATACCGGGCGCTCAACGAGCTGACGTTGCGCTGCGTGTGGCTGATGTGCGAAGCCTGGAAGCACAATCCGGTGTCGTTGATCGTGTTCGAAAACGTGCCACGCCTGGCCACCCGTGGCCGGTACCTGCTGGACCAGATCACCAAATTGCTCCGGCACTACGGATACGCTGTGGCTGAAACCACCCATGACTGCGGCGAAATCGGTGGATTGGCCCAAAGCCGCAAGCGCTTCTTGCTGGTGGCCAGACACATCGAGAAGGTACCGGCATTCCTGTACGAACCGGAAAAACGCAGTCTGCGTGCTGTCGGTGACGTGCTGAGCCGCATGCCGCTGGCCGGCGATATCGATCAGGCGGGGCCCATGCACCGGGTGCCAGCGTTACAGTGGAAAACGTGGGTGCGCCTGGCCCTGGTTGAGGCCGGGAAGGATTGGCGTAGCCTGAGCCGGTTTGCGATCGAGGACGGTCACCTGCGTGACTTTGTGATCGTGCCGGAATACCACAACGGCGTGCTCGGGGTTGTGGATTGGGACGATACAGCTGGTGTGGTTGCAGGCGCGAGCCGCCCCATGAACGGCAAGTTTTCTGTGGCTGATCCGCGTCCTGCCAGCAAATTCGAATACACCCAGTACGGCGTGCTGCCCTTCAACCGGCACTGCGGCGTTGTCACCGGGCAGCGCAGCCCAGGACAAGGCACGTTCAGCGTTGCTGACCCGCGCATGGGCGGCGAACGTCACAACAACGTATTCCGCGTGGTTCGCAGCGACCAAGCCGCCGGCACTGTCACAGCAGGGCATGGCCCCAGCTCCGGCGGGCAGGCGGTGGCCGACCCTAGGCAACCGTCCAAGGGCTTCGGCAAGTACCTGGTCACCGACTACAGCAAGCCGGCCGGCACCGTCATCGCCGGCAGCACCACCGGGCAGGGCGCTTTCGCTGTGGCAGATCCGGCCTACAAAAACTGGCACCCGAACGCCAGCACGCAAAAGCTGCGGATCACGCCTTGGTGCGAGAACGCCAAGACCGTGACCGGCTCGCAACAGGTTGCCAGTGGGGCTTTATCGATCGCAGATCCTCGTCCTGGCATGTCGCGCACCAAGGGCGACGCGTACCTGACTGGCGGGCATTACGGTGTAGTCGACTACAACACGCCGGCCGGTGCCGTGTCCGCGAGCGCCTGTCACGACAACGGCCGGTGGTCGGTTGCCGATCAGCGCATGCCGGCACCCAATGACCGGTTGACCTGCATGATCACCAGCCTCGACGGCACCTGGCACCGCCCGTTCACCACCCTGGAGCTGGCCGCGCTGCAATCGCTGTTTGATCCAGAGGATCACTGGTCAGCAGATCCGCAGACCGCCCATGAGATCGAGCGGATGCAGCGGGTTCGCAAGATCGAGCAGGCGGGGGTCTTCCGGCTGGACGGCATCAACGACGGCCACCACCGGGAGCGGATCGGTAACGCGGTGCCGCGCGCGGCGGCAAGGGCAATGGCGGATGTGTTCGGCATGACACTGCTGCTTTCGGAGGCTGGAGAGACGTTCATGCTTAGCAATGTGTCGATTTGGGTGCAGCCGGTGGCGATTGCGCTGAGCGTGGCTCAGTTGGAGCAGCAGCCATGATCAAGACAATCCTTGACCCATGCTGCGGTAGCCGGATGTTTTGGTTCGATAAGAAGCACCCGGCGGTCGTCTTCGGTGACATCAGGACCGAACAAAAAACCCTGTGTGATGGCCGGACATTGACCGTCTGCCCTGACGTCACGCTTGATTTCCGTGACCTTCCTTATGCAGACGGCGCCTTCAAGCTGGTTTCTTTTGACCCCCCGCACCTGGTGCGTGCTGGGGCTGAAAGTTGGATGAAGGCTAAATACGGGGTACTCAACCCGAATACATGGCAGGAAGACCTGCGGCGTGGCTTTGCAGAGTGTTTTCGAGTGTTGGCCACCGACGGCGTACTGGTTTTCAAGTGGAACGAAACTCAGATCCGCACCAGCCAGATTCTGTCGCTTACCGATCAGCGGCCCCTGTTCGGGCACCCAAGCGGCAAGAAAGGCGGCACGCACTGGATTGTATTCATGAAACGTGAGGTGCCTCAATGAGCACTAAAAATATTAATAGCCGCTGGGATATCGCACAGACTTTGGAGTCAGCATGAACACCCTATTTTTATTGATGGCCCAATACGACGGAAAAGCAGTCATCCCACTGGATCGAGTTTGTGCTGACTACATGCATTTAACCGTAGAGAAATTTAAACGAAAGCGCTTGGATGGGGAAATTGACATACCCGTCGTTCGTCTTGGAGCGGATAGCCAAAAAGCCGCGCTTGGCATTCACTTACATGATCTCGCTCTATACATTGACCGCCAGAGAGAGAAAGCCAGCAAGGAGCAAAATCAACTCATGGGCAGAGCAGCCTAGGATACTCAAAAACAAGCCCCGATTAATCGGGGCTTGAGAGGTGTAACTACCGGGGTTTGAACTCCGGTAGTTCACCCAAATTATCTTTAGTCTTATCGTTACGATTAGTAGAGATAAAGTCCTTTCCGACTGCGTGCACCACCTCCCCCCTCGCCCATTTAGTACCATCGGCATTTCGCGACGTTGTTATAAAAACAGCAGCATCAGCCTTAATCAGGTCTGCCACGAATTCGCGGCTGGTCTCCATATACGGCCCCACTAATTTTTCTTCTGCTAAGTTGTGCCGCCGAATTAATAGAGATTCTATCCGTGAATGGTCATCAGCATAGTGAACCTTAACTATCCAGTACTCTGGCATTTTTACTCCCTTTAGCTCAAATATCCGAACTCACAATATGCCTATGATGGCTTTTCGAAATCAACATCTTTCCTCTTGGCACCTTCATCCGTGCCCTCAAGTACCTTTACTAACCATCTCCACAAAAGAAATTTGTCTCCACGTCCTCGCAAATGGGTATAGCGCCTCAATGAGTTCCAGTCCCGGTGACCGGAAACGCTCGAAACCCTCGGAATATCCCAATCCATTTCAAACAACCGGCTCACCCCTTCGTGCCGCAAATCATGGAAGTGCAGGTCCTCGATCCCCAGCAGCGGGCACGCCCGCGTGAAAGACGCAGACACCGACTTGGCGTTGTATGGAAAGATCTCCCGCTCGATCTTGGGCATGCTCTGCAGGATCGCCCAGGCCTCATCCGGCAGATGACACCACACATCGTTACCGATCTTTTGCCCAGGGTTCTTCATGTCCCGCACCAAGACTGCCTGCCGAGTGCAGTCAAGATCATCCCATCGAATCCGAGTGATCTCCTCCTGCCGACGCGTCGAGAAAAGCGCAAAAGCAATCATCTTCGGCATGTGAATAGAGTCCGGCCGGCGCTTCTGCATCTCAAAAAAATGCCCCATGAGCTTATCCAGCTCATCGAGCGTGGGCCGCCGATTACGTTCCTTGCTCTTACTGACCATCCCCAGCTTGCGTAATACTTTGCGAGCATCAGGCATTGCATGAGGATCGACCTCATAGCCCCACGCTGGCCGTGCAACAGACAACACAGCGCCCAGGTGCGACAGATCGTTACCAACCGTCTGCGCCTGCACACCACCACCTTCCTCGCTCATCCGCCACTGCGCGTACTCCACCAGCTTCTGGCTGTTCAGCGCTGCATCATCCAACTCACCCAGCCAGGTTTCCTTGATCGCGCTCAACGTCGCGCTCTTGGTCTTCCCCAGCGGCCGGATCTTTTCGTACTCATCCAGGTACTGCTCGATCATCTTCTTGATCGTCACCCCTTTCCGATTCGCCCGCTCAATAGCACCTGGCTGGGCCAGCTCAGTCTCTCGTCGCTTGATCCAGGCCTGGGCGACCTGCTTACGGTCGAAGGTTTGGCTTTCCTGATAAACTGTCTTGCCATCCCGATTGATCCGTATCTGCGCCGTGTAGGCTGTCGAGTTGTCCTTGCGCTTACGTGCTGTGATCGTGCCCATTTCCAGTTGCTACATTGCCGAATTCGATCGCTACAATGTAGCAACCGACTTTAGAAAACAAGGAGAAATGGGTAAAAACCACTGTATAAAAGATCAGTATTCATGAATTCCGAAAAAGCCATACCCCCTGTAAACGCTAGCCCTTCACGTACAGAGCCATCTCGGCGGTTTAGCGTTGCCCCGATGATGGATTGGACCGACCGCCACTGCCGGTACTTCCTGCGCCTGCTCTCCAAACACACCCTCCTCTACACCGAGATGGTCACCACCGGCGCAATCCTCCACGGCGATCACGAGCGCTTCCTGCGTCACAACGCAGCCGAACACCCGCTCGCGCTGCAACTGGGCGGTAGCGTTCCTGCCGATCTGGCGGCGTGCGCGCGCATGGCCGAGGCGGCGGGGTATGACGAGGTGAACCTGAACGTCGGCTGTCCGAGCGACCGGGTGCAGAACAACATGATCGGCGCGATTTTGATGGCGCATCCTGCGCTGGTCGCCGATTGCGTGAAGGCGATGCGTGATGCGGTGTCGATTCCGGTGACGGTAAAGCACCGTATCGGGATTAACGGTCGGGACAGTTATGCCGAGCTGTGTGATTTTGTCGGCCAGGTGAAAGAGGCGGGTTGTACCAGTTTTACCGTGCATGCGCGGATCGCGATTCTGGAAGGGTTGTCGCCGAAGGAGAATCGGGACATTCCGCCGTTGCGGTATGACGTGGCGGCGCAGTTGAAGCGGGATTTTCCGGAGCTTGAGATCATTCTCAACGGGGGCATCAAGACGCTGGAGCAGTGCCAGGAACATTTGCAGACGTTTGATGGGGTGATGCTGGGCCGCGAGGCTTATCACAATCCATACCTGTTGGCGCAGGTGGATCAGCAGTTGTTTGGCAGTACGCAGCCGGTGATCAGTCGGGCGGAGGCGCTGGTGCAGTTGCGGCCTTATATTGCTGAGCATTTGGCCGGGGGCGGGACGATGCATCACATTACGCGGCACGTGTTGGGGTTGGGGACGGGGTTCCCGGGGGCACGTAAATTCAGGCAGTTGCTGTCGGTGGATATTCATAAAGCGAGTGACCCGTTGGCGTTGTTGGATCAGGCGGGGGCTTTGCTGGAGGGACGGTGAGTGTCCGTTCAGGTCTGGGGGGGACTGGTCTTCCGCTATCGGGGGCAAGCCCCCTCCCACATTTGAATTGTGGTGGTCATGCGGTAATTGAGTTGAACCTGCGGGCGGTTTTGGCCTCCTATTTAGCACCAAGACAAGGCATTCAAACGGCTGTTTTCAGGTTGTTACCCTCGCAAACGATCGAACGCATTTGCGCCCTTGAGCGCCTGCCGGCGCTCGGGTAATGTCATCAGACCCATAGGACAGAGCACGCCCATGACTTCCAAGCTGGAACAACTCAAGCAATTCACCACTGTCGTTGCCGATACCGGCGATTTCTCGGCACTGGCCAAGCTCAAGCCCCAAGACGCCACCACCAACCCTTCCCTGCTGCTCAAGGCCGCGTCGATCCCGGCCTATGCCAAGCTGCTGGTTGACGCCGTGCAGGACTGCAATGGCGATGTGGGCCTGGCCAGCGACCGTTTTGCGGTGGCAGTGGGTCAAGAGATCCTCAAAGTGGTGCCGGGCCGTATTTCCACTGAGGTGGACGCCCGCCTGTCGTTCGATGAAGCAGCCATTCTCAAGCGTGCGCATCGTCTGATCGACCTGTACGAAAAAGCCGGTGTTGGCCGTGACCGCGTGCTGATCAAGATCGCGTCGACCTGGGAAGGCATCCGCGCCGCTGAGAAGCTGGAAAAAGAAGGCATCCAGACCAACCTGACCCTGCTGTTCTCCTTCGCCCAGGCCGTGGCTTGCGCAGAAGCGGGCGTGTTCCTGATTTCGCCGTTCGTGGGCCGTATCTACGATTGGTACAAGAAGGCCAACGGCAACGACTACACCGGTGCTGATGATCCGGGCGTGCAGTCGGTGACGCGCATCTACAACTACTACAAGGCCAATGGCTACAAGACCGTGGTGATGGGTGCGAGCTTCCGCAACCTGAGCCAGATCGAAGAGTTGGCCGGTTGCGACCGCCTGACCATCAGCCCTGATCTGCTGGAGAAACTCGCGGCGGACAACGGCAAGCTGGAGCGCAAGCTGTCACCAGGCCATGCCGGTGAAGCGCGGGTGCATTTGACCGAAGCGCAGTTCCGTTGGGAGTCCAACGAGGATGCGATGGCGACGGAAAAGTTGGCGGAGGGGATTCGTCAGTTTGCTCGGGACCAGGAGAAGCTGGAGGCGTTGCTGACTGCCAAGCTGTAAAAGCGGCAGCGGCAAAAAGGGCGGCACCTGTTGGGGTGCCGCCCTTTTTTGTGCGTCCGGGAGTGTTGCGGCGACTGATCTTCCGCTATCAGGGGCAAGCCCCCTCCCACATTTTAGAGTGCTTTCGCAGGGAGATCAGTGGCGTTCCAGGGCGTTGACGAGGTCGTGGAAGGCTTCGCGGTTGGATTCGTTCAAGCCCATCAGGATCTTGTGCGCTTCCAGCACCTTGACCCTCACGACTTCCTCGGACTGGTCCTGGGACGGCAGGTCGGTCAGGCACTCCGGGCACGGGATCGGGCGGTCAACGATGTTGAATACCTGATCAAAGCCCATGGACTGCAACAGACGGGTGATGTCTTCGTGGGTGGTGACGACCGTCGGCAACAGCCCGACCTTCTGCCGAGACAGAATGGACAACTTGGCCAACAGCCCAAGGGTGGTGCTATCGATGCTGCGGGTTTCGGTCAGATCGATCACGATCGCCGAGAAATTCAACGCAGTGAAAATCCGCTCAATCGTCGCATCCAGCGCCGAACACAAGGTCAGGCGCACTTCACCGACAAACTTCAGGACAAAAGTCCCGTCTTGCTCGGCGAATTGGATTCTTCCGGTACTCATCAAAGATTCCTGCTCAACACCAATAGGGCGATATCATCCGGCATCTCCCCCAGCGTGGCCAATCCAAACACTTGCCGCAGGCCATCCAGGCTGCCGCCCGCTGCCTTGACCTTTTGGGGCAAGGCAGCTTCTTTCTCCTTGAGTGTAGGCTCTGGAAGCAGGTCCAGGATACCGTCGGACATCAGCGTCAGGCTGAATGTCGGCGGCAGCTCCAGGATATGGTCTTCGTAGGTGGCTTCATTGAACAAGCCTACGGGAAGACCACGACCTTCCAGGTAACGCACACTGTCAGGGGTGTACAACACAGGCATCGGCAGGTGACCGCCAATGCTGTAGGTCAAAAGACCGGTTTCTTCATCAATCACGCCGCCAACCATCGTCACGTGCTTGCCCAGCTTGCAGCTGATCAGGCCTCGGTTGATGTGGCCCAGCACCTCGGAGGGGGTGAACTCCGGCAAGGTGCCATTGCGTTTTGACTCGAACAACAGCCGTGTGGTCATGAACTTCAACAACACGGTGACAAAAGCCGAGGAGGCGCCATGGCCGGAGACATCGGCCAGGTAAAACGCCACACGTCGCTCATCCACGCGGAAATAGTCGACAAAGTCACCCGACAGGTACAACGACGGGATGATCTGGTGGGCAAACTGGAATTCGTCGATGGTCCATGGGCTGACCGGCAACATGTTCATCTGCACCTGGCGACCGGCATTCTGGTCTTCCTGGAGCAGGTTCAGGCTGGCTTCGAGTTCACGGTTGGCGGTTTCGAGCTTTTCGCGGTAGCGCTGGTTTTCCAGTAGCAGCCGTGCACGATCCAGGGCGCGCCGTACCGAATGCTCCAGCACCGCCAGATCTTCCAACGGCTTGATCAGGTAGTCGGCAGCCCCCAGGCGCAGGGCCTCGACGGCATCGTTCATCACGCCGGCGCCGGACACGACAATCACTGGCGTCTGCGGGGCACGCTCGGTCACCTGGCGAATCAGCTCAAGGCCGCCCATCTGGGGCATGCGCAGATCGCAGATCACGAGGTCGGGCTTGTCGCGCTCGAATACCTGGAGACCCTGTTGGCCATTGCTGGCCTGCAGGACGCTGAAGCCACTGTCTTCCAAATAGGCCGCGAGGCTCGCGCGCACTACTTCGTCGTCATCGATTATCAGCAGCGTGGCACTGGTTTTTTGCATGTGGGCAAACGGCGCCAGAATTAGGTTGGCGTAGGTGGCTCGGCAATGGCCGGGCTCACATACTGGATTCGCTTTCTAGCCTCTCTGTCCTACAAAACGCAGGCTTTTGGCCCACGCACAACGGTAAAGCAGAGGTGCCCTTCTAAGGCGCAGACGGTACTCCCATCCGTCAGGGGTTTCAAGCTCATGCCGATGGTCACCGGGCGTCTTTACATCGCAAATCACCGGGAGTTATAAGAACCCGCATGGCCACAACTTAATGTGAGGTTGAAGCCGCACAATTGCGCACAAAAAAGGCGACCCACCGGGGTCGCCTTTTTCGTTTCAAGACGTCACGACTTAAAAATCGTCGACAACCTTGCCGTCCTTGACCTTGAACTCGCGGTTCTGCAGGTAAGCGTTACGAATGAAGGTGTACTTGTCGCCGGTAATCAGCTTCTCGCTGTCGAGCAGGCTGGCACGGGTATCGACAATGTTCAGGCCGAACGTGCTGTTGCGCCAGCCGATATCGTTCATATAACGGTATGGCTGGGTGTAGCTGTCGACGTATTTGGAAGGCGCATCACGCAAAGTGCTTGGGCCAAGCAACGGCAGCATTACGTAAGGGCCGCTGCCCACGCCCCAATAACCGAGGGTCTGGCCGAAGTCTTCATCGCTACGCTGCAGCCCCATTTTGGTGCCGACGTCGATAAAGCCCAACACACCAAAGGTCGTGTTCATCAGCAAACGAGCGGTATCCACACCCGCTGCGTGCGGCTTGAGTTGCAGCACGTTGTTGGCCAGGTTGCCAACATCGCCGATATTGCGGAAGAAGTTGTGAACGCCATCCTGCACGAATTGCGGCGTCACGAATTGATAGCCTTGGGCCAACGGCTTGAGGGCGTAGGTGTCAACGGTGTCGTTGAACGTGAAGATCGGACGGTTCACGCTTTCCCATGGGTCATCTTCCGACGCTGCCTGGGCGACGAACGGGGCCATTAGGATAGTGGCACACACTGATAGCTGAGCGAGGTAGTGGCTCCAGCGCATAGCTTTTGCTCCTTGAATAGACTGACATGGGCGCTATGCCCTGAATAAGGCGGTGAGTATATGACGGAAGTCTGCATTTAGGCAGTAACCGGGAAAATTCCTACAATTAAAGCGTATGTCATCGGGTTGTCATCCTCTCTCGATAGTGTCTCTGCTATTTCAGGGACGTCGATATGCCCCACGCCGAGATTGCCATCGCCAACACGCCCGCCTTGACTGCCGTTCTGTTTGGCCTGAGTGGCTGCCTGGTGGATTTTGGTTCCCAGGCGCGCACCGACTCACCCAGCCCCGACTCCCAGGCGACACCGGGCGCACTGAAAATCCTGCGCAGCTTGAAAGAACAAGGCGTGCCCTGCGCCTGGCTGGATGAGCTTCCAGGTACTGTCACAACACCGCTGACTGCCGTATTGCCCGCCTGGCTCAAGGCATCATCGCCCTCCTCCATTCGCTGGCCCGCCCCCCATGCCTGCTGGCAAGCCTTGATGGAATTGAACATCGAACGCTTGGAAGGCTGCGTATTGGTCAGCGGTGAGCCGCGCTTGCTGCAATCCGGGCTCAATGCCGGGTTATGGACCATCGGGCTGGCCTCCTGCGGTTCACTGTGCGGCACCGCGCCCGATCAATGGCAAGCGCTGAGCGAGCAGGAACGCGAACACAAGCGCGGCAAGGCCACCGTGGCGCTGTACGGGTTGGGGGTGCATTCGGTGATCGACCACCTCGGCGAGCTTGGCACCTGCCTGGCAGACATCAGCCTGCGCCAGCTCAAAGGCGAGAAGCCCTGATCGAGATCATGCACAGTCGGCGCAGGTGGATTAGTCTACAGCTCAGCCCGTAGACCTTTCTCTGCATGCCGTGGTCTATGCCAGTGCCTATCGATAAAAGGAAGAACGTCATGCCTGACCGCAAAAAGCTGGAAGAACAGATCGAGATCCTGCGCGGGCAGTTGGTACAGGAACCGCCGCTGTCGGAAGAAAAACGTGAGGCGCTGGAAGCCTTGATTGCCAAGTTCGAATTACAGCTCGAACTGGAGCCCGCCACTCAAACACCCAGTATTTCCGACGATGTGAATCAAGCGGCCATCGAGTTCGACGCGGAACACCCGGTGATTTCCGGGACATTGCGCAACATCATGATTACGTTGGGCAATATCGGGATCTGATTTCACTCTCCCAGCCAAGCGCAGATCGAAAATGTGGGAGCGGGCTTGCTCGCGAATGCAGGGTGTCAGTCAGAAGTCTCTCAACTGATGCACCGCATTCGCGAGCAAGCCCGCTCCCACAATTGTTTTTGCGTGAAGTCTACTGACGCGCCAGACGCACGTTCTGGAATGCCACATCCTCAGTGCTGCGATACGGGTTGATATCCAACCCACCGCGCCGCACATACCGCGCATACACCGTCAATTTCTCCGGTTTAAGCAAACGCTGCAGGTCAAGGAAGATCCGCTCCACACACTGTTCATGGAAGTCCGAGTGCTGGCGGAAGCTCACGATGTATTCCAGCAGGCTCGCGTGATCCAGCGCCGAACCCCGGTACTCGACCACCACACTGCCCCAATCCGGCTGGCTGGTGACCGGGCAGTTGGACTTGAGCAGATGGCTGTGCACGCTCTCCTCGACAATGCGCGAATCATCGCAACGCAACAGCTCCGGGCGCGGATGCTCATAGCTGCTCACGTTGATATCCAATTCATCAATGCATACGCCCGGCAACGCCATCACGCCTTCGGCCTCGATTTCGGCCAAGCGGCGAATGCGCACGTCGACCGGCTTGCCGGCAGCGGCACTGAGGTCGGTGCGCAACACCGCCTCCAGGCTCGCGGTATCGGCAAACGCGGTCTGGTTCAGCGAGTTGAGGTACAGCTTGAAGGACTTGGACTCGATGATATTCGGTGAGTCGGCCGGAATGCTGAACTCACCGATGGCCACCACCGGCTTGCCCGATGGCAGCAGCCAGGACAGTTCAAAGCAGTTCCAGAAATCCACTCCCTTGTAAGGCAGGGTCTCGGCGCTCAGGCCCAGCTCGGCCCATTTGGCGGCGCGTGGAATCGGGAACAGCAACGAAGGCGTGTAGGTGGAGATGTATTCACTGGACTTGCCCAGCGGCGAATGTTCGGCTGCGGGATGCATGGCGGAAACCTGGCTAAATAAACCGCGCCAGTCTACCAGCCTTTGCCCCCGCCTTTGCTGCCTACTCGACGTTCAGCTTGCCGACCATGCCCGCCTGATAATGCCCGGGAAGGTTACAGGCGAACTCCAGCCCGGTTGTCCGGGTGAAGGTCCAGGTCAATTCAGCGGTCTTGCCGGGCTCGACCAACACACTGTTGGGATCATCATGTTTCATCGCACCATGCCCCATGGCGCTGTGATCCATCTTGCCCATGCCGGTGGCGGTGAGCATGCCGCTGGCCTGCATCTGCAACATTTCCTTCTGGTGTTCGGCATGCATCGCCGCATCACCCAGGTTGAATTCGTGGAGCAACTGGCCTTTATTGACGAGTACAAAGCGCACCGTCTCACCGGCTTTTACGTCCAAAGACTTGGGTGAAAAGGAAATGTCCTGCAATGTCACTTCCACCGTCCGCGTTGCCTCGGCCGCAGGCGCAGCATGACCGAATGCATAGGTATGGGCCGCATCCGCCACCGCATCGAAACTCAATGCCAACAAGCAACCCGCCAACAACAGGGGTGTACGCAAGGCCATCTCTCTTCTCCAAAAATGTGGGATCAGCATGAAGGGCACTCTAAGATGACGCCGCTGCCAGCCAGCTGACTGCTAGATTACAACTTTGTCAGGTTGCGCCCTCGCCCCGGAACCCACGGTATAAAGCCCATCGCGCAAGATTACCAAGAGCTGCCCATGAAATTGCTGATCGTCGAAGACCAACCGAAAACCGGCCACTACCTGCGCCAAGGCCTGGCCGAGGCTGGTTTTACCACCGAGTTGGTGGCCGATGGCACCACCGGCCAGCACCTGGCACTGACCGGCGACTATGACCTGCTGATCCTCGACGTGATGCTGCCGGGCCGTGATGGTTGGCAGATCCTGCAAGCCATACGCAATGCCGGCCTGGAAACGCCAGTACTGTTTCTGACCGCCCGCGATGCGGTGGAAGACCGTGTGCATGGCCTGGAACTGGGTGCCGACGACTACCTGGTCAAGCCCTTCGCCTTCTCCGAACTGCTGGCCCGGGTGCGCAGCCTGTTGCGTCGTGGCAGCAGCACGCCCCAGGAGACGGCCTTGCAATTGGCCGACCTGCGCCTGGACCTGATCCGACGCCGTGTTGAGCGGGATGGCCAACGCATCGACCTGACCGCCAAGGAGTTCTCCCTGTTGGAACTGCTGCTGCGCCGCCAGGGCGAAGTGCTGCCCAAATCCCTGATTGCCTCCCAGGTCTGGGACATGAATTTCGACAGCGACACCAACATCATCGAAGTGGCGATCCGCCGACTGCGGCTGAAAGTCGACGATAACTACGCCAACAAACTGATCCACACCGTACGCGGCATGGGCTACGTGCTGGAGGAACGCTTCAATTGATCAAGCGCCTTTCCCTGGCCAGCCGTTTGGCGCTGCTGTTTGCCGCCTGCACGGCCGTGGTGTCGTTGCTGGCCGGCGTGTTGTTCAACCGGGCCAGCGAGGCGCACTTTATCGAGCTGGACCAGCAATTGCTCGACAGCAAACTGATAGCCCTGCGCAGCACATTGCAGGGTGTCGACACGCCGCAGTTGTTCACTCAGCGCGAAGCGCAATTGCGCGCCGAACTCAATCGCCAACCTGATCTTGCCCTGCGCATCAGCGCTGCCGGCCAGCGTTGGTTTGACGGCGCGCCGGGCGTCACGCTGCCGGAACACCCCGGCCTGCATCGCCTGCAAAGCGCCGGCACGGATTACCGCGTCTACAACGCGCCGCTGATACCAGGCCAACCGAACTCACCGCAACTGAGCCTGATGCTCGACATCACCCACCACCAGCACTTCCTGCAACGCATGCAGCATCTGATCTGGCTCACCGTCGGCCTCTCGGCCCTGGCCACCGCATTGCTCGGCGCATGGGCCGCACGCAGTGGGTTGCGACCCTTGCGCCGCATGGGCGAAGTGGCCGCCGGCGTGTCGGCCCACTCCCTGACCCAGCGCCTGCCCCAGCAGCAAATGCCCGCAGAACTGGCAGAACTGGCCGAGGCGTTCAACGCCATGCTCGGTCGCCTGGACGACGCGTTCCAGCGCCTCTCGGCCTTCTCGGCCGATATCGCCCATGAACTGCGCACACCGCTGTCGAACCTGCTGACCCACACCCAGGTCATCCTCACCCAGCCACGCCCGCTGGAGGATTACCGCGAGGCGCTGCACAGCAACCTGGAAGAGTTGCAATGGATGGCGCAGTTGGTGAACGACATGTTGTATTTGGCCAAGGCCGACCATGGTTTGCTGGTGCCCACGCGTGAGCCGCTTGTGTTGGCGGATGAAGTGGATGCCTTACTGGAGTTTTTTGCGTTGCTGGCTGACGACGCCCAGGTCGGTCTAGTGCGCAAAGGCACGGCCAGCATCACCGGGGATCGCGGGATGTTGCGCCGGGCTTTGTCGAACTTGTTGGATAACGCGCTGCGCTTTACGCCGCCTGGCGGCGAAGTACGGGTGAGTATTGAGGACGGGGTGAGACTGTCGGTAGAGAACACCGGGGAAGGCATCCCGGCGGCGTTGCTACCGAAGCTGTTTGACCGTTTCTACCGGGCTGATCCGGCGCGGCATGAGGGCAGCAGCGAGCATGCCGGGCTGGGGTTGGCGATTACCCAATCGATTGTGCGGGCGCATGGGGGGAGGATTTATTGTGAGTCTGGGGTGGAGTGGACTCGGTTTGTGATTGAGTTACCCAAGGGACATTGATGCAAGCTGTACCGGCCCTATCGGGGGCAAGCCCCCTCCCACATTTTTGATTTGTGAACACATTCAAGTGTGGGAGGGGGCTTGCCCCCGATAGCGGTCTGAAGCCTTACGAATATCTCAGGGCATGCGCCGGTTCAATCTTCGCCGCCCGATACGCCGGATACAGCGTCGCCAAAAAGCTCAACACAAACCCCGCCGTGCAAATCAGCACCACGTCACCACCTTGCAGTTCCGAAGGCAGGTTGCTGACGAAATACACGTCCGAACTGAAAATGTGCTGCCCGGTGACCCGCTCCATCCAGCCCACCAGCTCACTCACGTTCAGCGCCGCGATCACCCCCAGCACGCCGCCGATCAGGGTGCCAACGATACCAATCACCGTACCCTGCACCATGAAGATCGCCATGATCTGCCGTGGCGTGGCGCCGATGGTGCGCAGGATCGCGATGTCGGCGCCCTTGTCGTTCACCACCATGATCAACGTGGCAATGATATTGAACGCGGCGACGGCGACGATCATCAGCAACAGCAGGCCGATCATGGTCTTTTCCATCTTCATCGCGCTGAACAGACTGCCTTGGGTGTGAGTCCAGTCATCCGCCTTATAGGCTGATCCAAGGCCTCCGGCAATATCGGCCGAGACCTTGGGCGCCGCGTACAGGTCTTTCACCGCGAGGCGCACGCTTTGTACCTGATTTGGCTGCCAGTGCTGGATCTCGGCGGCGTCGGCCATGTTGATCAGCGCCATGGAGCCGTCCAGCTCAGCGCCGACCTTGAAGATGCCGACCACGTTCAAACGCTGCATGCGCGGGGTGATGCCGCCCGGTGCGGTGCTGATTTCCGGCACGATCAGGGTCAGTTTGTCGCCCACGTTGAGGCGAAAGCGCCGTGCGGTGATTTCGCCGACCACCACGCCGAACTCGCCGGGTTTCAGGTCTTCCAGCTTACCCTGCACGATGTGCTGGGCCACGATCGACACCTTGCCTTCCTGGGCCGGGTCGACGCCGCTGATTTCGATTGGCTGCATCGCGCCCTTGTAGGAGAACATGCCGTCCATCTGCGTGAACGGTACGGCGGCGGTCACTTCCGGATTCTTCATCGCGGCCGCGGCCACCGGCTGCCAGTCATCAATCGGGTTGACACCGACGATGGTGGCGTGGGGCACCATGCCGAGGATGCGCGAGCTCATTTCACGCTGGAAGCCGTTCATCACCGACAGCACCACGATCATCGCCAGCACGCCCAGGGCGAGGCCGATCATCGAGGTCATCGAGATAAACGAAACAAAACGGTTGCGGCGCTTGGCGCGGGTATAGCGCGTGCCGATGAAAATCGATAACGGTCTGAACATTCGCGGGCACCGTTGGAAAAATAGAAAACCCGGTGTCAGGCACCGGGCTTGAAACAGGTCAGATGGCGACCAAATGACCTTCCTGCAGGTGCAACACACGGTCCATCTGGCGGGCCATGCTCATGTCATGGGTCACCACCAGGAACGCAGTGCGCATCTGGGTGCTCAGTTCCAGCATCAAGTCCTTGATGCCCTGGGCGGTGTGGGAGTCGAGGTTGCCGGTAGGCTCGTCGAGCATCACCAGGCCCGGGTTGTTGACCAGGGCACGGGCGATGGCCACACGTTGACGCTCGCCGCCGGACAGTTCAGCCGGTTTGTGCTCCAGGCGATGGCCCAGGCCGACACGCTCCAACAAGGCTTGGGCACGCTGACGCGCCTCGGGGATAGCGGTCTTGCCGATCAGCAGCGGCATGCACACGTTTTCCAGGGCGGTGAATTCCGGCAACAGATGGTGAAACTGGTACACAAAACCGAGGGAACGGTTGCGCAGTTGGCCACGGGCCTTTTCACCGAGGGCCGACAGTTCTTCCCCCGCCAGCCACACACTGCCCTGGGACGGCGTATCGAGGCCGCCCAGCAAGTTCAGCAAGGTACTTTTGCCGGAACCGGAACTGCCGACAATCGCCACGCGCTCGCCAGGGTGCAGTTCAAGTTGCAGGTTGGACAGCACCACCACCGATTCCGGGCCTTCCTCATAGGATTTGCCCAGGTTGCGGCAGCTCAAGATTGCTTTTTCACTCATGCCCGATTCACTCATAACGTAAGGCCTGTGCTGGCTGGGTACGTGCCGCGCGCCAGGCTGGATACAGGGTGGCAAGGAAACTCAGGACCAACGCGGCGCCGCCCACCATCAACACGTCCTGGGCCTGCACCTGGGACGGCAAGTAGTCGATGAAGTAGACGTCGGCGTTGAGGAATTTGTGGCCGATCAGGGTTTCGAGACCGGCGATGGCGGCGCTCACATTCAGCGCGGCCAGGATGCCGACGGCGGTGCCGATCAAGGTGCCGACCACGCCAATCACGGTGCCCTGCACCATGAAGATCGCCATGATCTGCCCCGGCGTGGCGCCAAGGGTGCGCAAGATCGCGATATCGCCCTTTTTGTCGTTCACCACCATGACCAGCGTGGAGATGATGTTGAACGCAGCCACCGCCACGATCAGCAGCAACAGCAGGCCGATCATGGCTTTTTCCATGCGGATGGCCTGGTACAGGTTGCCGTGGGTACGGGTCCAGTCGCGGGCGTAGTATTGGCTGTCACCCAGGTGCTGGGCGATTTCCCACGCGGCGCGCGGCGCATCGAAGAGGTCATTGAACTTGAGGCGCAGGCCCTGCACCTGGTCCGGCTGCCAGCGATGCAGGCGCGCCAGGTCGGTGAGGTTGGTCAGGCCCAGGTAGCCATCGATCTCGCCAGCGCCGACGTGGAAGGTGCCGACCACGGTGAAGCGCTTCATACGCGGGAACATGCCGGCCGGGGTCACGGTGACTTCCGGGGCGACAAAGGTCAGCTTGTCGCCCAGGTTCACGCCGAGCTTGGCGGCGGCCTTGTCGCCGATCACGATGCCGAACTCGCCAGGCGCCAGATCATCGAGTTTGCCCGAGAGCATGAACTTGTCGATGATCGAAACCTTGCGTTCCTGCGCCGGGTCGATGGCATTGAGCAGGATCTTCTGCACCTTGCCGTCGTTGGTCAGCAGCCCCTGCATCTGGGTAAACGGCGCGACGGCCACCACCTTGGGGTTCTGCGTGACCTTGTCGGCCAAGGCTTGCCAGTCACTGATCGGCGCATCGCCTTCAATGGTCGCGTGGGGCACCATGCCCAGCACACGGGTGCGCATCTCATGATCGAAGCCGTTCATCACCGACAGCACCACGATCATCACGACCACGCCCAAGGCGAGCCCGATCATCGAGGTGAGGGAAATAAACGACACAAAATGATTGCGACGCTTTGCACGGGTATAACGCGTGCCGATAAATACGAAGAGAGGTCTGAACATGTCGGGGCTTGTTCGGAGGAAAAGAAGACGTCCCGGTGGCGGGGTCTGGTAAGCAGCTTTACACTCAGACCATTAACGCTACTTGGGGTTCGCCATGTCGACATTAGATGAAGAAGAACGCCGCGAATACTACCGTATCGACGACATGATCGCACTCCAAATCAAAAGCCTGTCGGCCCCCGAAGCGGCGAGCAAGGAAGTGTTGCTGGATGATTCGCCGCTGTTCAATCTGCTCAGCGAGTTGCACCTGAGCGAATTCGAAGCCCAGCACCTGCTGCGTCAGCTCAGTGAGAAGGATCGCACCCTGGCGGCCTTCCTCCGTGTACAGAATAAACGCCTGGACCTGCTCAGCCAGATCATGGCACGCGGCCTGCTGGATGAGGTGGGTGCCCCCCAGCCGGTGATCATCTCCGAAGGTGGTATCGACTTCCAGCACCCTACCCCCTTGCCCGCCGGCGCGCACCTGGCGGTCAAGCTGGTGCTGATGCCTCAGGCCCTCGGTCTGCTGCTGCGTGCACGGGTCACCCATTGCGATCCCAAGGGCAATGGTTTTGACGTCGGTACGGAATTCGAATCCATGACCGACGCCCAGCGCCAACTGCTGGCGCGCTACATCCTGCAGAAACAAGCCCAGGAACGCCGCCTGGCGCGGGAACAAAGCGACGCCCAAGACACCTGACTACGTAGTATTGACCCCGCCAGATGAGCTGGCGCATAGGAGCAACTGTGACCCTGATCTACGGCCACCGCGGTGCCAAAGGCGAAGCACCGGAAAACACCCTGACCAGCTTTCAGGAATGCCTCAAGCATGGCGTACGCCGCTGCGAACTGGATTTGCACCTGTCGATGGACGGCGAACTGATGGTCATCCACGACCCAACCCTCAAGCGCACCGCCGACCGGCGCGGCAAGGTCGTCGAGTATTCAGCGGCAGACCTAGTCAAGATGGACGCGCGCAAAGGCGGCCCGGGTTGGGTCACGCCGTGCCCGATCCCGCGCCTGGAAGAGCTGTTCGAAAAATGCGACTTCGATCACTGGCAACTGGAAGTCAAAAGCGCTTCGCGCACGCGTGCGGCAACCACCGTACTGGCAATTCGTGAGATGGCCGTGCGCTTTGGCCTGATGGACAAAGTCACCGTCACCTCAAGTTCACGAGAAGTCTTGAAAGCCGCTGTTGAACTCACCCCCGACCTGTCACGCGGGTTGGTGGCCGAATACGCCTGGCTCGACCCACTGAAGGTGGCGCAGAACTACGGCTGTGAGATCCTGGCGTTGAACTGGACGTTGTGCACCCCTGAGCGTCTGGAAAAAGCCCAGCGCCAGGGCCTGCACGTGTCCGTGTGGACAGTCAACGAACCTGCGCTGATGCGCAGGCTCGCCGACTTCGGCGTAGATAGCCTGATTACAGACTTTCCCGGTTTGGCCACTGCCACCCTCGGGAATTACTGAAATCGGTCTCCCCGGCCGGCTCAGGCCACCGGCCGGAGCCGCTCAAAAAAGCCGGTTGAGGCCGTCGTAGGCCGCTACCCGATAGGCTTCGGCCATGGTCGGGTAGTTGAACGTGGTGTTGACGAAATACTTGAGAGTATTCAGCTCACCCGGCTGGTTCATGATGGCCTGGCCGATGTGCACGATCTCCGAAGCCTGGTAGCCGAAGCAATGCACGCCGAGGACTTCCAGGGTCTCGCGGTGGAACAGGATCTTCAGCATGCCTTGGGGCTCACCGGCGATCTGCGCACGCGCCATGCTCTTGAAGAACGCCTTGCCCACTTCGTAAGGCACCTTGGCCTTGGTCAGTTCGCTCTCGTTCTTGCCGATGGAGCTGATCTCGGGAATGGTGTAGATCCCGGTCGGCACGTCGTTTACATAACGCCAGCTGCCATTGTCGACGATGCTGCCAGCGGCCGAGCGGCCCTGGTCATGCGCCGCACTGGCCAGGCTTGGCCAGCCGATCACGTCGCCGGCGCCGTAGATGGTCGCCACGCAGGTGCGGTAGTTCTCGTCCACCTCGATCTGACCACGGCTGTTGACCTTCACGCCGATGTTTTCCATGCCCAGCTTGTCGGTGTTGCCGGTACGGCCGTTGCACCACAGCAAGGCGTCGGCCTTGATCTTCTTGCCGGACTTGAGGTGCAGGATCACCCCGTTGTCCAGGCCTTCGACCCGCTCGTACTCTTCGTTATGGCGCACGGTGATGTTGTTGTTGCTGAAGTGGTAGCTCAACGCCTGGGAAATTTCCGAGTCGAGGAAGCTCAGCAACTGGTCGCGGTTGTCTACCAGCTCTACCAGTACACCCAGGCCGCTGAAGATCGAGGCGTATTCACAGCCGATCACGCCGGCGCCGTAGATGATCAGTTTGCGCGGGGTGTGGCCCAGGCTCAGGATAGTGTCGCTATCGTAGATACGCGGGTGGTGGAAATCGATATCGGCCGGGCGATAAGGGCGCGAACCGGTGGCGATGATGATGTGCTTGGCCACCAGCTTCTCGACCACACCGTTGGGGCAGACCACTTCGATGGTTTGCTCATCGGCGAAGCTGCCGGTGCCGAAGAACAAATCCACACGGTTACGCGCGTAGTAACCGGTGCGTGAGGCGACTTGCTTGGAAATGACTTTCTCGGCGCTTTTCAGCACATCCGGAAACGAGAACCAGCGCGGCTCACCAATGGCCCGGAACATCGGGTTGGTGTTGAACTGCATGATCTGGCGCACCGAGTGACGCAGGGCCTTGGACGGGATGGTACCCAGGTGGGTGCAGTTACCGCCGACCTGGCGACGGCTATCGACCATCGCCACCTTGCGTCCTGCCTTTGCGGCGTTCATCGCCGCACCTTCTCCAGCTGGGCCGGAACCCAGTACCACCACGTCGTAGTTGTAGACAGCCATGCGTACTCCTCAGAACAGGCCAGGCGTACGGTTGGACGCCGGGCTAAATCATGCCGCGGCCAGCGGTCATGAAGGACATTTTGGCTCAAGTGTGTGAACCGGGGCACAGTCTATATAAGGCTCAACGCCGCGCACATTAACCCTTGGTCGCGTCGTAGGCCAGTCTTGCCGTTACTACAGCGTAAGGAAATTGGAATTACACTGCCAGCAAGCACCTTTGCAGGACGGGCCATTATGCGGCATGTCGCTTTCTGTTTATTGTTGATGTTGTCGATCACGGCTCAGGCCAACGAGGCCGACCGGCTCCGACAGGCTGGTTTTCCTGCTCAATCCCATGGATTAGCCCTGAAGAACCAGGTGGTGCTGACCTATCTCTGGGCAGATGTCTACGCGGCAGCGCTGTATGCCCCCACTGAAACGCCCGCCAAGCTCGCCTGGGAGCAACAAAAGGCACTGCGCCTTGAGCTGTATTACTTTCGCGATATCGACCGCAGCGATGTGATCAAGGCCGCCAATACCACATTGAAGCGCCAGCAAGTCAGCGCCCGGTTGAAGCCTGAGGTAGACCGGTTGCATGCGCGCTTTCGCGATATTCAAAAGGGTGATCGGTATGCGCTGGATTTTCGCCCTGGGCGTGGGTTAAATCTGGAGATCAATGGGGAAGTGGCGTTCAGTAGCCCGGATGATGAATTGGCGAAGGCTTATCTGGGGATTTGGCTGGCGCCTGAGGGGTTGTCGGAGGGGTTGCTGGATTAGCGGGGTGTCAGCTCTGGCCCCATCGGGGGCAAGCCCCCTCCCACACTGACTGTGTTCACAAGCCTGGATATGTGAATACATTCAAATGTGGGAGGGGGCTTGCCCCCGATGAGGCCCTGACAGGCAGTACAGAATTCACAGCCATAAAAAAACCCCGAACCAGTCGGGGCTTTTTCATTTACTGCTGACGCTTAGCGCGGAAACGCAGGCGGGTTAACCCCAGCCATGTCTTCCATCACGCGAACCACCTGGCAGCTGTAGCCGAACTCGTTGTCGTACCACACGTACAGCACAACGCGGTTGTCCTGGGTGATGGTCGCTTCAGCATCCACCACGCCGGCGTGGCGCGAGCCCACGAAGTCGGTGGACACCACTTCCTGGGAATTAACGAAGTCGATCTGCTTATGCAGGTCGGAGTGCAGCGCCATGAAGCGCAGGTACTCGTTCATCTCTTCACGGGTAGCGGCTTTCTCAAGGTTCAGATTGAGAATGGCCATCGACACGTTTGGCGTCGGAACGCGGATCGCGTTACCGGTCAGCTTGCCGGCCAGCTCAGGCAACGCCTTGGCAGCAGCGGTGGCAGCACCGGTCTCGGTGATCACCATGTTCAACGCGGCGCTACGGCCACGGCGATCGCCTTTGTGGAAGTTGTCGATCAGGTTCTGGTCGTTGGTGTACGAGTGAACGGTTTCAACGTGACCGTTAACGATACCGAACTTGTCATTTACAGCCTTCAGCACCGGCACGATGGCGTTGGTGGTGCAGGAAGCCGCGGACACGATCTTGTCGTCAGCGGTGATTTCGCCATGGTTGATACCGTGAACGATGTTCTTCAGCTTGCCCTTGCCCGGTGCGGTCAGGACAACGCGGTCGACACCCGGGCAGGCCAGGTGCTGGCCCAGGCCGTCGGCATCACGCCATACGCCGGTGTTGTCCACCAGCAGGGCGTCCTGGATGCCGTACTGGGTGTAGTCCACCTCAGTCGGGTTCTTCGCGTAGATCACCTGGATCAGGTTACCGTTGGCGGTGATGGTGTTGTTTTCTTCGTCGATGACGATGGTGCCGTTGAACGGACCGTGTACCGAGTCGCGACGCAGGAGGCTTGCGCGCTTGGTCAGATCGTTCTCGGCGCCTTTGCGCACCACGATGGCACGCAGGCGCAGGCCGTCGCCGCCACCGGTTTTTTCGATGAGGATGCGCGCCAGCAGGCGGCCGATACGACCGAAGCCGTACAGCACAACGTCGGTGCCTTTGCGGGCAGCGGCGTTTTGCTGGCCAACCACGTCAGCCATTTCTTCGCGTACGAATTGCTCGGCGCTGCGGCCGTTGCCTTCGTTGCGGAATTTGTAGGCCAGCTTGCCCAGGTCTACCGAAGCCGCGCCGAGCTTGAGCTCGCTCATGGCTTTAAGCAGTGGGAATGTTTCGTGGACGGAGAGTTCGCTGTCGTCGGCGGAGCGATGGCGCGCAAAGCGGTGAGCCTTGAGAATCGCGATGACAGACTGGTTGATCAGGCTGCGGCCATAGATCGAGCTCACCACATTGTTATTGCGGTACAGCTGGCCGATAAGCGGAATCATCGCTTCTGCGAGTGCTTCACGGTCGATCCATTCACCAAGACACTGGTCGGGCTTCTGAGTCACGGGAACCTTCCACATGTAGGGGCAGAAAAAAGGGGCTACATTATGCCGCCCGACTGCCCTCGGAGCAATGCGCCGCAGGCAACAAAAAGTCCTTGCCAAAAATTGACACCCCGCTACAGCCCAGTAAATACGCGGGTTCCAGAAGGCCATCAATGCAGCGCTCAGGGCGACTTATCCGTAACCCTCCGAAAAACGCGCACATTTTGGCACTACATATTGAGTCAAAACCCGCCATTGTTTGTCTTAGCCACTACATTTCCTACAAACCGCATTAGGCACAGTCAGCAACTGACAGACGGCGCCTAGGACCGTTACAATTACCGACTTTGTCGCAACGCTTGGAGCTCAACCTTCCGTGCCCGTCCTGCGTCTACCGCTTCTCCCTGCTGCGGCAGGCAAACAGCACTGGGGCAACCTGCCCGGTGCCGCCCTGAGCCTGGCCATTGCCGAGGCTGCCAGCGCAGCCAAACGCTTTACCCTGCTGCTGACCGCCGACAGCCAAAGCGCTGAACGGCTGGAGCAGGAGCTGAGCTTCTTCGCCCCCGATTTGCCGGTGCTGCATTTCCCCGACTGGGAAACCTTGCCCTACGACCTGTTCTCGCCGCACCAGGACATCATCTCCCAGCGCATCGCCAGCCTGTACCGTTTGCCGGAACTGGCCCACGGCGTGCTGGTGGTGCCGATCACCACGGCCCTGCATCGCCTGGCACCGACCAAGTTCCTGCTGGGCAGTAGCCTGGTGCTGGATATCGGCCAGAAACTCGATGTGGAACAGATGCGCACGCGTCTGGAAGCCAGCGGTTACCGCTGCGTCGACACGGTGTACGAGCACGGTGAATTCGCGGTGCGTGGCGCGCTGATCGACCTGTTCCCGATGGGCAGCAAACTGCCCTACCGCATCGATCTGTTCGATGACGAAATCGAGACCCTGCGTACCTTCGATCCGGAAAACCAGCGTTCCATCGACAAGGTGGACTCAGTCAAGCTGCTGCCCGCGCGGGAATTCCCGCTGCAAAAGGATGCGGTCACCCGCTTCAAGGCACGCTTCCGTGAGCGCTTCGATGTCGACTTCCGCCGCTGCCCGATCTTCCAGGACTTGAGCAGCGGGATTACACCGGCCGGTATCGAGTACTACCTGCCGCTGTTCTTCGACGAGACGTCCACCCTGTTCGATTACTTGCCCCAGGACACCCAGGTGTTCTCGCTGCCAGGCATCGAGCAAGCGGCGGAAAACTTCTGGAACGATGTGCGTAATCGGTATGAAGAACGCCGCGTTGATCCGTCCCGTCCTTTATTGCCGCCTGCCGAGCTGTTCCTGCCGGTAGAAGATTGCTTCGCCCGCCTGAAAAGTTGGCCGCGCGTGGTCGCCAGCCAACAGGACGTGGACGCCGGCAGTGGCCGCGAGCGCTTCCCGGCGCAGGCGCTGCCCAACCTGGCGATTGAAGCCAAGGCCAACCAGCCGCTGGAAGCGCTGTCCAACTTCCTCGGCGACTTCCCTGGCCGCGTGCTGTTTACCGCCGAATCCGCCGGGCGCCGCGAAGTGCTGCTGGAGTTGCTCGAACGCCTGAAGCTGCGGCCGAAAACCGTCGACAGCTGGCCGGACTTTGTAAAAAGCAAAGACCGCCTGGCGATCACCATCGCGCCGCTGGACGAAGGCTTGCTGCTGGAAGACCCCGCCCTGGCGCTGATCGCCGAGAGCCCGTTGTTCGGCCAGCGCGTGATGCAGCGCCGTCGCCGTGAAAAACGTGCCGACGCCAACAACGACGCAGTGATCAAGAACCTCACCGAGCTGCGCGAAGGCGCGCCGGTGGTGCATATCGACCACGGTGTGGGCCGTTACCTGGGCCTGCAAACCCTGGAGATCGACAACCAGGCCGCCGAATTCCTCACCATGGAATACGCCGAGGGCGCCAAGCTGTACGTGCCGGTGGCCAACCTGCACTTGATCGCGCGCTACACCGGCAGCGACGATGCGCTGGCGCCGTTGCACCGCTTGGGCTCCGAGACCTGGCAGAAAGCCAAGCGCAAAGCCGCCGAACAAGTGCGCGACGTGGCAGCCGAATTGCTCGACATTTATGCCCGCCGCGCCGCGCGCGAAGGCTACGCGTTCGCCGACCCGAAAGCCGACTACGCCACCTTCAGCGCCGGCTTCCCCTTCGAAGAAACCCCGGACCAGCAAACCACCATCGAAGCGGTGCGCGCCGACATGCTCGCGCCCAAGCCGATGGACCGCCTGGTCTGCGGCGACGTGGGCTTCGGCAAGACCGAAGTGGCCATGCGCGCCGCCTTCATTGCGGTACACGGTGGCCGCCAGGTGGCCATCCTGGTGCCCACCACCCTGCTCGCCCAGCAGCACTACAACAGCTTCCGCGACCGCTTTGCCGACTGGCCGGTGACCGTCGAAGTGATGAGCCGCTTCAAGTCGGCCAAGGAAGTGAATGCCGCGGTCGCCGATTTGGCCGAAGGCAAGATCGACATCGTGATCGGCACCCACAAGCTGCTGTCGGACGATGTGAAGATCAAAAACCTGGGCCTGGTGATCATCGACGAAGAACACCGCTTTGGGGTGCGCCAGAAAGAACAGCTCAAGGCCCTGCGCAGCGAAGTCGACATTCTGACGCTGACCGCCACGCCGATTCCGCGCACGCTGAACATGGCGGTGTCGGGCATGCGTGACCTGTCGATCATCGCCACGCCACCGGCGCGCCGCCTGTCAGTGCGTACCTTCGTGATGGAGCAGAACAAAAGCACGGTCAAGGAAGCGTTGCTGCGCGAACTGCTACGCGGCGGGCAGGTGTACTACTTGCACAACGATGTGAAGACCATCGAGAAATGCGCCGCCGACCTCGCCGAGCTGGTGCCGGAGGCGCGTATCGCCATCGGCCACGGCCAAATGCGCGAACGCGAACTCGAACAAGTGATGAGCGACTTCTACCACAAGCGCTTCAACGTGCTGATCGCCTCGACCATCATCGAGACCGGCATCGACGTGCCGAGCGCCAACACCATCATCATCGAACGCGCCGACAAGTTCGGTCTGGCGCAGTTGCACCAATTACGCGGCCGGGTTGGGCGTAGTCATCACCAGGCGTATGCCTACTTGCTGACACCGCCCCGCCAACAGATCACCTCCGACGCAGAAAAGCGCCTGGAAGCCATCGCCAATACCCAGGACCTGGGCGCCGGTTTTGTACTGGCCACCAACGACCTGGAAATCCGTGGCGCCGGCGAACTGCTGGGGGACGGCCAGAGCGGGCAGATCCAGGCGGTGGGTTTCACCCTGTACATGGAGATGCTCGAACGTGCGGTGAAGGCCATCCGCAAGGGCGAGCAACCGAACCTCGATCAACCGCTGGGCGGCGGCCCGGAGATCAACCTGCGCTTGCCGGCGCTGATCCCCGAGGATTACCTGCCCGACGTGCATGCGCGGCTGATCCTGTACAAGCGCATTGCCTCGGCCACCGACGAAGAAGGTCTCAAGGACTTGCAGGTGGAGATGATCGACCGCTTCGGCCTGTTGCCGGAACCGACCAAGAACCTGGTACGCCTGACCCTGCTCAAATTGCAGGCCGAGCAGCTTGGAATAAAGAAAGTCGATGCCGGGCCGCAAGGCGGACGCATCGAGTTTGAAGCGCAGACGCCGGTGGACCCGCTGGTGTTGATCAAGCTGATCCAGGGCCAGCCCAACCGCTACAAGTTCGAAGGGGCTACGCTGTTCAAGTTCATGGTGCCGATGGAACGTGCCGAAGAACGCTTTAATACCCTGGAGGCGTTGTTCGAGCGCCTGATCCCGAAACCTGTATGAAGGACGCCACAATGCGCCTGTTCCGCATGTTGAGCCTGTTGTTGGTGGTCGTGGCCCCTGCGGCGTTCGCCGACAGCCCGTACCAGGTGGAAATGATCCTGGTGCGCCAGAACGCCGAGCCGGTGATCAACAGCCGCGCTGCGCCGGAAAACTGGGATGCTGGCGCCGTGCGCCTGGGCGATACATTGAGCCCGCCGCGCCTGAACAACATCGTCGACAAACTCAGCGCCGACAACAGCTACACCGTGTTGGCGCACAAGGCATGGGAGCAAAACCTCGGCGAGCAGGCGGTGAAGATCGCGATCACCGACGGCCAGGAGCAGTTCGGCCAGTTTCCCATCGAAGGCGTGCTGAACCTGCAACTGGGGCGCTTCACTGACATTGACGCAGACTTCTGGATCAACCAGTTCGACAGCAACGGCAGCGTAATCGCCAGCGAGCACCTGAGCCAAAAAGACGTGCGCACCAAGAACAACCAACTCAACTACCTGGACGGTGGCCATTTGGCGCTGCTGATCAAGATCACTTCGCTGACCGCCAAACCACCCAGCGCACCACCGCCCGACATTCAGGACTGATCCCGCACCATGTCCCTGACGTCGCAGTTGACCAAACCCCTGGCCCCTTCGTGGGCCAATCGCTTTAAAGAGCAAAGCCTTGAGCGCGGCCGGCGTTATGCCCTGGAGAACCGGGTGCGCATTGTCGAATCCGGTGACAGCACCATCGTCGCCAGTTGCGAAGGCTCAGGCGGCAATGTTTATCGCCAGACCATCTCACTGCGCGAATCGGCCAAAGGCACGCTGATCCTGGTGGACAGCCGCTGTACCTGCCCGGTGCACACCAACTGCAAACATATCGCAGCCGTGCTGCTCAAGGTCCAGGAAACCCTGGCCTACCCGGCCGCGGCTCAAGATGCCGAACTGCTGGAAAAACTCCAGGCCGTGCTGGATAACCGCGTGGTGCTGCCGCAAGTGGTGATGGAGGATGTCAAACCGATACCGCGCCTGTGGCTGGCCAGTGTGGAGTTCAGCGCGTTTGAGCCGCGCAACGGCAAGATGCAGCGCTATATCCAGCACCGCGCGGCGCTGTCGTTCAACTATTTGGGTAACTACGTCAGCGGGCAGAAGAACGCCGATATCGTGGTGCGCCAGGAAACCCAGAGCCTGCGGATCAAGCGGCATCCGGAGCTTGAGCAGCCGTATCGCGAACAGTTGCGCCTGCTGGGTTTCAAGATCGCCACGCGCCAAAGCAAGGCCTTGCCGGAGAGCGCCGGCGAGCTGTTCGAGATGGTCAATGACAGCGCCTGGCTAAACTTCACCCTCAACGTTTCACCCACCCTGCGCACCGAAGGTTGGGAGCTGCAAATCGATGAAGATTTCGGCTTCGACCTCAGCGCCGTCGATGACTGGTACGCCACGGTCGACGATGGCCCGGAGCGTGATTGGTTTGACTTGGAGCTGGGCATCATCGTCAACGGCGAGCGGCTGAGCCTGTTGCCGATCCTGTTGAACTTGATGCGCTCCCACACCGAGATCCTCAACCCGGAGAAGCTTGCACGGCGCCGCGATGATGAGCTGATCCTGGTGAATATCCCAGGCCTGCCCAACGGTCATGGCCCGCTGCAAGTGGCATTGCCCTACGGCCGACTGAAACCCGTACTGGCGACCCTCGGCGAGTTTTACCTACAAGAATCCGGCACCACCACGTTACGCCTGGCCAAGGCCGATGCGATTCGCTTGAACCCGCTGGAAGACCTGCCTCTGCAATGGGAGGGCGGCGAAAAGATCCGCAACTTCGCCCAACGCCTGCGGGATATCAAGGATTTCAGCTGCGTGGCACCCGAGGGGTTGAACGCGACCTTGCGCCCGTATCAGTTGGAAGGCTTGAGCTGGATGCAGTCGCTGCGCCAGCTCGACGTTGGCGGGATTCTTGCGGATGACATGGGCCTGGGTAAAACCCTGCAAACCCTGGCGCATATTCTGACCGAGAAAGCCGCCGGGCGCCTGGATCGCCCCTGCATGGTGGTGATGCCCACCAGCCTGATCCCCAATTGGCTGGATGAGGCGGCGCACTTCACGCCGCAGCTCAAGGTAATGGCGCTCTATGGCGCGGGGCGCAAGAAACATTTCGCGAACCTGCAGGACTATGACCTGCTGCTGACCACCTACGCCTTACTGCCCAAGGACATCGAACAACTGGCCGCCCTGCCCTTGCACGTACTGATCCTCGATGAGGCCCAATACATCAAGAACCCATCCAGCAAGGCCGCTCAAGCCGCGCGCGAGCTGAATGCCCGGCAACGCCTGTGCCTGAGTGGCACGCCGCTGGAAAATCACCTGGGCGAGCTGTGGTCACTGTTCCACTTCCTGCTGCCGGGTTGGCTGGGGGACGTCAAAAGCTTCAACCGCGATTACCGCGTGCCCATCGAAAAGCGCGGCAGCGATGTACGATTGCAGCACCTCAACGGTCGAATCAAACCCTTCCTGCTGCGCCGCACCAAAGAGCAGGTGGCCACGGAGCTGCCGCCCAAGACCGAGATCATCCACTGGGTCGACCTCAACGAAGCCCAGCGCGACGTATACGAAACCATGCGCCTGGCGATGGACAAGAAGGTCCGCGACGAGATCACCCGCAAGGGCGTGGCGCGCAGCCAGATCATCATTCTTGAAGCGCTGTTGAAGCTGCGCCAGGTGTGCTGTGACTTGCGCCTGGTCAACGATGCCACCCTGCCTACCCGAGGCAGTAGCTCGGGCAAGCTCGACAGCCTGATGGAAATGCTTGAAGAACTGTTTGCGGAAGGACGGCGGATTTTGCTGTTTTCCCAGTTCACTTCGATGCTCAGCCTGATCGAAGTCGAGCTGAAAAAACGCGGGATTTCCTACGCCCTGCTAACGGGCCAGACCCGGGACCGGCGAACGCCGGTGAAGGATTTCCAGAGCGGCAAGCTACAGATCTTCCTGATCAGCTTGAAGGCCGGCGGTGTGGGCTTGAACCTGACCGAAGCCGACACCGTGATTCACTACGACCCGTGGTGGAACCCGGCCACGGAGAATCAGGCCACCGACCGCGCGTATCGCATCGGCCAGGAGAAGCCGGTATTCGTTTACAAGATGATTGCGCGGGGTACGGTGGAGGAGAAAATCCAGCACTTGCAGAAGGAAAAGTCCGATCTGGCCGCGGGTGTTCTGGATGGGCGCACGACTGGGGATTGGCAGTTGGGTAATGAGGATATCGAGGCGTTGTTTGCGCCTTTACCGCACAAACAAGAGAAGCGCTGACTGTCCGATTGCTATCGCAGGCAAGCCAGCTCCCACAGGGGAATGCATTCCAAGTGTGGGAGCTGGCTTGCCTGCGATGGCCACAACGCGGTTTTCAGTCGATCAATTGAGCATCACGCAACGCTGTCAGCGCCGCCAACCAACGCGGGTCCTGCTTATAGTCCGTCGAAGCAATGGCTTGCCCACGCATCCGCGCAATCCGCGCAGACGGCGTTACCTTCATCCTCTGGGCAGCGCTCAGCGCCAACTCTGCAGCAGCACGGTCGTTACACACCAACCCCATGTCACAACCCGCCGTCAGCGCAGCCTCGATACGGCTGGCCGCATCGCCCACCACATGGGCACCGGCCATGGACAGGTCATCGCTGAAAATCACCCCGTCGAACTGCAACTCGCCACGCAAGATGTCTTGCAGCCAGCAACGGGAGAATCCAGCCGGCTGCGCATCGACCTGCGGATAAATCACGTGAGCTGGCATCACGGCCGCCAACTGCTTGCTCAGACGTGCGAAAGGCACCAGGTCATTGGCGCGAATCTGCTCCAGGCTGCGTTCGTCATTGGGGATCGCGACGTGGGAGTCGGCCTCGGCCCAGCCGTGGCCTGGGAAGTGTTTACCGGTGGCGGCCATTCCGGCGCTGTTCATGCCGCGAATGAATGCGCCCGCTAGCACGGCGGCACGTTCAGGATCACCTTCGAAGGAACGGGTGCCGACGACTGCGCTGCGTTGATAATCCAGATCGAGCACCGGGGCGAAGCTGAGATCAAGGCCCACAGCCAGCACTTCGGTGGCCATGATCCAACCGCACTGCTCGGCCAGGTATTCGGCGTTGGGGTTGTCGGCCAATGCGCGCATGGCCGGCAGACGCACAAAGCCCTGGCGTAGACGCTGCACCCGGCCGCCCTCCTGGTCGACCGCCAACAGCAGGTCCGGGCGTACTGCGCGAATCGCCGCGCTCAGTTCCCGCACTTGGCGCGGATGCTCGATATTGCGCGCAAAAATAATCAGGCCACCCACCTCAGGCTGGCGCAACAGATGACGATCCTCGGCCGTCAGCCAGGTACCGGCAACGTCGACCATCAATGAACCTTGCAGGGCAGCAGTCATAAACCTTCCTTAAATAACGCACACAACCCGTTGCCCTTACCAGGCACGGTGAGGGCAACGGGTTGCGGATAAATAGCTGAAATCGGCATGGCGGCTAGCTTAGCGGATGCAAGCGGCCGCGCACACCCGGGACGGTCACGCCTTGGCGGCGGGCGGTGCGGTTTTGCTGCGCGGGCGCAGTTGGGCGGCAGCCATGGCAGGGTCGGTCACCCCGGTTTCGGCACGCATGCCGGCAGCGAGGAATGGCACCATCAGGCGCATGACTTGCTCAATGGAGGTGTTGACGCCGAAATCGGTCTCGGCAATGGCGCGCAATGCCTTGATCCCGGACATGCTGAACGCCGCCGCGCCGAGCATAAAGTGCACACGCCAGAACAATTCAATAGGAGGAATACGCGGAGCGGCCTCGTTCACCAGCAGCATATAACGACGGAAAACCTTGCCGTACATGTCTTCCAGGTAGCGCCGCAGGTGACCCTGGCTCTGGCTGAATGCCAGGCCGAGCAAGCGCATGAAGATCGACAGGTCGTTGCCACTGCGCGGCTGCACCACCAGCGCCTGCTCCACGAGCATTTCCAGCAGGTCTTCAAGGGAAGGCTTATTGTCGGCCTTGGCCTGGCGCCGTTCCAGCTCGCGATCAAGGCTGGCGCAGAATGGCCCCAGGAAGCGCGAGAACACCGCCTGGATCAGGGCCTTTTTCGAGCCGAAATGGTAGTTCACGGCCGCCAGGTTCACCCCGGCCTTGCTGGTAATCAGCCGCAATGAAGTTTCAGCAAATCCTTTTTCCGCGAACAATTGCTCGGCAGCATCGAGAATGCGTTCAACGGTTTCCGACTGGGCCATGGCTACTCCGCCTGACAAACACTTGTTTGAAACATACGTTTCAGGGTGTGTCTTGTCAAGCCTGCGGGTTCGTATTCCGGCCGGGCAGTCATGTATTTCAGCGCTATTTAATCACATCCGCCAACGTCTGTAGGCAGCGCTATCTCTGCCTCGTAGGACAGATGACGAATGACCGTCCAGCGGAGTCGCCAAAAAGGATGATTGCCAAGCGCAGTTCACTGTATATAATCCCAGTCACTGTGTAAAAAGACAGAGCGATCAACATGCTAAAACTGACGCCACGCCAAGCTGAGATTCTGGCTTTTATCAAGCGCTGCCTCGACGACAACGGCTACCCGCCGACCCGAGCGGAAATTGCGCTGGAACTGGGGTTCAAGTCCCCCAACGCCGCCGAAGAACACCTCAAGGCCCTCGCACGCAAAGGCGCGATCGAGATGACCCCCGGTGCTTCACGCGGCATTCGTATCCCTGGCTTTGAAGCCAAGGCCGACGAATCGACACTGCCCATCATCGGCCGCGTTGCCGCCGGTGCGCCGATCCTGGCACAGCAGCACGTCGAAGAATCCTGCAACATCAACCCGACCTTCTTCCACCCTCGCGCCGACTACCTGTTGCGGGTACATGGCATGAGCATGAAGGACGTGGGCATCTTCGATGGCGACCTGCTGGCCGTCCACACCACCCGCGAAGCCCGTAATGGCCAGATCGTCGTCGCCCGCATCGGCGACGAGGTCACCGTCAAACGCTTCAAGCGCGAAGGCAGCAAGGTCTGGCTCCTGGCCGAGAACCCTGAGTTCGCCCCGATTGAAGTGAACCTGAAAGATCAGGACCTGGTGATCGAAGGCTTGAGCGTCGGCGTCATTCGCCGCTAAAGGAGGCATCATGCAGCTCGTGCACACCCCACAACACACACAACTGTCGCTGTTCGAGGCCTTTATGGCCCAACCCCTTGCGCCCATCCTCAAGGAAACGGTCGAGGCGCCCTGGAGCGCCGAGCCGGAGGCGTTCAGTGAATTGTCGTTGCGCGGTGCTGCTGGCAGTTGCCTGAGCCTGCTGGCGCCGATCCTTCGCGAACTCAGCGAGGAACAGGATGCTCGCTGGCTGACGCTGATCGCCCCGCCCGCCAGCCTGACCCAGGCCTGGCTGCGGGACGCCGGCCTCAACCGTGAGCGTATCCTGTTGCTGCAACCGCGCGGCGCGCAGAGCGCCCAGCAGTTGACGTGCGAAGCGCTGCGCCTGGGCCGTAGCCATACGGTGGTGAGTTGGTTGAATCCGCTGAATGCGAGCGCAAAGCAGCAACTGATCAGCGCCGCGCGTACGGGCGATGCCCAGAGCTTGAATATTCGATTGGGATAGTTTTTTGTAGTGAGCGGGCTTGCCCCGCGCTAGGCTGCGAAGCGGCCCTAGAAAGGTTAATGCGGTATATCAGTCATTACGCGGTGCCAGGTTTTGGGGCCGCTTCGTAGTCCAGCGCGGGGCAAGCCCGCTCACTACAACAGCTCACCGTCACTCAGTGCAGCACCCGCGGCCCATCTTCCTTCTCTGGCTCACCTTCCGCCAAACGACCCGCCATCTGCACACCCACGCTCAACATGGCTTTTGCCACTTCCACGTGCTGGCCTTGCAGGAACGCTTTGGCGTCTTCGGAAAAATCCAGAATAACCAGAGAACCCTCGTCCTCAGCCCGACGCAGCTCGATTCGGCCGTCAGGCAACTCTACGATTTCAAGAAAGGACGTTGGCATAAAAATCAGTTCTCCACGAAAGGCCGGGATTATATCAGTCATCCACCCGGCATCGCTGAGGATCTGAAGAGGTTTCTTTACAGCTTGATGAACGGTGCACTCTGCTGTGTATCTGAATAATGGGGATGCATCAGCACTCGTTCAAGCCTTCGCGAAACCGCAGCGCCAGCTTTTTCAGCTCCTGACGCCAGCTTTCCAGCTCTTCCCGGCTCAGCGGCTTGGGTTCGTCTTCTTCCAGCGCAACAGCGACGATCAATGGTTGAGTGACGTCGCCCTTGGGCACATGGGGAATACGAGGCGGCTGGAACATATCAGCATGAGCCTTGAGCAAACGCGCCACCCAGCTATCCGGGCTCTGGGCCATTTCCACCAACTCAGCCAGCTCAGGAATGGCCATGGTCTCCAGCACTTCACGGGTCATGATCGCTTCTGCACGCGGCGCACCGGCCTGAGGCAAGCGGTAGAACCCGGCGATTTCATGGCACAGGCCCAGCAAAGCACCGTAGAGGTGGAACAACGCCGCTTCACGCCCCGCCTGGACCAGCGCGATGGCGTTCATCTCCTTCCCTTCCTCGGCGCGACCAAGGGCTTCCAGAGACAAACCCGCGAAGTAAATTTTCTGATTGGTACGGGTATAGAGTTCGTTGGCCATAACGGCAGTCTCCACAACGAAAAGGGCGTGATGCTGGCTTACTTAATTGTGGCGAGGGAGCTTGCTCCCGCTGGGGTGCGCAGCGCCCCCAAAAGCTGGGGCCTGCTGCGCAGTCCAGCGGGAGCAAGCTCCCTCGCCACAGCAAGCTCGCCCCCTACAACTCGGACAGATTAGTCGATCAAGCGCCTTGGCGCTTGTCCTCGACCTTCCACTTGCCGCCCTCGTAGAACGCTTTCCAGCCAGTCGGCTTGCCGTCCACTTCGGTCTGCACGTACTGCTCCTTGGTCTTGCGGCTGTAGCGGATCACGGCTGGGCGACCATCCGGGTCCTTCTTCGGCGCTTCACACAGGAAGTGGTACTTCGGATCGATCTCATCCTTGTGCGGCACGATTTCCAGCACCAGTGGTGCACGGGTCTCGCGGTTTTTCGGGAACTGGCTAGCGGCCAGGAACAGGCCCGAAGCACCGTCACGCAGGATGTAAGTGTCGTTGACCTTCTCGCACTTGAGCTCCGGCATCTTCACCGGATCCATCTTCGGCGGCGCCGCATCGCCGCTTTTCAGCAGCTTGCGGGTGTTCTTGCACGTCGGGTTGGTGCACCCGAAGAACTTGCCGAAACGGCCGGTCTTGAGTTGCATCTCGCTGCCGCACTTGTCGCATTCCAGGCTCGGGCCTTCATAGCCCTTGATGCGATAGGTGCCCTCTTCAATCTCGTAGCCGTTGCAATCCGGGTTGTTACCGCAGATGTGCAGCTTGTGTTTCTCGTCCAGCAGGTAGGCGTCCATCGCCGTGCTGCAGATCGGGCAACGGTGCTTACCACGCAGTACCAGCGATTCGGACTCACCCTCGTCGTCAGCAGCGATTTCATCACCCGGCACCAGGTTGACGGTGGCCTTGCAGCGCTCTTTCGGCGGCAGGCTGTAGCCCGAGCAACCGAGGAACACCCCGGTGGACGCCGTACGAATCTGCATCGGGCGGCCACAGGTCTGGCACGGGATGTCGGTCATCACCGGCTGGTTGGCGCGCATGCCGTTTTCCGGGCTTTCGGCTACTTCGAGCTTCTTCTTGAAGTCGCCGTAGAACTCGTCCAGCACGTTTTTCCAGTCGCGTTCGCCCTGGGCCACGTCATCGAGGTTCTCTTCCATGCCGGCGGTGAAGCCGTAGTCCATCAGGTTGGAAAAGCTCTCGGACAGGCGCTCGGTCACGATATCGCCCATCTTTTCCGAGTAGAAACGACGGTTGTGCAGCGCCACATACCCACGGTCCTGGATGGTCGAGATAATCGCCGCGTAGGTCGAAGGACGACCGATACCGCGTTTTTCCATCTCTTTCACCAGGCTGGCTTCCGAATAACGCGCCGGCGGTTTGGTGAAGTGCTGGGACGGGTCGAGCTTGATCAGCTTGAGCGTGTCGCCCTGGGCCATGTCCGGCAGCACGTCGTCATCGCCTGGCTTGGCGATTTGCGGCATGACGCGGGTGTAGCCGTCGAACTTGAGGATACGGCCCTTGGCACGCAGCTCGAAGTCGGATGCCGCCACGGTGACCGTGGTGGACAGGTATTGCGCCGGCAGCATCTGGCAGGCCAGAAACTGGCGCCAGATCAGCTCGTAGAGGCGTTCAGCGTCGCGCTCCATGCCGCTCAGCTTGGAAGGCTCGGTGTTGGCGTCGGAAGGACGAATCGCTTCGTGAGCCTCCTGTGCGCCTTCCTTGCTGCTGTAGACGTTCGGCTTCTCCGGCAGGTACTTCTTGCCGAATTCGCTTTCAATATAAGTGCGCGCCATCGCCACTGCGTCCACCGACAGGTTGGTGGAGTCAGTACGCATGTAAGTGATGTAGCCGGCTTCGTACAAGCGCTGGGCCATCATCATGGTTTTCTTCACGCCGAAGCCCAGGCGGTTACTCGCGGCCTGTTGCAGGGTGGAGGTGATGAACGGCGCCGAAGGCTTGCTGCTGGTCGGTTTGTCTTCACGCTTGACGATGCTGTAGCTGGAAGCCTTGAGCTTCTCCAGCGCAGCCATGGCCTGGGCTTCGTTCAGCGGCTTGAAGGCTTCGCCTTTCTCGCGAGCGACTTCAAAGCGCACGTTGGCGCCCTTGGTGGTGCCGAGGTCGGCGTGGACTTCCCAGTACTCTTCGGGAATGAACGCACGGATCTCGCGCTCACGCTCCACCACCAGCTTGACCGCGACCGATTGCACACGGCCGGCGGACAAGCCACGGGCGATCTTGGCCCACAGCAACGGCGAGACCATGTAACCCACGACGCGGTCGAGGAAACGACGCGCTTGCTGGGCGTTGACACGGTCGATGTCCAGCTCGCCCGGCTTGGAGAAGGCTTCCTGGATGGCTTTCTTGGTGATTTCGTTGAACACCACGCGCTTGTAGCGGCTGTCGTCACCGCCGATGGCTTCCCGCAGGTGCCAGGCAATGGCTTCCCCTTCGCGGTCCAAGTCCGTCGCGAGATAGATGGTGTCAGCATCCTTGGCGAGCCGGCGCAGCTCTTCGATGACCTTTTCCTTGCCAGGAAGGATCTCGTACTTGGCTTTCCAGCCATGATCCGGGTCCACACCCATGCGCGAGACCAGCTGCTTGCGCGCTTTCTCTTTAGGGGTGAGCACCGGACCTTCGCCCGCAGCGGCCTTGCCGCGCTTGGCGGCAGGCTCCTTGCTGGCGCTAGCCGAACCGCTGGTGGGCAGGTCTCGGATATGGCCGATACTCGACTTCACCACGTACTCGTTGCCCAAGTACTTGTTGATGGTCTTGGCCTTAGCCGGGGATTCCACAATGACCAGCGATTTGCCCATGGATCGGAGTATTCCTGAATTCGAGAAGTGAAAGGCAGTTGGCGCCTGTCGCGGCAACGCTATATATAGTGGCAACCGGGTGAGGTCAAGCGCAGCATTCTGCGCGGCCCGCCGTTATTGCCCTGAAAAAAGACTGGGTTCGGCCTGCACCAAAGCAAAGCGCGGGACCTGCTCGCCGTCAACTTCGACGGTCTCCAGGAACATGCTCAAAGGGCGCACCCAAAAGCCGTAATCGCCATACAGTGCTTGGTAGAACACCACTTCTTCTTCCGTCTCGGAGTGCCGCGCCACGTTAAAAACACGGTACTGCGGACCTTTATAATGTTGGTAGAGCCCTGGTTCGACTTTCATGCTCTGGCCCTCTCACAAAAAATTGTTAAAAAAAAAATACAAAACTGCCAAAAAACAAAAACCGGGGCACTGGGCCCCGGCTTCCGTCAACCCAACGCTTAAACGCGTTCGAAGACGGTGGAAATGCCTTGGCCGAGACCAATGCACATGGTGGCTACCCCGAGGTTGCCGCCATTTTGCTTCATCACGTTAAGCAAAGTGCCGGAGATACGTGCACCGGAGCAACCGAATGGGTGGCCCAGGGCAATCGCGCCGCCGTGCAGGTTAACCTTCTCATTCATCTTGTCGAGTACTTTCAAATCTTTCAGCACTGGCAAGGCCTGTGCGGCGAAAGCTTCGTTGAGCTCGAAGAAGTCGATGTCGTTGATGGTCAGGCCCGCGCGCTTCAAGGCTTTTTGTGTGGCCGGTACTGGACCATAGCCCATGATCGCCGGGTCCACACCCGCCACGGCCATCGAGCGGATCACGGCCAGCGGCTGGATACCCAGGTCTTGGGCACGCTGCGCCGACATCACGATCATGCACGAGGCACCGTCGGTAATTTGCGACGAAGTACCCGCCGTCACGGTGCCGCCCTTTGGATTGAATGCCGGCTTCAAGGCCGCCAGGCTTTCCAGGGTGGTGTCCGGACGAATGGTTTCGTCGTAGTCGAACAGTTTCAGGAAACCGTTCTCGTCGTAACCGTTCATCGGGATGATTTCATCCTTGAACTTGCCTTCCACGGTTGCCTTGTGGGCCAACTGGTGGGAACGCAGGCCGAACGCGTCCTGGGCTTCACGGGTGATGCCGTGCATCTTGCCGAGCATTTCCGCTGTCAGGCCCATCATGCCCGAGGCTTTTGCCGCGTACAGCGACATGTGCGGGTTAGGGTCGACGCCGTGCATCATGCTGACGTGGCCCATGTGCTCCACGCCACCGACCACGAACACATCACCGTTGCCGGTCATGATCGCCTGGGCGGCAGTGTGCAGCGCGCTCATCGACGAACCGCACAGGCGGCTCACAGTCTGGCCCGCGGCGGTGTGCGGGATCTGGGTCATCAGCGACGCCATGCGCGCGATGTTCCAGCCCTGCTCCAGGGTCTGGTTGACGCAACCCCAGATCACGTCCTCGACTTCGTTCGGGTCGACCTTGTTGTTGCGTTCCAGCAGTTTGCTGATCAGGTGCGCCGACATGTCTTCGGCGCGGGTGTTGCGGTGCATGCCGCCCTTGGAGCGGCCCATCGGAGTGCGACCGAAGTCTACAATCACGACGTCTCTTGGATTCAAGCTCATAAATAGTCTCGCTCTAGTCGTTTGGGCGCTTAACCGAAGAAGCTCTGGCCGTTCTTGGCCATTTCACGCAGCTTCGCGGTCGGGTGGTACAGCGGGCCCAACTCAGCGTATTTGTCAGCCAGGGCAACGAACTCGGCCACACCGATGGAGTCGATGTAACGCAGCGCACCGCCACGGAATGGAGGGAAACCAATACCGTACACCAGGCCCATATCGGCTTCGGCGGCGGTCTCGACGATGCCGTCTTCCAGGCAGCGCACAGTTTCCAGGCACAGGGCGATCATCATCCAGTTGATGATGTCCTCGTCGGACACCTCACGCTGCTCGTAGATGACCGGAGCCAGCACTTCGTGCACCGACGGGTCGGTCACTTTCTTCTGCTTGCCCTTCTTGTCGGCCTCGTAGGCGTAGAAGCCTTTGCCATTCTTCTGGCCCAGGCGCTTGGCCTCGTACAGCGCGTCGATCGCCGAACGACGGTCGTCTTTCATGCGGTCCGGGAAGCCTTCAGCCATGACGTCGCGACCGTGGTGGCCGGTGTCGATGCCGACCACGTCCATCAGGTACGCCGGGCCCATCGGCCAGCCGAATTTTTCCATGACCTTGTCGATGCGCACGAAGTCCACGCCAGCGCTGACCAACTTGGCGAAACCGCCGAAGTACGGGAACAGCACACGGTTGACCAGGAAGCCCGGGCAGTCATTGACCACGATCGGGTTCTTGCCCATTTTCTTGGCGTAGGCAACGGTGGTGGCAACGGCCAGCTCACTGGACTTCTCGCCACGGATCACTTCCACCAGCGGCATCATGTGCACCGGGTTGAAGAAGTGCATGCCGACGAAGTTCTCAGGACGCTTGAGGGCCTGGGCCAGCAGCGAGATGGAGATGGTCGAGGTGTTCGAAGCCAGGATGGTGTCGTCTTTGACCTGGGCTTCCACTTCGGCCAGTACGGCTTGCTTGACCTTCGGGTTCTCGACAACCGCTTCGACCACCAGGTCGACGTGGCCGAAATCGCCGTAGGACAGCGTAGGACGAATACCGTTGAGCACTTCAGCCATCTTCGCGGCGGTCATGCGGCCTTTATCCACGCGGCCCACCAGCAGCTTGGCGGCTTCCGCCAGGCCTTGCTCGATACCGTGCTCGTTGATGTCTTTCATCAGGATCGGCGTGCCTTTGGACGCCGACTGATAGGCGATACCGCCGCCCATGATCCCGGCGCCGAGTACGGCAGCCTGTTTCACGTCGCGGGCGATTTCGTCGTAGGCCTTGGCCTTTTTCTTCAGTTCCTGATCGTTCAGGAACAGGCCGATCAGGCTCTGGGCAGCGGAGGTTTTCGCCAATTTGACGAAGCCAGCTGCTTCCACTTCCAGGGCTTTGTCGCGACCGAAGTTCGCGGCTTTCTGGATGGTCTTGATCGCTTCAACCGGCGCCGGGTAGTTCGGGCCGGCCTGGCCAGCGACGAAACCTTTGGCGGTTTCGAACGACATCATTTGTTCGATGGCGTTGAGCTTGAGTTTTTCCAGTTTTGGCTGACGCTTGGCCTTGTAGTCAAATTCGCCGCTGATGGCGCCTTTGATCAGGTTCAGCGCGGCTTCGGCCAGTTTGTCCGGAGCAACCACAGCGTCGACAGCCCCGACTTTCAGTGCGTCTTCTGCTTTGTTTTCCTTGCCGGCGGCGATCCACTCGATGGCGTTGTCGGCACCGATCAGGCGCGGTAGGCGAACAGTGCCGCCGAAACCTGGGTAGATGCCCAGCTTGACTTCGGGCAGGCCGATTTTTGCAGTAGCGGACATGACACGGAAATCCGCCGCCAGGCACATTTCCAGGCCGCCGCCCAACGCGATGCCATTGATCGCGGCAACGGTCGGCACGTTGAGGTCTTCGAAATCGCTGAAGATCTTGTTGGCTTCGAGGTTGCCAGCCACCAGCTCGGCATCGGGCAGCTTGAAGTTGTCGACGAATTCGGTGATGTCAGCGCCGACGATAAACACGTCCTTGCCGCTGGAGACGATCACGCCCTTGACCGAAGCATCTGCTTTGATGGTGTCTACGGCCTGACGCAATTCATTCAGGGTTAGACGGTTGAACTTGTTGACGGACTCACCCTTGAGGTCGAATTTCAATTCGACGATGCCACTTTCAAGAGCCTTAACCGTGATGGCTTTACCTTCGTAAATCATCAACTGATCTCCACGATATGGAAGCTGAACAGTACACACTGGACGCTGGCCTAGGCTTGGACATTGATGATTTGGTCAATGTTCACGCCCATTCGCCAGGCACACCCGCCAATGCGATAGTCGGGATTCTGTATGAGTCGTCTGACAGACAAACGCTCAATTCATACGCCCGTTTGATTTGGGTATGCCACCTTCATCCAATTCCGGACAATTGTCAATCGCTCAAAAAGACTAGGAAAAACGCGACTTTCCAGTCATTTCAGAACCCCGACCATAAGCCCGCACTTCGTCAATATTCAATTATTCACGAAATCAATAATGGAAAAGTTATGGGAAAAGGCTGTACATAGCGCGATATGCGGCTAGGCTAGCCGCAACGCAAAACGCGCCTGGATGAACATCCGACGCGGGGAACCACAGATTTACCGGCCTGCCTGGCCAACTCCAGCCCGATGATGATGTCGGGCTTTTTATTGCGTTGCGTTTCTACAGGGGCGGGGTCAGGCCAGGGCCTTGAGCAACGCATCAATGTCTTTCAGGACGCTCACCTCGCCCTTCTCGCCCCAGTACAGGGCGATCATCTGCTTGTCAGCCTCGATCTTGTAGACGTTGTCCGGCAGCGTCGCAAAATACGGCAACAACTTCTCATCGACGCACACTTCGCGCCATTGATTGACCCACACACCCGGTTCCAACTGCCAATAACTCCAGAGCGCCGGCGTGCTGCCGCGCCGTGGCCGACAGTACTGCGCACACGGGCTCGGCGGCTCTTGCTTCAGCCAATGCGGCCACTCCTGAGGCGCCAATTGCATGGCCAGGCCGATGCGGCGCGCCTCCATTCGCAGGGCCATGCGCCCACTCTGATGACGCGACGGACGCAGCCATGCCAAAGGGCTCAGAACCACCACAAGGATTGACACCACTATCCAGACCGTCATATGTGTACTCCCGAATTTCTAAATGAGCGGATTTGACCTGACGCAACCCCATCCGCTTGAAAGCAGCCATACTGAAGTTATTGCAGTCCCCTGGAGGAACGCCTCATGCCCTACGAACATATCCTGGTCGCTGTCGATTTGACCGAAGAGTGCGATCCCGTGATCAAGCGCGCACAGGAATCGGCACTGGCCAATGGCGCCGTATTGTCGCTGGTGCATATCGTCGAGCCCATGGCCATGGCTTTTGGCGGTGATGTGCCGATGGACCTTTCCCAGTTGCAGCAACAACAATTTGACCAGGCCAAGGAGCGCCTGGACCGTTTGATCCTCAAATACCCGCATTTGAAAAAGGAAGACTGCCACCTCACCTACGGCCAACCGCGCCAGGAAATCCACCATCTGGCCAAGGAAAAGGGTTGTGACCTGATTGTGGTCGGCAGCCACGGTCGTCACGGTTTGGCGTTATTGCTGGGTTCTACCGCCAATGACGTGCTGCACGGTGCGCCGTGTGATGTGCTGGCCGTAAGACTGGTCAAAGCCCCTTCTTAAATCAATGAAGGTCAAATGTGGGAGGGGGCTTGCCCCCGATGGCGGAGTGTCAGTCACCAGATGTATCAACTGACAGACTGCTATCGGGGGCAAGCCCCCTCCCACATTCAAACTGCATTCTCATATGAAAAACCCGGTGCTCATCAGATGAGCACCGGGTTTTTTAATGCTGGAAAATCACTCAGGCATCCAACTCAGCCCAACGCTCAACCAGTACTTCCAGTTCCTGGTTCAACGTCTCCAGCGAAGCAATGACCTTGGCGGTTTCAGCCGCCGGACGCAGGTAGAACCCACCGTCAGCCATTTCCGCTTCTACCGCGGCAATCTGCTGCTCCTTGGCGTCGATATCACCCGGCAAGGCTTCCAGCTCACGCTGCAGCTTGTAGCTAAGCTTCTTCTTGCCGGCCGGCGCGGCTTCCTGGGCAGGCGCAGCAGTGGCCACCGGAGTCACCACCGCAGAATTCAAGTCGGCCTTGCCGGACTTGCTCTCGGTCACGCCCAGCAGGCGCGGCGAGCCGCCCTGGCGCAGCCAGTCCTGATAACCACCGACGTATTCACGCACCTTGCCTTCGCCTTCGAAGACCAGCGTACTGGTGACCACGTTGTCGAGGAATGCCCGGTCGTGGCTGACCATCAGCACGGTGCCGTTGAAAGTCAGCAGCACTTCTTCCAGCAGTTCGAGTGTTTCCACGTCGAGGTCGTTGGTCGGTTCGTCGAGTACCAGCAGGTTGGCCGGCTTGCTGAACAGCTTGGCCAACAGCAGGCGCGCACGCTCGCCACCGGACAAGGCTTTCACCGGAGTACGTGCACGCTGCGGGCTGAACAGGAAGTCGCCCAGGTAGCTGAGCACGTGGCGGCTCTGGCCGTCGATGTCGATAAAGTCGCGGCCTTCGGCCACGTTGTCGATCACGGTTTTTTCCAGGTCCAACTGGTGGCGCAACTGGTCGAAGTAGGCCACGTCGATCTTGGTGCCCTCCTCCACCTTGCCGCTGGTGGGTTGCAGGCCACTGAGCATCAATTTGAGCAAGGTGGTCTTGCCGGTGCCGTTGGCGCCGAGCAGGCCGATACGATCGCCGCGCTGCAGGACCATGGAGAAGTCCTTGATCAGGAACGGACCGTCCGGGTGATGGAAGCTGACGTTTTCCAGCACCATCACTTGCTTGCCCGACTTCTCGGCGGTGTCCAGCTGGATATTCGCCTTGCCGGTGCGCTCGCGGCGTTCGCTGCGCTCAACGCGCAGGGCCTTGAGGGCACGCACGCGGCCTTCGTTACGGGTGCGACGGGCCTTGATGCCCTGGCGGATCCAGACCTCTTCCTGGGCCAGCTTTTTGTCGAACAGGGCGTTGGCGGTTTCTTCGGCCGCCAGCGCAGCTTCCTTGTGCACGAGGAAGCTGGCGTAGTCGCCGTTCCAGTCGATCAGGCCGCCACGGTCCAGTTCAAGGATGCGCGTGGCCAGGCTTTGCAGGAAGGCACGGTCGTGCGTGATGAACAGCACGGCGCCCTGGAAATCCTTGATGGCTTCTTCCAGCCAGGCAATGGCACCGATGTCCAGGTGGTTGGTCGGTTCGTCGAGCAGCAGCAAATCCGGCTCGGACACCAGGGCCTGGGCCAGCAGCACGCGACGACGCCAGCCACCGGACAACTCGGCGAGGGTCTTGTCGGCCGGCAGTTGCAGGCGGCTCAGGGTGCTGTCTACCAGTTGCTGCAAGCGCCAGCCGTCACGGGCTTCGAGGGCCTGCTGCACGTGCATCAGCTTGTCCAGATCGGCTTCGGTGACGCAGTTCTGCGCCAGGTGATGGTATTCGGCGAGCAAGGCGCCCACGCCATCGAGGCCTTCGGCAACCACGTCGAACACTGTCCGTCCGTCGGCCACCGGCAATTCTTGCGGCAATTCGCCGATCTTGAGGCCCGGGGCACGCCACACAGAGCCGTCATCGGGCTTCTGGTCGCCTTTAACCAGCTTCATCATGCTGGACTTGCCGGTGCCGTTGCGGCCGATGATGCACACCCGCTCACCACGGGCGATCTGCCAGGACACCTTGTCCAACAACGGCATAGCGCCGATAGCAAGGGACACATCGCTGAATTTGAGCAGGGTCATACGCTTCTCCAAAAACTGGGCGCGCATTCTACCTGAGTTGAGGGTGGGATGCGGCCAGCATTTTCGCTACAGACATGTTCTGTAGGACATTTCCGTCGAACCTGAACGAACCGGCCGGCAAAGCTTTCGTAGGTGTCGGGCAAAAGGCTAAGCTAGGGACAATCAGTGTCGGCAGTGCCGGCGCTCTTCGTGATTTCTCTGCACGGACGTCTCATGCGCAGCCGCCTTTTCAACTTTTTATCTTGTCTGCTTCTTTCCGCCACTGCCGCTCAATCCGCCCAGGCCGTGGACCTCACCACCCAACGCCAGTATTACGATGAAGCCAAGCGCGCCCTGGCCAAAGGCGACAGCGGCCCGTACATGCAATACAGCCAGGCCCTGGCCGATTATCCGCTGACGCCGTACCTGGCCTACGACGAGCTGACTGCACGCCTGAAAACCGCGAGCAACCAGGAAATCGAACAATTCCTCGCCAAAAACGGCGACCTGCCCCAGGCCAACTGGATGAAGCTACGCTGGTTGCGCTGGCTGGCCGACCGTGGCGACTGGCAGACCTTTGAAAAGTACTACGACGCCAAGCTCAATTTCGTCGAGCTCGACTGCCTGCATGGCCAGTACCAGCTCACCCATAATCTGAAAGCCGAAGGCTACAAGACCACCGAAAAACTCTGGATGACCGGTAAATCCCAACCGGCCGCCTGTGATGCCACCTTTGGCCAGTGGGCCGCCGATGGCCAACTCACCGAACAGAAAATCTGGGACCGCGCCAAACTCGCCGCCGAAGCGCGCAACTACGCGCTGGCCAACAGCCTGGTGAAAACCCTGCCCACCCTCGGCGCCCAAGGCCGCTTGATGGTGGACGTGGCGCAAAAGCCCGACATGCTCAGCGACCCATCGCGCTTCCTGCCGGCCAACGAGGCCATGTCCGACGCCGTAGGCCTGGGCCTGCGCCGCCTCGCGCGTCAGGACCCGGAGAAGGCCATGGCCTTGCTCGATGGCTACGCCAGCAGCATGCACTTCTCCCGTGACGAAAAAGTGTCGATCGCCCGGGAAATCGGCCTGACCCTGGCCCGTCGCTATGACCCGCGCGCCTTGGACGTGATGACCCAATACGACCCAGAGCTGCGAGACAACACCGTCTCCGAATGGCGCCTGCGCCTGCTATTGCGCCTGGCCCGCTGGGAAGATGCCTACCAGCTTACCCGCAAGCTCCCACAAGACCTGGCGACCACCAATCGCTGGCGCTACTGGCAGGCGCGCAGCCTGGAGCTGGCCGAACCGAAGAACCCACAGGCCCTTGTGCTGTACAAGAACGTGGCCAAGGAGCGGGATTTCTACGGTTTCCTGGCGGCTGACCGCTCCAAGTCGCCTTACCAGTTGACCAACAAGCCGCTGGTGATGAGCCAGGCGTTGATCAACAAAGTGCGCAACACCCCCGGCGTACGCCGCGCGCTGGAGTTCTACGCCCGTGGCCAGATCGTCGATGGCCGTCGTGAGTGGTACCACGTCAGCCGCCACTTCAACCGCGATGAGATGGTCGCCCAGGCCAAACTGGCCTACGACATGAAGTGGTACTTCCCGGCAATTCGCACCATCAGCCAGGCGCAATACTGGGATGACCTGAATATCCGCTTCCCGATGGCCCACCGCGACACCCTGGTGCGTGAAGCCAAGGTGCGTGGCCTGCACTCCAGTTGGGTGTTCGCCATCACCCGTCAGGAAAGTGCGTTTATGGACGACGCCCGCTCCGGCGTCGGCGCCAGCGGCCTGATGCAACTGATGCCCGGCACCGCCAAGGAAACCGCACGCAAATTCAGCATTCCGCTGGCCTCCCCGGCCCAGGTGCTGGACCCGGATAAAAACATCCAGCTCGGCGCCGCATACCTGAGCCAGGTCCACAGCCAGTTCAACGGCAATCGTGTGCTCGCCTCCGCCGCCTACAACGCCGGCCCAGGCCGCGTGCGCCAATGGTTGCGCGGTGCGGACCACCTGAGCTTCGATGTGTGGGTGGAAAGCATTCCGTTTGACGAAACCCGCCAGTACGTACAGAACGTGCTGTCTTATTCGGTGATCTACGGGCAGAAGCTCAACTCACCGCAGCCGCTGGTAGATTGGCATGAGCGGTATTTTGATGATCAGTAAGGCGTGACGCTTAAATGAAAATGCCCGCATTGAGAAATGCGGGCATTTTTTATGGCGCCGCTGGACGCTCACTTTGCACAGCCTCAGCCAGCGCCTGGCTCAGAGCCTGTAGCATGAACTCGACGAAAGGTGTCGCTTCTGCCTGTCGATCGGCATCTGACAGCGCGGCGTAGTAGGCATCCTGCTGTTCCCGTATCACCGCCTCTACCGGAAGGTACGCCAGTACGGGGCGCCATTCGCTGAGGATCAGGGTTTGCCAGAGCCGCCCCATCCGCCCGTTACCATCGGCGAAAGGATGGATAAACTCGAACTCGTAATGGAATACGCAACTAGCGATCAACGGGTGCCAGTCCGAACCCGACAGCCATTGCAGTAAGTCGTCCACCAGATGTGTCACTCGGCTCGCGGGCAAAGCCATATGCACCAGTTGTTCGCCCCGGTAGATACCAACCCCAGACTGACGAAATTGTCCTGCATCGTCGATCAATCCATACATCAGCAGTTCATGTGCTTGCAGTAGAGCGACACGCTCACTCGGACGCCATTGCGGCATGGCCTCGTACGCTGCAAATGCATTACGCACCTCCTGGATTTCCCGAGGCAGGCCCAATACTCGCTTTCCCTCCAGAACAGCGGTCACCTGTTCGACGCTGAGGGTATTGTTCTCAATAGCCAAGGAGGCCTGAATGGTGCGGATTCGGTTGCCACGCCGCAACTGAGGCGTTTGGCGATTATCGCCGGCCACTGATAGTTGACCGATCTGCTCACTGATATCGGCAACCAGCGCCAGCATCTTGGTGGTCAAGGTCAACGGAGGTTGATAGCGGCTCATGTCCTCATCCAGTTCAATCAACGAAAGGCCCTATGATGCCCTAAGGGCTCGACGCTGCGCAGCTTCAATCAGCTTGCGCCCCATCACTGAACTGCAACGCCGCCAACCGCGCATACAGCGGATTGCTCGCAATCAACTGCTGATGCGTGCCCACCGCCACCAACTTGCCCTGGTCCATCACCGCAATGCGGTCGGCGTTCTTCACGGTCGCCAGTCGATGGGCGATGACCAGCGTGGTGCGGCCTTGCATCAGTTGCGGCAAGGCTTGCTGGATCAGGTGTTCACTCTGGGCATCCAAAGCGCTGGTGGCCTCGTCCAGCAGCAGGATCGGCGCATCCACCAGCAAGGCGCGGGCGATGGCCAGGCGTTGGCGCTGGCCGCCGGAGAGGCCCATGCCGCCGTCGCCGAGGTGGGTCTGGTAGCCGTTGGGCATTTGCAGGATGAAATCGTGGGCGTGAGCGATGCGGGCGGCGGCTTCGACTTGCGCGGTGGTCGCCGTCGGGTTGCCGTAGCGGATGTTTTCCTCGACGCTGCCGAAGAACAACGCCGGGCTTTGGGAAACCAGCGCGAAGTGTCGGCGCAGGTCCATGGGATCCAGGTCGGTCAGCGGATGGCCTTCGAGCAGGATGCGGCCGTGCTGTGGGTCGTAGAAGCGCAGCAACAAGTCGAAGATCGTCGACTTACCGGCACCGGAAGGGCCGACCAACGCCAGGGTTTCACCGGGATTGATCGTCAGGTTCAAGCCATCGATGGCGTAGCTGTCGGGCCGTGACGGGTAGGAAAAACGCACATCCTGCAATTCCATGCGACCGCTGACGCGCTCGGGCAATTGAACGGTTCCCGCAGCGGGCGCCTTGATCTCGTTGCTCGACTGCAACAACTCGCCAATACGCTCAGCCGCACCGGCGGCACGCTGCAACTCGCCAAGCACTTCGCTCAGGGTGCCGACGGCGCTGCCGACGATCAGGCTGTAGAACACGAACGCCGCCAGTTCACCACCGGAAATGCGCCCGCCGATCACGTCCATGCCGCCGACCCACAACATCACACCGACGGCGCCCAGCACCAGCATGATCACCAGGGTAATCAGCCAGGCACGCTGGACGATGCGTTTGCGCGCGGTCGTGAAGGCCTCTTCCACGGTCACGGCGAAGCGCTGTTCGTCCTGAACCTGGTGGTTATAGGCCTGAACGGTCTTGATCTGCCCGAGGGTCTCGGACACGTAGCTGCCTACATCGGCAATCCGATCCTGGCTCTGGCGCGACAGGCTGCGCACGCGACGCCCGAAGATCAGGATCGGCGCCAGCACCAGCGGCAGCGCCACCACCACAATGCTGGTGAGCTTAGGATTGGTGACAAATAGCAACACGATCCCGCCCAACACCATCAAGGCATTGCGCAGGAACAGCGACAGCGAAGAACCGATCACCGATTGCAGCAACGTGGTGTCGGTGGTCAGCCGTGATTGGATTTCGGAACTGCGGTTGTTCTCGTAGAAACCGGGGTGCAGGTAGATCAGGTGGTTGAATACCTGGCGCCGGATGTCGGCCACCACCCGCTCACCGATCCACGACACCAGGTAAAACCGTGCAAAGGTGCCCACGGCCAGGCCCAGCACCAGCAACATGAACAGGCCGATGGACTGGTTAAGCAGGTGCGGCGATTGGGTCATGAACCCCTGGTCCACCAAAAGGCGTATGCCCTGCCCCATGGACAAGGTGATGCCTGCGGTCACGACCAGCGCCAGCAAGGCGCCCAGCGCCTGCCAACGGTAGGGCGCAATAAAGCGGCTGGCCAGGCGAATCGCACGACGTTGGCGGACTGAGAACATGGGAGGGCATCACCGATGAGGAACCTGTAGCCCTACATGGGGGGAACTTGGGCGAATAACAATGAGTCAGGTTAATTATGCCCGTCGCTTAGGGACCCTAGAGGCTATCGGTCTAATGGCTGGCTGGAGTTTTGTATCGGTTTCTGGTGGACTGGATGTTCGAACCGCCGATCGTGTATGGCGTTGTAACAGCGCGGTCACGCGGGGGTATTAGAGTAGGTACACAACCTGATGAGGAGACAGGCCATGACCTTGCACACTAGCAGCACTGACAAAGTAGAAGTCGTCCGCAAAGAACATCAGGCACACCTGGGTTGCTCGATTATCGACGCCCAAGGACGTGAGGTGCCGATCACTGAGGACATGATCCAGCAAGCGTGCCGCGAGCTGGAACTGCGACTGGTCAAGCCTGCGCAGCAAGGCTGAAGCGCCTAAGCTCTTTCAAAACCGGCCCGGGTGGCCGGTTTTTTTATGGCCGTTTAAATGACTTGAGCGCCCAACGCCTCGACGATCTGCGACAAGGCCGCCGATTCGCCGTTGATGCGCACCTTCAAACCGTCGATCTCGCGGCGTGCAGGATAGTGCTTGCGCAGCAGGTCGAAGGCCTTACGCTGCTCTTCCACTGTGCCTACCAGGCTGCGGCGGAAATCCGCATCATCCCGGCGCGGGTCGAACACACTGCGACACAGGGTCGCCAATGCCCACGCCGGATCGGTCTCGGCATTCAGGTGCACTTCAGCCAACCATAACGGCGGCAACAGGTCACTCAGCTGAATACTCGGCGCCTGCCCCAGATGTGCACAGAACGCCTGATAAATCTGCGCCGTGCCGCGCTGGCGGCCTTCCAGGCTGTAGCCGGCGATATGCGGCGTAGCCAGTACGCACAGGTCTGCCAGGTCGACATCCACTTCGGGCTCGCCTTCCCAGACGTCGAGTACCGCTTGCAGGTCTTCGCGCTCCAGCAACACTTCGCGCAGGGCGGCGTTATCCACCACCGGGCCACGGCTGGCATTGATCAGCCACGCACCGGGCTTGAGCTGGTTGAGGCGTGTACGGTCGAACAAGTGCCAGGTCGAGCCATTGCCGGATTTGGTCAGTGGCGTGTGCAGGCTGATCACATCGCACTGCTCGATGATCTGTTCCAGGCTGACGTAGTCGCCGTCCTCGGCGATCTGCCGCGGCGGGTCACACACCAATACATTCCACCCCAGGCCCTTGAGCACCTTGACCAGTCGCCCACCGACTTCACCGGCCCCCACTACGCCGTAAGTGCGTTGGTTGAGGTCGGCGCCTTCGATCTCGGCCAGGGTCTGCAGGCTGCCCAGCACGTAATCCACCACGCCACGGGCGTTACAGCCCGGTGCGCTGGACCACTGGATGCCGGCCTGCTGGAAGTAGTCGAGGTCCAGGTGATCGGTGCCGATGGTGCAGGTGCCGACAAAGCGCACCTTGCTGCCTTCCAGCAAGGCACGATTGACGTTGGTCACCGAGCGCACCAGCAAGACATCAGCCTGCTCGACGGTGGCGCGGTCGATGGAACGGCCGGGCACGCGGCGGATCTCGCCAAACCCTTCGAAGAAGGCATCGAGCAGCGGAATATTTTCGTCGGCAACAATCAGCATGGCAGGCTCCTTTGGCGGATGGGCAGTGTACACATATCCACTGTGGGAGGGGGCAAGCCCCCTCCCACAGTGGATCTACAGTGTTCGGGGGAGTGCTTACAAATCCCCAACACAGGTTTTTTCCTGACCAATGCGTCAAGGCGTAGAATCCGCCGTCCTTGCGTTCCCCTTATTCCTGGACACCCCGTACGTGAACACTGCCACCACCGCCCTCACCCGCCCCGCCCGCATCAGCCGGGAAGTGCGCGACCTGTTGACGCTCGCCCTGCCGATCATGATTGGTCAACTGGCGACCACCGCCATGAGCTTCGTCGATGCGGTGATGGCCGGGCGCGTCAGCCCGCAGGACTTGGCGGCGGTGGGCCTGGGCAATTCGATCTGGATTCCGGTGTACCTGCTGATGACCGGTACGTTGCTGGCGACTACGCCGAAAGTCGCCCAGCGCTATGGCGCCGGCCAGTTCAGCGAGATTGGGCCGTTGGTGCGTCAGTCGCTATGGCTGGCGCTGGTGGTCGGGATTACGGCAGCGCTGTTGCTGCTCTGCGCCGAACCGATCCTGCACGCGATGAAGGTCGAAGCCGACCTGATCAAACCGTCCATGGGCTACCTGCACGGCATCGCTGCCGGTATGCCGGCCATCGCCTTCTATTACGTATTGCGCTGCTTCAGCGACGGTCTGGGCCGCACCCGTCCCAGCATGGTCATGGGCCTGTGCGGCCTGGCGCTGAATATTCCTCTGAACTACATCTTCATCTACGGTCACTTCGGCGTACCGGCCATGGGCGGCGTGGGCTGTGGCTGGGCCACGGCCATTGCGATGTGGGTGATGATGCTTGGGCTGGCCGGCTGGACGCGGTTCGGCCCGGCTTACCAGAGCAGCGAACTGTTCAAGCGCTTCGACTGGCCGCAATGGGCGATGATCAAGCGCGTGCTGGGCATCGGCCTGCCGATTGGCGTGGCGATTTTTGCCGAGTCGAGCATCTTTGCGGTGATCGCCCTGTTGATTGGCAGCCTGGGCGCCACCGTGGTGTCCGGCCATCAGATCGCGCTGAACGTCAGCTCCCTGGTGTTCATGATCCCTTATTCGCTGAGCATGGCCGTCACCGTGCGCGTCGGCCAGGCTCTGGGCCGTGGGCAACCGCGTGAAGCGCGCTTCGCCGCCGGGGTCGGCATCGGCACGGCGCTGACATACGCGTGCCTGTCCTGCAGCCTGATGCTGGTGTTCCGCGAACAGATTGCAGCGATCTACAGCCCGGACCCGATCGTGATCCACCTGGCCTCGACGCTGATCGTGTTTTCCGCGCTGTTCCAGTTCTCGGACTCGATCCAGGTCACGGCGGCCGGTGCATTGCGGGGCTATCAGGACACCCGGGTGACCATGGTGCTGACGTTGTTCGCCTATTGGGGCGTGGGGCTGCCGGTGGGTTACGCCCTGGGGCTGACCGACTGGCTCGGCCAGCCCAGCGGCCCCAGCGGCTTGTGGCAAGGCCTGATCGTGGGCCTGAGTTGCGCGGCGGGGATGTTGCTGGTGCGCCTGGCGCGCAGCGCACGCCGATACATCCGCGCCGCCAAGGTGCAGGGTTAAGCGGACTTCTTGCGAATCCAGTACAGGTAGGTGCCAGCCTGTTCCTGCTGATCCACCAGCTCGTGGTCGAGGAACACGCAGAACTTGGGAATGTCACGGCGGGTGGACGGGTCGGTGGCGATCACCTTGAGCAAGCCGCCCGGCGGCAGGTCGCGGATGTGCTGGTGCAGCATCATCACCGGCTCCGGGCAGTTGAGGCCGGTGGCGTCCAAGGTGCCGTCGACGGGTAGATCTTGGGTTTGGCTCATCTCTCACTCCTGAAACCGGCCCGCTCTTGTGTGGGAGCGGGCTTGCCCGCGATGACCGGGGCACATTCAACATAGATATAGACAGTTATACCGCTATCGCAGGCAAGCCAGCTCCCACATTTTGAGCTGTGCTCGGCTTCAAATCAGCGGGTCTTGGGTTTCTTCGGGGTTTCCAGGCGGCGCAAGTGGCACGTCACCTCCTCGCGGTCGTGATACAGCTGCTTGCAGCCAATCTCCACCCGGATACCCCGCGCTTTAAAGCCTTCCTCGATACGCTCCAGCAAACGCTTCACCTCGGCATATCGCTGTTTCATCGGTAACTTGAGGTTCACCACCGCCTCACGGCAATGCCCCTCGCCGATCCAGGTTTCCAGCAAGGCGGCATTGCGCGCCGGTTTCTCGACGATATCGCAGACCATCCAGTCCACCGGCTGCTTGGGCACGAAGGTGAAACCGTCGGCCATCAAGTGCTGCACCAGGCCAGTGTCCATCAGGCTTTCGGCCATGGGGCCATTGTCGATGGCGGTCACCAGCATGCCACGGTTAACCAGTTGCCAGGTCCAACCGCCAGGGGCCGCGCCCAGGTCGACACCGGTCATGTCGCCATGGAGGCGTTCGTCCCACTGGTCGCGGGGGATAAAGTGGTGCCAGGCTTCTTCCAGCTTCAAGGTCGAGCGGCTCGGCGCTTCACGCGGGAACTTGAGTCGCGGGATGCCCATGGGCCACATCGCCGAGTTGTTCGACTCGGCCAGGCCCATAAACACTTCGCGGCCACTCTTGAACGTCAGCAACAGGCGCGGCTTGCTCGGGTCGTCCACCAGCTTGCCGGCGTTGAGCAAGGCTTTGCGCAGGTGCACTTCGAATTTCTTGCAGAAGTTCGACAGTTCCTTGCCGTCGTTGGTGTCGACCATCTCCAGCCACAGGCTGCCGCACACCGGGAAATCTTGCAGGTGGGCGAGGATCACGCTGATACGGTCGGTTTCCGGCAGGTCGATAAATACCCCGCGCGCCCACTGCCTTGGGAAGATCAGCTCGGCAAAGCGTTGGCCGTGCATCAGGCGCTGGGCGCCGTCTTCTTCGGTGCAGACAAATTCGGCGCAGGCGCTGCCGGTCTTGGCCTTGGCGTAGCCGGAAACGTTCAGGCGCGCGGCGTGTTCCGCGATCTCGGAACAGACTTCACCTTCAAAACCCGGGCGGCAGTGCATAAAAAGGGTGTTCATCAACTCTCCTGGTGACTCGACGGATGTTGCGCTATCGCAATGTCTGTCATGAAAACGCGCGCATGATAGCCGAGTTCGGAACCTTGGACTTAACCATAGAGTCCAGTTATTAGCCTGCTAATGAAAACAGGGCTAGCTTTAAAGCTCTGTTCGTCCCGTCAGGTCCGTAGCCGTGCGGACCATAAGGAGTCGTGTCATGTCATCGCTTGATAGCCTGAGAACCCTTAAGACCCTGGAAATAGACAGCAAAACCTACCACTACTTCAGCCTGCCCGAAGCCGCCAAGAGCCTGGGTGACCTGGACAAGCTGCCGATGTCCCTCAAGGTGCTGCTGGAAAACCTGCTGCGCTGGGAAGACAACAAGACCGTCACCGGCGCCGACCTCAAGGCGATTGCCGCCTGGCTCAAAGAGCGCCAGTCCGACCGCGAGATCCAATACCGCCCCGCCCGCGTGCTGATGCAGGACTTTACCGGCGTACCCGCCGTGGTCGACCTGGCCGCCATGCGTGCCGCCGTGGCCAAGGCCGGTGGCGACCCGCAGCGCATCAACCCGCTGTCGCCGGTGGACCTGGTGATCGACCACTCGGTGATGGTCGACAAGTTCGGCAACCCCGACGCCTTCGAGCAAAACGTCGATATTGAAATGCAGCGCAACGGCGAACGCTACGCCTTCCTGCGCTGGGGCCAGAGCGCCTTCGACAATTTCAGCGTGGTGCCGCCGGGCACCGGCATCTGCCACCAGGTCAACCTCGAATACCTCGGCCGCACCGTGTGGACCAAGGACGAAGACGACCGCACCTATGCGTTCCCCGACACCCTGGTGGGCACCGATTCCCACACCACCATGATCAACGGCCTCGGCGTACTCGGCTGGGGTGTGGGCGGGATTGAGGCGGAAGCCGCCATGCTCGGCCAGCCGGTGTCGATGCTGATCCCGGAAGTGATCGGCTTCAAGCTCACCGGCAAGTTGAAAGAAGGTATTACCGCCACCGACCTGGTGCTGACGGTGACCCAGATGCTGCGCAAAAAAGGCGTGGTGGGCAAATTCGTCGAATTCTACGGCGACGGCCTGGCCGACCTGCCCCTGGCAGACCGCGCCACCATCGCCAACATGGCCCCGGAATACGGCGCCACCTGCGGCTTTTTCCCGGTGGATGAGGTGACGCTGGACTACTTGAGCCTGTCCGGCCGTCCGTCCGAAACCGTGAAATTGGTGGAGGCTTACACCAAGGCCCAAGGCCTGTGGCGCAACGCCGGCCAGGAACCGGTGTTCACCGACAGCCTGGCGCTGGACATGGGCAGCGTCGAAGCCAGCCTCGCCGGACCAAAACGCCCGCAGGACCGCGTGGCACTGCCGAATGTCGGCCAAGCGTTCAGCGATTTCCTCGACCTGCAGTTCAAACCCGCCAGTAAAGAAGTCGGCCGCCTGGAAAGTGAAGGCGGCGGCGGTGTGGCGGTGGGCAATGCCGATCTGGTGGGCGAAGCTGACTACGAATATGACGGCCAGACCTATCGCCTGAAAAACGGCGCCGTGGTGATCGCCGCGATCACGTCCTGCACCAACACCTCCAACCCCAGCGTGATGATGGCCGCCGGCCTGGTGGCGAAAAAAGCCGTGGAAAAAGGCCTGACGCGCAAACCCTGGGTAAAAAGCTCCCTGGCCCCCGGTTCCAAAGTGGTCACCGACTATTACAAGGCCGCAGGTCTCACCCAATACCTCGACAAACTCGGCTTCGACCTGGTGGGTTACGGCTGCACGACGTGCATCGGCAACTCCGGCCCACTGCCCGAGCCGATTGAAAAAGCCATCCAGAAAGCCGACCTCGCCGTGGCTTCGGTGCTGTCCGGCAACCGCAACTTCGAAGGCCGCGTGCACCCGCTGGTGAAAACCAACTGGCTGGCCTCGCCGCCACTGGTGGTGGCCTATGCGTTGGCGGGCACCGTGCGTATCGATATCAGCAGCGAGCCGCTGGGTAACGATCAGGACGGCAAGCCGGTGTACCTCAAAGACATCTGGCCGAGCAGCCAGGAGATCGCCGATGCCGTGGCCCAGGTCAACACCGAAATGTTCCACAAGGAATACGCCGAGGTGTTTGCCGGGGACGCGCAGTGGCAAGCCATTGAAGTGCCGCAAGCCGCCACCTATGTGTGGCAGAAGGACTCCACCTATATCCAGCATCCGCCGTTCTTCGACGATATTGCCGGGCCGTTGCCAGTGATCAAGGACGTCAAGGGCGCCAACGTGCTGGCCCTGCTGGGCGACTCGGTGACCACCGACCACATCTCCCCCGCCGGCAATATCAAGGCCGACAGCCCCGCCGGGCGCTACCTGCGCGCGCAAGGCGTAGAGCCGCGGGACTTCAACTCCTACGGCTCACGCCGGGGCAACCATGAAGTGATGATGCGCGGCACCTTTGCCAATATCCGTATCCGCAATGAAATGCTCGGCGGTGAGGAAGGCGGCAACACGCTGTACATCCCTACTGGCGAAAAGATGGCGATCTACGATGCGTCGATGAAATACCAGGCGTCGGGTACGCCGCTGGTGGTGATTGCGGGGCAGGAATACGGCACCGGCTCCAGCCGTGACTGGGCGGCCAAGGGCACCAACCTGCTGGGCGTGAAGGCGGTGATTGCCGAGAGTTTCGAGCGGATTCACCGTTCCAACCTGGTGGGCATGGGCGTGTTGCCGTTGCAGTTCAAGCTGGATCAGAACCGCAAGACGCTTAAGCTCACGGGTAAGGAGAAGATTGATGTGCTGGGGCTGACGGGCGTGGAGATCGTGCCGCGGATGAACCTGACGCTGGTGATTACGCGGGAGGATGGCAGTACAGAGAAGGTCGATGTGTTGTGTCGGATTGATACGCTCAATGAAGTGGAATACTTCAAGTCCGGCGGCATCCTGCATTACGTACTGCGGCAACTGATTGCCAGCTAAAGAACACTGGAGATCAAATGTGGGAGGGGGCTTGCCCCCGATAGCAGTGGGTCAGGTATAGATGCTTAGCCTGACACACCGCAATCGGGGGCAAGCCCCCTCCCACATTTTGACTGTATTGACAGTTTGAGATCAGCCGAACAACCACTTCCACAGCAGCACCAGCACAACCACCGCCAACACAGGCCGAGCAATGCGATACGCCTTGGGATGCTTGCGCTTCCACTGCTTCACCACCCCACTGAACTTGTCGCTGAACGTCTTGCTCCAGGCATACGCCTGGTTGATCCCGCCCACACGTTCATCGTCCAGGTTCTGCGGCGCCGTGGCGCGGCCCAGTTGTTTGCTGACCCAACGGTTGACGCGGGTCATCAGGCCATTGCTCAGTGGTCGCTCGATGTCGCAGAACAGGATCACACGGGTCATTTCGGTTTCGTTCTTCACCCAGTGCACGTAGGTTTCGTCGAACATCACGTCGTCACCGTCACGCCAGGCGTACTCTTCGCCATCGACAAAGATGCGGCAAGCATCGGAGTTCGGCGTGGACAAGCCCAAGTGATAACGCAGGGAACCGGCGAACGGATCACGGTGCGGGTTCAGGTGGCTGCCACCCGGCAACAGCGCGAACATCGCGCCTTTCACATTGGGAATGCTGCTGACCAACGCCACGGTCTTCGGGCACAGCGCCTCGGCCGAGGGCAACGGTTTGTCGTACCACTTGAGGTAGAAACGCTTCCAGCCCTTCTTGAAGAACGAACCGAAACCGGCGTCGTTGTTCTTTTCGGCGGCGCGGATATAGCCCTCGTCAAACAGGTGCATGGCCTCTTCGCGGATCACTTCCCAGTTGTCCTTGAGTACATCCAGTTCCGGGAATTTGCTGCGGTCCAGGTACGGCTTGGACGGCACCGCCGAAAACAGGTACATCAAGGCGTTATACGGGGCGAACAGCGCCGAATGGTTGACGAACTGGCGCAACACCGGCAAACGGGCCTTGCCGCGCAGGTGCACGTACAAGGTGCTGCCGATAAACACCAGCAACACCGACAGCTTGGCGGCCAAAGAAAAGGTCATGCAGCAACTCCTGAAAATATGCGCCGGGCATCATAAACACTTGAGCCAGTATGCAGAAGGCCCAAGGTCTGGGTGCTGACACACGTCAAGCCTGGTTTTCCTGCTCGGTAAACAGATCGCTGAACAGCATGCTCGACAGGTAGCGCTCGCCGGAGTCCGGCAAAATCACCACGATAGTCTTGCCCTGCATCTCCGGTTTCTGCGCCAGACGCACCGCCACGGCCATTGCCGCGCCGCAGGAGATACCGCACAGAATCCCCTCTTCCTGCATCAGGCGCAGGGCCATGGCCTTGGATTCTTCATCGCTGGCCAGCTCCACGCGGTCCACCATGGACAAGTCGAGGTTCTTCGGCACAAAACCGGCGCCGATGCCCTGGATCTTGTGGGGACTGGGCTTGATCTCTTCACCGGCCAGGGCCTGGGTGATCACTGGCGACACAATCGGCTCGACGGCCACCGACAGGATCGGCTTGCCCGCGATGTTCTTGATGTAACGCGACACACCGGTGATGGTGCCTCCGGTGCCCACGCCCGCCACCAGCACGTCCACGGCGCCGTCGGTGTCGTTCCAGATTTCCGGACCGGTGGTTTTCTCGTGGATCGCCGGGTTGGCCGGGTTTTCGAACTGGCTCGGCATAAAGTACTGGGCCGGGTCGCTTGCAACGATTTCAGCGGCTTTTTCGATGGCGCCCTTCATGCCCTTGGCAGGTTCGGTCAACACCAGTTCGGCGCCGAGGGCCTTGAGCACTTTGCGGCGCTCGATGCTCATGGACGCCGGCATGGTCAGCAGCAATTTATAGCCACGGGCGGCGGCGACAAAGGCCAGGCCAATCCCCGTATTGCCGGAGGTCGGTTCGACAATGGTCATGCCCGGCTTGAGTTTGCCGGTGCTTTCTGCATCCCAGATCATGTTGGCGCCAATGCGGCACTTCACCGAATAGCCCGGGTTACGCCCTTCGATCTTGGCCAGGATGGTCACGCCACGCGGTGCGATACGGTTGATCTGAACCAGGGGCGTATTACCGATGGAGTGCGCGTTGTCTGCAAAGATGCGGCTCATAACGGGTCCTATAGTGGCGGTGTTCAGGAAGGCCACAAGGGTATGCCTCGAGGTGCAAAGCGTCCAGTCAGAGGAACGTTGCGCGTTCTCCAGCGGTCAATCGCCTACTTGTACGGAGAACACCCCATGAAACGTCGCTACAGCTGGCCACTCTGGACCATTGCCGGGCTGGTGGTGCTGCTGGTCATTCTGGACCTCGCCCTGCCCTATCTGGTGCGCAACTACTTGAACGACAAGCTTGCCGACATGGGCGACTACCGTGGCCAGGTGGCCGATGTCGACCTGGCGCTGTGGCGCGGCGCCTACAAGATCAACGGCCTGGAGATCGTCAAGGTCGACGGCAAGGTGCCGGTGCCGTTCGTCAAGGCGCCGTTGATCGACCTGGCAGTGAGCTGGTCATCGCTGATCAATGAACATGCGGTGGTGGCCAAGGTGCGCTTTATCAACCCCGAGGTGAACTTCGTCGACGGCGGCGCCAACAAACAGGCGTCCCAGACCGGCCAGGGCACCGACTGGCGCGAGCAACTGGGCAAGCTGTTGCCCATCACCCTTGATGAAGTGCGCATCGAAGACGGCAAGATCGCCTTTCGTAACTTCAACTCCAAGCCACCGGTGAATATCAACGCTACAGCGGTCAACGCCAGCTTCTACAACCTCACCAACGTGGTCGACCTCAAGGGCAAGCGCGACGCCCGCTTCGAAGGCAAGGCCCTGCTGCAAGGCCAGGCCCCGCTGGAAGCCACCGCCACCTTTGATCCGCTGAGCAATTTCGAGAACTTCGAGTTCCGCTTTCGCGCCAAGGACTTGCAACTCAAACGCATGAACGACTTCGCCTCGGCCTATGGCAAGTTTGATTTCAAGGCCGGCAGCGGCGATGTGGTGATCGAAGCCCAGGCCGAAAAAGGCCAACTCACCGGCTATATCAAGCCGCTGCTGCGGGATGTGGAAGTGTTCGACTGGCAGCAGGACGTGGAAAACAAGGACAAGAATATCTTTCGCTCGATCTGGGAGGCGGTCGTGGGTGCCAGTGAGACCGTGCTGAAAAACCAGCGCAAAAACCAGTTTGCCACCCGCGTGGAGCTGAGTGGCAGCGTGCATCAGCAGAATATCAGCGCGTTTTCTGCGTTTTTGGCGATTTTGCGTAATGGGTTTATCCAGGCGTTTAACGCGCGCTACGAGCAACCCAAGCCGAGCGCAGATTAAATGTGGAAGCCGACCAATGTGGGAGGGGCGGTGCGACGATTCGACTTGCCCCCGATAGCGGTGGTTCAGTTATTGATGTGTTGACTGACACACTGCTATCGGGGGCAAGCCCCCTCCCACATTTTCCTGCATACACATTCAGGTTGTGGAGTGACTGGCCATTCAGAGACTGAATAACCCGTCTGCGTTCACAGTCGCCGGGGCTGCGCGGTATAGTCCGGGCATTGATGAATGCGAGGAAACACCGATGAAGTTCGAAGGCACCCAGGCCTATGTGGCTACCGATGACCTGAAACTGGCCGTCAACGCCGCCATCACCCTGGAGCGGCCGCTGCTGGTCAAGGGCGAGCCCGGCACCGGCAAGACCATGCTCGCCGAGCAACTGGCCGAGTCCTTCGGTGCCAAGCTGATCACCTGGCACATCAAGTCCACCACCAAGGCCCACCAGGGCCTGTACGAGTACGATGCGGTGAGCCGCCTGCGCGACTCGCAACTGGGCGTGGACAAGGTGCACGACGTGCGCAACTACCTGAAAAAGGGCAAGCTCTGGGAAGCGTTCGAATCCGACGAGCGGGTAATCCTGCTGATCGATGAAATCGACAAGGCCGACATCGAATTCCCCAACGACCTGCTGCAAGAACTCGACAAGATGGAGTTCTACGTCTACGAAATCGACGAGACCATCAAGGCCAAGAAACGCCCGATCATCATTATTACCTCCAACAACGAAAAAGAGCTGCCGGACGCGTTCCTGCGTCGCTGCTTCTTCCACTACATCGCCTTCCCCGACCGCACCACCCTGCAAAAAATCGTCGATGTGCACTACCCCGACATCAAGAAAGACCTGGTCAGCGAAGCGCTGGACGTGTTTTTCGACGTGCGCAAAGTGCCAGGCTTGAAGAAAAAACCGTCCACCTCGGAATTGGTGGACTGGCTCAAGCTGCTGATGGCCGACAACATCGGTGAAGCCGTGCTGCGCGAACGCGACCCGACCAAGGCCATCCCGCCCCTGGCCGGCGCCCTGGTGAAGAACGAGCAAGACGTGCAGTTGCTGGAGCGTCTGGCGTTCATGAGCCGTCGCGGTAATCGCTGATGCTGCTCAACCTGTTCAATGAAATGCGCGCCGCCAAGGTGCCGGTGTCGGTGCGCGAGCTGCTCGACCTGATCAACGCGCTGAAAATGCGCGTGACCTTCGCCGACATGGACGAGTTTTATTACTTGGCCCGGGCAATCCTGGTGAAGGACGAGCGGCATTTCGACAAGTTCGACCGGGCCTTCGCCGCGTATTTCAACGGCCTGGAAAAGCTCGACGACCACTTGCAGGCGTTGATCCCCGAAGAGTGGCTGCGCAAGGAGTTCGAGCGCTCGCTGACCGACGAGGAGCGCGCACAGATCCAATCTCTTGGCGGCCTCGACAAGTTGATCGAGGAATTCAAAAAGCGCCTGGAAGAACAGAAGGAACGCCACGCCGGCGGCAACAAATGGATCGGCACCGGCGGCACCAGCCCGTTCGGCTCCGGCGGCTATAACCCGGAAGGCATTCGCGTCGGCGACGCCGGCAAACGCCAGGGCAAGGCGGTGAAGGTCTGGGACCAGCGCGAGTACAAGAACCTCGACGACCAGGTGGAACTGGGCACGCGCAACATCAAAGTGGCCCTGCGCCGCCTGCGCAAGTTCGCACGCCAGGGCGCGGCGGAAGAACTGGACATCGATGGCACCATCGACCACACCGCCCGCGATGCCGGCTTGCTGAATATCCAGATGCGTCCGGAGCGGCGCAACACCATCAAGCTGCTGCTGTTGTTCGATATCGGCGGTTCGATGGATGCCCACGTGAAGATCTGCGAAGAATTGTTCTCGGCCTGCAAGACCGAGTTCAAGCACCTGGAGTACTTCTACTTCCATAACTTCGTGTACGAGTCGGTGTGGAAGAACAACCAGCGCCGCACTTCGGAACGCACCTCGACCCAGGACCTGCTGCACAAGTACGGCGCGGACTACAAAGTGATCTTTATCGGCGATGCGTCGATGGCGCCGTATGAGATTACCCAGGCTGGCGGCAGCGTCGAGCATTGGAATGAAGAGCCGGGCTACGTGTGGATGCAGCGCTTCATGGCCAAGTACAAGAAGCTGATCTGGATTAACCCGTACCCGAAGGACACCTGGGGGTATACCGCGTCGACGGGGATTGTGCGGGAGTTGGTGGAGGATCAGATGTATCCGCTGACGTTGCGGGGGTTGGAAGAAGGAATGCGTTTTCTCTCGAAGTGAGTGAAGATTCAGAGAATGTAGCCAATCAAATGTGGGAGGGGCGGTGCGACGATTCGACTTGCCCCCGATAGCAGTGTGTCAGCCAAGTAATAGGTAGCTGATCCACCGCCATCGGGGGCAAGCCCCCTCCCACATTTGGTCCTCTGTGTTACTCAGAGCGTGGCGAACTTCTGCAAAAAGTCGACATGCTGCCGATGCGCCGTCTCCTGCACCACCGGCGCCAACCTCACCTTCTCCCCCGGCAGACACTGCGCCAACCGTGCCAACGACAACGGCGTCAACGCGCCCAAACGCGGGTAACCACCAATGGTCTGCCGATCATTAAGCAACACAATCGGCTGCCCATCCGGCGGCACCTGGATCGCCCCCAACGGAATCCCCTCGGAAATCAGCGACGGCCCCTGGTACTGCAACGGCGTGCCCAGCAAGCGCATGCCCATGCGGTCGGCACGGCTGTCCAGCGACCATTCGGTATTGAACGCATCAAACAGGCTTTGCCCGCTGAATTGGCCGATTTGCGCACCGACGATGACATCCAGTGCCGCCTTGGCCGGCAGATTCGGTTCGCTTAACACCTTCATCGCACCGCCTACGCCGGAGTAGGCCAAGCGCCCGCCTTCGACCAACGCTTTGCCAAACCCATCCACGCCACCCAGTTCCTCACGCACCACCGTGGCGCAACTGCCCAGCACCTGCGGCGCATTAAACCCGCCCGGCGCCGCCAGGTAAGCCCGCGCGCCGTTGAACGGCTGGGTGAAGCGCAAACGCTGGCCCTTTTGCAGGATAAAACTGCGGCCGGGGCTGATGGCGCGCTCGTCGATGAAGGCGCCCAAGTCGGCACCGGCCAGGGCCAGCAGGCAATAATCCTCGGCCAACACGGTAAAGCCGCCCAGGGTGATTTCCACCACCGGCGCGTCCAGCGCATTGCCCAGCAGCCAGTTGGCCCAAGACATCGACACCCAATCCAGCGCCCCGCCCTGGGTCACACCCAGGTGGCGCACGCCGAAACGACCGGCGTCCTGCAACAGGCACAGCGGCGTGCTGGCCTCGATGATCAAGCGGCTCATGCCTGCGCCTCCAACGGCGTGTCATCGCCACCCAATTTTATAAATTCCGCATGATCGACCGCTTCGAAACGCACCGTGTCGCCGGGCTGCATCAAGCTATAGCCGTCACGCTCGCGGTCGAACAATTTGGCCGGGGTGCGGCCGATCAGGTTCCAGCCGCCCGGCGACACCACGGGGTAAGCGGCGGTTTGTCGTTCGGCAATGCCGACACTGCCCGCCGCTACGCGTTTACGCGGGGTGTTGAGCCGAGGGGTGGCGAGGATTTCATCCACCAACCCCATAAAGGCGAAACCCGGTGCGAAACCGAGGGCAAACACCTGGTATTCATGGGCGCTGTGGCGACGGATCACATCGCTCACCGACAGGCCGCTACGCTGGCTGAGCAAGGTCAGTTCGGGGCCGACGCTCAGGTCGTACCACACCGGCAGCACATGGCACTGGCCGCTGCCCTGGGCCTGCGGTTGCAGGTCGGTCAGTGCCTGGTCAATCAGCTCCCGCGCCCGGGCCGGGCTCAGTGCGGTGAGGTCGTAATGCACCATCAAGGTGGTGTAGGACGGCACCAGGTCCACCAACGCCGCGCCGAAACCTGCGCGCAGACGCTGGGTGGCCGCGAGCATCCACGGCATGTTGGCTTCGGCGATCACATCAAACAGACGCACCATCAGGCAGTCGATGGCGACTACTTCAATCCGTGGCTTCATGCGGGCTTCAAGGCCTCACGGATGCGCTGCACGGCGGCGATCGAACTGGCGTTGTCGCCGTGCACGCACAGGGTGTTGGCTTGCAGCAGCAGTGGGCTGCCGTCGCTGGCGGTCAGCACTTCGCCACGGGAAAGGGTCAAGGCTTGCTGCACGATGGTCTCGGCATCGTGGTGTACGGCGCCCGGCAGTTGGCGCGACACCAGATGGCCCCGGTTGTCGTAGGCGCGGTCGGCGAAGGCTTCAAACCACAGGGTGACGCCGTACTCATCGCCCAAGGCCTGCGCTGCGCTGTTGTCGCGGGTGGCCAGCAGCATCAGCGGCAAGTCGCCGTAGGCGGCGATGGCCTGGATCACGGCACGCAACTGCGCCGGGTTGGCCATCATGTCGTTGTACATCGCGCCATGGGGCTTGACGTAGCTGACGCGCGCCCCTTGGGCGCGGCAGATGCCATCGAGGGCGCCGATCTGGTAGTGCAACAGGTCCTGGATTTCCTGGGGTGTGTAGGCCATCGAACGGCGACCAAACCCTTGCAGGTCCTGATACGCCGGGTGTGCGCCTACTTGCACGCCATGCTTGAGCGCCAGGCTCACAGTCTTGCGCATGATGCTCGGGTCGCCGGCATGAAAGCCGCAGGCCACGTTGGCGCAATCGATGAACGGCATGACCTCGGCGTCCAGACCCATGGTCCAGTTGCCAAAGCTTTCGCCGATGTCGCAATTCAATAGCAGGCGGCTCACTGTAGGGCACTCCTGTAGGCATTATTTTTTTGTAGTGTGGGATTTTTTACGCAGAACTCGCAACTTGTCCTGACACCCCCACGGCGCTTATCGTGGAATAGCTCGATTTTTGGCGCTGGCCCCGTGCGGCGTCCAACTAATAAAAACCGATCCATGCATAAGAAAAAGTTGATCCCATGAATTTGAAGTTCCTCGAAACCTTCGTCTGGGTGGCCAAGCTCAAGAGCTTTCGCCTGACCGCCGAGAAGCTGTTCACCACCCAGGCGTCGATTTCCAGCCGCATCGCGGTACTGGAAACCGAGCTGGGGGTGAAGTTGTTTCTGCGCGACTCACGCGGTGTGAGCCTGACCCCGGAAGGCTTGAAGGTGCTCGACTACGCCGAACAGATGCTGGTGACCATGCAGGGCTTGAAGCAGTCCCTGGAAACCACCAGCAGCAAGGTCGGGCGTATCCGTATCGGCGCAATGGACACGGTGATCCACACCTGGCTCAGCCCGTTGGTGGCCGAGTTGATGGACCATTTCCCGCTGGTGGAAATCGAGTTGGTCGCCGATACCGCGCTCAACCTCAGCGATCAGTTGCAAAAAGGCTTCCTCGACCTGATCCTGCAAACCGACCTGCTGCGCCTCGAAACCGTGCGCAGCCTGGAACTGTGCAGCCACCCCATGGCCTGGATCGTCGCCAGCCAGTCGATCTACCACCGCGACTACGCCTCCCTGGCCGAACTGGCCCAGGAACGCATCATCACTTATTCGAAAAACTCCCACCCGCACCAGGACGTGTTGAGCTTGATGCAAGCCAACGGCGTGGCAGCGCCGCGCATGAACTGCGTGAACTCGGTATCGGCGATTACCCGGTTGTTGCGCGATGGCTTCGGCATTGGCGCGCTGCCGCCGGTGCTGGTGATGGAGGAGTTGGCGCGGGGGGATTTGGTGATGCTGCCAATGGAGCAGCGACTGCCGAATTTGCAGGTGGTGGTGTCGTGGCGGGTGGGGGTGGAGTTGGTGGAGGAGATTGTGGGGTTGTGTCAGAAGGTGGTCGCGCGGTATGCCGAAGAAGTCGGCGAAGACAGAATGCAACTGAGCCCACAAACCTCACTGAAAAAATAGAGATTCAAATGTGGGAGGGGCGGTGCGACGATTCGACTTGCCCCCGATAGCGGTGCTTCAGTCACAGATGTATTGACTGACCCACTGCCATCGGGGGCAAGCCCCCTCCCACACTTGACCGAGTTGGATGTTAGAGGCCTTTGAGGTCCCGCTCTTCGATCGGCCGGCTCTGGCGCAAACGCTTGCCGCCCAGCACCACCCAGTCGATCAGGCGGAACAGGCATTCCAACCCGAATGACAATAGCATCGCCCCGCCCAACCCCCAGCCCATGGCCTCCGGCGTCAGCAGGATCTGGTAGCTGTAGCCATTCCAGGTCTCCAGGCGAATATCCGGATCAGCCGCCACCGCCACTTGCAGCGCGCGGATGTACCACGGCCCTTGCATGGCCTGGAACTGCTTATCCAGCGCCACCTGGCGATCGAGCATGGCGCCGAGACTGCTGGCGTCGCTCTGGAACACGGGATCATCGCTGGCGCGGTAATGCGCGACCAAGGCTTTCAAGTCGCCATTGAAGAACTGCTGTGCGGTGGATTCAAACCCACGCAGGCCGGTCTGGGCCTCGATCAGGTGAGCCTCGACGCGCTTGGCGTAATCGTTGATAAACCCCGGCACCTGTACGCCGACCAACAAACCGATGGCAAACAACACCAACCGCAGATAGCTGAGCAACATGGTCGATATCCTTACTCAGTAATGCCCTGGCTGACGCATTCACCACGTCGCCACAGGCTCCATTGGCCCGGTTCGTAGCGGGTCCAGTTTTCGTTGTCGGTCAAGGGTTCGGTGGCGATCACCGTGACCACATCGTTTGGCGTGGTTTCGGCCTGAAAATCGACGATCACGTCGACATCTTTCAAGCGCGCCGGGCCGAACGGGGCACGTCGGGTAATCTGCGCCAACTTGGTCGAACAGTAGCAAAACAACCAGTCGCCATCGCTGAGCAGGCAGTTGAACACGCCTTTGCTGCGGTATTCGGCACAGGCGGCGATCAGGTCCGGCAGCATCTGTTCAATGTCCACCGGCTCCGGGAAGGCTTCGCGTACGCGGTTGAGCAAATCGCAGAACGCCGCTTCGCTGTCGGTATCGCCCACTGGCCGGTAGAAGGTGGCGCGGGGGTTGAAGTCCGCCAACTGGCCGTTATGCGCAAAACACCAGTTGCGCCCCCACAGTTCGCGCACGAACGGGTGGGTGTTGGACAGGCACACCTTGCCCACGTTGGCCTGGCGGATATGCCCGATCACCACTTCGCTTTTGATGGGATAGCGCTGCACCAACAGTGCAACTTCCGATTCGCTGCTGGCCGCCGGGTCCTGGAACAAGCGCAGGCCACGGCCTTCGTAGAAGGCGATGCCCCAACCGTCGCGGTGGGGGCCGGTGCGCCCACCGCGCTGCATCAGCCCGGTAAAGCTGAACACGATATCGGTGGGGACGTTGGCACTCATGCCCAATAATTCACACATGCCAGGGCTCTCGCTGCAACGTTAAAGGCGCGGTTCGACACGCATGCCGCTGACCGGCGCAGGACGGCGGAAAGGTTCGTCGTCTTCGGCGATCTGGGCAGCCAAGGCCGCGTCGGCGGCGGCCTTGCGCTCACGGCGGGCGTTGGCCGCACGCTCGATGGGCCAGCGAATCAACACAATCACGAGGTACACGGCAAAGGCGATCATCGTGTACATGAACAAATCGGAAATGGCCCGCCAAGCGTTATTGCCGACCTTGAGCAACAGGTCCAGGGCAGTGATGGCCACGGCAGGCGCGAATTGGGTCTTGACCGGATCGACGATGGTCGGGCTGAACAGCAACACCGCCATCAGTAATTGCAGCGGCTCGCGCAACCAGCGCCAGATCCAGCGGGTCATGCGCAGCCACACCAACAGGCAGCCCAAAGCGGCGAAGGCGTAGAGGCCCCAAGCGGTCAGATAGTCGTTCTCGGTCATGGTGTCCATGGCAACGTAGGCAAACAGGCGGCTATGATAACGGCTTTTCCGTGTCGCGGCTGAAATGCCTGCCACCGTCCGCCAGACAGAGAGTGATCCATGCCTACATCGACCGCCCCGATTGCCCGCAAGGCCGAAGGCCAAGACCCTTACGCCTGGCTGCAAGAACGTGACAGTGCAGAAGTGCTCGACTACCTCAAGGCCGAAAACGCCTGGCAGGAAGCCCAGTTGGCCGACCAGAAAGCCCTGCGTGAAAGCCTGTTCGAAGAGATCAAGGGCCGCATCCTCGAAACCGACCTGTCCCTGCCCTCGCCGTGGGGTCCGTACCTGTATTACACGCGTACCACCGCCGGCGACGAATACGCCCGTCACTACCGTTGCCGCCGCCCGGCCGATGACAGCAATCAGGTGGACGACAGCAGCGAAGAACTGCTGTTGGACCCAAACGCACTGGCCAATGGTGGCTTTTTCTCCCTCGGCGCGTTCAGCATCAGCCCCGACCACCAGCGCCTGGCCTACAGCCTCGATACCAGCGGTGAAGAGATCTACACCCTGTTCGTGAAGGAATTGGCCACCGGCAAGGTCAGCGAACTGGAGTTCCAGGACTGCGACGGCAGCATGACCTGGGCCAATGACAGCCTGACCCTGTTCTTCGGCGAGCTGGACGACACCCATCGCCCGCACAAGCTGTATCGCTATCGCCTGGATGGCACGGCGGCGCAGGAAGTGTTCCACGAGCCTGACGGACGTTTCTTCCTGCACTGCTACCGTTCCAGCTCCGAGCGCCAGTTGCTGCTGGCGCTGGGCAGCAAGACCACCAGCGAAATCTGGGCCCTGGACGCCGAGCAGCCGCACCTGGACTTCACCTGCCTGGCACCCCGGGTCGAGGACCATGAATACGATGTCGACCATGGCCAACTGAATGGCGCCTGGACCTGGTTTATCCGCAGCAACCGCGATGGCATCAACTACGCGCTGTTCGTGGCCACTGACATCGGCGACGTGCCAACCGAAGCCGAATGGCAAAACCTGATCCCCCACAGCGATGAGGTAATGCTCGACGGTGTCAGCCTGAACACCAGCGCCATGACCTTGAGCCTGCGCATCGGCGGCCTGCCGGTGATCGAAGTGCACCCACAGGGCCTGCCCGCCTATCGCGTGGAATTGCCCGACGCTGCCTACAGCCTCTACGTACAGAACAGCCTGGAGTTTGCCAGCGACAAAATCCGCCTGCGCTACGAAGCCCTGAACCGTCCGGCCCAAGTGCGCCAGCTGGAACTGGCCAGCGGCGCGCAGCAAGTACTCAAGGAAACCCCGGTGCTGGGCGTGTTCAACGCCGACGATTACGTCAGCCAGCGCCTGTGGGCCACCTCCGCCGATGGCACCCAGGTGCCCATCAGCCTGGTGGTCAAGCGCGACCAACTCGGCAAACCCACACCGCTTTACCTGTATGGCTACGGCGCCTACGGTTCGAGCCTCGACCCGTGGTTCTCCCATGCGCGCCTGAGCCTGCTGGACCGGGGCGTGGCGTTCGCGATTGCCCACGTACGCGGCGGCGGCGAGCTGGGCGAGGCCTGGTACCGCAACGGCAAGCAGGAACACAAACAGAACACCTTCAGCGACTTTATCGCCTGCGCTGAACACTTGATCGCCGAGGGCCTGACCACGTCCAAGCAACTGGTTATCAGCGGCGGCAGCGCCGGCGGCCTGTTGATTGGCGCGGTGCTCAACCAGCGTCCGGAACTGTTTCAGGCGGCGATTGCTGAAGTGCCGTTCGTCGACGTGCTCAACACCATGCTCGACCCGGAATTGCCGCTGACCATCACCGAATACGACGAGTGGGGCAACCCGCAAGAGCCCGAGGTGTACGCGCGCATCAAGGCCTACGCGCCGTACGAAAACGTGCGCGCCCAGGCTTATCCGCACCTGCTGGTGATCGCCGGCTACAACGACAGCCGTGTGCAGTACTGGGAAGCGGCCAAGTGGGTGGCCAAGTTGCGTGATACCAAGACCGACGACAACCTGCTGCTGCTCAAGACCGAACTGGGCGCCGGCCACGGTGGAATGAGCGGTCGTTACCAGGGATTACGTGACGTAGCCCTCGAATATGCATTTGTGTTCAAGGCGCTGGGGTTGATTTAGGAACTTCGCGCGGCGGTCCTGTCTGAACACAGGACCGCTTACCTGTTTGATGGACCCAGACCTGTCATGTCACAACCGACCCTGCTCAATAACGAAATTCGCGACATGCTGATGGACTGCGGCCTGTTCGATCCCTTGTTGCCCGAAGATTTCCACGTGGCCGCCGGCTACTTCAATATCAGCAGCATCGCCCGCGACGAGGTGATTTTCCTCGAGGGCGACGCCGGCACCTTTATGTGCATCATCCACAGCGGTCAGGTGGCGGTGCAGAAAACCAACCACGACGGCCAACGCCTGACCATCGCCACCCTGCGCAGTGGCCGGGCCTTTGGTGAAATGGCCGTGCTCGACGGAGAGCGGCGCTCGGCCAGTTGCGTGGCCGCCAGTGACTGCGTGCTGTTGAACCTGGGCAAGGACTCCCTGGAAAAGATGCTCAACGAAGCCCCGCGGGTGGCCGCGAAGATCATCCGCGCGATTGCCATTGCCCTGTCCAAGCGCCTGCGCATGGTTGACGGGCAACTGCTCTCGCAACAGTTTTAACCGCCGGGGGTCTTCGGCTTGCTGTCGTTTTGCAGCAGGCCGGGCACCGTCTGGTCCTTGGGTGGCGTGGGCAACACGATGGGCACCAAGGGGGGCGAGCCGTTGGTTTTAGGCACCGCCGGCGGGGTGACTTGCGGGTAAAGCGTCGGTGTTGGCGTGCCCGGCGCACCGGGGGTTGGCGCGGGCGCGACCGGCACGGTTTGCACCTCTTGCGCCTGCGCTGCACCCAATGTGAGCGCGCCAAGCACAATGACCGTTAGAATGCTGCACTTCATCGATGGCTCCATGGCCTGACCGGAATGCCACAAGGCTACTCCCAACCGCGCAAGAATGCCCTTCCCAATGAGATTCCCATGAAACGTTTCGTTCTGCTGGACACCACCCCGATCCCCGACAATGGCGGTGCCTTGTGCCTGTTCGAATACGGTGAAGACTTTGTCATCAAGATCCAGGGCGGTGACGGCGGCCAGTTGATGAACACGCGCATGCACGGTTCCGAAGATGCGCTGGCGGAGATCCCCTGCCGCAAAGTGGCCGGGCGTGCAGATTCACGGGTCTTGATCGGCGGCCTGGGCATGGGGTTTACCCTGGCGTCGGCGCTCAAGCATCTGGGCAAAAGCGCCGAAGTGGTCGTCGCCGAGTTGGTCCCCGGCGTTGTGGAATGGAACCGTGGCCCATTGGGAGAAAAGTCCGGCCGCCCACTGCTGGACCCACGCACGGTGATCCGCCAGGAAGACGTGGCCAAGGTGCTCCAGGCCGAACCCCAGGGGTTTGACGCGATCATGCTCGATGTGGACAACGGCCCCGAAGGCCTCACGCAAAAAGCCAACAGCTGGCTCTACTCCGCCGCTGGCCTGGCCGCCTGCGCCAAGGCCCTGCGCCCCAAGGGCGTACTGGCCGTGTGGTCGGCCAGTGCCGACAAGCTGTTCAGCGACAAACTGCGTAAAGCCGGTTTCAAGGCCGAAGAAGTGCAGGTGTTTGCCCACGGCAACAAGGGCACGCGGCATACCATCTGGATTGCCGAGAAGCTCAAGGGCTGAACCACGCTTAACCAAGCACCAAATATCCAATGTGGGAGGGGCGGTGCGACGATTCGACTTGCCCCCGATGGCGGAGTGTCAGGCAACTTATCTGTAGCTGACACACTGCCATCGGGAGCAAGCCCCCTCCCACATTTTTGATCGCGTTAATTTAAGGATTTACGGTACTCGATCACATACGGCACTTTCTTGTCGAAGGTCTTTTCCAGCTCATCGCGATCAAGCTGGGTAAACCCACCCAACTGCTGGGCCGTGAAGCCGCTGCCCCCCACCTGTGAACCCGGCGCCAGGCTGACCATGCGCTTGGCCACCGCTTCGATAGCGTCCTTGTAGCCACCCTTCTTGTTCAGGTTGAACGCCCCCAGGTCGATCTGGTTGCGCAGCCAATTGCCCCAATAGAACTCCAGAAACTCCGGCGCCACCGTGCCATCCTCCGGCTTGCCATACGCGGCCTTGCGGGTGAAATACACCAGGCTACGGAACGTATCGTCCTGCAAGTGCTTGAAGCCCAACTGCGCCGGCAGTTGCGCAGGCGGCAAGGTCTGGCCCTGGTTGTCCTTGAGCCAGACCTTGCGTGCTGCCTCCATGCGTTGCCAGAAGGTGGCGAGGTCCGGGCTATTGCTGAAGTCATCGGTGACCTTGACCCACATTTTCAACTGCGGGCCACCACCGGGCACCTCCCACAGGGTGGTGAAGCTGTGATGACCGTCGGTCAGGTACAACTGGCCTGCGGGGCCGACCACCACGGTTTTCATGTCATCGGGATGGGTGCCCACCGGGTCTTTGCAGGTGAAGCTGGCGGGACGGTGCAGGTCGGCGTCCTTGGGCACCTTGTCGGCTTCGCCCTGGCCATTGGTCTCGCAGTATTCGTCGAAGAGCTTCGTCCGCTTATCGGCAAAGAGCCCGAGGTTGTAGTAGATCTGGTCAAACCCCACCACAGCCTGGGTGGGGTGCAGTCGTTCGAGGGCCACCTCGATCACTTGCCCGGGTTGAGGCGTAGACAATGCCTGGGCCTGGGCGGTGATGACACACAGCAATAACGCAACAATCCATGAATGCAGACGCATAAGTTTCAAATCCCTATAGGTAAAGTCTAGAATCAAGCCTATCCGTGAACCGCACATAGCCAGGAGCCATGATGAGCTCGACCAACCCGCCCTCCCACACCGCCAAGCTGGACCGCATCCTTGCCGATGCCCAGCGCGACCGGGAAATGGGCTACCGCGACAAAGCCTTGAAGATGTACCCCCACGTGTGCGGCCGCTGCGCCCGCGAGTTCTCCGGCAAACGCCTGAGTGAACTGACCGTACACCACCGAAACCACAATCATGATGACAACCCGCAGGACGGCTCCAACTGGGAACTGCTGTGCCTGTATTGCCATGACAATGAACATTCGCGGTATACCGACCAGCAGTATTTCGGCGACGGTTCCACCAGCAGCCCGACGATTGCCAAGGCCACGCATAACCCGTTTGCGGCGTTGGCGGGGTTGATGAAGAAGGGCGACTGAAGATCTTTGTTGGCTGTACCGGCCTCATCGGGGGCAAGCCCCCTCCCACACTGACCGAGTTCCAATGCTGGAATGCAGTCAAAGTGGGAGGGGGCTTGCCCCCGATAGCTTTAGCCCAAGCAATACATCATCTCCTGGCCGTATAATCGCCGTTTTCCTTCAAGGCACCCTTCCCCGTGGGCAATAAACGCTACAGCTGCATCGGTCTGTATAACCCCAAATCCCCCGAAAACGTTGGTTCGGTCATGCGTGCCGCCGGCTGCTACGGCGTGGCCTCGGTGTTTTACACCGGCGTGCGTTACGAGCGTGCGCGGGATTTCATCACCGACACCAAGAAGGTCCACCACGACATTCCGCTGATCGGCATCGATGACCTGAAAAAGATTCTGCCGCTGGGCTGTATTCCCGTCGCCGTGGAGTTGGTGGAAGGCGCTCGCCCGCTGCCCGAGTACACCCACCCGGACCGTGCGCTGTACATCTTCGGCCCCGAAGACGGTTCCCTCGATAAAGAAATCCGCGAGTGGTGTGAAGACGTGGTGTACATCCCGACCACCGGTTGCATGAACCTCGCGGCCACGGTCAACGTGGTGCTTTATGACCGCCTGGCCAAAGGCAACAACACCCGTTCGGGCCCCAAGTACTGATTTTTCGGGAACATCCGGCGCGTGCGCGCAGTCAGCTACTTATCACTTGCCCTTGTTGGAGACAGATCATGAGCGACAGCAAAACCTTGCGACCTATCATCGAACACACTCCGTTCGAAACCCAACCGACACAAAACGTGCACGGCTGGGAGCGTATCGGCTCAGTGGCCGGTGGCGTGATGATGGTGGGCAAAGGCCTGCGCCGTGGCGGGATTTTCGGCTTGATCCAGGTGGCGATTGGCGGCGTGGCGCTGGCTCGCGGGTTTACCGGGCATAGCTCGCTCAAGGACAAGCTGGAGCAAGGGCGTCAGGAGATGAATACCGTGCGTACGAAAATTGAGCGGGCGGGTGCGGAGCTTAAGAATTTGAAGACCAAGGCCGAAGTGGCGGCTGAGAAAACCACTGGCTAACCGCGATCTCCTAGGTATCGGAGATCTAAATGTGGGAGGGGCGGTGCGACGATTCGACTTGCCCCCGATGGCAGTGTGTCAGTCACCACCGCTATCGGGGGCGAGCCCCCTCCCACATTATTAACCCTGCACAAGGCTGGGGATTAGTGCAATAACTTGCTGTCGAGCACTACCGATGGTTCACCGAGAATGCTCTCGGCCAGCTTCACGAATTCCGCCGTGGTAATGCTGTTCGCCCGCATCACCGCCTGCGCCAGGTCATCCAGCGAGCGCTTGTTGTGGGTCTTCACCCGAATCTCGCGATCCAACTCCTGCAACACCACCACCGCCCGTGACACCGTGGCGCCGGTGACGTGTTCGCCACGCAGGCTGGTCACGGCTTTGCCTTCCTTGGTCAATCGCGCCTGGATCGCCTGATAGCGCTCATCGGTAATGCCACCGGCACGCCGCACCAGTTCGATGGCGTAATACTCCGCCATGCCTTCGCTGATCCAGTCACTGGTGTCGTGATCGCTAAAGCGCCCAATCGTCTGCACCACTTCGCGAATCAACGGGCTGCTGCCGTTTTCGCTGATCAGTGGCGTGCGGCTGCTGAGGTAGATCGAGTCGCGCGAGGCGAAGGCGCCACGGCGCATCGGGTCGCTGGCGCCCACTATCAGTAATTTGGCCGGATGCCGGGGGAACGCCGCTTCCACCTGGGGCCAGACGAAGGTCAGCAACGTCAGCACATCCATGCGGCGCATCGCCTGGCCCTTGGGTGAGGCCACGGTGACTTCGGTCTCGCCCAGGCGCACGCGGCGGCTGCCGAGGCTACCGGCGAGCATCCAGCCGGTCGGGCGGTCGAACAGACGGGACACGTTGTCGATACGGAACTTGTTCTTGCCGATGCGTGGCCAGGCGGTTTCGATGCTTTTCCAGCCGGCGGGCAATTCGACGATCAGCCGCGAGACCAATTCGACGCCGTCTTGCTGGTCGAGCCGTGCCGGTGGCACCAGGTCTTCGCCGCGAAACAGCGCCCAGCTTGGCGTCATGCGGGCTTCATAGACACCGGGTTTGCGTGCATGGGTGAGGCGTACGCGGTAGGTCAGGCTGGCCTTGCTCGCGCCGGGTTGCCACACGCCACGGCTGCCAGTGACTTTCCATTGGCCATCGGCCTTGAAATCACTGTAGGTGCCATCGCGGCCCAGGGCGAAATCCAGGCTGCGTACCGCCGAGCCTTGGGACAGGCTGACGCGCACCTCGGCCTGATCGCTCTGGGGCAGCAGCTTGACGTGATAATCCAGGTCGACTTTCTTCGCGCACCACGCGGGCGTGCTCAATGCCAACAGCACCAGGCTTGCTGCCAGCCGGGTTCCCCCCCTCATACACACTCCTCAGGTATCAGCCTGCGCGGAAAATCAGATAATCCTCCCAGTCGTCTTCGGGCACGCTGCCTTCGCTGAGCATGCGCCCGGACTGGGAAATGCGTTCGTGGTGCACAGCGTCACGGTCGCCGCAAACCAGGTGGTGCCACAGGGGCAAGTCCTTGCGCTCACTGACCAGGCGGTAGCCGCAGGTCGGCGGCAGCCATTTGAACTGGTCGGCCTGGCCTGGGGTGAGCTGGATGCAGTCGGGCACCGAGGCGCGACGGTTGGGGTAATCCGTGCACTGACAGGTTTTCAGGTCGAGCAACTTACAGGCGATGCGCGTGTAATAGACGCTGTTGTCCTCTTCGTCCTCAAGCTTTTGCAGGCAGCACAGGCCACAGCCGTCGCACAACGATTCCCACTCCTCCTGGTCGAGGTGTTCAAGGGTTTTACGTATCCAGAAAGGTTCGACTTTGGCGGCCATAGCTCTACATCAGTATCGGTAGGTGAAAAGGCCGCCAGTCTAGTGCCCCAGCCTCGTGGAACCAAGCGCTTACGACTGGCGGTGTAACAACACTTGTCAGTCTAGCGGGCGCGCAGTAGCTTTGAACGCCGAATTGACCCTCAGGAACCGCTGCCCATGACACGTGTTGCCGATTACCCGATCCACACTCAGTTCACCGAACGCTGGTCACCGCGCGCCTTTACCGGCGAGAGCATCCCGCAAGAAACCCTGCTGAGCTTCTTCGAAGCCGCGCGCTGGGCGCCGTCGGCCTATAACTCGCAGCCATGGCGCTTCCTCTATGCACGCCGTGACACGCCGGACTGGGAACGTTTCCTGGGCCTGCTGAATGAGTTCAATCGCAATTGGGCGCAGCATGCCTCGGCCTTGGTGATCATCGCCTCGAAGACCGACTTCACCGCGCCTGGCGCCAGCGAAGAAACCCCGGCGTTGTGGCACACCTTCGACACCGGCTCGGCCTGGGGCCACCTGGCGCTGCAAGCCAGCCTCAGCGGCTGGCACACCCATGGCATGGCCGGTTTCGATCAGGAGCTGACGCGCAAGGAGCTGAAAATTCCGCAGGGGTATGCACTGCATGCGGCCGTGGCCGTGGGCAAGCTGGGGGACAAGTCGACGTTGCCGGAGTATTTGCAGGGTCGTGAAGTGCCGAGCCCGCGTCGTCCGTTGAGCGAGTTGGTGTCTGAAGGCGACTTTAGCCTCTAAGCCAGACGCAGTAAAAAAATGTGGGAGGGGGCTTGCCCCCGATGACGGTGGGTCAGTAACAGAAATGCTGACTGTCACACCGCTATCGGGGGCAAGCCCCCTCCCACATTTTTTACTGTGTTGTGTCAGTAACCGCGTGCGAAATCCACTTCGCCGCGCAACGCTTCCTTGGCCTGATACGCCCGCACATTCTGCATAAACAACGCCACCATCAATTCCGGTGAAGTCGGCGCCGAACTGTGCCCGGTCAGCAGCAGCCCCCACGCCGTCCAGAACGGATGGCGTTGCGGCAACGGTTCCTGGCGGCACACGTCAATCACCGCGCCCGCCAAGTGCCCTTCCTTCAATGCCTCGACCAAATCAGCGTCCACCACGGCCACGCCGCGCCCGACGTTGATAAACAAGCCGGTCGGCTTGAATTGCTTGAACAGCGCGGCGTCGTACAGGTCATGGGTACTCGGCGTGTTGGGCAGCAGGTTGATGACGTAATCCACCTCCCCCACCAAGCGGTCCAGTTGATCGAGACCCGCCACTTCGATAAACGGTGCCTGTTCCCGTGCGGTGCTAGCGATGCCGTACAGCTTCACGCCAAACGGCAGCAAAAACTCAGCCACACTTTGGCCGATATCACCGGTGCCGACGATCAGCACTTTGCGCCCCGCCAGGCTCTGGCCGGTGCGGTTGTCCCACTTGCGTTCCACTTGGCTGACCAAGCGCGCCAGCACTTCGCGCTCGTGGCCGAGCATATAGGTGAGGACAAATTCGGCCATGACCTGGCCATAGATGCCCACGGCACGGGTGAGCCGATAGTTGCGCGGCAAGCCGTCGGCCAGCAACGGCGTGATGCCGGCCCACGTCGATTGCAGCCACTGCGGCTGATGGCCCTGGCGCAACAGGGTGGCCAACAGGTCCGGCTGGCCCAGCCATACCGGGCAATCGGCGGCCAGGCGGGACAGTTCGGCCGAGTCGCCGCTGGTGAGCACTTCAAGGTCCGGCGCCACTTCGCCCAGCAGTTGGGCGTAGAGCGGGTGATCCTGTTCAGCAATCAGAACACGCATGCTTAAAACCTTTCTAAAACAGTGCAGACGGCCGCCCGCATCCTTACGGCCACCGTCCACTTATACGAGTGCATTGAAGAATGTGCCCCGGCTTACACCGGGTCGTTGCGGCGCAGCAGCTCTTCGGGCAAGTGCTCGATGTACTCGTCCTCGGCCGGTGGCATTTGCAGGTGGTAGCCCTGCTTGTCGAGGTTTTCCAGGACTTGGACGATGTCTTCCTGTTGCAGCTTGCGCTCAGGCGTCAGCACCAGGTCGAACGCGTGCACAGGCTTGCCGAACACCGCGACCAGACCTTCGGGCACACGCTCCAGGGCGTCGCTTTTCAGGACGTAGAGGTACATACCGGCGCGTTTGGGGCTGCGGTAGATGGAGCAGATACGTTTCAAGGCTGTTCTCCGGCGGTGGCCAGGCTGTCGAGCAGCGCTTGGCCCATCAACTCGCGGCGCCAGCCACGCAGCGAGTCTGGCAATTGGTAAGGTCCATCGGGGTAGCCGCTTTTAACCAGGGCTTCGAGGGTTTTCTTGCGCAGCATCAGTTCCGGCGCCATCTCCAGGCGCTCGGCTTCGGCCTGGCCCAGGGCGCGCAGTTGCTTGATCAACGCGGCGGCATCCACCGGCAACGGTTCGGCAACGGCGGGCGGCCATTGGTCGATGGACACACTGCCGGCACGCTTGATCAGGTCCAGCAGGAACTGGCCATCCTGACGCACGGTGCGCGGGTGCATGTCTTCGATCTTGCCCAGGGCGGCGAGATTGTCCGGCTGGGTCTTGGCCAAGGGCCACAACGAATGCTCGCGGATGATGCGGTTGCGCGGCAGGTCTCGGGCTCGGGCTTGCTGCTCGCGCCAGGCGCACAGTTCACGCAGTACGGCGAGTTGGGCGCGGGACAGTTTCCAGGCCAGCTTGGCGTCGCGGTACACCTCGTACGGGTCGACTTCGCGGCGCAGGTTGGCGACCAGTTCGGCGCCGTCCTCCAGCACCCAGGCGTACTTGTCGTCCGACAACTGCGGGCGCAGACGTGTGTAGACCTCGGCCAAATGCAGTGCATCTTCGGCGGCGTAGCTGATCTGCGTCTCGGACAACGGCCGCTGCAGCCAGTCCGAACGGGTTTCACCCTTGGGCAGTTCGATATCCAACACGGCTTGCACCAGGCGCGAGTAGCCCATGGAGAAACCGAGGTTCAGGTACGCCGCCGCCAGTTGGGTGTCGAACAACGGCACCGGCAGGCTGCCGGTCAGGCGCAGCAACACTTCGAGGTCTTCGCTGCAGGCGTGCACTACCTTGATCACCGCCGGGTTTTCCAGCAAGGCGGCCAAGGGTTGCCAGTTGTCGATGGTCAGGGGATCGATCAGGTAAGCGCGCACGCCATCACCGATCTGGATCAGCCCGGCAATGGGGTAAAAGGTGTCGACCCGCATGAATTCGGTGTCGAGGGCGACGAATGGCAACTGCTGCCATTCGGCGCAATGCTGGCCGAGGCTATCGTTGTCGCAGATCCAGTGAATATCGATGGCCACACGGCTCTCCCTTGAAGAATGGCGCGCAGTATATATCGCGAACGGGACTTGCGAGCATCCGCAGTGCACAGGCAGCCATGAAAACTCTGACAGGATATGAAGAATAGTCCGACAGACGGGACTTATCCTCTCTTACGTAGCACGTAGACCCGCCACAGTTTGGAGCCGGGCATGAATTCCTGATGAGCCAGAATCGTGAAACCGGCCTGGCGAAACTCGTCCTCTACTGCGGTACGAGCGTTGACCGAGACAATCACGGTGTCCCGGCTGACCCGCTGGAACTCGCGCAACAGCGCAAGGCGCCCGTCGCTGCTGGGTACATGGCGAAACAGTTCCAGGCAGAAGATGCAGTCCACCGCGTTGGCCGAGAGGCCGATGGAAAACGCCGAACCCTGGAATGTCTTGACCCGCTTGAGCAACGCTGCCGGATGATGGGTGCGGGCATGGTCGAGCATGTCCTGAGAGTTGTCCGAGGCCAGGATGACCCGGTTGACGTGCTCGGCCAGCACCGGCCAAAACCGCCCCGAGCCGCAGGCCAGGTCAAGGATCAGCCCTGGTTCGCCCGCGACTTTCAGCGCGTGGCGCACCAGCCGTTCATCGCGCCACGACGCCAGGCGCTGCATCAGCCCAGGCGGGCGCGTGTCGCCGCAGACCCGTGCATGTTCACGGTCACAGCGCTCGGCGTATTCGATCTCGATGGAGGATGGAGGTTGTGGCGACATCACGGGCTCATGTGAGTGAAACGGTAGTGAACGACCTTGATTCGCAGCTTAACCACAGCAACGTGAAAAAAAGGTTGAAACCACCACCGCCCCCAAACCCCTTACGCCTGGTGCAGATACCAGCGCCAATCCTGCTCCCCCACCTCCCCCATGAACTGGCGATATTCCGCACGTTTCACTGCCAGGTAAACGCCAAGAAACTCGCTGCCAAACGCATCCCGCGCCCAGCTGGAGCCCTCCAGCGCCCGCAACGTAGTGAGCCAGTCGGTGGGCAGCAATGCCTTGGCCTGGGCGTAGCCGTTGCCTTCCACCGGCGCGCCGGGGTCGCACTGTTCACGGATACCTCGGTGGATGCCGGCAAGGATCGCCGCCGCGGCCAGATAAGGATTGGCATCTGCCCCGCAAATGCGGTGTTCGATATGCCGCGAGTGGGCCGGGCCACCCGGCACCCGCAGGCTGACGGTACGGTTGTCCACACCCCAGGTGGCGGCCAGCGGCGCGTAGCTGTTGGCCTGGAAGCGGCGATAGGAGTTGGCGTTGGGGCAAAACATCAGCAGCGAGTCGAGCAAGGTATTGAGCATGCCGCCCACTGCCTGACGCAACAAAGGCGTGCCGTCGGCGGCTTCGCTGGCGAACAGGTTATTGCCGTGTGCATCCGCCAGGCTGACGTGCATGTGCATGCCGGTGCCGGCCAAGTCGTCGAACGGCTTGGCCATGAAGCAAGCCGTCATCCCGTGTTTATGCGCCACGCCTTTGACCAGGCGCTTGTAGCGCACTGCTTCGTCCATGGCTTGCAGGGCATCGGCACGGTGCTCCAGGGTGATCTCGACCTGGCCGGGGGCGTATTCGGAAATCGCCGTGCGTGCCGGGATGCCTTGCAGTTTGCAGGCGCTGTAGAGGTCGGCGAGGAACGGCTCGATCTGCTCCAGTTCGCGCAGGCCGTAGACCTGGGTGGCGCGCGGGCGGCCGCCGTCTGCGTCCCGCGCCGGTTGCGGACGGCCATTGCTGTCGAGCTTTTGATCCAGCAAGTAGAACTCCAGCTCTGCGGCCATTACCGGGTAATAGCCATCGGCCTTGAGCCCGTCGATCACCTTGGCCAGCAAATGCCGGGGATCAGCCACGGTGGCTGGCAGCCCTTCGGTGGGGTGCATGCTGACCTGCACCGCCGCCGTCGGGATCAAGCGCCAGGGCATCGGTTGCAAACTGCCGCTGATGGGATAGGCACGGCAGTCGATATCGCCGATGTCCCAGACCAGCCCGGAATTTTCTACGTCGTCGCCGTTGATCGTCAGGCCGAGGATGGTGCTGGGCAACGGCCGCCCGCTTTCATACACCGCCAACAGCTCATCGCGGTGCAGCAACTTGCCTCTGGGCACGCCATTGTTGTCGAGGATAAACAGCTCGAACAGCTCGATGTCCGGGTGCTGTTCAAGGAAGGATTGGGCTTCGTGCAGGCTCGCAAAAACACTCATGGGCAATCTCATACGCAGGTGTCGGGCAGGCGCACAGGTGCGCGCCATCCTTTGGGGTGGATCAACGTAGGAGAAAGGCGTCCGGCGGGCGGGCGTGACGGCAGTGAAACAGTGCCCAGAAGGCCAGCTCGGGAAGCGTGTCTTGGCAACCGTCCATGGGTAATCGCAGTGAAGTAGGTGCGCGGCAGCGTCACACGCCTGCCCAGCCGATTAAATTCAGGCTTGGCGGAGTGTGGTTGCAGCGCGGCTAAACATTCAGCGACCTGAACCGCAGCCGTCTACGCTCTGCACACACCAACAAGAACGAGGGACATGCCATGAAGGCACTGCTGCGCATCACTTGGCTGCTGCTGTTGTGTTTCAGCCAGGTACAGGCGGCCACCACCGAGGAACAGGACGCCACCGCCGCCAAGGCGCTGCTGGAAAAAGCCTTGGCGTATTACCAAAGCAACGGTGACAAGGCCTTTGCCGCGTTCAGCCGCCAGGGTGAGTTCGTCGACAAGGACCGCTATGTGTTCGTGGTCGATACCCAGGGGGTGTTGCTGGCCAGCGGTGGGCCCTCCTCCGCGCTGATCGGTCGGGATGTGAGCGAGGTGCTCGGCCCGGACTTGCGCCAATCGTTCCAAAACGCGCTCAAGGTGCCGGAAGGCCAGGGCATCCAGCAGGCCGAATACCGCTGGCAAAACTGGAACGACGGCAAGGTCGAGCGCAAGCATGTGTTCTACCAGCGGGTCGGCGAACGCATCCTGGCGGTGGGTTACTACCTGCCACGGGCAACTCCGGAACAGGCGCGAGCGCTGCGCAACAAGGCGGCGGACGCGTTGGTCAAGGATGAAGCCGGCACACTCAAGGCGATCAACTCATTGCAGGGTGGTTTCCTGCAGGATGACCTGTATGTGTTTGTGGTCGACCTCGATACCCAGCGCTACGTGGCCCACGGCACCAACCTGCGGTTGATCAACACCGATTTCAGCAAGATCAAGGACCCGGACGGCAAGCCGGTGGGTGAGCCGATCCTTAAGCTGATGGCCGAGCAGGACCAGGGGGAATACAAGTACCGCTGGAAGAATCCGGTGACGGATAAGGTTGAGAACAAGCATGCGTATGTGCGCAAGGTGGGGCATTTTATGGTTGCGGTGGGTTACTACAGCCCCTGAAGAAATTGAAATGCAACCCAATGTGGGAGGGGGCTTGCCCCCGATGGCGGTGGCTCAGTTGGAACACTTCTGACTGGCACACCGCTATCGGGGGCAAGCCCCCTCCCACATTTTGACTTTCATTGTGTCTGTTATTTGGCCTTATCTTCCCGCCCACGCAGCACCCGGTTCGGCATCGCAATCGCCGCCGCCAACCCCAACAACGACACCGCCGCACTCACCCACAACAAATGCCGGAACGTCACCGCCAACTCCCCGCGCAACGCATCCTTTGCCGGACCCGGCGCGGCGTTGAGGCCATCGAGCAACACATTGCCCGAACCGCCCTCGCTCACCAGTGCACCGCTGGCCAGATGCGCGAAACTGGAATCCTGCAACAGCGTCAGCAACAACGCCGACATGCACGCCACCCCCACCGCCCCGCCGAGGGAACGGAACAGGTTGGTGGTGCTGGTGGCGACGCCGATGTCCCGTTGCTCCACCGAGTTTTGCGAGCCCACCAGCGACGTGGGGAATTGCATACCGGCAGCAATCCCACACAGCAGCATGAACACCCCCGTAAGCAGCACCGCCTGCGGCGCGCTGAAGGCCATGCCGAGGATTGCCAGCGGGCTCAGCAATGCGCCGCCGAGAATCATCGGTTTATAGCGACCAGTCACGGAAGTCATGCGCCCTGCCGTATACGCGCCAATCGGCAAGCCCATGGCCAGGGGCAGCAGGTGCAAGGCGGCGCTGTCGGCACCGCCGCCGGTCACCGTCTGATAGCGCAGGGGCATCAGCACCGTCAGCGAAATCGCCTGGAAACTGGTGAAAAATACCGTGCACCAGCACAGCACCGCGCTGCGGTTGACGAACAGGTGCATCGGCAACAACGGCTCCCGCGCACGGCGCTCGTGCCAGACAAACACCATCAATGCCAGCAGCCCAACGCCGAGAAGACTCAACACCTCGTGATCGCGCCAATGATGGCCCTGGCCGATTTCGGTGATGCCCAGCAGCAACGCGGTCAAGCCGATGATCATCAGCACCGTGCCGACGTAATCGATGATCGGTTTGCGCTGCGGCACCGGCAGGCCCACCAGGGTGCGATGGGCCACGTACCAGGCGCCGGCACCCAATGGCAGGTTGATCAGGAACACCCAGCGCCACGACAGGTACTCGGTCATAAAACCGCCGAGCACCGGCCCGGCCACACTGGCCACCGCGTACATGCCGCTGAAATAGCCCTGGTAACGCCCGCGCTCACGGGGCGGGATGATGTCGCCGATGATCGCCTGGCTGACCGAGATCATCCCGCCAGCACCAATGCCCTGCAGCACCCGCGCCAGCACCAGTTGCTCCATGCTTTGCGCCATGCCACAGAACAGCGACGCCACGGTAAACAGCCCCATGCCGATCAGCATCATCGGCCGGCGCCCGTAGAGGTCGCCGAGCTTGCCGTAGATAGGCACCGCCACGGTCATCGCCACCATGTAGCCGGAGATCACCCAGGCCAGCAGGTTGACGTCATGGAACTGGGCGGAAATGGCCGGCATGGACACGGCGACGATGGTCTGGTCCAGGGCGCCAAGGAAGATCGCCATCATCAGCGAGGCGAGGATGCTGCGCACAGCGGGAAGGGGCGGAGCAGGCTGATTGAGGTGGGTCACGACAGAACCTTCGAGCAAGGCCCGCAGGAAAAAGTGGCCCACGGGAATGCTCGATACGATAGCAGGCTATTCAATAGGTTCGTAAGGAAGTCCCACGTAATTTTCGGCGATGGTCCTACGGCCGGCTTCCGAGTGGATGAAGTACTCAAGCTCACTTTCGGCGATGCGCTGGCTGAACCCGTCGGCCTCCGGGAACGAGTGCAGCATCGAGGTCATCCACCACGAAAATCGTTCGGCCTTCCACACCCGCCGCAGGCAAATCGCCGAGTAACGCTGTAGCAAGTCCACCCGACCCTCGCGGTACACCTTGAGCAGGATGCGATACAACGTGCTCACATCACTGGCCGCCAGGTTCAGGCCCTTGGCGCCAGTGGGCGGCACGATGTGCGCCGCATCGCCGAGCAGGAACAGGCGCCCGTACTGCATCGGTTCCACCACAAAGCTGCGCAGTGGCGCGATGCTTTTCTCGATGGACGGCCCGGTCACCAGCTGTTCGGCCAGTTCGCGGGGCAGGCGGGTTTTCAGTTCGCCCCAGAAGCGTTCGTCCGACCATTCCTCCAGGGGTTCTTCCACCGGCACTTGCAGGTAATAACGGCTGCGGATCGGCGAGCGCATGCTGCACAGGGCAAAGCCGCGTGGGTGCTTGGCGTACACCAGCTCGCCGTGCACCGGCGGCGTGTCGGCGAGGATGCCGAGCCAGCCGAAGGGGTAGACACGTTCAAAGATTTTCAGTGAGTCGGCGGGGATCGATTGGCGAGCGACACCGTGGAAACCATCGCAGCCGGCGATGTAGTCGCACTCCACGCGAAAGGTGTCGCCCTGATGCTCGAAGGTCAGCCAGGGTCGGTCACTGTTCAGACCATGGGGCTGGACATTGCGCGCCTCGTACAGGGTGGCGGCGCCCGCTTCGGCGCGGGCGGCCATCAGGTCGCGAGTGACTTCGGTCTGGCCGTAGATCATCACGGATTGGCCGCCGGTCAGTGCCTTGAGGTCAATGTGGGTGAGTTGGCCATTGAGCGCCAATTCAAAACCGTCATGCACCAGGCCTTCCCTATCCATACGGTGGTGAACGCCCGCTTCGCGCAACAGGTCGACCATGCCTTGTTCCAACACCCCGGCGCGGATACGGCCTTGTACGTAATCGGCGCTCTGGCGCTCCACAATCAGGGTTTCGATACCCGCGTTATGCAGCAACTGGCCGAGCAACAGTCCGGAGGGACCGGCGCCGATAATGGCGACTTGGGTTGTTAGGGTTTTCATTATTTTTATCGCCCGTAAATTCCACCCGAACGGATAGAGTGAAAGCGTTGTCATTGTGTTTGTTGCTGACATTTTTCACTTGAGCGGTCGGCATAAGAAGGTGAAAACTGAGCCAAAGCCTGCGCTTTTTACCAATCGGGGCGATTACCGCACCACTCTCCTGGGTATCGGATTGAAACCATGACAAAAACCGCGATTCCGGTCTTCAAGCTTTACGGGGAAAGCCAACAATGGCCCACCCCCGATTTGTTGCACTGCGAAACCATTTCCCGACGGAGCCGGGAATACCAGTGGGAAATCCAACCCCACCGGCACGCGGACCTGTGCCAACTGCTTTATGTGCATAAGGGCCAGGCACAGCTGGAAATCGAAGGCCAGCGCACCACGTTGAACCAGGCGACATTGCAAGTCCTGCCGCCGATGTGCGTGCACGGTTTCCGGTTTTCCGAAGACGTTGAAGGTTACGTAGTGACGCTGTCGGCACCGCTGGTCAGCCATTTGCAGGCGCAGCTGGGTTCGACGGTGGACGGTTTGCAGGCACTGGGCAGTTACCCGGCAGGAAAGGACAGCGACTACCTCAACAGCCAGTTCGCCCGCCTGCAGGACGAATACGCCGATGAGCAGCCGGCGCGGGACATGATGCTGCACGCGTTGGTCAGCGTGTTGCTGGTGTGGATCAGCCGCCAGGCCATTCAGCTCCGCCATCCACGCGCGCCACGCGGGCGCGAATATTTCCGGCGCTTCACCCAGTTGGTCGAACAGCATTACCGCGAACACCCGAAGATTGAGGATTTGGCCCACAAGCTGGGTATCTCGGTCTCACACCTGAATGGGACATGTCGGGAATTGGGTGGGCAGCCTGCATTGCAGATCATGCATGACCGCCAATTGCTGGAGGCCAAGCGCTTGCTGACCTACACCAGCATGACCATCAATGAAATGTCGGAGGTATTGGGTTTTTCCGACCCAACCAACTTCTCCCGGCTGTTTCGCCGGCGGGTCGGGTTCTCACCCAAGGCGTTTCGTGAACAACTCAAGGCCGAACAATCGGCTACCTGAGTGCACTGAAACTGCCGCTACGGGGCACACACAAATCCTGATGGCAACTGACCGCAAAGGTCGGTTGCATGCGCGTCTGTTCAACACGATAGGCGGCGGTGCCATACAGCGCAGTCGCTATGGCGCAGAGGATGAAGATCATCAGGTACTTTCTGATTTTTAGAGTCATGGCACAGACCTCTGAACGGATCTAAACGGTGCTGTTTAAAGCATAGGTCAGACCGGGCGAGTTGCCATTATTGGACGCCATTCAACAGGTTTATGTCGGCTTACAGACCGACATCCCACGCCGGCTCCTCCGGGAACCGCAACACCAGGAAATCCAGCAGGCTGCGCAGTGCCGACGGCATGTGCTTGCGCGAGGCGTACACCGCGTAGATGTTCATCTGCCGGGGCTCGGCGTGGGGCAACAGGCGCACCAGTTCGCCGCGGCGGATGTAGTCGCCGGCCTGGTAGCTGGGCAACATGCCGATACCCGCGCCCGCCAAGGTCACGCGCAACAGCGTGCTGGCTTCGTTGGCGGTGATATTGCCGTGCACCGGCACTGACACGGGCTCCCCGCCCTCATCAAAATGCCAGAGGCTTTTGCCGTAGTAGGAATGGGTGAGGCAGTTGTGTCGGGCCAGGTCTTCGACTGTCTGCGGGCGCGGGTTTTCCAGCAGGTACGCCGGCGAGGCGCACACCACCGAGCGGCATAAGGTCAGCCTGCGGGCGATCAGGTTGGGGTCCAGGTCGCTGCTGGTGCGGATGGCCAGGTCGATGCGCTCGTCCACCAGGTTTACCGTGCGGTCGAGCATTTGCAGGTCGACGGTCACCAGCGGGTAACGCTTGACGTATTCGGCGATGGCCTCGGCCAATTGCGCCTGGCCGAACGAGGTGCTCACGCTCAAGCGCAGCAGGCCACGCGGCGCTTCATCCGGCTCGCTGACGGCGGCCTGCATGTCACCACACAATTCCAACATCTGTCGGCAGCGCGGCAGGGTTTCGCCTCCGGCGGCGGTGAGGCTGAGCTTGCGCGTGGTGCGGTGCAGCAAACGCGCGCCCACCCAGTCTTCCAGCTCAGCCAAGTAGCGCGACACCACCGGCCGCGAGAGGTCCAGATGATCCGCCGCGGCGGACTGGCTGCCCAGGTCCACCACGGTGACAAACACACGCATTGCTTGAAGACGGTCCATGATCTGCCCGATTTTAGAAACAAACTATGTCCCAGCATCGCATTTTTAGTTGTGTTTGGTGCAACTAAGCTCTGTGCATCTTTTATGCGATGGCAGGAGCTGCCCGATGTTCTCGACTTTCAAGCGTTTGACCCTGGCCACCGCCGCCCTGGCCTTCGCCGCCCACGCGGCAGCGGCCGACCTGACCCTCGACGTGTACAACCCAGGCGAAGCCGCGATCTTCCCGGTCAGCTCGGTGCTGGTCAGCGGCACCAAGGACGCGATCCTGGTGGACGCGCAATTCGGCAAGGGCCAGGCCGAGCAACTGGTGCAGAAGATCCGCGCCAGCGGCAAGCACCTGACCACCATCTATATCAGCCATGGCGACCCGGACTACTACTTCGGTCTAGACACCCTGACCGCCGCGTTCCCCGACGCGAAGGTGCTGGCACCGCAACCGGTGGTTGACCACATCAAGGCCACCGTGGCCGGCAAGCTGGAATTCTGGGGCCCGAAAATGGGCGCCGACAAGCCCGCCAAAACCATCGTGCCGGGCGTGCTCGAAGGCCACAGCCTGACCCTCGAAGGCCAGCAATTGGACGTCATCGGCCTGGACGGCCCGCAGCCGGATCGCAGCTTTGTATGGATCCCGTCGATCAAGGCCGTGGTGGGTGGCGTGGTGGTCGCAGAAAACATCCACCTGTGGATGGCCGACACCCAGAGCGCTCAATCCCATACGGATTGGCTGACTACACTGCAACGCATCCAGCAGTTGCAACCGAGCAAGGTGATTCCGGGTCACTACCTGGGCACACCCACCCTTGCCTCGGTGGCCTTTACCGCTGACTACATCAAGGCTTTCGACATCGAAACCGCCAAGGCCAAGGACTCCGCCGCCCTGATCGCGGCGATGAAAAAGCGTTACCCCACCCTCGCCGACGAAAGCTCGCTGGAACTGAGCGCCAAAGTCGCCAAGGGCGAAATGAAGTGGTGAATGGTTTAAACCCTAACGAGTTGGAGAATGTCATGAGCAAGATTGCAATCATCGGTGCCACCGGCCGTGCTGGTAGCCAACTGCTGGAAGAAGCGCTGCGTCGTGGGCATAGCGTGGTCGCTATCGCACGTAACCCCGAGTCCATCGATGCAAAGGCTGGTGTGACTGTTAAACAGGCTGATGCGTTGAATGCAGACGAACTGCAACAGGCTGTCAGCGGAAGTGATGTGGTAATCAGCGCCGCACATTTCGCGACCGTGCCAGCCGAAGCAGTGATCGGCCCGGTGAAAAAGGCGGGCGTGAAGCGTTTGTTGGTGGTGGGCGGTGCCGGATCGTTGTTGCTACCTAGTGGAGAACGTGTGATCGACAGCGCTGGATTCCCCGAGGAATACCGTGAAGAGGCTACCGCTGGCAGCGTGTTTCTCGACAAACTGCGCCAAGAAAAGGAACTGAATTGGTCCTTTCTGTCACCATCTGCAGAGTTCGTTGAAGATGTGCGCACCGAAGACTTCCGTTTGGGTCAGGACCACTTGCTGATCAGCAGTAAGGGCAGAAGCTGGATCAGCTTCGCTGACTACGCCATCGCACTGATCGACGAAGTTGAATCGCCAAAACACTCCCGCCAGCGCTTCACTGTGGGCTACTGACACAACTCGGTTAAAACCTGTGGGAGGGGGCTTGCCCCCGATAGCGGTGGATCAGTTACAGATGTATTGGCTGACACACTGCCATCGGGAGCAAGCTCCCTCCCACATTTTGATCCTCAGTGTCAGGGCTGTTGTGACTGGCTCACCAACCAATCCATCAGGGCTTCCAGGCCTTCAGACGGCACCGTCCCCCGCGGATACACCAGGTAATACCCCATCCCCGTCGGCACCCTCAGTTCAAACGGCATCACCAACCGTCCCGCCTTCACATCCTCGCCAATCAACGCACTGTCGCCAATCGCCACGCCCGAACCCTGGGACGCCACCGTCATGGCCAAATCCAGCGTTTCGAAATGATGGCCCTGGCTCAAGTTGCCCAGTTGGGTATTCACCGCCTTCAACCACAACGCCCAATCCCGCTCATCCCGTGTGGGGTGCAACAAAATCTGTTGCTGCAAATCCTCGGGCCGCTGCAAACCGGCCAGCAGCGCAGGGGCGCAGACTGGGGTGAGTTGTTCATCAAACAAATGCCGCGCCTCGGCCGACTGTTCAGCGATGGGCGCATAGATCACCGCCGCGTCGAATTGCTCGCGCCGAAAATCCACGGTGTAGGCCACGGTGGTGGTGAGTTCCACCGGCACGTCCGGACGTTCTTTTTGCCATTGCATCAGGCGCGGCAGCAGCCAACGCATCACGCAAGTGGAGGCCTTGAGTTGCAGGGTCTGGCGGCGATTGCCGATCTGTTCTACCGCCTCACCGATCAGGCCAAATACCTGTTGCGTGCGCAGTGACCATTCGCGGCCTTCTTCGGTCAGGCTCAGGCCGCGTGCCTGGCGTTGGAACAACGGGTAGCCCAGGTGGCTTTCCAACCCGGCAATCTGGCGGCTCACCGCGCCTTGGGTGATGTGCAATTGCTCGGCGGCGCGGGTGAAGTTGCAGCACTGGGCGGTGACCCAGAATGTGTGCAACGCAGGCAGTGGCGGGAGGCGTTTCATAAGGGCGCAGCCATGACGTGAGGACATGGCTAGTATGACTTTTTATCGATTGTTGCCGCTACCGGCCAGCCGCTCCAATAGCGCCTTGAATCCCTGACAAGAGCGACCTCAATGGCGACCTGCGGCGAAGTATTGGTGCACCTTCTGGAAGGCTACGGCGTGGACCAGGTGTTCGGCATCCCCGGCGTGCACACCGTGGAGTTGTACCGCGGCCTGGCCCGCTCCAGCATCCGCCACGTCACTCCACGCCACGAACAGGGCGCGGGCTTTATGGCCGACGGCTATGCGCGTACCAGCGGCAAGCCCGGCGTGTGTTTCATCATCACCGGCCCCGGCATGACCAATATCACCACAGCCATGGGCCAGGCCTACGCCGACTCGATTCCGATGCTGGTGATTTCCAGCGTGCAATCGCGCAGCCAATTGGGCGGTGGGCGCGGCAAGCTGCATGAGCTGCCGAACCAAGGGGCGATGATCGCCGGCGTGGCGGCGTTCTCCCATACTTTGATGTCGGCGGCAGAATTGCCCGGCGTATTGGCGCGCGCTTTTGCGCTGTTCCAGGCGGGGCGCCCGCGCCCGGTGCATATCGAGATTCCGCTGGATGTGCTGGTGGAAAACGCCGACGCGTTGCTGGGCAGCGAGCCGGTCAGCGTGGCCCGCGCTGGCGCGGCGCCGTCGGCGGTGACGCAGATGAGCCGGTTGCTGGCTTCGGCCAAGCGGCCGTTGATCCTGGCCGGCGGTGGTGCCATCGATGCGGCGCCCGAATTGACCCGCCTGGCCGAAGCCCTCGGCGCGCCAGTGGCGCTGACCATCAACGCCAAGGGCATGTTGCCCGGCGGTCATCCACTGCTGATCGGCTCGACCCAAACCCTGGTCGCCACCCGCACACTGGTGGCCGAAGCCGACGTGGTGCTGGCCATCGGCACCGAGCTGGCGGAGACCGACTATGACGTGACCTTTGCCGGTGGTTTCGAGATTCCCGGTGCACTACTGCGTGTTGATATCGACCCCGACCAGACCGTGCGCAACTACCCTCCGCACGTGGCCTTGGTAGCCGATGCGCAGATCGCTGCCGAGGCGTTACTCGCCGAATTGAGCCGCACGCCATTGCCCGCACGCAACAGCGACTGGGGCGCCGAACGCGTCGCCCGTCTGTGGGCCGAATTGACCCCCTCCTGGGACGCCGCCACCCGTGCGCAAACCCTGTTCCTCAACATCGTATTGCAAGAACTCCCCGGCGCCGTGCTGGTGGGCGACTCAACCCAACCGGTGTACAGCGGCAACCTGACGCTCAACCCCGACCACCCACGCCGCTGGTTCAACTCGTCCACCGGCTACGGCACTTTGGGCTACGCCTTGCCGGCCGCCATCGGCGCCTGGCTGGGACGTGGCGACGGGCAACCGGTGGTGTGCCTGATCGGCGACGGCGGCCTGCAATTCAGCCTGCCGGAACTGGCCAGCGCCGTTGAAGCACGCACGCCGATCATCGTGCTGCTGTGGAATAACCAGGGCTATGAAGAGATCAAGAAATACATGGTCAACCGCGCCATTGAACCGGTGGGCGTGGATATCTACACCCCGGACTTTATTGGTGTGGCCAAGGCACTCGGTTGCGCCGCCGACAGCATCCAGGGCGTCGAGCCATTGCGCCACGCGTTGCGCGCCGCCGCTGACCGTCAGGGGCCGACCTTGATTGAAATCGACCAGGCCGCCTGGATGAAGGAGGTTGCAGCATGAGCACCGTGTTGAAGGGTGTGTACATCGACGGAACCTGGCGTGAAGGCCAAGCCCTATTGGAAGTGATCAACCCTGCCAGCGAGGCGGTGCTGGCCCAGGTCAGCGTGGGCGATGGGTTGGCGGTGAAGCAAGCGGTGGACGCGGCCAGCGCGGCCTTTTCCGGCTGGTCGAACAGCACCGGCCGTGATCGCGCGGCCCTGTTGCGCAGGATCGCCCAGGGTGTCAGCGAGCAACGCGAACAGCTGATGCACCTACAGTCGAGCAACAACGGCAAGCCGCTGTTTGAAGCCGGTATCGACGTGGACGACGTGATCGCCACGTTCGAGTACTACGCCGCTGTTGCCGAAGCGTTGGACGCTGGTCAGGACCAGCCGGTGGTGCTGCCCACTGAGGATTTCAGCGCACGTTTGCGTCGTGAACCCTGCGGCGTCGTGGTCCTGATCGTGCCGTGGAATTTCCCGATGGTCACCACCGCCTGGAAGCTCGCCCCGGCCCTCGCTGCCGGGTGCTGCGTGGTACTAAAACCCTCGGAAGTCACGCCGCTGGCAGAGCTGCAACTGGCACGGATCATTGCCGAAGCAGGCGTCCCGGCGGGCGTGTTCAACCTGGTGTGCGGCACGGGCCTGGATGTGGGCGCACCGTTGGCGGCGGACCGTCGCGTGGCGAAGATTTCCTTCACCGGCAGCAATGCGGTGGGCGTGCAAGTGATGCAACGCGCCGCCGAAACCATCAAGGGCGTCAGCCTGGAATTGGGCGGTAAATCCTCGTTGCTGGTGATGGCCGATGCCGACCTCGACCTGGCGGTGGAGCTGGCATGCGGCGGTGGTTTTTTCAATGCCGGGCAGATGTGTTCCGCCACCAGTCGCGTGCTGGTGGCTGACGGCTTGGCGGATAAATTCCTACGGCGGTTGCAGGTGCGGGCGCAAGGCATTCGCGTCGCCGATCCGTTTGCCGATGATGTGGAAATGGGTGCGCTGATCAACCGTGCGCAGTATGAGCGCGTGCTGGGGCATATCCAGCGTGGCATCGAAAGCGGTGCACGGTTGCTGTGTGGGGGCGAACGCCCGGTGGATTTGCCCAACGGCTTTTTCATTCAGCCGACAGTGTTTACCGAGGTGCCGTTGGACAGTGCGTTGTGGAATGAGGAGATCTTCGGGCCGGTGCTGTGTGTCAGACGTTTTGCCACTGAAAGCGAGGCAATTGCCCTGGCCAACGACAGTGATTTCGGCTTGGTCGCCAGCGTGGTCAGCGCCAATACCGAAACCGCCGAGCGTGTCGCCAATGCACTGCAGGCCGGGACGGTGTGGATCAACGCGCCGCAAGTGATCTTCCCTCAGACCGCATGGGGCGGTTACAAGCAGAGCAGCATCGGTCGCGAGCTGGGGCCGTGGGGGTTAGCGGCGTTTCAGGAGATCAAGCATGTGATCCGTGCCCACTGACACCCCAAACTCCCCTGTCAAATGGGGACCAATGTGGGAGGGGGCTTGCCCCCGATAACGGTGGGTCAGTAGCAGATGTGCTGGCTGACACACCGCCATCGGGGGCAAGTCCCCTCCCACACTTGATCGCATTTTTTCAATAAGTCCTGCGACTTTCTGATTTGCCCCTCGCCCCCGCCGATGGCCTGATTCACGCCTGTTCTCTCAAGGCCTGCCCATGGAAACCGTCCACACAAAACCCACCACCGCCCTGTGGCTGATGCTCAGCGTCGTGCTCGTCGCCCTTAACCTGCGCCCGTCAATGGCTGCCGTGGGGCCTTTGTTGTCATCGATTCGCGGCGACGTGCCGTTGAGTTTCAGCAGCGCGGCGTTGCTCACCATGCTGCCGGTCATGGCCATGGGCCTGGCGATGTTCTTTGGCATGGGCCTGGCCAAGCGCTTCGGTGAACACCGCAGCATTGTGCTGTCATTGTTGGTGATCGGCGTGGCCACGTTGTCACGCTTGTTCCTCGATTCGGCGCTGGAGTTGATCGTCAGCGCCATCGCTGCCGGGGTGGGCATCGCGATGATCCAGGCGGTGATGCCGGCGCTGATCAAGTCGCGGTTCAGCGATAACGTGTCGTTGTTCATGGGCCTGTACGTCACCGCGATCATGGGCGGCGCAGCGCTGGCGGCGTCGTTCGCGCCGTTCGTGCAGGTGCAGACCGGCAGTTGGCGCATCGGCCTGGCCGTGTGGGCCGCGCTCGCAGTAGTGGCCCTGGTGTTCTGGTACGCCCAGCGTTCGGTGTTACCGCCACTGCCCCAAGTCGCTCCTGGCCTGCAAGAGTCGTTCTTCGGCAACGCTCGCGCTTGGTTGCTGGCCGTCTTCTTTGGCCTGGGCACGGCCGCCTACACTTGCGTCCTCGCATGGCTGGCGCCGTACTACGTGGAGCAAGGCTGGAGCGAACAGAATGCCGGTTTACTGCTGGGCTTTTTGACGGCGATGGAGGTGGTATCCGGCTTGATCACACCCGCCATCGCCAACCGTCGCCGGGATAAACGTAGCGTGGTCGCCGGGTTGCTGGTGCTGATCATCCTGGGTTTCTGCGGCCTGATTCTTAGTCCGCAACACCTCAGCCTGCTGTGGCCGTGCTTGCTGGGCCTGGGCATCGGCGGTCTGTTTCCGATGAGCCTGATCCTGTCCCTCGACCACCTGGACAACCCACGCCGCGCCGGTGGCCTCACCGCGTTTGTGCAAGGCATTGGCTACTTGATCGCCGGCCTGTCGCCGCTGATTGCGGGCATGATCCGCGACCAGTTGGGCAGTTTCGAATGGGCCTGGTGGTCACTCACGGCGGTGATCGTGGTGATGCTGCTGATGGTCACGCGCTTTAATCCTGTGCATTACGCACGACATATCCGCTGACGTCGTGTTGCAAACAGTATTTGTCTCACTTCAAACATAGAAACGCCCTACAGAACTTTCTTATGGCACGACCGTTCCGTTAAGCTTTTGCGCTGTCTTGTACTGAGTTCGGTGCAAGGGTTTACGGACGGAACCGATGCTAAACAGTAACTTGCTCAGAAAACTCGATATGCAGGACTTGATGGTGTTTCTCGCCGTCTACGACCAGAGCAGTGTTACCGAGGTGTCTGAAACACTGTTCGTCAGCCAGTCCACGGTGAGCTACAGCTTGAAGAAGCTGCGCACCAGTTTTGAGGACGAGCTGTTTATCAACACCCGCGCGGGCATGCGCCCCACCGGCAAGGCCACCAGCATGTATGGCCATGTGCAGAAAATCCTCGAAAACATCAACCTGTGCCACGCCGGCGGCCAAGCGTTTGACCCTACGCAACAGGCCGTGACCTTTAACGTGTGCGCCCCGGAATATTTCGAGCAACTGATTTTGCCGCGCCTGTTGAAGCACTTCGACCGCGCAGACCTGCCGGTGATCGTCAACGTGCAGAAACTGGAAACCGACATTCCCGCCGACGACCTGCGTGAAGGTCGCCTCGACCTGGTGATCTGCTTCGGCCCGCACTTTCACCGCGCCCACAAAGACTTCAAGACCCAGATGCTGCTGGAGGACGATCTGGTGTGTGTGTTCGACAAACGTGCCGCGCCCAATGAGCCAGCCTTCAGCCTGCAATCCTTCGTCGAGCGGCGTCACGTGTTCCCCACGCCGTGGACCTCCGACACCAACATGATCGACGGCTGGCTGACGCGCCAGGCACACAAGCGCCAGGTGATCGCCCGCGCCAACAGCTACGGCGCGGCGTTGAAGATGATCACCGGCACCGACTTTATCGTCACCCTGCCCCGCCGCGTGCAAAAACTGCTGGCGCCCGCCACGGTGTTTGGCCACTGCGACGCACCCAAGGGCTTGCCGGGTTTTACCCTGGACATGCAGTGGCACGAAACCAGTGGGCGGGACAGCGCCAATGCCTGGTTTCGTGAGCAAGTGGTGAAAGTGTGTGCGGATCAGGGCTTGCTGTAGCGGTCAGCCGATGGCGACTTTGCTGTAGGACTCACGATCGATATCCAGCAGCTCAACGCTCAATTGCACCTGCACACCTTCTGGCCATGGACCGAGGTCCTGCACCACCGCCAGCAGGCTTTCCGACAGCTGCTTTTTGATCTGCGGCGAACGCCCGCTGAGCAGGGCCAAGCGCACCGCGACAAACCCACGTTCATTCAGGCCGGTGCCCACACGAAAGCTCTCGACCTTGAGGGCGCGGCTCTTGATATCGAACTCGGCACCGAACTGACCGGAGGCCACCAACGCATGGTTCAGGCGCAACAGAGCCTTGTCGGTGTCCAGCTGCGTCAGGTTGGCGGTGTATTCCAGGTGCAGATGCGGCATGGGTGTCTCCGAGGTTTACGTAGGAAGACTCGTAGATATATCACGGATAAAAGCATCAGGCCTTGTTCGCCACCCCTCGGTCACTCATGAACGCTTCCAGCCGCGAACGCACCCAGCGCTCGGCGGGGTCCGTGTCGACGTGGCTGAGCCAGACCATGGACAAATCCAGGGTCGGCGTTTCGAACGGGAACGGCTCACAGAACAGGTTGCCCGACACCGCCATGGCCTCGGCGGTGTAGTCCGGCAGGCTGGCGATCAAATCCGTACCCGCCAGCAGTGCAGGCAGCGCACTGTATTGCGGCACCGACAACACCACCTGGCGCTTGCGGCCGATTTCCGCCAGCCACTCATCGGCAAACCCGGACACGTTGGCAGTGTGGGACACCAGCACATGGGGGCGTGAGCAATATTCATCGAGGGTCAGCGGTGTGTCCGACGCGTCGGCACGCAAGATGCGCGGGTGGATATGGCGCAGCAACTTGCGCTTGGCATTCGCCGGCAGGCCACGGGTCTGGGTGATGCCCACGGTGATGTCACCGGACGCGAGCAGGTCGGGAATGCGCCAGTAATCCACATGCTGCACCACGAACACCACCTGCGGCGCTTCCCGGCGCAGGCTGCGCAGCAAGGGTGGCAGCAGGCCGAATTCGACGTCATCGGACAGGCCGATGCGAAAGGTCATGGTGCTGATGGACGGGTCGAAATCGTGGGTCAGGCTGAGGGCCGACGACAGTGAATCCAGGGCCGGCGACAGGTGCTGGATGATTTCCTCGGCGCGCGCGGTGGGCTCCATGCGGTGCCCCACGCGAATGAACAGCGGGTCATTGAACAACGTTCGCAAGCGGTTGAGGGCCGAGCTGATGGTGGGCTGCCCCAGAAACAGCTTCTCCGCCACCCGCGTCACATTGCGCTCAAGCATCAAGGCTTCAAACACCACCATCAGGTTGATGTCGGCTTTGCGTAATTCATTGCGATTCATCGGCGCCTGCCCCTTCCCCAAGACAAGCCGCAGTTTAGAAAGCTCGCGGGGTGGCGTCTATGTGTACGGTTCCTGCCAAGGCTGAATATACAACCAATGTAGGAGCGAGCTTGCTCGCGAAAAACGTCAACGATAACGCGTGCAACCTAGATGAACCCGTTGCCTTCGAGTTCTTCGCGAGCAAGCTCGCTCCTACATAAAGGCATCAGGGTTTGAGCGGACGCTCCTGGTCGCGCTCGGAAAGCTCTGTCCCATCGTCTGGATGTTTCCAGGTCTGCGGTTTTTCTTCTTCGCGCCGTCGGGGTTGTTCACGTTCAGGCTCGTCTTTCGGTTTCTGTTGCTCAGCCATTGCCACCTCCCATCCGTAAGAATTGGTCACACCGTCAAGCATAGATCAGCGTTGGCACTTTCGACCCACCTTCCAATTGATAGCCAACACACATCAATCCATCCAAATTTGTCACTTATCATTTCTAAATGTGTCAGCCACTATTCTCGGTCTTAGGCGAAACAAGCACTTTAAAAAGAACGCTGGAGACACAAAACCATGACTAGCCCTACCCGGCCCGACTCTGCCCGTTCGAAAGTTGGTGCGGTATTCCGCGTTACTTCGGGCAATTTCCTCGAACAGTTCGACTTCTTTCTGTTCGGTTTCTACGCCACCTACATTGCTGCCGCGTTCTTCCCTGCCGCTAATGAGTTTGCGTCATTAATGATGACCTTCGCCGTGTTCGGCGCAGGTTTCCTGATGCGTCCGTTGGGCGCGATCATTCTGGGTGCCTATATCGATGACGTCGGTCGTCGCAAAGGCCTGATCGTGACCCTGTCGATCATGGCCAGCGGCACGCTGCTGATCGTGCTGGTGCCCGGTTATCACACCATTGGCCTGTGGGCGCCGGCGCTGGTGCTGCTGGGCCGCCTGCTGCAAGGTTTCTCGGCCGGCGCGGAGCTGGGCGGTGTCTCGGTATACCTGGCCGAAATGGCCACCCCGGGCCGCAAGGGTTTCTACACCAGTTGGCAATCGGGCAGCCAACAGATCTCCATCGTGGTCGCCGCTGCACTGGGCTACGGCCTGAACGTGTGGATGGAACCTGCCGTGGTGGCCGATTGGGGCTGGCGCATTCCGTTCGCCGTCGGCTGCGTGATTATCCCGTTCATCTTCATCTTGCGTCGCAACCTGCAGGAAACCGAAGAGTTCGCCAACCGCAAGCATCGCCCCACCATGCGTGAAGTGCTGGCCACCCTGGTGAAAAACTGGTCCGTGGTCATCGGCGGCATGCTGATGGTGGCGATGACCACCACCGCGTTCTACCTGATCACTGTGTACGCACCGACCTTCGGCAAGACCGTGTTGCAATTGAGCACCTCCGACGCCCTGCTAGTGACCTTGTTGGTAGCCGTGTCGAACTTCATCTGGCTGCCGATCGGCGGCACCCTCAGCGACCGCTTTGGCCGCAAGCCGGTGCTGATCGCCATGACCGTACTGACCGTTCTGACTGCCTATCCAGCACTGTCCTACGTCGTAAGCGCACCGAGCTTCGCCCATATGCTGGAAACCCTGCTGTGGTTCTCCTTCCTCTATGGCCTGTACAACGGCGCGATGATCCCGGCGCTCACCGAGATCATGCCGGTCGAAGTGCGCGTGGCGGGCTTCTCCCTGGCCTATAGCTTGGCGACGGCGATTTTCGGTGGTTTCACCCCGGCGATCTCGACCTGGTTTATCCACATCACCGAAGACAAGGCTTCGCCGGCCTACTGGATGATGTTCGCTGCCGCGTGCGCCCTGTGCTCGACGCTGGCGTTGTATCGCCGCGCCAACAGCCGTGGCCAGGTGATGCAGGGGGCGGCATGATCAAGCCTCTGTTCAAGACCCTGACGGCCCTGGCCCTCGGCGCCCTGGCGCTGACGGCCCAGGCCGAAGCACTCAAGGTGATGACCTCCGGTGGCTTCACCGCTGCGTATAAATTGCTTGGCCCGCAGTACGCCGAGCACAGCGGCGACACCCTGGACACCATCCTCGGTCCGTCGATGGGCAAGGCGCCGGAAGCGATTCCCAACCGCCTGGCCCGTGGCGAACACGCGGATGTGGTGATCATGGTCGGCTACGCCCTGGATGACCTGATCAAACAGGGCAAGGTCGACAAGGCCTCCCGCGTGGAATTGGCAGACTCGCGCATCGGCCTGGTGGTGAAGGAAGGCGCGGCCAAGCCAGCCATCGGCACCGATGCGCAGCTCAAGGCCGTGCTGAGCAACGCCAAGTCAGTGGCGTATTCGGACAGCGCCAGCGGCGTGTATGTCGAGAAAGAGTTGTTCAAGAAACTCGGCATGCCCGCCAAGGGCACCATGATCGAACGCATCCCGGTGGCCGAACAGGTCGCCAAGGGTGATTACGAGGTGGGCTTGCAGCAGGTGGCGGAACTGCTGCCGGTCAAGGGCGTGACTTACGTCGGCAAGATCCCGGAAGACGTGCAATCGGTCACGCGTTTCGCGGCGGGCATTCCAGTGAATGCCCAACACCCTGAACAGGCCAAGGCGCTGTTGCAGTACCTGGCCTCCCCCGAGGCGCAACCGGTGGTGCAATCCACCGGCCTGGACTCGGTGTCACGCTGACCGGAACGGCATCTCCCGCACCAACCGCTCCAACTCCAACGCCGCTGGCGGCAATGTCCGCCCGCGGCGTTTTATCAAGCCCACATTGCGCATCACCTGCGGCTCCACCAGCGGCACGCTGACCAGAATCGGGTGCTCATTGGACGGCATGGCAATCGACGGCACCATCGCCACCCCCAGCCCGGCTTCCACCAACCCGATCATTGTGGTCACGTGATGGGTCTCGCAGATACTCGGCTTTTTCACCCGCACACCGCGCAAGGCCTGATCCAACAGAAAACGGTTGCCTGAGGTTTTGTCCACCGTGATGTAGTCATGCTCATAGGCCTCGGCCCACGGCACGCTCTCACGCCCGGCCAGCGGATGATCACGGCGACAGGCCAGCACATAGCGTTCCTGCAACAGCAACTCGAACTCCACTTCATCGGCCAGGCTGCCACTGAAACTCACGCCAAAATCCGCCTCGCCACTTTCCACCGCGTTGCACACTTCACCGGCGCTGGCATCCAGCACCCGCAGGCGAATCTTCGGATACAGCTTGTGGAATTCGGAAATCACGTGGGGCATGAAGTAGTACGCCGTGGACGGCACGCAAGCGATGGTGACATTACCCATGCGCGTTGAGGCGACGTTGCTGATACCCATCAGCGCCACGTCAAGGTCGTCGAGCATGCGCTCCACTTGCGGCAGGAACGCGCGGCCGACCATGGTCAGGCTGACCCGCCGCGTGGTGCGCTCGAACAGCTTGACGTCGAGGGCGGTCTCAAGCTTCTCGATGCGGCGGCTCAGGGCTGGCTGGGAGATACGAATGGCCTCGGCGGCGCCGCGAAAACTGCCCTTGTCTACCACGGCGCGGAAGGCTTGGAGGTCGTTGAGGTCGAAGTTGATGATCACAAGGAGACGCCAGGGTGGTCGAGGTGGGTTGGCATTATCGTATGGCAACTGAAGGCGCGCCATTCATGCTGGCAGCGGCTTGCATGAATAACCCTGCTACAAATATGAAGTCATACATATCAGTGGGTTATTTACCCACTTGAACCACGCAATCGCCAAAAAGCGTCAATACTTCCGGCCTGACCTACTCACCGGGAGAGAGAATGACTCATGGAAACCTGCCAGAACCCCTGCCTTTTTTGGTGCGAAGATGAGACATCGGATATCAGCGTCGATCAGTTGCTTCTTGCATCACGCCAATGGTCAAGTAGGATTGAATCCTACCCATCATCGGCAGACATCCAAATGCGCTCGACCCAACAAATGAGCATCACCTTGCCCATCGAAATGGCTGCCATGGTCAAGGCCAAGGTCGCTGCCGGTGACTATGCCAGTGAAAGTGAAGTGATCCGCGATGGCTTGCGCGTACTGCTGGCACGTGATCGCGCCATGGAAGCCTGGTTGCGCGACGAGGTGATTCCAGCGGCGGCCGCCCTTGAGGCGAATCCTGGGCGAGCACTGTCCGCCGAGCAGGTTCGTGAACACATGAAGGCCAAGCGTCAACGAAAAGGTTCCGACAAACCGTGAGTTATGGGGTAGCCTTTTCGCCTAAAGCCTTGGCGCAACTTGACGCCCTTGAAGACTACATCAGCAATGCTGGCTCCCCGCAGGTTGCTGAACGCTTTATCGACAACCTCATCAGCTACTGCGAAAGTCTTTCCCTGTTTCCCTTGCGCGGCATTCGCCGTGACGACCTGTTACCCGGACTGCGGATCACCCATTACCGGCACACCACCAGCATTGCATTCAGGGTGGACGCCAATACCAACACGGTATCGATCCTGGGGGTGTTCTACGGTGGCCAGGATTACACGGTGCTGTCACAGGAAGACGCGGACTAGTCCCTGACAATAAGAGCGATCAATGACAAATACCGCTGGAAGAACCAATGGCACACGCTTTCGAGCCTTGAAAACAGGGCTCTGGGTGATCGGCATGCTCTGTGCGGCCACCCTGGGTTTCTTCGCCTGGCAAAGCTTCTACCCGGTGAGCGCGGCAAGCGGTTGGCAGGTTCAGGTCGTGCACCGCGATGTACCGAAAGCAGCCTCGCTGCTGCCGCAACCGGACGGCTCGCTGCTGGTCAGCCAGGAACTCGACAGGGGCATGGGCAGTATCGTACGCATCCGCCCCGACGGCACACGCGAGGTGGTGGTGGCCAACCTGTCCAAACCCGACGGCATGATCCCGACCCATGGCGGTTGGGTGTTCAGCCAGGAATCTGGCGGCCTGCCCGTCAGTTTCTACAAGGACGGTGTGGTCACCGAACTGTTCAAAGGCGAAAGCGTGCAGGGGCTATGGGATGAAGGCGATGACCTCTACGCCATCGAAGACCGCAACCCTACCGGTCGCCTGATGCGTTATCGCTGGAGCGACCAATCCCTGACCGTGTTGCGCGACCAGGTGAATGAAGGTGAATCCATCATCCGTTGCACCGATGGCCGCCTGCTCTACAACGAAAAAAAGCGAGGCGTAGTGCGCGAGTTGACCGACGACGGCAGCGACCCGGTGATACTCAGCAACCTGAACCAGCCGACCTTCCTGATGTGCGATGAACGCGGGTTGTGGGTCAATGAAGACTCCACACACCGGGCGCGCTTGCTGCTGATTGATAAACAGGGGCGCCAGCAGACGATTCTTTCATTCCTGAAGGCGCCCCAGTCGATTGTGCCGACGGGCCGCGGAAGTTATCTGCTGGCTGAGGGCGGCAGGAATCGGGTGCTGGAACTGACGCCTGAGTAACGTTTTGTCTTGGGGCATGCGCTCGTCGAGCGTACGAGAGCATGTCCTTCGCACGGGCATGGACGCCATGGGGAAGGTCTAGGCACTTTCCCTTAAGCAGGGTTGAAATGGAAAAGACTGTCATTGCAGCTGTATTGATTTTTTGCATGACCGGCTGTGTCGGCGTGCAAGTTTCACTTCCGGATAAAAAGAACGAGCGCATCGCAGATCACCAAAAATCGCCTGATGAAAAATCAGAACGCGAATGGTGCGGCATGACACTTTGGGTTGGGTTGCCTCTGCCTTTGCAGCTCCCTGTTTGCCAGTCACGCCCCCCACCCTCCTACCTATATGCATGCGGGCCTTTCATGTTCCTGGGACCGATCATGCACAGCTATAAGGGAAATGCCTTGTGTGGAAAATTTCTTTGATAGCCATCCGCAAATACTGAAAAAAGTGACAAAAACCTCTGCTTGCACAAGTCCCATCATGGGACTAAGATCTCCTCATGAGAATTATCGCGATCAGCCAACTCAAGACCTTTTGGCAGAAATACCCGGATTCTGAACAGCCATTGCTGTCCTGGATAGACGAGGCAAAAAATGCCAACTGGTCAGCACCGACTGACATCAAGGACCAGTTTCGAAGCGCCAGTATTCTCAAGAGCCGAAGAGTCGTCTTCAATATTAAAGGCAACGACTACCGGCTAGTGGTCGCTGTGGCTTACCGCTACGGCGCTCTCTACATCAAGTTCGTCGGCACACATAAGCAATACGACGCGATTGACGCCGATACCGTTGAAACGGAGTAACCCATGAACATCCGCCCTATTCACACTGAACAGGACTACAAAGACGCACTCAAGTCAGTTTCCCCACTGTTCGACAACGAGCCAGACCCAGGCACACCAGAAGGTGATTATTTTGATGTGATGATCACCTTGATCGAGGCCTACGAAGCGAAGCGCTTTCCAGTAGACCTCCCTAATCCGGTCGATGCCATTCGCTTCAGGATGGAACAGTCTGGGCTATCGGCAGCCGACCTTGTGCCCGCGATCGGTCGTCAAAATCGCGTTTATGAGGTGCTCAATGGCAAACGCGCACTGACGTTACCAATGATCTGGAAGCTGCATGAAATGTTTGGCATTCCTGCCGAAAGCCTGATCAGGCCCGTAAAACACGCGTGAAGGCAGAGGCTGGTTGATCGAACACACCGATATTATGAAAGCCTGTCGAGTATCGGGCTCGGCAGGCTTTTCTTATCTCTTGAGCGCTTCATCAACCCTCGGGGCGATGACACAAAACGCCTACTGACAAGTCCCACCCTTATGATGCGAGCCCGTGCCACCCACTGGATGCGTCCCCTTCGGACACCCCATTGCCAGCATCGGGCTAACAGCCAATACCACCAGCAAACCCAGCAACGACAGCTTCTTCATAGCATCCTCCGTGACCATCACGACACGTGATGGCACAAAGATATCATGCATCCAAGAGGCGATCGCCTTGTTATTTCACCCAGGCTTGCGGGCTACTGAAAAACGCTTGCGCATTGCTGTCCAGCGTCTCCAGGTGATAGCCCCCCTCTTGCACAATCACACAGGGCAGTCCCAGCCCACGAATGCATTCCCCCAATCGGGCAAACCCTTCACGGGTCACCGCGACTTTGCTTTGCGGGTCCAGCTCGTAGATATCGAAGCCTAGGGACAACACCAGCACATCCGCCGAAAACGCCTTCACCGCCGCCAGCGCCTGTTCGAGTTTTTCGAAGAACAGCGCCTCACTGGCGCCGTGGGGCATTGGCAGGTTGAGGTTGAAACCCTCGCCGCTGGCGCTTCCGCGCTCTTCGGCAAACCCCGCGACGCCGGGATAGAAGTTGGTGGGGTCGCCATGGATCGAGACGTAGAGCACGTCGTCACGCTCGTAGAAAATGTCCTGGATGCCTTGGCCGTGGTGCATGTCAGTGTCGAGTACGGCAACGCGCTGAAAACCGTCGCGCAGCACCTGGGCCGCCACCGCAGCGTTGTTGATGTAGCAGAAACCTCCCGCCGCATCGAAACGCGCATGATGGCCCGGTGGACGGCACAGTGCGTACGCGGCGGGTGCGCCGTCGAGAATATCCTTCGCCGCTGCGACGGCACTCTGCGCGGACCAATAAGCCGAACGCCAAGTGAGTTCGCCGACAGGGCAACTGCCATCGGCCAGGTAGCGCGCAGCCTGGGCGAGGATGCCGCGCAAGGCGTTGGGCTCGCGTACAAAGATGTTGGACATGACTTCGTCGCCCCAGTCTTCGGGGACTTCTTTCCAGCGTGGGTGGGCCTCTTCAAGAAAGGTCAGGTAAGGCGCACCGTGCACGGCCAATAACGGGTCCAAGCCATGGTCCTGGGGTTGCTGGATATCAAACCCCAGGGTTTGCGCCGCCAGCAACAGGTTGCGGGCGCGCTCCGGAACCTCTTGAGGCGTGCGCATCTGGCCTCGGGAGTAGTAGCTGCGTGGATGGTGCAAGAGTTGCTCGGGGTGAAAAAACGTACGCATGGAAGTCTCCTTACTGAACCTGGCCGGCGCGTTTCAACACGGCGTTGAGCAATACATCGGTGCCCTGGCGCACGTCCTCGGGCAGTACGTCTTCGGCTTCGTTATGGCTGAGTCCGCCGACGCACGGGATGAAAATCATCGCGGTTGGGCAATAGCGCGCCAGGTGAATGGCATCGTGGCCGGCGCCGCTGACAATACGTTGCTGGCTGTAGCCCAAGGCATCGACCGCATCCTGCACGCAGGCCACGCATTGCGCGTCGAACGGGGTGGCCGGGCTGATCCAATGAGGGCTGATGGTGACGCTCAAGCCGCGTATTTCTGCGATAGCCTCCAGGCGTGCTCGCACCTGTTGTTCCATGGCATCAATGTCGGTATCACGGTGATGACGCAGGTCGACGGTAAAACTCAACAAGCCCGGAATGGTGTTGCGCGACGATTTGGCGATGCTCAATTCACCGACAGTGGTCAGGCCTTCTGGCGCGAAATCCGCAGCGAGGCCTTCCAGGGCCTGAATCATTTGTGCAGCCCCATACAACGCGTCCTTGCGCAGCGGCATCGGCGTGGTGCCAGCGTGAGCGGCCATGCCTTCGACCCGTACGTCCAACCAACGAATCGCTTGCCCACCGGTGACGACGCCAATGCTCTTGGCGTTATCTTCAAGGATCGGACCTTGCTCGATATGCGCCTCGAAATACGCATCCACCGCGCCACCCAATGGGCGTGAAACGTTGTAGCCATTGGCGCGCAACGCCTCTGCGACACTGACACCGTCGACATCCGTCGTCGCCAGTGCCTTGTCCAGCGCCAGGGTGCCGGTAAACACCGCAGAGCCGAGCATGGCCGGGGTAAAACGGGCGCCCTCCTCGTTGGTCCACACCGCGATTTCCAGCGGCTTGCGAGTCTGGATGCCATGGTCATCCAGGCTGCGAATCACTTCCAAACCGGCCAATACACCATACACACCATCGAAGCGTCCGCCCTCTGGTTGGGTATCGAGGTGGCTGCCCATCATCACCGGTGCCGCGTCGTTGTCAGTACCGGCGCGACGCGCAAACAGGTTGCCGACGGCGTCCACGCTCAGGGTCAGCCCGGCAGCAGTGCACCAATGGCTGAACAGTTCACGGCCCGCCTGGTCTTCGGCGCTCAAGGCCAAACGGCAACTGCCGCCACGCGCAGTGGCGCCGACCTCGGCCATGGCCATCAGGCTGGCCCATAGGCGCTCGCTGTTAATCTTCAACATTACACAATCTCCATCAGACGCTATGCGCCATTTCATGACGATGAGCCGTGGCGTGGCGACGTGACAGCGCCAGTACGCACACCAACGACACCGCCGCAATCACGCTGTAGAACACCGCCATCGGCCACCACTGGCCCTGGTATTCATGGGCCAGCCAAGTGCCGATCAACGGCGTCAGGCCACCGGCCAACGCGCCGCACACCTGGTAAGCCAGGGAGATCGCGGTGTAGCGCACACGGGTTTCGAACAAACCGCTGACGAACCCGGCGATCACGGCATAAAACGAGGCCATGCACACCACAGCCAGGGCGATGCCCAGGATGATCAACGGCGCCTGGCCGCTGCTGACCAGCACAAACATCGGGTAAGGCGAGGCCATCGCCAGCACGGTCATGGCGCAGAGGAAACGCGTGGCACCGACCTTCTCGGCGACCCACGCGGCCAGCGGCTGGACGCAGAATTGAATGATGGCGACGAAGAACAAGCACTCTAGAATCAACGAGCGCGGTAGGCCCAATTGCTGAGTGCTGTAGGCAATCATGAAGGTGTTGGTGAAATACACACCGGCGATGCCCAGGGTGTTTGCGCCAATGCACAGCAACAGAGGGCGCCAGGCCGTACGCAACACTTCAATCACAGGGGCTTGGTCTTTCTTGATGGCCCGCGCTTTTTCCGCCAGGGCTTTGTCTTCGAGGAACTCAGGGGACTCGTTGACGCCCAGGCGAATCGCCAGGCCCACGACCAACAGCAAGGCACTGGCCAGGAACGGCACGCGCCAGCCCCAACTCATCAGGTCCTCTTCCGGTAAACGCGTCACGGCGCTGAACGCCAACAACGAAAGAATCAAACCCGCCGGGCTGCCCAACTGAGCGAACGAGGCAAAGAAGTTTCGACGACCTTTCGGCGCATGCTCGCCGGCCATCAACACCGCCCCGCCCCACTCGCCACCGACCGCGATGCCTTGCACCACGCGTAGCAGAATCAACAGCACCGGCGCAGCCGCGCCAATTTGCGCGTAGGTCGGCAACAGGCCAATACACACGGTGACCACACCCATCATCACCAGCGTGATCACCAAGGATTTCTTGCGACCGATGCGGTCACCGATATGGCCGAACACGATGCCACCCAACGGCCGCGCAAAGAAACCCACGGCAAAGGTGCCGAACGCGGCCATGGTGCTGAACAGTTTGTCTTCAGAGGGGAAAAACAGCTGACCGAACACCAGCGCGGCGGCAGTGGCGTAGATGTAAAAGTCGTACCACTCGATCATGGTGCCGATAAAAGCGGCGGCCGCAGCACGGCGAGGCTGGGGCGAAGCGGAAGGCTTCATGGGGCTGGCTCCTTTGGTTATTTTTTTGGCAGGAGAAAGGTCGAACACGTGCGCTCTATGGGCGCTTGTTGAGGGTAATTTTTCGTCTCGGGGCTAGGATTAGTCAATTTTCTATTTATTATTCAGATTATAAATCCTGCTTATGATTGAGCCGAAGCATGTCCGAACTCCGTCGCAATACTCACCCGCTACTCAACGACCGCCTGGACTGGAACCTGCTGCGCACCTTCCGCGTCATCGGCCAAGAGCTAAGCATCAGCCGCGCCGCCGCCCGCCTGCACTTGACCCAACCCGCCATCAGCCAGGCCCTCAAGCGTCTGGAAGAACAACTTGGCTGCGAACTCATCGCCCGCCGTGGCCCACGCTTTGTGCTGACCGAAGCTGGCGAACAAATCTTCACCATTGCCGGCGAGATGTACGGACAGGTGTCACAGATGAGCAACGCGCTGCAAAAACCCGGCGACGAAGTGATCGGCAAGGTGCGGCTGTTGATGATCAGCCGAATCAATTCGGACACCTTCGATGACTTTCTCGCAGGCTTCCATCGCGAACATCCTCGGGTGGACCTGGAGGTCGAAGTGATGCGCAGCTCGGACATCGTCGCCGCGCTCCTGGAAAAAACCGCGACCCTGGGCTTGAGCCTCAACCGTCGCCCGCAGCCACGCCTGGAACAACACCTGTTCCTGCGCCAGCGCTACGCGTTCTTCTGCGGACGACACCACCCGCTGTTTGGACGCACCGGCCTGGCTGAGGGGGATTTACAGTCGGAAAATTTCGTCAGTTTCACCAGCGACCAGATTGGCGGGATGCTATCGCCGCTGACGATCTTTCGCGATCAACAGGGCTTCAGCGGGCGGATTGTGGCCTCATCGTCCAGCCTGGAAGAAGTGCGACGCTTGGTGATTGCCGGGTTTGGCCTGGGCTGCCTGCCGATTCATGTGGTGGCCGAGGATGTAAAGAATGGGCTGCTCTGGCGGCTGCCGCCGGATGAAGGGATTGCGGATGTGGACATTCACCTGCTGTGGAATCGGGAGCAGAAGATGAGTCGGGCGGAGGGGGTGTTTATTGAGAGTCTTTTGGCGCGGTTGACCCGCTAATACTACCCGTTGATGTACTTGGAGATTTTCCTGACGGGGTTACCAGACGCTTCTCTCAATGAAGCCCTTGAGGGGTATCAACGCAGCACCTACAGTTCTGTCGAGCTGTGCAATGAGGCACAGTTTGATCGCCAATCACTATTCACATAAGCTGGACGCCATGAACACACATCCCTCGGAGGCTCCGATGGCCACCACCCGAAAAGGCGAAAAGCCACGCAAGAAAGTTGTCAGCCGAGAGCTGACCTTCCTTGACGTACGGCAAGCCGCGCGTGATGGCCAGAAAGTCTTCGACTCCTTTGTGATCAGCGGCAAGCTTCCAATCTCCAAGTAGGATTGAATGCCCGCTGTCAAAATCTCCCCACTGTTCCAACAGATCAACCAATGGGAAAATTTCGCCGCGCACTTTTACAACTACAAAGTTTGCGGCGAACTGCCTTCAATTTTCGGTCGAGATGAAAGCCTCGACCTGAGCGACATGCATCATGTCCATCTGGCAAGCACCTCCCGAATCCAAGCTCGATGGGCCAAGATCAGACGCCAGTACGACCGCACCACCGCCACAAACGACCCCAATAACGATTTCTGGCTTATTTACGCTCACGACGAATACTGCGACAGCTACTTGCTGCTGACGGTCGTCGGGCCTGACGCCCACAGTCGCGTCGAATGGGGATCGTACCTGCGCACGATATATAACGATGTAGTTTCGCCATGGATCCTGGGCCGAGCTATCTATCCCGATATCGACGATGTGGGCGAATAGGTCTTGCACCTAAGTCCTTTGACTGTCAAAAGCCGAGTGGCTACAACCCCGTCACATCGATAGCACTGATGATTACTATCGAAACGACAGTCTGCTGAATTTCCCCACCCGGTTCATATAATCGCCTGCCAATCCTTCCCCGCGCCTGGTTTTCAGGCGGCATTCCTCTTGGACTCCAACACCATGCCCAGCACAAGCCAGGCCCCACGCGGCCGTCCCGAACATAATCAACAAAGCGTCAAACAGCAATGGTTGGCGATTCTCTCGGTCGCCGTAGGTGCCTTTGCCCTGGTGACCAGTGAGTTTCTCCCGGTGGGCGTGCTCAACGACGTCGCCAGCGACTTAGGGATCAGCGCCGGTCACGCCGGCTTGATGGTGACCCTGCCCGGCATCATGGCCGCCCTCGCCGCGCCGTTGCTGTCGGTATTTATTGGCGCCATGGACCGCCGCTACCTGCTGATCAGCCTGACGCTGATCATGATCATCGCCAACTCGGTGGTGGCCTTTGCCAGTGACTTCAACCTGCTGCTGTTCGGACGCGTGCTATTGGGCATCAGCATCGGCGGGTTCTGGGCCACGGCCATCGCCCTCAGTGGTCGCCTTGCCCCCAAGGGCGTGGGCGTAGCAAAAGCCACCTCGATCATCATGATGGGCGTCACCCTGGCCACCGTACTGGGCGTGCCCGTCGGCACGTGGCTCAGTGGCCTGATGGGTTGGCGCATGACCTTCCTCGTCACCGCGCTGGTCGGCGTGCCAGTGCTGCTGGCACAGGTCTTTCTACTGCCGCGACTCAACCCGGAAAAGGCGATTCTCATCAGCGATCTGCCGGCCCTGTTTATCAACCCCCAGGCGCGGGTCGGGTTGATCGCCGTGTTGCTGATCGGCCTGGCGCACTTTGCCGCCTACACCTATGTCGCGCCGTTCTTCAAACAGAGTGCAGGCTTTGATGGGCCGACCATTGGTTCGCTGTTGCTGCTCTACGGCGTGGCCGGGGTGATGGGCAACGTGTTCGCCGGTTTCGCCGCCAACCGCAGCGTGCGCCACACCTTGCTGCTGGTGGCGCTGATGATCGGCACCAGCACCGCGCTGTTCCCGCATTTCGCCACCGGCATGACCGGCGCTGCGATGCTGATCGCCCTCTGGGGCTTCGCCTTCGGCGCCTTCCCGGCGTGCGCGAGTATCTGGATGTTTGTGGTTGCGCCCAAGGATGTTGAACGAGGCATGCCGCTGTTTGTGGCGTTGTTCCAGGTGATTATCGCGCTGGGTTCGTTCTTTGGCGGGCGGATCGTTGACCAGATGGGCAGTGCGGTGTTGTTGAGCTTGGCGACAGCGTTGGTCGGTGCTGGGTTTGTGACGGTACTGGTGCTGGGCCGTAAGGTGAGTAACACGCTGGTGGCTCAGGCTGCATAGCCAGACAAGATCCACTAAAAAGCCTGCTGAGCGTTGAGTTCAGCAGGCTTTTTCAATTCCTGCCCAACAGCAAACACACGTCCTGAAAAGCCCGGTAATGAGAATTCCCCCGGCGACGCTTGTGGGCGCACGCCCCTGAGCTAGCCTCGAAAGGGTCGCCGGTGTGGCGACTTACTGTTCAGGAGCGGATATGCCAACGAGATATCGTGATGCGGTGACAGGGGAATACGTGACGGAGAGTGAGGCGAAGAAAAGGCCGAGGGAAACAGTGAAGGAAACCGATAAAAAAACCCCACCTAAGCCACAGGGCAAAAAGTGAGGCGAACTGAAATGGAGAACGCCATACGTCTCAACGGACTTGCCAATAAAACGCCTATCACTCACTGTAAAGACCAATGTCATTACATGAGAAAACATTCCATGGCATCCATAAATGTCCGCATCGATGACGACTTGAAAGCTCGCGCTTATCGTGAGCTGGAAAGACTCGGCGTCACACCTTCCGAACTGATGCGCCAGACCCTGCAATATGTCGCGGAACGTGGCCAATTACCCTTCAAGCCCGTCCTGATGACTGAAGATGACGAAGCCTTGCTTGCGACTGTTCGAGAACGCCTTGCCTCGCCTCAACGCGTAAGGGTTTCTATAGATGACCTATAGCCTTGATTTTGATGCGCGCGCATTGAAGGAATGGCAAAAAATCGGCGATACCGTCCGCCAGCAGTTGAAGAAGAAGTTGGTGGAAATCCTGAAAAACCCACGTATTGAGGGCAATCGACTGCACGGCCTGTCTGACTGCTACAGGATCAAACTGCGCAGTAGCGGTTACAGGCTGTTCTATCAAGTGATTGATCAGGAAATAACGGTGGTCGTTGTGGCAATCGATAAGCGGGAGCGTAATCAGGTTTATCAAAAGGTCTCTGAGCGTTTGAGTTAATGCGGGGTTTGACCGCTCAACACCCATAAAGCCAAAAAACAAAAAAGCCCCGTAGCTTATTCAGCTACGGGGCTTTTTCTATGTAATGGCGGAGAGATAGGGATTCGAACCCTAGGTACCGGTGAAGGTACAACGGATTTCGAATCCGTCCCATTCGGCCACTCTGGCATCTCTCCAACGGCGCGCATCATAACAGCGTAACTTGGGAAAGCAAAGCTCGAAGCGAGATTTTTTTCCGTGCTATCAGATGCTTGCGTCGATTAAAGCGGTACGCCGAGACGGTTGGCGACTTCTTCGTAGGCTTCGATCACGTCACCGAGGCCCTGGCGGAAGCGGTCTTTGTCCATCTTCTTCTTGGTGCCCTTGTCCCACAGGCGGCAGCCGTCCGGGCTGAATTCGTCGCCCAGGACGATGGAGCCGTCGTGGAACACGCCGAATTCCAGTTTGAAGTCCACCAGCAGCAGGCCAGCGTCGTCGAACAGCTTGCTCAGCACGTCGTTGACCTTGAGGGACAACTCCTTCATGCGCGCCAGTTGCTCAGCGGTGCCCCAGCCGAATGCCACCACGTGGGATTCGTTGATGAACGGGTCGCCCTTGGCGTCGTCCTTCAGGAACAGTTCGAAGGTGTAAGGGTTGAGCTTGAGGCCCTCCTCCACGCCCAAACGCTTGACCAGGCTGCCGGCGGCGTAGTTACGCACGACGCACTCGACCGGGATCATGTCGAGCTTCTTGACCAGGCACTCGTTGTCGCCCAGCAGTTTGTCGAATTGGGTCGGAACGCCGGCCTCTTCGAGCTTCTGCATGATGAAGGCGTTGAACTTGTTGTTCACCATGCCCTTGCGATCCAGTTGTTCGATGCGCTTGCCGTCGAACGCCGAGGTGTCGTTGCGAAACAGCAGGATCAGGCGGTTGGCGTCGTCGGTCTTGTAAACCGATTTGGCCTTGCCGCGGTAGAGTTCTTCACGTTTTTCCATGATGGGCTCCGCTTTGAGTGAGGTGGGCTAGGCGATGTGTCGCCAGTCGAGCCCTGAATCTTGATCGGCCAGTTGCAGCCAGTCCGGGTCGCACCCGAGGGTGTCGACAAAACATTGCCGGGCAAGCGTCGGCAGGTTGTTCTTGCTGCTCAAGTGGGCCAGGACCAGGTGTTGCAGGTCTTGCCAGCCCAACTCATACACCAGGTACGCCGCCTGATGGTTGTTCAAATGTCCCAGTTCGCCGCCGACCCGCTGCTTGAGAAAGCGAGGGTAATGACCGCGCGCCAGCAGGTCCCGGCAGTGGTTGGACTCGATCATCAATGCATCGAGGTCACGGTAACCGTCCAGTACCTTGGAGCAATACGACCCCAGGTCGGTGAGCACACCAAAACGCCGCTCGCCATCGCTGAAGACATACTGCGTCGGTTCCTGAGCGTCGTGCGCCACGGCAATCACGTCGATGCTCAACGCGCCGATTTGCAATTGCTCGCCACCGGCCAGGAAACCTGCGGGTTCAATGGGTTTGCGCATCCCGCGCAAGGTGCCGCGACTGAGGTACACCGGAAGATTGTAGCGCCGAGACAGCAAACCCACGCCATGCACGTGGTCGGCATGTTCGTGGGTTACCAGAATCGCGCTCAGCTGCGCGGGGTGAACCCCCAGGCGCAGTAGGCGCCGCTCGGTTTCTTTTAACGAGAAACCACAATCCACCAGCACATACGTGTCGTCATGTGCGACCAGCGTGCCGTTCCCTTGGCTACCGCTGCCGAGAACGGCAAAACGCATCGGATCAGCCCAGGTTGTCCTGAATCACGCCCAACACTTTGCGCGCGGTTTCAGCCGGTGCAACGGTGTTGATGTTCTTCTCGACGGTGACTTGCACGCTGTCGCCCACCTTGCTCAAACGAACCTGGTAACGCTCGGCACGGGTCTCGATCTCTTCCTTGGTCGGCGCACTGCCGAACAATTTGCTGAAGAAACCTGGCTCGTCATCTTTCTTCTCGGCCTTTTCAGCCACGTTGATGTAGTACAGGCCCAGGCTGCGGTTGATGTCTTCAACACGCCAAGGGCCTTGCTCCAACGCGCGGCCAACACTGGCCCAAGCACGGTCCAGGTCTTCACCCAGGTTCAGCACCACGTTGCCGCTACCGTCTTCACTGAGGCTGACGCGGCTCGGGGTGTCGTAATCACGTGCAGCGAGCAGGGAAACCGAACCACCCTTCTCGGAGATACGGCTCATGCTGGCCAGCATCTCGTCGACCAGTGCCGAATCGACACCAGTGTTGACCGAACGGTTGGTGAAATCGACGTTGGCGGTGCTGCCGGCAGGACGCTCGGCGCTGACGACGTAGACTTCACTGGTATTGCGCTGCACGCCGGGCTCGATGCGCACACGCACACGGGCTTCGCTGTCGGCGGCTACACCGCCGGCCTGCAGGCGCTTGGCCATGGTGGCGGACAGCTCGCTGCCTTGCTGCCATGCGGTGGTGAACTCACCGGTCTGCGGACGTTGCTCATCGATGCGGAAGCCATTGTCCTGGAAGAACTGTACGGCCACCGGCCAGACTTCGGCAGGTGGGCGCTGAGCCATGATCCAGCGATTGTCGCCGCTCTTTTGCAGGCTGTAGTCGCTGGCGTCCGCCACGGCCGAGATCGGCTGTGGACGTGGCACGACGTACTCACCCTTGGTGGTGTCGTCGGCAACGTTACGCGGGATCGGCAATAGCGGATCAAGGCGCTTGGCGACGTTGACGTCCGGCGGCAGTTGCATCGGTTTGGTTGCTTGGGCTTCCAGGTAATCGCTACCGCGGTCGCGGAAGTAACCTTCCGGGCCCCAGATCCAACCGCAGCCACTGGTGCTGGAGATAATCAAGGCAAGTGCGGAAAGTCCGGCCAATCGCTTCATGCGTAGTGCTTCCTCAATTAAACCAGGACGCCGGACTGGCGCAGGGCCTGTCGCAGCGGTTCGTGACAGGCTTCGCTCAGACGGGTGAGCGGCAGACGGATACCGTCCGGCATCAGGCCCATCTCGAACAGCGCCCATTTCACGGGGATAGGGTTGGATTCAATAAACAGTGTCTTGTTGAGCGGCATCAGCTTCTCGTGGATCGCGCGGGCGGTTGCGGCGTCACCCGCGATGGCGGCAGCGCACATTTCGCTCATGGCGCGCGGGGCCACGTTGGCGGTCACGGAGATGTTGCCCTTGCCGCCCAGCAGGATCAGCTCGACAGCGGTGGCGTCGTCACCGGAATACACCAGGAAGTCGCTGCTCACGCCGGCCAGGATGTCCTTGGCGCGCTGCAAGTCGCCGGTGGCTTCCTTGATGCCGATGATGTTCGGCACGGTGGACAGGCGGATCACGGTCGCGGCCTGCATGTCGCACGCGGTGCGGCCCGGTACGTTGTAGAGGATCTGCGGGATATCGACGGCTTCGGCGATGGCGCGGAAGTGCTGGTACAAGCCTTCCTGGGTCGGTTTGTTGTAGTACGGGGTCACCAGCAGGCAGGCATCGGCCCCGGCCTTCTTGGCGTTGTTGGTCAGCTCGATCGCTTCACGCGTCGAGTTGGCGCCCGTACCGGCGATGACGGCAATACGGCCCGCTACGCGCTTGACCACGAATTCGATGACCTGGATATGTTCTTCCACATCCAGGGTGGCCGACTCACCTGTGGTGCCGACCGCCACAATGGCGTTGGTGCCTTCTTGCAGGTGGAAGTCCACCAGTTTGCCCAGGCTGTCCCAGTCGAGATGACCTTGTGCATCCATGGGTGTGACCAGTGCCACCATACTGCCCGCAATCATGCAACCGCTCCTGCCGGAAAAAGAGAGCCGTAATGGTACTGGCGCCAAGATGCTTGCACAAGCGAAGTACCGCGTGAGGATGCGTTATGGCGCAACTAAACGACGGGCAATGCCATCATTGGGCCAAAGCACCGCGTGAAGCAGGATGAAATAAGCTCGATCGCGTAATGAAAACGCCACCTCCTATCCCTTGGCGGCGCTTTTCGCTACCCTTCATCCTTTGATCGATACAGCCCTCACGGTATCGACCGCTCATCGTTTTAGGAAGGCTGCATGTCCACCCCCACAGTCCGCGAACAATTCCTTGTCATCAGTGCCCTCGGCGCCAACCCCATGGAGCTGACCAACGTCCTGTGCCGCGCCAGCCATGAAAACCGCTGCGCCGTCGTGACCTCCCGCCTCACCCGCCACGGCGAATGCAGCGCGCTGGTCCTGCAGATCTCCGGCACCTGGGACGCCCTGGCGCGCCTGGAAACCGGCCTGCCGGGCCTGGCCAAGAAGCATGACTTCACCGTCAACGTGGTGCGCAGCGCCGCACTGGAAAATCGTCCACAAGCCCTGCCTTATGTCGCGTACGTCAGCTCGGCTTACCGTTCGGACATCGTCAACGAGCTGTGCCAGTTCTTTATCGACCACAATGTCGAGCTGGAGAACCTGACCTGCGACACCTACCAGGCCCCGCAAACCGGCGGCACCATGCTCAACGCCACGTTCACCGTGACCTTGCCGGCCGGCGTGCAAATCAGCTGGCTGCGCGACCAGTTCCTGGACTTTGCCGACGCACTGAACCTCGACGCCCTGATCGAACCGTGGCGCCCACAGAATCCAATGTAAGGAAGACCCCATGGCAGTTGTCATCGACACACCCGTCGCCGATTTCGAAGCCCAGGCCACCAGCGGCCAGACCTTCAGCCTCGCCGCCCTCAAGGGCAAGCAAGTGGTGATCTACTTCTACCCGAAGGACAGCACCCCCGGCTGCACCACCGAAGGCCAGGGTTTTCGTGATCAGTACGCCGCGTTCAAGGCTGCCAACACCGAGGTGTTTGGCGTGTCGCGCGACAGCGTGAAATCCCACGAGAACTTCAAGGCCAAGCAGGAATTCCCCTTCGAGCTGATCAGCGACAAGGACGAAGCCGTTTGCCAGTTGTTTGATGTGATCAAGTTGAAGAAGCTGTACGGCAAGGAATACCTGGGCGTGGATCGCAGCACGTTCCTGATCGATAAGGATGGCGTACTGCGTCAGGAATGGCGTGGTGTGAAGGTGCCGGGGCATGTCGATGCCGTGTTGGCGGCGGCGCAGGCTCTCAACAAGGCATAAATTGTGGCGAGGGAGCTTGCTCCCGTTGGAGTGCGAAGCGCTCCCAGGTTTTTAGGGTCTGCTGCGCAGCCCAGCGAGAGCAAGCTCCCTCGCCACAAAGAGCACCATCGCTACAACAAGGGGGCAACCACCGGCTCTTGCCGCGGCCACGCATCCAGCACCGCCTTGAACAGTGTCGCCAGGGGAATCGCAAAGAACACCCCCCAGAATCCCCACAGCCCACCGAACAACAACACTGCGCAGATGATCGCGACCGGATGCAGGTTGACCGCCTCCGAAAACAGTAGCGGCACCAGCACGTTGCCATCCAGGGTCTGGATGATGCCGTACACCGCCATCAAGTAGATGAACTGATCACTCCAGCCCCACTGAAACAGCGCAATCAACGTGACCGGCACGGTCACCACCACCGCCCCCACATACGGCACCACCACCGACACGCCCACCAGCAGCGCCAGCAATGCCGCGTAGTTCAGGTCCAGGGCTATAAACGCGATGTAGGTAACCCCGCCGCAAATGATGATCTCGATCACCTTGCCACGAATGTAGTTGGCGATCTGCCGGTTCATCTCCTCAGCCACCCGAGTGATCAACGCCCGCTCACGCGGAAGGTAACCGCGCACCCAGCGACCGATCATGGCGCGGTCCTTGAGGAAGAAAAACACCAGGATCGGCACCAGCACCAGGTAGATCATGATGTTGACCAACAGCGGCAGGCTGGACAGGGAAAAAGTCAGCGCCCATTGCCCGAATTTTCCGATCTCGCCGCGCGCCACCTCGATGGCCTGCAACACCTGCTCATCCGACACCAAATGCGGATAGCGCTCCGGCAACAGCAGCAACAGCGACTGCCACTTGGCGAGCATGCCCGGCAACTCATTGAACAAGGTGATCAGTTGGTGCCACAACAGCGGCAACACCACCACGATAAACAGTACCAGCAGCCCCATGAACAAGGCGAACACCAACCCGACCGCCGCCCCGCCCGGCAAGCGCAAACGCTCAAGGGTAGTGACCAGGCCCTGCATCAAGTACGCCAGCACCATGCCCGCCAGGACCGGCGCCAGCATGCCGCCCAAGGTGAGCACGGCCGTGAAGGCCAGAAACAGCAGGACCGCCAACACCACCGCCTCTTCATCGGAGAAGTAGCGTTGAATCCAGTCTCGTAACACTTTGAACATCAATCAACCTCGGGTGGTGTGGGCAAACGGTTCAGGCCTTGCGCAACCAGTAGCGGTACACACCGGCGGCGTCTTCTTCGTGCAACAGAGTATGCCCGGCCAACTTGGCAAAGGTCCGAAAATCACGCTGGGAACCTGCATCCGTGGCGATTACCTTGAGCACCGCACCACTGGCCAATCGATTGAGTTCCAGTTTGGCCTTGAGTAAAGGCAACGGGCAATTGAGGCCGCTGGCATCGAGTTCGACATCGAAGGCTACAGCGTCGGTCATGGTTTTACTCCGGGCATGGCTTTGGGCTGCTTAGAATATCTGGTCCGAAGCCCAGTGTCCGGCTACAGTAAGCTCTTTGTCGAAAGGCTCTGTGCATGACTTTTTTGCGCCCCACCCTGCTGACGCTGGCTTGCCTGCTGGCCTCCCCAGGCTTCGCTGACGACCTGCCGTCGCTCGGCGACGCCAGTTCTGCCATTGTCTCGCCACAACAGGAATACCAACTGGGCCGCGCATGGCTGGCGTTTTTGCGGGGCCAGGTCTCGCAACTCAACGATCCGCAGCTTAAGGATTACGTCGAAACCAGCGTGTACAAACTGGTGGAGACCAGCCAGGTCAATGACCGGCGCCTGGAGTTCATCCTGATCAACAGCCCGCAACTGAACGCCTTTGCTGCGCCCGGCGGGATTGTCGGGGTCAACGGCGGCCTGTTCCTCAATGCACAGACCGAAGGCGAGTACGCCTCGGTACTGGCCCACGAATTGGCGCACTTGTCCCAACGCCACTTTGCTCGTGGTGTCGAAGCGCAACAGCGTATGCAGATCCCGATGATGGCCGCCCTGCTTGGCGGCATCATTGCTGCCGCAGCAGGCGCAGGCGATGCGGGCATCGCCGCAATTGCCGGCACCCAGGCAGCGGCGATCCAGGAGCAGCGCCGCTTCTCGCGTCAGAACGAACAGGAAGCGGACCGTATCGGCATTCTCAACCTGGAAAAAGCCGGTTACGACCCGCGGTCCATGCCAACCATGTTCGAGCGCCTGATGCGTCAGTACCGCTTCGACGCCAAGCCACCGGAATTCCTGCTGACGCACCCGGTGACCGAATCGCGGATCGCCGATACCCGCAACCGCGCCGAGCAAGCCAAGGCCGGCGGCAAGGAAGACAGCCTGCGCTATCAATTGATTCGCGCACGGGTGCAGTTGCAGTACGAAGACACCCCCGGCCTCGCCGCCAAACGCTTCCAGGCACAACTCGACGAGAACCCGAAAAACGATGTGGCACGCTATGGCCTGGCCATCGCCCAGATCAAAGGCTCCCAGTTCAAGGACGCGCGGGAAAACCTCGCGCCACTGCTGGCCAAGGCCCCGACGGATATCACCTACAACCTCGCGCAGATCCAACTGGACATCGACAACAATCGCTTGCCCGATGCCCAGCAACGTACAGACAAGATGCTCACCCAGTACCCCGGCAACTATCCACTGAATCAGGTACGAGTCGACCTGCTGCTCAAGCAGAACCGCACTGCCGATGCGGAAAAGGCCTTGGATGGCCTGCTCAAGTCGCGTCCGGACGATCCTGACGTGTGGTATCAGGTTGCGGAGACACGTGGCCTGTCTGGCAACATCATCGGCCTGCATCAAGCGCGTGCCGAGTACTTTGCATTGGTGGGCGACTTCCAGCAGGCCATTCAGCAACTGGACTTTGCCAAACGCCGGGCGGGCAGCAACTTCCCGCTGTCGTCGCGCATCGATGCGCGCCAACGTGAGTTGATCGAACAGGAACGCCTGGTCAAAGGGATGATGAGCTAAAGCCATCGCCCACAAAAAAGCCCCGCCTTCGCTAAACGAAGGCGGGGCTTTTTATTGGCCTAGCGGATTACTCGGCCAGCTTGAAGGTAATAAAGCTGGCGCGACCTTGACGCAACACACGCATCGACACCGAACGATTCTTCGGCAGCGCCTTGGCGATGTCGGTGAATTCCTTGGTGGAGTTGATCGCCTGGTTGTTCAGATGAGTGATCACATCGCCTGGCTGCAAGCCGATCAGGGCCGCAGGACCGTCCTGCACTTCCTTGATCACGACGCCGCTCTTGAGGTCGAAGCTCTTCTTCTGCTCAGCGGTCAACTCGACCACGGCGATGCCCAGGCGGTTGCTGCTGCGCTCAGCGCCCGGCTTGGCGTTGCCCAGTGCATCCAGGGTGGCACCTTCTTCAGGGATGGCACCCACGGTCAGCTCAACGGTCTGGCGCTTGCCTTCGCGGATCACTTCCAACTTGGCCTTGCTACCGGCCTTAAGGGCGCCGACCAAGTGCGGCAGATCGGCCGACATGACGATTGGCTGGCCATTCATGCTCAGGATCACGTCGCCAACTTGCAAGCCGCCTTTGGCAGCAGGACCGTCGTCCTGGATCTGTGCGACCAGAGCGCCCGCTGGCTTATCCAGACCAAAGGACTCAGCCAGGTCTTTGTTCACTTCCTGAATGACGACACCCAACCAACCACGGCTGACCTTGCCACCGCTTTTCAGCTGGTTGGAAACATCCATCGCCACGTCGATTGGGATGGCGAACGAAACGCCCATGAAACCGCCAGAACGGGTGTAGATCTGGGAGTTGATGCCGACCACTTCGCCCGCCAGGTTGAACAGCGGACCACCGGAGTTACCCGGATTGATTGGCACGTCGGTCTGGATAAACGGCACGTAGTTTTCGTTCGGCAGGCTGCGACCAATGGCACTGACAATACCTTGGGTCACAGTGTGGTCGAAACCAAACGGCGAACCGATGGCGACTACCCATTGACCGGCTTTCAAATCCTGGGATTTACCCAGTTTCAGCACTGGCAGATCTTTGCCGTCGATTTTCAGCAAGGCCACGTCCGAACGCGGATCAGTGCCCACCAACTTGGCTTTCAACTCACTGCGATCGGCCAGGCGCACGAGAATTTCGTCTGCATCGGCAATCACATGGTTGTTGGTGAGGATGTAGCCATCCGGAGAGATGATGAAGCCCGAGCCCAGGGACTGCGCTTCACGCTGACCACCACCGCCACCGCGCGGTGAACGCTGCTGCGGCATGCCGCGCTCGAAGAACTCGCGCAGCATCGGTGGCAGGCCTTCGAGGTCCGGCATCTGCTGGTTGGAGACTTTGCGGTCCGGCAGTTTTTGCGTAGTACTGATGTTCACCACGGCCGGCGAGGCTTGCTCAACCAGTTGGGTAAAGTCAGGCAGTTCGGCCGCTTGCGCGGTCACTGCCTGGCCCAACACCAACACCGTGGCGACTATGGAAAGGTAAGACTTCAAACGTGGTATCGACATACAGCTCCCGTTACGACGAGCAGGGTTGAGCGACAGGGTTCAAGAAACGTCGGAAACTGCCACCGACATCTTTGTTCCGCGAACAAAACAAGGCCAGAGCCGACAAGCCCTGACCTATAAAAAACATGAGAGATTTTTGCAAGTGAAAATGCTGATCCGGACATTTCATGCTCTCGGCAGCCAACCGGGCGTGAACGTACAGTGAAAGGTCAAGATGAACATAGGATTAACAACTCACGGCTTGGCGTCTGGCTTTTTTTCACCGCGCACCGATAGCGCGATGCGTTCGGCGGTACCAATAGGAATTTCGCCTACAACCGTCACCATCATTTCGCCGTCCACCGTATTCAGTCGACGGGACACAGCGACTGTGGGACCCAACTGGGTACGGGTTTCCGTCACGCTCGCATCGCTGATCGGCTCAAGGAACACTGAAAAACGCGCCAGCCCATCTTCATACATCAGGCTGTCGACGGTCGCTTTGGTTTGGGTGTCCTGGTGTGTACTGCTACTGGTCAGCTGAAAACCGCGCGGCAACCACTCCATGTGCCAGCTCTCGATTGGGGTCACTTGCGCAGCGTTGGTTTTGGCAGCGGCAATGGGCGCGCATTCGCTGCTGGGCTGCAGGTCGTGGTCGTTGGGCGCAGTTGAAGTATCCAGACGCGTAAACTGGAAACGCTCCAGCAACTGGCCTTGGTCATTCAACAACAATGACTTGAGTGGCAGCGCGGTTTCACGGTCCAGATGCAGTTCAAAGCCATAGCGATATTGGTCACGCGGCGTGATCGCCACGATCACCGCATTACGACCGGCCACGCGGGATTTGCCAATGACGGCCAATTCATAAAATTCGTTGAGTTTTTGCGGATCGAGCGCCCGTGACGGGGCGTCCCGGGAATTGCCAAGGCCGGCGACAAGGGTGCCGCTGACGCATTGTGTACGACCATCTACACGCACGACTTCCTGGGCAGATCCATCAAGCTGCAACAGCCGCTCACGGACTTGGCCATCCTGGACACGATGCCAGATGTCATGGGTAGAAAAACTGCCATTACGTTCATACACGAACGTACCTTGAAAGCTTTGCTGCTGCTCTGCACGCCCAAGTCGAGTCAGCCAGTCTTGGGCTTCATCGGCATGGGCGGGTAGTGCAAACCAACCACTGAGCAAAAGCGTAAGGAGCGATATGGCGCGCATAGAGCTCCTTACGAATCAGCGGTTTTCCAGGCTTGCGGCGCGAGCATAAGGCAGAGCGCTTTCAGTGCCTTTCAGAGCTGATTCCTGTGCGTGTTGGCGCAGGTAGCCAGGAAGACGCTGGTCCTGCCAGCCGGATTGCCCTTGCAGAACACCGTTGGCCATCGGGCCGGTGGTGTCAGAGCTTTCCTTGTAGCCGGCCAATACCGCCGGGCCTTTGACCTGAGGTCCAGCCATCACCGGTTGCTGAGTCTGCTGGGCCAATTCGGCACCGGCAATCTCGTCCTGGTTGTACAGACGAACACCGGCCAGTACTGCAACAGTCACCGAGGCTGCAACCGCCAGGCGACCCAGGCTGCGCCATGGACCACGAGCAGCTTTTGCCGGAACGGCTTCATCAGCCAGCGCAGCAGAAACGGCCGCAGCAATATCCAGACGAGGGATTAGAAGATCCTTGTGCATCACCGCCCGAGCGACTTGGTAACGAGACCAGGTATCACGGGTTTCGGCGTCATCAAATGCATTGAGCACTCGACGAAGTTCCAGTTCATCCGCTTCGTTATCCATCACTGCGGACAGCGATTCCTGCAGGGCATCACGACTCATGGCGGTTCCTCTCTTGGCTGTCGCCGCTGTCTTTAGTTTTCCTGCAACAACGGTTGCAAGGCTTTATCGATGGCTTCCCGGGCCCGGAAAATCCGTGACCTTACAGTCCCCACCGGACACTGCATGACGCTCGCAATGTCTTCGTAACTCAGACCATCGAATTCACGTAAAGTTAACGCCGTACGCAAATCTTCTGGCAGTTGCTGAATTGTGCGATGAACGGTCCCTTCAATCTCGTCGCGCAGCAATGCACGCTCCGGCGACTCGAGATCTTTGAGGCCGTGATCACCATCGTAAAATTCTGCATCTTCTGAACTTACATCGCTATCCGGTGGGCGGCGTCCGCGAGACACCAGATAGTTCTTCGCCGTGTTGATGGCGATGCGGTACAGCCACGTATAAAACGCACTGTCTCCGCGAAAGTTGCCGAGTGCACGGTACGCCTTGATAAAGGCTTCCTGTGCAACGTCCTGCGCTTCATGGGTGTCGTGCACAAAACGCACGATCAACCCGAGAATTTTGTGCTGGTATTTCAGCACTAGCAGATCAAAAGCTCGCTTGTCGCCGCGTTGAACGCGCTCGACCAGCTGCTGATCCTCTTCCTGGGTTAGCATGAACACTCCTCGTTGTACTTGAAGGAGGCTTGCATAACTAAACGATCAGGCTTGCAAACATAGACTCGGTCTTTTCGCAAAAGTTCTCCCCCTTCAAGCAAGTTTCCGGTACGCACTGATTTGGCACACACGAAAAACGCAGCGCGGGCAACGCCGGCTGCGCGAATAATCTTGTCGCCGGTTTTCTGACGCGTCCAATGCTCCCGACGGGCCAATAAACTCAACGTTTTCCCAGCTTTCGGGCAACCTGCTATTGAGTCGGGGCTTATGCAAAAAGTTCCCGCTTCAATAACCAGGCGATTCTACCCGAGCCGTGCACCGTAATCTCACATTGCCACGAATGCCCGGCTATTGTGCCGGTCAGCCCCTCTATATACTAGTGGCCCGTGTGCCCCATTGATTCGCCGATCCAGGCGTCCTGTTTGCGCCAACTCTTCGGATCGCTTTTTGCGGAATCCTTCAAATGAGCCAACAGTTTCAACACGATGTCTTGGTGATTGGTAGCGGCGCGGCCGGCTTGAGCCTTGCGCTGACCCTGCCCAGCCACTTGCGGATTGCAGTACTGAGCAAAGGCGACCTGGCCAATGGCTCGACCTTCTGGGCCCAAGGTGGTGTCGCGGCGGTGCTGGACGACACCGACACCGTGCAGTCCCACGTCGAAGACACGCTCAATGCCGGCGGTGGCCTGTGCAATGAAGAGGCGGTACGTTTCACCGTGGAACACAGCCGTGAGGCGATTCAATGGCTGATCGACCAGGGCGTGCCTTTCACCCGTGATGAACACGCGGGCAACGACGACGGCGGTTTCGAGTTCCACCTGACCCGCGAAGGCGGCCACAGCCACCGCCGCATCATCCACGCCGCCGACGCCACCGGCGCCGCGATCTTCAAGACGCTGCTCGAACAAGCCCGCCAACGGCCCAACATCGAACTGCTGGAGCAACGCGTCGCCGTCGACCTGATCACCGAGAAACGCCTGGGGCTCGAAGGCGAACGCTGTCTCGGTGCCTACGTACTCAACCGCGCCAGCGGTGAAGTGGATACCTACGGTGCCCGCTTCACCATCCTGGCGTCCGGCGGCGCGGCCAAGGTCTACCTCTATACCAGCAACCCCGACGGGGCCTGCGGCGACGGTATCGCCATGGCCTGGCGCTCGGGCTGCCGGGTGGCCAACCTGGAATTCAACCAGTTTCACCCCACCTGCCTGTATCACCCCCAGGCCAAGAGTTTCCTGGTCACCGAAGCGCTACGCGGCGAAGGCGCCCATCTGAAACTGCCGAATGGCGAACGCTTCATGCAGCGCTTCGACCCACGCGCCGAACTGGCCCCGCGGGATATCGTCGCCCGCGCCATCGACCACGAGATGAAGCGCTTGGGCATCGATTGCGTGTACCTGGACATCAGCCACAAGCCCGAAGCCTTCATCAAGACCCACTTCCCCACCGTCTACGAGCGCTGCCTGGCGTTCAATATCGACATCACCAAAGGCCCGATCCCGGTGGTGCCTGCTGCCCACTACACCTGCGGCGGCGTGATGGTCGACCAGCACGGCCGCACCGACGTGCCCGGCCTGTATGCGATTGGCGAAACCAGCTTTACCGGCCTGCACGGCGCCAACCGCATGGCCAGCAACTCACTGCTCGAATGCTTCGTCTATGCACGCTCGGCGGCCGAAGACATTCTCGACCAGTTGCCGCATATTCCCGTACCGGACGCCCTGCCCCGCTGGGATGCCAGCCAGGTTACCGATTCGGATGAAGACGTGATCATCGCCCACAACTGGGACGAGCTGCGGCGCTTTATGTGGGACTACGTGGGGATCGTGCGCACCACCAAGCGCCTGCAACGGGCTCAGCACCGCGTGCGCATGCTGCTGGATGAGATCGATGAGTTCTACAGCAACTATAAAGTCAGCCGCGACTTGATCGAGTTGCGCAACCTGGCCCAAGTGGCGGTACTGATGATCCGCTCGGCCATGGAACGCAAGGAGAGCCGAGGCCTGCATTACACCCTCGACTACCCCGACATGTTGCCCGAAGCCCGTGACACTATCCTGGTGCCAACCACCTACGGCGGCTGAACTTCAAGCGTACCCGCAGGCGCCGATGCACATCGGCGGCCTGCGAATCCACGGGTACGCAGATCGAACGTACCCGCCACTGCCCCGGCACCCGATAGCGCAGCACCACGATCAACGGCAACGCCAGGCTGTCGGGACGCAACTGCACGCTGTGCCAACCCTGCTCGGTGCTCAACAGTTGCCATCCGTCGGCATCACGGCGCAGGCCGCGAATCGACGAACGGTGAGTCAGCAGGATATGACGCGGCAAAACCCAGACGGCATGCGCCAAACACAGCACCACAGCCAGGCTTGAATAAGGCAAATCGATGAATAACAGCGCACCCAGCGCAAACAACTGGGCAAAAAGATACACCGCCAGCAACAGCCGTGAGGCCTGCCAGCGGCATTCAAAGGCGGGATTACTTGGGCTGGACACGGTCCAGAATCATCCGGACCATGCGCTGCAACTCCGGATCTTCCGACTCGCTGCGCTCCATAAACCAGCCGAACATGTCCTGGTCTTCACAGGTCAGCAACCGGACATAGAGGTCGCGATCCACCTGATTGAGGGTGGCGTACACCTCTTTGGTGAACGGCACCAGCAACACGTCCAGCTCCAGCATGCCACGACGGCTGTGCCAGTAGAGGCGATTGATTTCTACATCTTCGACCATGGAACGCTCCTCAAATAGGCGGCAAGTATACAGGCCCGACGACACCGGAACAGTCGGCTTTGGTCGCGCTATACGGAAACTATCCATTTGCCGGGCGCCCCTCTATGATGCACCCATGACTTTTTGACCTGCGATGACCCATGGCTGACTCTGCTTTCTTCTGCCCCCTGTCCCACGAAGGCGTTCTCGCCGTCCGCGGCTCCGACGCGGCCAAGTTCCTGCAAGGGCAACTGACCTGCAACCTCAACTACCTGAGCGATACCCAGGCCAGCCTCGGCGCGCGCTGCACGCAAAAGGGGCGCATGCAGTCGAGCTTCCGGATTCTGTTGCAAGGTGACGGCGTATTGCTGGCCATGGCCAGCGAGCTGTTGGAACCGCAGTTGGCAGACCTGAAGAAATACGCGGTGTTCTCCAAATCCAAGCTCACCGACGAAAGCGCCGGCTGGGTGCGCTTTGGCTTGGTCAACGCTGATCAGGTCCTGGCCAATCTTGGTCTTGAGCTGCCGAGCGAAACCGACAGCGTCGTACGTACCGACACATTGATCGCCATCCGCGTATCCCCCGGCCGTGCCGAGCTGTGGGTGCCTGCAGAACATGCCGAAACCCTACGCAGCCAATTGACGGCAGCGCTGAAGGAAGCCGACCTGAACGAATGGCTGCTCGGCCAGATCCGCGCCGGCATCGGCCAGGTCATGCCGCAAACCCGCGAGCTGTTCATCCCCCAGATGCTCAACCTGCAAGCCGTCGGCGGTGTCAGCTTCAAGAAAGGCTGCTACACCGGCCAGGAAATCGTCGCGCGCATGCAGTACCTGGGCAAACTCAAGCGTCGCCTGTACCGCTTGAGCCTTGATGCGGCTGAAACGCCCGAGCCAGGCACCCCGCTGTTCTCCCCCAGCCACAACAGCTCAATTGGTGAAGTGGTGATCGCAGCAAAAGCCGGCCAGACCATTGAACTTCTAGCCGTGCTGCAAGCCGAAGCAGCCGATAGTGGCGATGTGCGTTTAGGCACACTGGAAGGCCCCAGCTTGCACCTGCTTGACCTGCCTTACACGCTCGACCGTGATCGAGAGATCCAGCGTTAATCGCCGTACTTTTTTGCAACACCCTAGAGATCATGAATGAACAAGCTGGCGGAAAAAGTCCAACAGGCGTTGGTTGCGGCCATCGATAACGATGACCTGGTTCTGCCGACTTTGCCGGAAGTGGCCCTGAATATTCGTCAGGCGGCCGAAAACCCGGAGATCAGTATCAGCGACTTGAGCAAAGTGATCGGTCGCGATACCGCGCTGTCGGCGCGCCTGATCAAAGTGGTCAACAGCCCGTTACTGCGCGCGACTCAGGAAGTCACCGACCTGCACACCGCCATCACTCGGCTAGGCACCAACTACAGCAGCAACCTGGCCATCGGCCTGGTGATGGAGCAGATCTTCCACGCCCGTTCCGAAGCAGTGGAACAGAAGATGCGCGATGTGTGGCGGCGCAGCCTGGAAGTGGCCGGCGTGAGCTATGCCTTGTGCCGCAGCCACAGCCAGCTCAAGCCGGACCAGGCAGCCCTCGGCGGCCTGGTGCACCAGATCGGCGTACTGCCGATTCTCACCTACGCCGAAGACCACTACGAATTGCTCTCGGACCCGGTCAGCCTCAACCACGTGATCGACAGCATCCATCCCTTCCTGGGGGATAAGCTGCTGCACGGCTGGGACTTCCCGGAAATGCTCGCCAGCCTGCCAGGCCAATACATGAACCTGGAACGGGATTCAGCCAGCCTGGACTACATCGACATCGTGCAAATCGCCGTGCTGTATTGCCATCGCGGCACTGATCATCCGTTGGCGACCGCTTCGGTCTCCAGCTTGCCCGCCCTCCAAAAACTGCGGGTCGACCCTTACAGCGAAGCCCTGCGCGCCGAGCTGGATGAAGCCCGCTCGATGTTCTATTGATCAGCCGGCGATAAAACTCACCCGCACTTTCAGCCCGGCCTGCTCGCCGTCGTGCAGGCTGATTTGCGCCAGGTGCGCACGACAGATTTCACCGACAATCGCCAACCCAAGGCCCGAACCCATGCCCTGCTGGCTGCGCCGGTAGAAGCGTTCGAATACCCGGTCACGCTCCTCCTGGGGAATGCCGGGGCCATCATCTTCCACCTCCAGCACCGCCGGTGCCGTCACCCGCAGAATCACGTTGCCACCCGGCGGCGTGTGGGCCAGGGCGTTGTCCACCAAATTGCTCAACAGCTCGTTCAGCAATGTCGGTTCGCCGCGCAGCCACACCGGCTCGTCCGCCTCCAGCGCCAGGGCCACGCCGCGAGCATGGGCCAACGGCGCCATGGCCATGCCCAGCTCACGGGCCAATTGACTGAGGTCGAGCAACTGCGCGCCGCCTTCGGCAATCGCTCGGGCACCGTTTTCGATGCGGGCCAGGGACAACAATTGATTGGCCAGATGGGTCAGGCGGTCGGTGCCTTGAGCGGCGGTTTCCAGGGTGCTGCGCCAGGTGACCGGCTCGTCACTGCGCAGGCCCAACTCCAAGCGCGCCTTGAGCGCCGCGAGTGGTGTGCGCAACTCATGGGCCGCGTCGGCAATAAATTGCGCCTGACGCTCGAACTGGCCGCGCAGGCGTTCGGTGAAATGGTTGAGGGAACGCACCAGCGGGCCAAACTCATGCTGCACTTCCACCAACGGCAGCGGGCGCAAGTCATCGGGCTGGCGCTCCTCCACCGCCGTGCGCAAGCGCTCCAGCGGACGCAGCGCGGCACTCACGGCAAACCACACCAGCAACAACGCACCCACCGCCAGCATGCCCAAGCGCAGCAACGTATCGGCCATCAGGCTGCGCGCCATGCTCACACGCGCCTCATCGGTCTCGGCCACGCGGATCTCCGCCATGCCGTTCATGTTCGGTTCCGAGACCGCCTTGAGCAGGCTCACCACCCGCACCGGCTGGCCCAGATACACCGCGTCATAGAAACGCGCCAGCGCCGGATAATCGTCAGTGCGCGGTGTGCCGGGCGGCGGCCCGGGCAGGTTTTCGTAACCGGAAATCAGCTTCTGATCAATATCATTGACCTGGTAATAAATACGCCCGGCGCTGTCGTAGGCGAAGGTGTCCAGGGCCACATAGGGCACGTTGGCACTGAGGGTGCCATCCACCTGGGTCAGGCCAGCGGCGATGGTGCGCGCCGAGGCCAGCAGTGTGCGGTCGTAAGCGGTGTCGGCAGCTTCGCGACCATTCCAGTACGCGCTCATGCCGCTGGCCAGCATCAACAGCACCAGCAACAGCGCCAGGTTCCACAGCAGTCGCCAGCGCAGGCTGCTGGGCTTATGCATCGCGGGCTTCCAGCAGGTAGCCGAGGCCGCGGAAGGTCACGATGGCGATAGGTTGGCCGTCGAGTTTCTTGCGCAAGCGGTGCACGTAGATTTCGATGGCGTCCGGGCTGGCTTCTTCATCCAGGCCAAATACCTGGGAGGCGAGTTGCTCTTTGCTCATCACGCGGCCCGGACGCGCAATCAATGCTTCCAGCACCGCTTGCTCGCGGGACGTCAGGGTCATGAGTTCGCCCCCGACCGTGAAGCGTCGTGTATCGAGGTCATACACCAGCACGCCGCACGTCTGTTGACGCTCTCCGCCCAACACACTGCGCCGCAGCAGGGCCTTGACCCGTGCTTCCAGCTCGGTCAGTTCGAAAGGCTTGGCGAGGTAATCGTCCGCCCCGAGGTTGAGCCCGTGCACGCGGTCTTTCACATCACTGCGCGCCGTCAGCATCAGCACCGGAAGATTTTTCCCACGGGCCCTTAGACGTGCGAGCACCTCAAAGCCATCCATGCGCGGCAGCCCCACATCGAGAATCGCCGCCGCGTATTCCTCACTGCTCAAGGCCAAATCCGCCGCCACACCGTCGTGCAACACATCGACGGTCAAGCCTGTGCTCTTGAGCGCTTGGGCGACACTTTCGGCGAGCTGCAGGTGGTCTTCAACCAAGAGGACACGCATGGATTTCTACCTCGTTAAGGAGTGGTCGACGCCACACTTTGCCGGGCAGTTTACAGCCGCGGCCTGCCCTGTGAAGCCCGAAAACATTGAAAGGCAATTGAAAGGTTACTGAAAGCTTCGCCCTTTAGCATCCAGCCACGGTGGTCATGCCCGCCGTGCTACCTGATCCGTAGCAGCCGAAAAACGCCTTGAAGCGTTTTCGTCAAAATAAGAACAATAACGGAGTACACAACGATGCTGTCGACACAGCCCCAGGCCCTCTCGCCTGTGCGTTTTTCTCGCCTTTCCCAGACCGCCCTCGCCAGTGCCGCTGCCCTCGCCGGCTTTTCGCCGCTTAGCCAGGCTGCCTTCTTCGAAGACAGTAGCGCGACCCTGGAAACCCGCAACATGTACTTCAACCGCGACTTCCGTGACGGCACCAGCGCCCAGCAATCCAAACGGGAAGAATGGGCCCAGGGCTTCATGCTCAACCTGCAATCGGGCTACACCGACGGTACTGTCGGTTTTGGCGTGGATGCACTGGGCATGCTTGGGGTCAAGCTCGACTCCAGCCCCGACCGCACCGGCACCGGCCTGCTGCCCACCCACGACGATGGCCGCGCCGCCGACGAATATTCCAAGCTGGGCCTGACCGGCAAAGTGAAGATCTCGGCCACCGAGTTGAAAATCGGTTCGCTGATCCCCGAACTGCCGATCCTCAAGCCAAACGACGGGCGCATCCTGCCGCAGACCTTCAACGGCGGCTTGATCACGTCCAAGGAATTCAAGAACCTGGTGTTTACCGGTGGTCGCCTGGATAAAGCCAAGGACCGCGATGTCACTCACTACGAAGACATCGCCCTCAACAACAAGAACAGCCGCTTCGTCAGCGGCGCCACCGGCAAGCACTTCAACTTCGGCGGCGCCGACTACAAGTTCGCCGACAAGATCACCGGCAGCTACCACTTCGCCCAACTCGACGATGTGTACCGCCAGCACTTCCTCGGCCTGGTCGCCGCGCGCCCGATGGGCCCCGGCACCTTCGCCGCCGACCTGCGCCTGGCCATCAGTGATGACACCGGTGCAGCACGTGGCGGCAAGATCGACAACAAATCCCTCAACGGCCTGTTCAGCTATGCCCTCAATGGCCATAAGCTCAGCGCCGGTTACCAGCACATGTCCGGCGACAGCGCGTTCCCGTATGTGGATGGCAGCGACCCGTACCTGGTCAACTTCGTGCAGATCAACGACTTTGCCGGCGCCGAAGAGCATTCCTGGCAGGCGCGCTACGACTACGACTTCAGCAAGCTGGGCATTCCGGGCCTGACGTTCATGAGCCGTTACCTGTCGGGTGACAATATCAAGCTCAGGAACGGCGACACCGGCAAGGAGTGGGAACGCAACAGTGAGATCAAGTACGTGGTGCAAAGCGGCACGTTCAAGGATGTGGCGGTGCGCCTACGTAATGCCACGTACCGTTCCAACTATTCAGCCCGTGATGCGGATGAAATGCGCCTGCTGGTGAGCTACAGCGTCGCACTCTGGTAACAGCACCTCATAACAACAATGAAGGAGAAACCCATGACCCTTTCACTGCGTAAATTGGCCCTCGCCGCTGGCTGCATGATGTTCGCCGGGCAACTGCTGGCCGCCGATGAGCCCAAGCGCCCGGAATGCATCGCCCCGGCCTCCCCCGGCGGTGGTTTTGACCTGACCTGCAAACTGGCGCAGAGCGCGCTGGTCAACGAGAAGCTGCTGAGCAAGCCGATGCGTGTGACCTACATGCCCGGCGGCGTTGGCGCGGTGGCCTACAACGCCGTGGTCGCCCAGCGTCCTGCGGATGCCGGCACCCTGGTGGCCTGGTCCAGCGGCTCGCTGCTGAACCTGGCCCAAGGCAAGTTCGGCCGCTTCGATGAAGGCGCCGTGCGTTGGCTCGCGGCCGTCGGCACCAGCTACGGTGCCATCGCAGTGAAAAACGATTCGCCCTACAAGACCCTCGACGATCTCGTTAAGGCCTTGAAGAAAGATCCGGGCAGCGTGGTGATTGGCTCCGGTGGCACCGTCGGCAGCCAGGACTGGATGCAAACCGCCCTGATCGCCAAGGCCGCCGGGATCAACCCGCGCGAACTGCGTTACGTCGCCCTCGAAGGCGGCGGTGAAATCGCCACCGCCCTGCTCGGCGGCCACATCCAGGTGGGCAGTACCGATATCTCCGACTCCATGCCGCACATCTTGAGCGGTGACATGCGCCTGCTCGCGGTGTTCGCCGAAGAGCGCCTGGACGAGCCGGAGATGAAGAATATCCCGACCGCCAAAGAGCAAGGCTACGACATCGTCTGGCCGGTGGTACGTGGTTTCTACCTCGGGCCAAAAGTCAGCGATGCCGACTACGCCTGGTGGAAAGACGCGTTCGACAAACTGCTGGCCTCCGAAGAGTTCGCCAAGCTGCGTGACCAGCGCGAGCTGTTCCCGTTCGCCATGACCGGCCCGGAGCTGGACACCTACGTGAAGAAACAAGTGGCTGACTACAAAGTGCTGGCCAAAGAGTTTGGCCTGATCCAGTAATCGCCCCTCTGTGGGAGCGGGCTTGCCCTAATGCCAATCAGTCAAGAGCCAGAAAGCGTAAACAGTCACCTGTGGCGAGGGAGCTTGCTCCCGCTGGGTCGCGAAGCGGCCCCAACAATGGGACTGCTGCGCAGTCCAGCGGGAGCAAGCTCCCTCGCCACAGGTACTGCGTTCGCCCTTGACTGACAGGCATTAGCTCCCACAAAAGCGGCCTAGGAGTTTCCTATGCTTTTACAACGCATTTTCGCCTCTGTGATGTTGCTGGTCTGTGCTGGCCTCGCGCTGATGGCCTGGCCGTATCAAGCCGCCTTTTCCTACGAGCCGGTAGGCCCTCGCGCCTACCCGCTGTTGATGCTTGGGCTGATGAGCCTGGGCCTGATCTACATGCTGTTTCGTCCGCAACCTACCAAACACACCGAAGACGAACCGCCGCTGGACCGCGAAACCCTGATCAAGATCGGCATCTGCGTGGCACTGCTGATCGTGTTCGCCGGCACGTTCGAGCCCCTGGGTTTCATCCTCAGCAGCATGCTGATCGGTATTCCCATGGCACGCCTGTATGGCGGGCGCTGGTTGCCGAGCGTGGTGATCGTCAGCCTCATGGCCATCGGCCTGTACCTGCTGTTCGATAAAGCCATGGATGTACCGCTGCCCCTCGGCCTGCTTGAAGTTCTGGAGAACTGATATGGATACGTTCAGCTATTTGGGCCAGGGCTTCGGCGTTGCACTGTCCCCTTACAACCTGGTGACCGCGTTGTGCGGCACCTTGATCGGCACCGTGGTCGGCCTGTTGCCGGGCCTGGGCCCGATCAACGGCGTGGCGTTGTTGATCCCCATCGCATTCGCCCTGGGACTGCCGCCGGAATCGGCGCTGATCCTGCTGGCGGCCGTGTACCTGGGTTGCGAATACGGCGGGCGTATCAGCTCGATCCTGCTCAACATCCCGGGCGAAGCCTCCACCGTGATGACCACCCTCGACGGCTATCCGATGGCCCGCAAAGGCCTGGCTGGCGTGGCGTTGTCGCTGTCGGCGTGGAGTTCGTTCATCGGTGCGTTTATCGCCACCTGCGGCATGGTGCTGTTTGCGCCGCTGTTGGCCAAATGGGCGATTGCCTTCGGGCCGGCGGAATATTTTGTACTGATGGTGTTCGCGATTGTCTGTCTGGGCGGCATGGCCGGTGACAAACCGCTGAAGACCTTTGTTGCGGCGCTGATCGGCCTGTTCCTGTCGGCGGTGGGCATCGACGCCAACAGCGGCGTGTACCGTTTTACCGGGGATAACATCCACCTCACCGACGGCATTCAGTTCGTGGTGCTGGTGCTGGGTCTGTTCTCCATCAGCGAAATCCTGTTGCTGCTGGAAAAAACCCACCGCGGCCAGGAAGCCGTGAAAGCCACCGGGCGCATGCTGTTCAACTTCAAGGAAGCGTCGGCGGTGTTTGTGGTGAACATTCGCTGCGGCCTGTTGGGCTTCATCATGGGCGTGCTGCCCGGTGCCGGTGCGACGTTGGCGTCAGCCGTTGCCTACATGACCGAGAAACGCCTGGCCGGTGCCAGCGGTAAATTCGGACAAGGCGACATGCGTGGCCTGGCCGCTCCGGAAACCGCCATTGGTGCATCCGCGTGCGGCGCCCTGGTGCCCATGCTGACCCTCGGCGTTCCCGGCTCGGGCACCACCGCGGTGATGATCGGCGCGCTGTCGCTGTACAACATCACCCCGGGCCCGCTGCTGTTCCAACAGCAACCCGATATCGTCTGGGGCCTGATCGCGTCGTTGTTTATCGCCAACATCATGCTGGTGATCCTCAACATCCCGATGATCCGCATCTTCACCCGTATCCTGGCCGTGCCGAACTGGGCGCTGGTGCCAGTGATCGCGATCATCACCGCGATCGGTGTGTACGCCGTTCACGCCACCACCTTCGACCTGTTCCTGATGGTCGGTATCGGCATCTTCGGCTACATCCTGCGCAAGCTCAACTTCCCACTGTCGCCGGTGCTGCTGGGCTTTATCCTCGGCGGCCTGATGGAGCAGAACCTGCGCCGTGCGCTGTCGATCTCCAACGGTGCGCTGGACATCCTCTGGTCGAGCCCGATCACCTTTGGTGTGTGGGTATTGACCGCGCTGATGCTGGCCTTCCCGCTGGTGCGTATCTACCGTAAACGTGCCCAGCAGCGTCGTGCCGTGGCCGATGTCTGAGGTCACCTTCAAACAATGGTGGGGAACACCGCTGGTCGGTCTGGCCGGCGGTTACCTGGCCAGCCTGGTCGGCTGGCCTTTGCCGTACATGGTCGGCTCGTTGCTGGCGATCATCCTGGTGCGTTGCCTCACGCCGTGGCAGTTGGCGGAGATTCCCGGCGGGCGCAAATGCGGCCAATGGGTGGTGGGGATTGGTATCGGGCTGCACTTCACCCCGGTAGTGATCGAGCAGGTGATGAGCCACTTCGGGCTGATCTTCTTCGGCGCGCTGATCACCAGCCTGTCGAGCATTGTCGGCGTGTGGTTGATGCGCCGCAGCGGTGAAGACCGTGCCACTGCATTTTTCTCCAGCATGCCCGGCGGTTCCGGGGAAATGGTCAACCTTGGCGCACGCAATGGTGCGGTGCTCAGCCGCGTGGCGGCGGGGCAAAGTCTGCGGGTGCTGGTGGTAGTGCTGTGCGTGCCGGCGATCTTCAAGTATTTGCTTGAAGGCGGCGCGCCGCAGTTTCATCCGGCGCCGGTGAGTTGGCCCTGGCTGTTCGCGCTGTTTCCAATTGGCGCGTTGGTCGCCTGGATCTGGCAGCGTTTGCGCCAGCCGAACCCGTGGCTGTTCGGGCCGTTGCTGGTGAGCGCTACCGCGAGTGTTATCTGGGATCTGCATATCGGCTTGCCCGATGGCGGCAGCCAGATCGGCCAATGGTTGATCGGCAGCGGTTTGGGTTGCCACTTCAACCGGCAGTTCTTCCGCCGGGCACCGTCGTTCATGGGCCGTACTTTGATCGGCACCGCACTGACCATGGCGCTGGCGACATTGGCAGCGGTGGGCCTGAGCGCGCTGACCCATCTGGACCTGCGTTCGTTGACATTGGGCATGATGCCCGGCGGCATTGCCGAGATGAGCCTCACCGCCGAAACCCTGCAACTGTCGGTGCCGTTGGTAACGGCGATGCAGGTGATGCGGTTGTTGTTTGTGTTGTTTTTGGCGGAGCCGTTGTTCCGGTACTGGAACCGCCAACTTTGACCTGGACGGGCGTGGCTCGCAACGAGCTACGACCGCTGGTCTGAACTGTCAGATATCACAGTTGTTGCGCTCCTCACCCGCGTGTTCTAACGCATCTCGTGCCCCTCTGCCGCGAGATGAACAACATGCGCCCAGCCCGAAATGCCCGTCCTCCCGTCGCACAACTGACGCCGTATATCCCCGGGTTGAAAGCCCCGGTGGTCGGTTTCAGTGGCGCTGTCAATAAGGCCTTGCTGGAGTCCCATGGCAATGACGGGCTTATTTGCATCCTGAGAAGCTATGCCAGCCAGGCCGAAGGTGATTTCATCGCGCTGATCTGCGCCAACCCTGACATACCGGTTGATACCCATACGGTCACAGACCAGGAAGCCCGTGAGCAGAAAGCGATTGTGTTGCGCATCCCCTTGGCACACCTGTCGGATGGAGCGGTGGGGCCCGTTTACATGGTCGTCACGCATCTGGATTCACGCCGCGAAGAGACCCAGCGCCTGACCCTCAAGGTCGATCAAGTGGCACCGACCGGTAACGACCCCATCGTGGCACCGCCCTGGGTCAACGAACGCCTGGCGCGCCCACAACTCGCCCAAACACTCATTGATTCGACGGCAGCCCAGCGGGGTGTTGCCGTCAGCATCGATTTCTATCCGGTCGATCCCACCTTGCCCACCAATACTCACCGATCTGTGCGCGACCAAATCCGGCTGATCATTGGCAGTGAAATCATCGAACACGTTGTCACCGAAGGCCAGGCGAGTAATCGCAATCCGATTGCGGTGACGGTGAACTATGGCTCCTGGCTGAAGATCGGCAGCGGTCGGCATGCCTGCGCTTATGACGTATTGGACGAATCGGGCAACTACACGCCCGGCCGCTCGCCGTCACAGATGATTGAGGTGCGCCTGAATCCAAACGAGAAATTGCTGGACCCAGCACATATCGTCGAGGCCCCCAGCGGCACACTGGATGCCGACAAGCTGGCAGGTAAGAGCGCAACGTTGCGATTCCCCATTGCCGGTAAAGGCTGGGCCAGCGGCGACACGCTGCGGGCCAGTGTCAAGGGACGCACCCTGGCCGGGGTGGAGCTGGAGCAAATCTACAGCACCCTTGTTGGCTCACCGGCCATCACGTACCTCGATATCCCATGGCCAAACGCAGATTTGAGCGTGCTGATAGGCGCATTGACTCAACTCAGTTATGAGCGGCTTCGCCCAGGCCAGCCTGGCGTGCCCTCGGAAAACAGCTTCATCCAAGTGACGGGTACGCCGGTTGCCAGCGAACTGGATGCACCTCACGTACCAGCAGCCAACGGTGGCGTCCTCGACCCGCTCACCGATCCCGTCAGGGTCATAGTCCGTTCCTACATGGGCCAGCACCCTGACGATTGCGTAACCCTCGTGTTGGACGGCAAGTATGCCAATGGCCATGGGTTTTATCAGGAGCACCGCCTACCGGCGGGCACGGGCGACATCCCGTTCGATCTCGCCAACGGCCCGGAGGGTGATATTCGCCAATTGGAAAGCGGCACGCTGCGCCTCTATTACTACATCAACCTGCCCGGACAACGTCCGCCGTCAAAGGAGCTGAACCTGCTGATCGGCGAACCGATAGAGGCGTTACCCAAGGTCCAAGTGCTCGAGGCGCCGGAACCCGACCTGACCTTTGACCCGGAGATCTCTCGCGCCAATGCCAATGTCACCGTCAAATGGCACACGTCATTTGTGCTCGGAACAACAGTGGTGCTGTATTTCGAAGGCAGCGCACTGGGCGGCAGTGCGCCCCCCATGCGACGGTTGATCACCGACGCCTGGCTCGGCGAGGATTTGAAGTTTGTGGTCCCGCGCGTCTACGTACTTGCCAACCTCAACCGTTCGGCCCGTCTCTACTACAGCGTCGAGCGGCCCGGCCAACGCACGCTGTATTCACAATCGCTGGTGATGAAGGTAGGAAGTGCGTTGCAACTGAACGTGCCACTGATCCTGCAAAGCACCGTCTCCGGCCCTGCAACAGCAACGCTGAACCCCTTGCATGTGCTGCCGCCGGCCGCACCGGTGGTCACTCTACGCATACGCTACCCCATGATGGCGGGGGATGATATTCAGCCGATCTTCAAGGGTACCTTCGGCCTGGGCACTCCGGTGATCGCGCCAAAACCCGCCGACCCGGCGTTGGGTTATGTCGACTTCAGCATCTCCAACCACGTGATTGCCGCCAATCTCGGCCTGCAGGCCAGCGTGTCCTATATCGTCACCCGGGGTGGCGCGAGCACGTCATCGCAAATACTGAGCCTTACGGTAGAGACGCTGCCGGCTCAACATCTCGACCGGGTCAGCGTGCCGCAGGCGGCGGCAGGTGTGATTGATGTCAGCAAAGCTCACAGCGTGCGGGTGTTGGAGTGGCCCTTCATGCGCAACGGGCAGTCGATATGGATAGACATCAAAGGCGCCGCCAACCTGCCTTTGCGCGAAGGCACGCCACTGAGTGCGGCGGAGTTCGCAGCCAAACGCGTGGAACATAGTTTGCCTGCGGCCTTTCTGCGCTCGCTCCCCAACCGCAGTACGCTAACCGTAGAAACCCACGTCTCACTCAACGGCAGTCTGCACAAAGACTTCGCGGTCAAGCTGGGCACCGTCAGTTATCGGATCGAGAACACCAAAGGGGTCATGGCCAATATCCGCGCAGCCGGCACGCCCACAAACCTGGCACTCAGTGCCGACGGCACGCGGCTATACCTGACCCAAGCCACCACGCCCCGATCCGTGGCGGTAATCGACACACAAAACTACCGGGTCATTCACACGATTACTGACATAGGCTCACCGCTCTGGCTGGATTTGCACCCCAACGGCAGCCGCTTGTACGTGTCGGATAACAGCAACGCGGCCAATACACCGATTCGCGTGATCAGTACGCAAGACTACTCGACGATTCACACACTCACAGGCTTTACCACTGTGCACGGGCTCACGCTGAACAAGACGGGCACGCGCCTGTATGTAGCGGACTACGGTGCCTCAGAGATGGTGATTATCGACACAACCAGCCATAACGTGGTCAGCCGCGTACCCACCAGCCGACCCAGCGCTATCGCGCTGAGCCCGGACGGAACCCGTGCACATATCGCCGGCGCATTTGATTGGCGGGCCTTCAACCTGGCAAACAATGCCCAGCTCAGCCAGGCGAACACATTCTCGCTGCCCCAGCAAATCGCCCATAGCCCGATGCTGCAACGTATCTACATCACGCAACCCGACCGAGGCACTGTGGTGATCGGCAATACCACAACGCTGCAGGTCAGCCAGACGCTGAGCGGTCTGCAACGCCCCTATGACGTAGCCTTTCACCCGAAACTGGAACGCGCCTACGTCACCCAAAGCGGCGCCAACTTACTGACCCTCATCGATACGCGGGCCCAGAACGTTATTGGCACCTATGCCGGGTTCAGTCAGCCACGGGGCGTGGTGGTTTCACCGGATGGCGTCTATGCCTATGTGGCCAATGCAAGTAATGACACGGTATCGGTGGTGGTGCTGTGACTCGTTAATTCCATTGGTCGGTACTGTCAATTCTCACAGCTAGTCAGGGCGGGAGGAAGAGCGCTGAATCAAGGCCCCGACTCAATTCAACGATGAATTACGGGTCGTGCTCTTGATTAATACTCAGACAGGTATCCCGTCATGACACATGATCAAAATTCCCTACCCGCCGCCCCTTGTCACTGCACATCGGCAGAACCGACCCCTGATCAAACTACGCCGCCAGCCCTACCGCTTGGCTGCATGCCAACGGTGCAGCGCAAAAGACCCAGCAAAAAACCTGGAGGTCGCCTGCCTGACAGGCCCGATTTTGGAGGCTGCCCTCCAGGCTTTCACAGGCCCCCTGCAACCCGGCTGCCATTCGCTGAACTGTACCCCTTTATTCCAAACCTCACTCCCATCCCTGGCACCGACGGCGCCCTTAACAACGCCGCGCTGACGGTCAGCGCCCTCGGCGTCATCTACATCCTCGAAGCCTGGTTTCAACAGGCTGAGAATGACTTTGTCTGGGTTGAACTCAATGGTTTGGAGGTCAAAAGCTACACCGTCTCCGAGACCGACGCCGCCATTGGTAAGGATATTACGCTGAACATTGAGTCCGTCCGGTTTATCGACCAGGCCTTCAACAAACTGCAAGGCTTCGTCAGGCGCTTGAACGGCACCATAGAGGAGACCACCCTTTTGGACATCTGGGTGGACACCAAAGCGCCCGGAGGTCTAGACCCACAGACCAGTACCCCCACCATCAATGAAAACCTGGCGCGGCCCCGCTTCGAAGATCCAACCATCGAAGCCTTTGGCATCATCACCCAGGCGGCCGCTCAACTCGGCATCAAGGTGATCATTGATGATTACCCTGTGAACCCGCTGGTGGATCAGGTCTACCACCGCAAAGAAGCTGATGTGATCTTCATCAGTATTGGCGGGGTGATCGTCACCCACACAGTCACCAGTTTTGAGGCCTCCGGCGACGCGCCCATCATTATCACCATCAACTACGGCACCTGGCTGCAGGTGACGCCTGGGGTAAACATCCTTGAATGGTTTGTAAGGGATAAGGCCGGCAATCAGTCCCACGGTTTTTCGATGCCAAGGCTTATACAAAGCAACGTGGGCGGGGGCGTCGGCCCGTTGCTGCCTGAGGGACTTGTGCCTGAGTCCGAATACGATGCAGATTTAGACGAAGACTTCATTGACACCGATACACAATCGAGCGACCTGAGCTTTGAAGTACCGATCAGAAATTATGCTTGGGCTGCGAATGACAAAGTACTTGTCACCTATCTCGGGCTGACCTCGACAGGTGAGCCTCTCAAACATACCGAAACGGCCAACGTACCTCAGCCCAACGCGCTACGCATTTACGTTCCCCTGCCATTGACGTTTGCCAAAAAACTTGCGGGGGGCCGCTTGTTGATTACGTACGAACGCGTGCGGGTAGGTGCGGCGAATACACCCTCCAATGCCGTGATTTACAGCATGCGAGGCGTACCTGCTGACAACAGCCGACCAGCCCCTATAGTCAAAGGGGTGCAGGGCGGAGTCTTGCCGGTAGATACCGATCCAGTGGAAATTACCGTGCGCTTCTTCGAACAAGACCCCGGTGACAAAGTCGACCTGATCATCGAAGGCAAAGCCCTGGACGGCACCCCTGTGTATGCGAAATACACAGAGATCGCAGGCACTGGAGACATCGACTTCTATCTGGACTACTTCAGCGTATTCTCCGCCCTGGAGGGCTCCTCCTTCACGGCGTATTACGTGGTCAATAACGACACCGCTCGCCCCTCTAAATCGGTGACCGTCCAGGTGGGTGACATTCAAGTGACGCTGCCACCTCCTACATCAGCAGAAGCACCACCGCCTGACCATGTTTTTAACGAACTCGTCAGCAAAGGCAACCTGAAGGCACTCGTCCATCCACATTCGAGCATCGCCCTGAACGATGAAGTCAGACTTGTTGCCAATGGCAGCAAACCAAGTGGCAGTATCACCACCTCGTGGCTGAAGGTAACGTCCACCTGGTTCGGCGCTGATCTGCCCTTCACGATTCCACGCGCTATCGTGCTGGCGAACAAAGAAGGCACCATGACACTGCACTGGGAAGTCAGGACACTGCCTACAGACACACCGCTCAAATCTCTGCCGCTGGTCGTCAACGTAGGTGCGATGCTGCAAATCACTGAATGCCCAAGCCTGCTCGAAAGCACCTATGTGTCACCTTGCGTCACGCAACTTAATCCGCAGAACGTCTGGACGCCTTCGCCTCGTATTGTCACATTCAGGGCCAAATATCTGATGCTGCCCACAGACCTGGTGAAACTGGTGGTGCAGAACAAGCTAGGTCCGGGGATGCCCGATATCCCGTCTAGACCCGGCGTTCCGGATGCAGGCCATGACTACATCACGTTTTCCTGGAACAGTAATTTTGTCGCAACTTATCTGGGTGAGTCCTTCACCGTGCATTTTGAAGTGCAGCGCAACGGAAACATTATTGAGTCTCCCAAGCTGACCGTTAACGTGGATGCGCTGTCGGAACAAGCACGTGATTTGGTGAGCGTACCTGAAGCGTCGGGAGGAGTGATCGATACCAGTCTGGCTAACCACGTCGAAATAAAAGCCTGGCCTTTCTTTGCCAAAGATCAGTCCGTTTTTATCGACTTAAAAGGCCCGCCAGACCATCCTCAACGTACCGGGAAGGTCGTGAGTGCAGCCGAGTTTACGGCTAAACACACGTCGGATTTGATTGACAGAGATTATTGGAGCGGCTTTGACAATGGTGCAAACATGACCGTTCATGCTCGCGTTTCATTGGACGGTTTTAATAATAAAGATACGGCAATTGCTTTGAAACCCATGCCTTATGTCATTCAACGCAAGGCACAGATAATCAAAACAATTCTTGTGGGAGATAATCCAAGTCAGATAGTTATCACCCCGGATGGGAAAAAGCTGTTTGTAATGAACCATGGCTCAATAAGCGTTATTGACACCCTACAGCAGAAAGTCGTTCATACAATAGTGACCTCAAGCCTTCAAGGCATTGCAATCAGCAATGACGGCACAAGGTTGTTTGGGGCCAACGCCGGCGCTTTAGGGCAGGGCGTCTACAACTACATATTCAGCACCGATACCTATGGCATCTTGGGCTGGAACTACAACGATTACTGGGCTCTATCCGCAGCATCAAACAAGAATGACTCGAAAGTCTATTACGGCGATTATTCCGCAAGCCACTTTGGCATTGCCATATTCAACTCCCCTGGCAACACATTCTCAAAACGTATCATACTTAGCAGGCCACTTTATCCTTACTCAATTAAACCCGACCCCGATGGCGCAATCGCTTTAATTGTTAATCGCAATTCAACCTATCCATACATGCAACGGATTGACCTACGCACAGATACCCTAATAGGTAACACGCCTGGTTTTTCAGGCCCCGTCAATGACGTGGCATTTGAGGCAGAGGGCACTCGGGCAGTGTGCGCGACAACTAACCAAGTCAGCATGATGGATTACCACACCAACATAGTGGTCGGTTCGTTACCCGGTTTTACAAGTGTTCAGAGAGTAGCGTGCCATCCTCACCTGAAACGCGCCTATGTCAGCGATAACACGGTTAAAGTGTTGGATACCAGTGGCACCACCCCGGTACTCGTAGACACACTGTCTTTTCCGAGTCCCGCTTTCGCACTACTTGTTTCACCTGACGGGCAATACCTCTACGTTACGAGCCCCAACGCAGATCTGATAACAATCGTTAAACTGTAAACTTCAAGCGCCGATAAAAAAACGCCCCGTACTGTCCAGTACGGGGCGTTTTAAACCAACACCGTGCAATCGCTTAGCAATCGCCTGACCTCAAAACTCCCAACGCACCCCCACATTAACCCCCAGCGGCTGCTTGATATTCTGCCCAACGCTGCGCTCCAGATCCGCATGCAGCTTCAGGTTCTGCGACACCGACATCGCCACGCCCGCACCCAGCTTCAAGCGTGAACCTGACAGGTCGTTATTGAACGAGTTGTCATTGACGAACACCTTGTTGCTCTGGTCGAACTCATGGGCCACGGCGGCCTTGAGGTACGGCTGCAACACGCTGCCACTTTCCAGTTGGAAGTTGCGGCCAGCAGTTACACCCACTTCACCGATCACCGTGCTCGAACGGTCGCCCTTGGCCTGCAGGCCGTTGTCCAGGGTGTAGCTCTGAGCCTGGGTGATGACTGCGGCCAGTTGGCCGTAGGGTTCAACGAAATAGCCATCGTCCAACTTGATGTGACGGCCCACTTCCGCCGAAGCGCCCACGGCGTTTTGCGTGTAGTTGCCCTTGGCTTTCTTACCGTCACTCATCGCCACGTCAGAATCGCTGTGCAAGCGGTTGAGTTTGAGCACTCCATCGAAGTAAAAACCGCTTTCAGCATCCAGCCAGGTGGCGTAACCGCCGACGTAGTAGCTTTTGATCTCAGCCTTGCTGCCACGGTTGAGATCCAGGTCCGAAGTACTGTGGCCGGCCATCGCACCGATCAACCACTGGCCATCACCGGCTTGCAACGGCGCATCGGCACCGATGGTGAAACCGCGCTGGGACTGGTTGTAACCCAGGCCGGTCTTGTCGTTGGACACTTCGTACTTGTTGCCGTAGGCACGGCTCCACAACCCAGCGGATTTGCCATCGTTGAAGCGCAACTCGCCCATGCGGGTACGCAGGGTGGTCATTTCACCCAGCAACACGCTCGGTGCCGCGTTGAACAGCGCCAGTACCGAATTGGTGCTCGGGCTGATCACTTTGTTGTTCGGGTCCAGGTACCAATCGTGGTCACGGTTATCACTGACCAGGCCGTACGAATAGGTACCCACGTCAACACGATCACCGACCAGACTGAACGTGGCACCGCCGTCGGCCGTGTGCACCACATGCAAACGGTCATCGGACAACGGGTCGGCACCGGTGCTGGAGATCAGCAACTGGTGGGCGCCGGACGAAGTCCCTGTCACGTTGAGGAAGTCGCCCGTCAAGGTGGAGAAATCCGCCTTCATGATAAAGGTGCCGCCCGTGCCATTGAGGTTGGTCACGTCCAGTTGGTAGAACGCGCCCGAGTCGCCGAACTTGACGTTGCCGCCATTCATCGACAGCTCCTTGAGTTCATCCTGGCCATCGACCAGCACCCAGGTGGCGTCGCTGTTGACCGACAGCTTGTCGACGTTTTCCAGGCGGCCGGTGAGGATCGCGCCGTTGTTCAGGCCCACATTGGCGGTGCCGCCACTGTTGATGATGTCGCCTTTCATGGAGGCAAAATCCAGGTTCAGGTCCAGGGCACTGCCGCTGCCAACCTGAATGTTGCCGGTCAGGTTGCTGTTGTTGACCAGTACGTCAGCGGAGCCGCCGTTGAGCAACTCCAGCATATTGCCGTTACCACCTTCCAGTGTGGTGCCATTGGTGAGGGTGATCGGCGTAACGCCCGTCCCCGGCCCATCCACCACAATGGCCGCACCGGTTTGACCCACGACGCGGGTGCCGTCAAGGTGAAAGCGGGTGGGTGCGGTTTCTCCGCCACTGCGATAGACGTAAAGACCATTGGTGCCGCCGGTAATACTGCCGCCTTGCGCGGCCAGGTTACCGTCAATGGCCAACACACCGAACTCTCCACCGACGACATCGGTGTTCATCATCTGCAGCGTGCTTTCCCGCCCCAGGTTGACGCCATAGGTGGCCCCTTCAATCAAGCTGTTGGACACCACCGCGTGACTGCCCACCCCATCCTGCTCGCCCACGACCATCCCAATGCCGCTGGCACTGGAAATGTGAGCGTCGCGAATGGCTGCCTGGCTGCCGAACAACCGAACGCCGTCTTCGGAGCCCGCAACCACTTGGCCACCATTCATCTCAAAGATCGAATTCTGCGACAGCACGCTGAGAATCGAACCACCGTTGGAGGTCAGCTTGGCACCATCTTTCAGGGTGTAGCGATCAAACGGGCTCTCGGCATCAATGACGAGTTGCTGACCTGAGCCCAGGTCTACGGCAGACACGTGAGTTGCCGCCAGTGAAAAAGGCGCGAGCGCCAGGATTTTGATTGCGGTAGACAAGCGCGAGCGCTTGAAGAGTACTTGGGTATTCATAGGGTAGAACCTCTAGTCGGATGACTGAACAAGCCAATCGATTACAGGACTCATCGACTCAGGCTTTCAGAGGCGCCAAGGTTACGTACCCGAAGGGGAACTTCATGTAGGCCGAATCAACGACCCTGTAGGACTTTCCTTAATGGTGGGTGGGCGAAATTTTGAGGTGAACCCTCAAGCCAGCATCGATAACCCTTGGGGCTTGCCCCCAAGGGTTAATGGACGTCACTCAATGCATTTAAAACAGCGTTTTAGCCGCAAACGCCTCCGCCCAGCAGATACCGACTGACGTACAAGAGGCTAGGCTCGGACTCTCCCGGAGCACCACTCGGCCTGAGTACTTTGTAATAAGCCTCGACACGCCCCTGTGTGACGGGGGAAATGTAAGTGGCGAAGGGCACCGTGAATATTTCGCCAGGGTGTCCTGAAAAGTGATCCAACGTGACGGTCACCGGAGGGAACTCATGTTCGAGCACCACGACTGACGAGTAGAAGTCATCAGGCCCATAGATCACCCATACCAGGGTCACTTGATCGCCAGCTTTCAATTTGCCCGGGCTGATGATTTTGGTTTTGATGCCTGACGTAATGCCATTATCACAGTTAATGAAGAACGGATCTTCGTCAGCCCCAGTCCCCTGCGCATCTGGATATTGCAGCAGTTCCAAATCAACAAGCGGGGACGGTTTCACATCGACTGGGGTTGGCAGGGAGTCGATGAAATTGTTGTTGGTTCCATTATTGAGGCTGTATAAAACATCGTGTACCCCATCCCCCCCCAGGGCAATGACTGACGCAGGGACCGGGATACTGAATTGTGGAGCCGTCTCATCCGCCACAGTAACGGTGTAGGGGGGGGTCAACGCCGGTATGCCTTTCCAGTAAATCTGGATTCGGTCACCTGCCACAGCACCGGTATACACCGCAAAAGTGGCCGTGGCATTACCTGTATCGCCCGGGCCGATCTCGTTGGTCAAGCCGCCAGCCGAGGTGATTGTAAGCCGCCCAAGATTAGGGTTGACCGGACCAGGGCCACCCGGATCTGGTGTCAGGCCCGGAGCAGTCAGATCCACGGGAACGCTGATCGAGCTGGAAGTCGGGGAGGCAGTACCGTTTGCAATAATCGCGTAAAAGACCATGGCAGTATAAGGGGCATCCTCACCTCCAGACGCCAAATCGGCCCACGGTATTGGAATGTCTTTAGGAAACGTTAAGTTGTTAACCGTTGCATAGATCATTCGCCCGTTAAAATTGACAACGATTTGTTGGCCAATTTCAACGTTGTCGTAGCCCGTGATTCGAACATAGGCGCGATTCAACTGAGCATCCTCCCGATCCAGCGGCGCTTCGGGCACGACAGGCGGTTGCAGGTTTGCAGGACTGGGTTCACGTGTAAGCGTTATCTCCGTCAAATACGGGGGGAAGGTCGTTTCATTACCGGCGCGGTCGTAGTAGATATACGCCAGTTGGTAGACGCCTGATTCCATGGCCAATATGTCCGCCTTGTCCAAGGTAACGCTCACCGGTGAATTATTGACGGGCAAATCGGTGACTGTGGCAATCGGCGTCGGATCCGTGTAATGCCAGAAAATACTGAGTCGGTCCCCTACCTGAGGATCAAACCGAGGGCTGCAGGTGACGGTCAAAAGGTTAGTCGAAACGTCGAGCAACTCCACCGTCACTTTGCCATTGACCACCCAAGCCGGAAGCGTTGCTCTGGCCGGCCGGATCCTGGCGTGCGTGTCGTATCGGTCAACCGTAACGACCGCCGCCCTAAGCGAACTATCAGACGTCGTACCATGAAACACTTCGTAGGTCAGGTTTTTGAGACCATGATCACCCAATTGCGCTTGATTGAACGTGTAAGGACGAGGCCATACCAGCTCGGGGGCATTCAGGTTGGGGCCAAGGTCCTCACGGGGCCCCACGAGCGAATTATTGATCCTGATTTCCAGACCGTACCTCGCAAACGGGCCGCCTCCCCCTGGAGACCATCTGGGGATCTCAATCCTCAAACCCACGAGATAAAGCGTCTCGATACTCATCAAACCAGGCTGGCCACCGGGCACATCTGGCAGCGCATTCAACACGTCTATGGCAGCAAGTGAGCCTGCCCGTGGGGCTCTTCGCGTGGATCGAGGCTCTGTCAAAACCGAGCGAACAGCCGTCTTGGCTTTTTTCTTGGCTTTCTTGCCAGCTTTGGGCTCTTTGGGGCTGTTGGTGTTCTTTAAACTTGCCATCTTGGTTGACTCCGGAAGTTTAGATAACTCGTCCGTCTCGCTCACGGACATAAGGCCATCTGTATTAGGCACTTCCAACATCATTCGCACACCTGTCAACATTGACAGTTTTGCGATTTAACCAATCAAGCGTCGTCGTCGTTGTATTGCCGTGCAAACAGGCACATCGCCAAAAACAATAAGAACGTGCGCGATTACTTTGATTAGCGCTAATGCTGCATTGGCCGAACCTGATTTAAAACAACAAAGGGGCCTAAGCCCCTCTGTCGTTCAACCTGTTTTCTACTGGGTTTTTGCTTTGCCGGGTTTCGACGGCTTACCTGCAGGAGGCGCGAGGCATGTCGTTCCACCGGGCCGAATAAGATCAATCCGTGCGAAATTGGCAGCTGACTTGCCGGTTGGGCCCGACATTTTGTAGAGACGGTAGTAAAACAACCCGGAACCATTGGTTGGAATCAGCCCAGGCACTGTGATCAACGGGTCGAAGGGTTCTATGTAGACCTCTGCCACTCCAGCAGTCCTGTGGGCATCCGTCAGCTCCACTTCAAACCAGACCTGAGACCCCGCAATAGGCGCCCCCCCACCATTGGTCGTGCGGTGACTGCTCCAGAACAACCTGACCTTATCGCCGACTTCAAAGTGAGTCGTGCTCCAGGGAATCCCCAGGATGACCGCCTCATAGGGCTGAGGGACGGTATCGCAGGTAATCCATTTACTCGGGTGATTATTCTGCAGGGTGGCCGCAAGCAGCCCCGTTAACGTGTCTAACTCAACCCGCACTTGAGTGGCAGGGCTACGTTGATAATTGACGCCGTTATAGGTCCAGTAATAAACCTCTACCAGCCCACCCCCCGCGACGATCAAGGCCCACTGCACATACAGCTGCACGGTTTGCCCGGCGACATCTCCGGGATCGACCACTTTTATATCGGCAAATGTGGCGTCATTGCCCCAGAACAGACGCAGGTTTTCCCCCACCTGCGGATTGAAGAACAAAGGCACCTCAACCAAGACAGGGCCGGGTGAGTCTGCGGGAGTGACCACGTTATCCTCGGTGACCCCTTTGACCGTTACAGGCGGCAACGCGGGGTTGATCGGATCGGGGCTGACCGGGGGATCACCTGCCACCGTAGCATCGACTTCAATAAAGGTGTCCGGTGAGTTCTTGGTGAGCGAACCCCGCGCAAACGCGTACCAGACCCTTACCGGGTATCGAGCGTCAAACCCGCCAACCAGGAATATCAGCCACGTGACGTCCACGGAAATGGGCCAGATCTGCGTCGCACCTACGGTAATCGTCGCCAGAATATGGGTGTTCCAGCGCAGAGTCAGGGTATCGCCCTCCTCCGCCCCTATCACCCTCTGCAGGGAGACACTCACGCCTTGGCGGATATCATCCAGGTCAATCAGGCCATCGGTTTCTGCCCGAGGCACCAAAGGCCGGAGCAAATCGGGCAAGGAAACCAGGTTGATATCGAGTTTGACCTGAGCGGAAAAAGGTCCGATGTTGCCGACACGATCCATCAACCGATAGGACGCCCACCTTTCACCACCACCACTGGTGCGAACAACTGCCTCGGGAATCAGGTACAGCAGTGGGTCACCGTCTTCAATGTGACGCCGTTCAACCGTAAAACTGCCGACATAGTCGATATTGGGGATGGTCCCAAAGAACACCATGACCACGTCTTCGGTGCGCATGACCAGATAACGTGGAACTTCACAGGGGATACCTGCATCGGCGGTGAGCTCGGCGTCACTCACGCCGTCAAGCGTGTCGGGGCCGAATATCAGCTCGGCACCCGGGTTATCCTGGTTGGGGGCAAGATCGTCGACATCAATCAGCGTTCGCTCCGACTCGCCCGTCGGCAACAATACCCCACTGATCTCGTAATACATCTGGCTGACACCGGGCGTATCCAGCAACCATGCCGGCAGCGCTTTGGTGTACGGGAACAGGAGAGTGGGATCATAGGGGCCGAGGATCTCCTCGGTCCACACGTGGTCGCCCTTCCAGAAGTATCGAATGTTGGTGCGCACGTTCGTGGCTGCGTTATTGGGCATCCACACGCTTGGAATGGTGATTTTGAAAGGCTGGCCCCGAATTGACAGGGGGATTTTGTGTGCGGCTTCGTCCCATAACAGTGGAAGGCTGTCTTCCGGTAGTGGGCCCACCACCCCGGGCGATGGTGCGGCAGGCTCAGCAGGAGAGCTCTTTTTTCTTTTGTTGGGACGGGCCTTTTTGGCGACGGTTTTTTTCTGTTGGCGCACCTTCGAGTCAGTCATCTCATTCTCCCAACGCAACCCATGATGTGGCGACCATGGGCTACTGCGCTGGTGCGAACCCGCCGCCTACGGTCAGGAGAACAGTTAAAACGTAAATCGACAGGTTGAATACTGTCAGAACTCACAGGTGCCTACGGTGCAACGCTTGCTTGCGTTGTACCCACGCGTGCTTAAAGCGGCGGCAAACACCAATCAATCGGCGTCTCACCATTCTGCTCAAGAAACTTGTTGGTACGGCTGAAATGCCCGCACCCCAAAAACCCGCGATATGCCGACAACGGCGACGGATGCACCGAGGTCAGCACCAGATGCTTGGTCGCATCGATCAGCTTCTGCTTGCCCTGGGCATGGGCGCCCCACAGCAAAAACACCAAGTGCGGCTGGTGCTCACTGACCACTTCGATAATCCGATCAGTAAAGAACTGCCAGCCCTTGCCCGCATGCGCATTGGCGTTGGCGCGCTCCACGGTCATGGTGGTGTTGAGCAGCAGCACGCCCTGATCCGCCCAGCTTTGCAGGCAGCCGTGATTGGGGATGTCGATGTTCAGGTCGCGCTTGAGCTCTTTGTAGATATTGAGCAGCGACGGCGGCGTCGGAATGCCCGGTTGCACCGAGAAGCACAGGCCGTGGGCCTGGCCGGGGCCGTGGTACGGGTCCTGGCCGAGGATCACCACCTTGACCTTGTCCAGCGGCGTGGAATTGAGCGCATTGAAAATCAGCGGGCCGGGCGGGTAGATCTCTTTGCCGGCGGCATGTTCCTGGCGCAGGAACTCGCGTAACTGGGCCATGTACGGCTGCTCGAACTCATCCCGCAGGGCGTGTTTCCAGCTGGGTTCGAGTTTGATACGGTCGTCTTCGGTCATGGTTGAAAGGTCTTGTAAAAAAGAATGTGGCGAACCCTAGGAAAGCCGACCCCGCTTGTCAATTGATCTGACACACAACCGGCACTTTCCTACCAAAGGATCATACTGATCCTTCACTTCCCCGAATGAGGTCATGATGAACCTGCACTTCGAAGAGCTGACCGGCAGCGACGGTGCCCGCATTGGTATCGCCAGCCTCGACGCAGAAAAATCCCTCAACGCACTCTCCTTGCCGATGATCCTGGCCCTGGGCGAGCGCCTGGACGCCTGGGCCAAGGACCCGAACATCGTCTGTGTATTGCTGCGCGGCAACGGCCCCAAAGCGTTTTGCGCCGGTGGCGAAGTGCGCAGCCTGGCCATGGAATGCCTTGAGCAACCCGGCGTCGTGCCGGCGTTGGCGGCCAAGTTCTTTGCCGCGGAATATCGTCTCGACTACCGCCTGCACACCTACCCCAAACCGCTGATCTGCTGGGGCCACGGCTACGTATTGGGCGGCGGCATGGGCCTGCTGCAAAGCGCTGCGGTGCGTATCGTCACGCCGAGCAGCCGGTTGGCCATGCCCGAGATCAGCATCGGCTTGTATCCCGATGTGGGCGCCAGTTGGTTCCTGTCGCGCCTGCCGGGCAAGCTCGGTCTATTTCTTGGTCTTACCGGCGCGCACATCAACGGGCGTGATGCGCTGGACCTGGGCCTGGCCGACCGTTTTCTGCGTGATGATCAACAAGACGAACTGCTCGATGGCCTGCTGCAACTGAACTGGCAGGAGCAGACCGCGATGCAGCTCAACAGCCTGTTTAAAGCGCTGGCCCAAGAAGCCGTCGACCAGCAACCCGAAGCGCAATGGCTGCCACGCCGCGCGCAGATTGACGAATGGCTCGACGTAAGCGATGTGCGGTGTGCGTGGCGCGCCTTGAGCCAACTTCGCGAACACGCGGACCCGCTGTTCAGCCGTGCCGGCAAAACCTTGAGCGAAGGCTGCCCGCTGACGGCTCACCTGGTGTGGGAACAGATCCAGCGGGCTCGCCACCTGTCCCTGGCCCAGGTGTTCCAGATGGAATACACCCTGAGCCTCAATTGCTGCCGTCACCCGGAATTCAGCGAAGGCGTGCGGGCGCGGTTGATCGACAAAGACCATTCGCCTCGCTGGCATTGGCCCGACATCAACACCGTCCCCGAAGCGGTGGTACACGCGCACTTTAATAAAGCCTGGGAAGGTAGGAATCCTCTGGCAGACCTTTCCGATTATTGACAGCTCAAGGTTTGGGCCGGTCGAGCATGAAGGAGCAGTTGTCCGGCTGGCTGTCCTGGCAGATATAAATGTCCTGATCGAATGGACCGCTAACAAGATTCCAATACAAGGTGCTGGTCAGCGACATGCTCTCGACTGCCACCGGCCCACCATAACGCAAGGCCACTACCTGCCCCGTACCGGTGCGGTAGAGGCACTTTTCAAGGTAGCCATTGTTTCGCTCTTGCCCCTTGCCCGGGGTAAACACAGCGCCAATGAATACGTCGACAAAGTCCCGGGACTCCACCTTCGCGCTTTGCCAAAACGCCTTCCCTCCTGCGGTCTGGAAGTAACCCTGTACGAAACGGATCGATGAAGGATAGGGACAGCCCTGCTCTGCCTTCGCGTGAGTGATCACGCCGCCCAGCAATAAGAAACTACATACCACGTGTTTAAACATATTAAGTTCCATAAACCCACCAGGCACTCGGGAAAAATCAACGGTTTCCCACCCAGTGAAATGCATTAGAACCTCGAAGCCTAGCTGTTAAATCTGACAGTACGGATAAACGGCACCCACAAAAAAGCGGCGCATCGTGCGCCGCTTGCAGTACTGGCCCTTCAACGGTGACCGCCGCGGCCACCTCCGTGATCGGAACCGCGTCCGTGCCCACCATTTCCCCCATGATCCCCCCAGCCCTGGTTTGGATAAGGTCGATAACCGGCGCGGGGGCCAGCTGGATAGTAGCGAGGGGCCGGTTGGTAATAACGCGGCGCCGAGTAGTAACGCGGTTGAGGCGCGTAATAGCGCGGTGCAGGGTAGTAATCACGACGGTATTGATACGCCGTGCCACCGCCGTAGTAGTACACCGGCGCCGGTGAGGTGTAGACCTCGGATCGATAGCCTCCATCGTAGTAGGGCACACAGGCCGAAAGAGTCAGACCGAGTAAAGCACTGAGCAGCAGTCGTCGATACATGGCGGCCTCCTGGACCGCGAAAGAGCGCCTCCAGCGACGCTGGGGGGCGGCATTCATCTTTCAATGAATGACGAAATATCTGACATCAAAAACCGAATCTGGTGCGTTTCAGTAACAACTTGATACATCTGCGTAGGGCGCCGGATACAGCTTGGCCGAGCCTGTATCAAGCAGGCTTAACGGCTCCTTTGATTTATCGATTCAGTAAATTTACCTGGCTCGAAACTTTGCCGATTGCGATGATGTCATTGTGATATCGCATAATGCCAGGGAGGCTCTAGTGCGAGCCCTTCGCCCTTATCGCCGGATTCGACCCATGAAAATTTCCACCAAGCTGCTACTTTCGTTTCTTATGTGTGCGCTGGTCACCCTCGGGGTCGGCCTGCTGGGGATCCAAGGCGTCGTCCGACTTGCCAACGCCCTCGAATTGACGTTCTCCAATAACCTGGTTTCCGTCAGCAATACGGCGGCCACCCTCAATGGCCTGGTTGCCCACAACCGCGGCTTGTACCGCTTGATGGATGCCAGCAAAGGCGACGTCTCGGCACAGGACCGCGACCGTGTACGCCAGGACATCAGCAACGAACTCAAACGCAGCCAGGCCGCTTACGCCACCTACCGCGCCACGCCGCTGGAAGATGACGAACGGGCGGCCGGTGATAAGCTCGACCAGATTTGGCCGACTTACATCAGCAACTCCGAGCGCATCATCGCGATGCTCGATAGTGACCACATCGAACAGGCCCGCAGCCAACTCAACACCACCAACAACGAGCTGTTCCGCCAGGCACGTGAACTGATCCGCGTGATGATCGAGTCCAACAACCGCCAGATCAAGGAAGGTGCCGTCGCGGCCGATGAATTGCGTGCCAGCGCACTGGCCTGGATGATCAGCGGCATCGTGCTGGCCTTCATCATTGCGATCACTATTGGCGTGCTGATCACCCGCCTGATCACCCGCCCCATCGCCCAAGCGGTGGAAAGCGCCCAACGCATTGCCAACGGCGACCTCACCCAGGCCATCGTCACCCAGCGCACCGACGAAGCCGGGCAACTGCTGATGGCGCTGTCGGACATGCAAGGCGGCTTGAAAAGTACCCTGGTGGAAATCGCCAACGCGTCTGACCAACTGGCATCGGCCGCCGAAGAGCTGAGCGCGGTCACCGATGAGAGCAGTCGTGGCCTGACCCGCCAGAACGACGAAATCCAACAGGCCGCCACCGCCGTCAACCAGATGACCGCCGCGGTGGACGAAGTGGCGAGTAACGCCGTGTCCACCTCCGAAGCCTCGCGCCAGGCCACCGCCGAAGCCGAGGATGGCCGCCAGCAAGTGGAACAAGCCGTGTCCGGCATGAGTTCGATGGTGGGCGAAATCAACGACTCTACGCAGTCGGTGGCGGACCTCGCCGGCCAAGTGCGCGAAATCGGCAAGGTAATTGATGTAATCCGGGGCATCGCCGACCAGACCAATCTGCTGGCCCTCAACGCCGCCATCGAAGCGGCGCGTGCCGGTGAACAAGGTCGCGGGTTTGCGGTGGTGGCCGATGAGGTTCGGGCGCTGGCCCATCGTACCCAGACCTCCACGGTCGATATCGAAAAGATGATCGGCGCAGTACAGGTCGGTGCCGATGACGCGGTGGCCGCCATGAACAAAAGCCTCACCTGGGCCAACAACACTCAAGGTCTGGCGCAGAACGCCGGTGAAGCATTGCAGCGGATCACCGCCAGTGTGGCGAAGATCAACGAGCGCAACCTAGTGATCGCCTCAGCCTCGGAAGAACAGGCCCAGGTCGCCCGGGAAGTCGACCGCAACCTGCTCAACATCCAGGACCTGTCCACCCAGACTGCCGCCGGAGCACACCAGACCAACGCGTCCAGCCAGGACCTGTCGCGCCTGGCCACTTCGTTCAATGTATTGGTCAGCAAGTTCCAGCTGTAAGTAGCCTGCGCCAGGGCTGCGCTGTATCGTGCAAGGCACACCGGGACTCACCGGGACCTTGCACCTTTCAGCCTGAACTGACCATGACTACGCCAACCCTCTGCCCCGCCTGCGGTGCGCGCAACGACTGCGCCCTGGCCGACCCGCGCACTGCCGACCAAGCCTGCTGGTGCTACAGCGTCAGCATCAACCCGGCGGTACTCGAAGCGCTGCCGGATGAACTGCGCAACAAGGCTTGCCTGTGTCCGCGTTGCGCCCAGGTGGATGAACAACTGCGTGGCCGCCATGCGGATTGATCGGTTTCTCAGCAATCTGCCTCGTTTCAATCGCAAGCAGGTACGCCTGTTGCTGGTTGAGCGACAGGTGACAGTGGACGGGGTGACGGTCGACGACCCTCACCATGATGTACGTGAATTCAGCCGGGTCTGTGTAGGCGGTGAAGTGTTGCAGGTGGGCAAGCCGGCGCGCTATTTCATGTTGCATAAGCCTAAGGGCTGCGTGAGTGCCACGTCAGACCCGCAGCACCCGACCGTTATCGACCTGTTGGACGAACCGGATAAAGACGAGCTGCATATCGCCGGCCGCCTGGATTTCAACACCACCGGTCTGATGATCATCACCAATGACGGCCAATGGTCGCGGCGTCTGACCCAACCGCAGACCAAATTACCCAAGGTTTATTGGGTGGAGACCGAGCAGGACATTGGCCCGGAGTACGCGTCGGCCTTCCAGGCGGGCCTGTACTTTGCCTTTGAAGACCTCACCACCCAGCCCGCCGAGCTGCAAGTGCTTCGCCCGACGACAGCGCGACTGAGCATTATCGAAGGCCGTTACCACCAGGTGAAACGCATGTTCGGGCACTTCAATAACAAGGTCATCGGCCTGCATCGCGAGCGCATGGGGCCGCTGGTGTTGGACACAGCCCTCGCGCCCGGTGAGTACCGGGCACTGACTGACGAAGAAATCCGACAGGTCTGACGACCGTTCAGCCGGTGATGGCAAAAAACCGCTGGGTCGCCTTGCGAGGCAGCACCTCTGCTGCTTGAATCAAAACGCCAGCCAAATTATGACTGGCGAGTCGCCTATAACCTCCAAGAAACACTTTGCCCCCGCCCGCGCTTGATCTACGGGCCTTCCAGGCAAAACTGCCCGCCATAACAACACCCGTCGGCCAGCCGTCATCGGATCGACATGGGCTCTCACTTTTCCAGGCGTATGCCTACCTGTCACAAAGCTCGTGCAGAGTTATCTGCGCGCCCTACCCGCTTGCCAGGAGTCTTACGACATGAGGCCAGAAATCGCTGTGTTGGATATACAGGGTCAGTATCGGGTTTACACGGAGTTCTATCGCGCGGATGCAGCGGCCAAGACCATCATCATGGTCAATGGCTCCATGGCCACCACGGCATCCTTCGCCCAAACCGTGAAAAACCTGCACCCGCAGTTCAACGTGGTTTTGTACGACCAGCCCTACGCTGGCCGGTCCAAAATCCATAACCGCCATGAGCATATGCTGACGAAAGAAGTCGAAGGCCAGATCCTCCTGGAGCTTATCGACCACTTCGCCGCCGAACACGTGCTGTCCTTCTCCTGGGGCGGCGCCTCCACCTTGGTCGCCCTCGCCCAGCGTCCACGTCGCGTGGAAAAAGCCGTGATCAGCTCGTTCTCACCGGTGATCAACGCCCCCATGCGCGACTACCTGGAGCGTGGCGTCGACTACCTCAGCAACCTCGACCGCGACCGCGTCGGCCACCTGGTCAACAGCACCATCGGCAAACACCTGCCGTCGCTGTTCAAGCGCTTCAACTACAAGCACGTGAGCAGCCTGGCCGAGCATGAATATGGGCAGATGCACTTCCATATCAGCCAAGTGCTCAACAGCGACCGGCTGTGCTACATCAAGGCGGCCAAGCAAATCGACATTCCGGTGTTGTTTGTGAACGGTGAATGGGATGAATACACCAGCGCCGAGGATGCCAAGCTGTTTGGCCAGCATGTGGCCAACAGCCGCTTCAGCACCGTGCAGGCCACCGGGCATTTTCTGGATATGGAACACAAGGCAGCGTGCCGGGATACTCGGGAGGCGGTCGTCGGGTTTCTGAAACCAGAGCGGCAGGTCAGCCGATTGCGCTATCACCAAGGCCAGACACAGCATGCATTTGCAATTTGAAATGAAGGGTTACAGGCGGTGAGCAAGCTCCCTCGCCACCTGTAACCCACACATTTTTGAAGAAAAACTTCAAATCCTGGCGAACATCTGGTACAAAGTCAGCCGCTCTGAGCGGGTATAGTTTAATGGTAGAACAGTAGCTTCCCAAGCTTCCGACGAGGGTTCGATTCCCTCTACCCGCTCCACTCAATTTCTGTTCTCCCGTCGAGTAAGCGCTTGACGAGAGACGCAAAAAAAACCGGTCCTTGGTGACCGGTTTTTTTATGCCTCGAATTGGGTGATTCGACAGGGCGACAACTGTGCGCGGACGAGCAGGCCGGGTAGCTTTCGGGATACCGGCACACTCGAAGCGTCCGACACACAGTTGCCATTGAGCATCGCCAATCGCGGGCGGTGCCTGACAAACCATAAGTAGCGCGCTTTCGGTGCACAACCCGAAGCGTTCCGATGGTTGTGTAGGCAATTTCGCAAGACTAAAAGTGCGAGGCGAAATACATCTACAGGGAAATCAAAAAAGAAAAGCCGATGCATAACCGGCTCTGATGTGCATGAAGCACCGACACTTCACGATTATCTCCGCTCCAACGCTGCCAAGACGTGGCACGGGTCATTGTATAGAGCCCGCAATAATGCTCTTGCTGGCCCCTCTGGCTCGCGCCGTCCTTGTTCCCAGTTCTGAAGTGTCCCTACAGGCACATCAATCGCTTTCGCAAAGCGCGTCTGAGAAAGCCCCGTGGCCTGTCGAATCTCTTTTACCTTCAAAGCATCAACAAAAAACTCGCGGGAAGGAGGACACTCACCTCTTACGATCTCATCCATCTGGGTCATGCTTTCGACCAGACGATTGAACAGTTTTTTATCCATCACTCCCACCTTCTGTTTATCTCGCTCAAAACCCTTCTTTCCGTCAACGAGAGATCATCCTTGATGCCCTTTCTGTAGATAAGGATCAATCTAATTTGATACGCCCTACAGAGGTGATAGTAAATCACCCTGACACCACCACTTTTCCCCCGCTCCGGCACAGCCCAACGGATTTTTCTCAGGCCATTGGTCCCCTGAATGACATCCCCGGCTGCGGGATTCTCGGCCAGAAACGCTTGGAATTCCCCATAACTTTCCTCGCTCAACAGTGTTGCCAAATCCTCGGTAAATGCGGGTGACTCAATAAATATCATGCTCACGGCTATACGTCACTGGCGCATAAACAGCTTAATCTTGCCACCTATTGTCAAGCAACGCCCACTCGTCACTCGCAGATCGACATATCAAAGATGCGCCACAATTTGTGAAGTACAAACTCTACAACCACAGAACGAGTGAACTGACGTAGGACGCAACTGAGTTTCCCATCTGAAAAAACCATTAGTCTTTTACCGCGATATCCCGTTGCGCGCCCCACGCCAACGGCAACGTCACCATCAACACCCCCGCCAACACCATCACCGCCACCGGCACCCCCAGCCCATCTCCCACCCCGCCAAACACCACCGGCGCCAGCGCCCCGCCGCCAATTGTGCCGGTGTAGAACAACGCAAAGGCCTGTTCTCGTTTTCCGGCACCGGCCAAGTCCGGCACGGCGCCGTAGAGCACTGAGGATGTGCCGTTAAGCACCAGTCCGAGTACCGGCAACATCACCATCAAACCAGCCAATGGTAGGTCCACCGCTGCCACGATCAGCAAGGCCGTGCTGGTTTCTGTCAGCCACACGGTCTTCATCATGCCGATGCGTGCACCGAGGTAGCCGCAGAGCAATTTTCCGAAGGCGCCGCCGATAAACAGCAAAGTCAGCGCCAGGCCGATACCGGCGGTGCCGGCGCCTTTGGCTTGCAAGAGGAACGGCAGGAAGGTGAGAAAGCCCATGCGCACGGCGCTGTCGAGGGTGCCGGTCAGGATCAGCGCACGCAGGCCGCTGGCAGAGCCGCTTCCACTCTGGGGCCTGGTTTTTTTAGACGCCATGGACGCTGGCGACTGGCGGGGAATCAACCACCACAACAGTCCCGCCGCCGCCAGGCCGAGCAGCCCCAGGAGTGTGGCACTGGCGCGCCAACTGATCACCGTGAGTAGCAGGCCGACCAACCCCGGGATCAGGGTTTTGCCGATGTCGCCGGAAAAATTATAGTGAGACAGCGCCTGCTTGACCCCGCCACCGTCTTCGTACGCGTCGGTGATCATCGATGACGCCAGCGGATGTTGAGTACTGGCCCCAAGCCCCCCCAACAACAATGCCAGCAGTAACAAGGTCAGCCCGCTTGCTTGCCCGACCAGCAAATAGGCGGCGCCCGCCAGTGCAGTGCCACCCACCAGCATTGGCGTGCGTCCCCAGCGCTTGGCGGCACGGCTGGCCAGCAGTTGGAACACCGCCATCATCCCGGAATAGGCACCGCGCAAAAGTCCGATCTGAGCGTAGGACAGTGCGAACTGCGCCTGCCAGATCGGCAGCAGCACGTAGATGACATCGGTCAGACCATCATGCACAGCGTGGGCGCCGCAGCCTGCAATCAGCGAGCGACGGCGGGTGGAGGTTTCGATGACGGTGTCGGTCATGGTGCAGGAACCGAGGGCAAGACGGGCACGATGCAGGCGCGGTTTCATGAAACCTCTCGTTTTATTTTGTGCGGTCTTTATAGAATGGTCGGCAGGTCTTGGACCAATACCGAATTCGCACCGATCAATACCCTGGAGCCAGGATGCTCGACCTACGCAAGCTGCGGTATTTTCTGACAGTCGCCGAAGAGTTGCACTTTGGCCGCGCAGCCATTCGCCTGCACCTGGCACAACCGCCATTGACCCGGCAGATTTCGGCGCTGGAAGCCGAACTGGGGTTCAAACTCTTCGACCGCACCAGCCGCTCAGTCACGCTGACGGCTCAAGGCCGCTCGTTTTTGCCTTATGCGCGAGTTGTGCTGGAACAAGTGGAGTTGGCACAGGTGATCGCCGGCAAGCTGGCGGCGGGCACCGCAGGGCAATTGGCGTTGGGCTACGTCAGCTCGATTGCCCTGTCGGACCTGTTCAGCCAGGTGATCCAGGGGTTCGCCCAGCGCTTTCCCGATGTGCAACTCACCCTGGTGGAATGCGCTTCCGGCAGCCTGGGTGCGCAGGTGGCGGATGGGCGCCTCGATATCGGTCTTAGCCGTTTGATACCTCAGGGAAAGGAGATGCAAGTCCTGTCACTGGGCGAAGAACGCCTGGTGGCCGCAGTCTCCAGCGATAGTCCTTTGGCAACCCAGGCGCAGGTCAGCCTGGCGCAACTCAGTGCTTATCCGTTGATCCTGTTCCCGCCGGATTACGGCTCGGGGTTGAATCAATCTATCGAGCAGCTTTACCGACACCACGGACAACCCTTGCGACCTGGGCCGACCGGGCGCCAGATTACTTCGATCATCGCCTTGGTAGCCGCTGGGCAAGGTGTGGCGCTGGTACCGGAATGTACCCGGAGCCTGATGAACAAGGGCGTGACATACAGACCGCTGGTGGAGGTGGATGCGTGTGCAAAGTTATTGGTGCTGACTCGCAGTGATACACGACATAGCCTGCTAGTGGATGCCTTCATGTCGGTGATTAGGCAAACGCCGATTGCAAACACTAAGCTTGAGCTTGAATAGTAAAGTTTTCAGTTGATGACGCAGAGCCCCAACATGATCCTGTTCAACCGCAGCCGTACAAGACAGCCAGCCTACAACGTCTCAGGCCTTGTCCTGATCGTGCCATTGATGATTTCGCTGACGAATCTGGGCGGCACAGGCGTGGTACTGGCCATTGCATCATCAGCCTGGGGTGTCTGGGTCGCCGCCCGCCACGGCAACAGGAGGTTAACGGTGATGGCGGTTGTCGCCACGCTTCTGAATCTGGTATCGACGGTGATGCTATCGACCCCCTCAATACTGATGGCCCTCGGCTACATCGCATGGTTCTACGCTTATCCAGCGTTATCCGAATGGCTTTACTGGCGCGGTTGAATTCAACCGCAAGAAACGTAGTTTCCCACCCGGCACGGCGCTTTAGACTTCAATCACAAACACCCGGGAGCCCACTTATGCCCTACGAATACAAACTCATGCCCTCCCCCGTCGGCCAACTCACGTTGGTGGCGCGCAACGGCAAGCTCAATGCGATCCTGTGGGAAGTCGAACGCGCCAACCGCGTCCGCCTGGGTGAGCTGCATGAAGCCAATGATAGCCCCGTGCTGTTGGAAACCGAACGCCAGTTGCAGGAATACTTTGCCGGCACCCGCAACCATTTCGAGCTGGAGCTGGATTTCACCGGCACCGATTTCCAGAAGCAAGTCTGGCAGGCGTTGCTGACCATTCCCTTCGGCGAAACCCGCAGCTACAGCCAGATTGCCCAGCAGATCGGCAACCCCAAAGCCGTGCGCGCGGTGGGTGCGGCCAACGGGCGTAATCCCATCTCCATCATTGCACCGTGCCACCGAGTCATTGGGGCATCAGGCGGCCTGACAGGATTCGCCGGTGGATTGCAGGCCAAGCAGTATCTGCTCGCGCTGGAAGGCACAGGCCAGGCTGAACTGGCGTTCTAAGACGCTTGCCAATCGAGCTGAATGTAAAAAGAAATTTCAAAGAATTCCTGCGGTCCATTATTTCATCACCCCTTTCCAAGGAAAACGGTCATGAAATTCTCCGCAGTCTCGCAATCCCTGTCCCGTTGGGCTGGCAGCCCGCGCACGTTCTTTACGGCGGTGGCGTTGATCCTGGCGTGGAGCCTGAGCGGGCCGTATTTCCACTACAACGACACCTGGCAATTGATCATCAACACCTCGACCACCATCATCACCTTCCTGATGGTGTTCTTGATCCAGAACACGCAGAACCGTGACAGCGACATCCTGCATATCAAGATCGACGAATTGCTGCGCGTCACCAAGGACGCGCAAAACGCCGTGCTCAGCCTGGATGGACTGGACCTCAAGGCATTGGAAAAGCTGCGCAAGGAATACCGCAGCATCGGTGACCCCGACACCATGCAGCTCAACGGTGACAATGATGCGGCGTCGAACAAGACCGATTTGAACCAGGCATAAAAAAACAGCGGTTGGATGTACTCCAACCGCCGCTCTTTCATATCAAGGCGCCCAATCAACCGTCGCCTTGATGACCTTTCCCATAGGTCGATGCCAGGGCGCGGGCCTTCTGCAAACGCTCTTCCAATTTGGGTAGCGTTTCGTCCACCAGTGCTTTTATTTCCGGCACATCCGACGCTGCGCCTTCCTGCTTGAACAGGGCGATAGCGTCTTCGTTTTCCTTGACCTGTTGCGCAGTGTAGGCGGCGTCAAAGGAGTCGCCGTCCTTGAGCTCTGGCATCAAGGTTTCAGCCTTGTCGACGATCTTCTCGCGCGGCGCCACCGGCAGGTCGAGCTTCTTGGCAATGGCCGCCAGATGTTGGTTGGCCAGGGTGCGCTCGTTGATCACCTCAATGGTGTAGTCCTTGATCTCTTGGGACGAGGTTTTGGCGTGGGCCATGCGACTGGTTTCGATATCGGCCATCCCTTTGGCCGAAGCCTGCTCGATAAATTCAGCAGGCGACTGGGCGAAAGCATTGCTGGCGCCGAGGCCCAGCAGCATCGCGAAACTGGCGGTGCGTAACCGGATAGCCATGCGGCTCATGATGGGTTCCTCCAGGGCAAAAATAAACGCGGGAGAACACACCCCCGCCCTGCTTTCGAATTTTCAGGGCGGTAAAGGTTTAGAAAAAACTCGCCGGTACGACGAACGGTCATCTTTCCATCAGGCCGGTTTGCTGCCAAACAGACCCGGCAACGCGTGCGCCAGGGCATTGATGGCGAAGCCGATAAACATCACGCCACAGAGTTTGGTGATGAGGATTTCATGGCGCTGGTACACCGTGCGCACGCGCTGAGCACCGACCACACCGATCAGAATCGCGTAGGCCAGCAGGCCGCCGATGAAACTCAAGATGATCAGCCACGGCAGCATCGACCACGTCAGCAACTCGGCACGGCTGGACAGCAACGCGGTAAAGGTGGCGACGGCCACCGGGTAAGCCTTGGGGTTGGTGAGCCCGAACACGATGCCGTGCCAGAACGGATGCCGCGCCGCGCCCTGGGGTGCATCGCTGCTGCGACGCTGGGTGCGGATCGCGCGCCAGCCGAGCCAGAACAGATACAGGCCGCTGAGCACGCCCAACACGTCAAAGGCGCTGCTGCCGACTTCCCGCGCGCCGACGATGGCAATCAACGCCGTACTGCACCACACCACATCACCCAGCAAATGCCCGCACAGGAAACCCGCCCCGGCGCGACGACCACGGGCGGCGCCGATGCCGAACACGGCCAGCACGCCAGGACCGGGCGTAATACCGTAGATAAAGCCTGAGGCGAGGACGGCTAGCAATAAGGAAGGGGTCATCGGCGCGACTCTGATAGGCGGTTAAGAGGTGGATGGATTTTGCATGTTCTGTGAGTGAACGCAACGCCAGCAACACCACAAATTAAATGTGGGAGGGGCGGTGCGACGGTTCGACTTGCCCCCGATGGCGGTGGGTCAGCCATACAGGTAGTCACTGACACTCCCTCATCGGGGGCAAGCCCCCTCCCACATTTGGAACAGTTTCAGGCCAGCACGTCTTGCACTCGCCCAATAAACCACTGCAATCCCACATCTCCGCCCCGCCGCGCATGCCACGCCAATTCAACCGCAAACGATGGGATGTGAAACGGCGGCGGTACGGCGACCAACGCTTGGTGATCGATATTCAGCAACCCCCGTGACGACACCGTCAAAATCAGATCCGTACCCTCGATCAACTGCGGCGCCACGCCCCAATGCGGGAGGCTGATGGCCACATGTCGACGCTGACGAATCGCCGTCAACGCTCGCTCGATTTCCGGCGTACCGCTGCCACGCATTTCCAGCAGTACATGGGGGCGCGACAGGTAAGTGGCCAGATCCAACGCGCCGTCAGCCGGCAGACTGTCGCGGTCAACCAGGCAGGTGTAGTGTTCTTCAAATAACGACGTGATGCGCAGTTCGGCCGGCGTGTCGGGGAACACGCCGGCGGCCAGATCGAGGTCGCCATTGAGCACAGCGTCGACCATGCCTTCACGGCTGGCCTGGATAATTTGCAGGTCGATACCGGGCGCGTCACGACGCAACATGCGCACCAACCTCGGGAGGAATATGGCTGCGCTGTAGTCCGACATCGCCACGCGAAACCGGCGCTTGGCCGATGCCGGGTCAAATCGGTTAGGTGCCAGTAGCGCCTGCACATGGGCCAACGCTTCGGCCAGTGGCGTTGCCAGTTCCAACGCACGCGCGGTCGGCACCAGGCTACCGCCCTGGCGGACCAGCAACGGGTCACCCAGCATATCCCTCAAGCGCGCCAACGCATGGCTGACCGCTGGTTGGCTCAGATGTAAACGCTCAGCGGCACGGGTGACGTGTTGTTCGGTGAGCAACGCATCAAGGATCACCAGCAGGTTAAGGTCGATGCGGCGAAGATCATTCATCAGCTGCATGCTCAGCATAAGAACTTGGAATTTAAATTTGCGCGACGAATACCCTAGAGTCCAGCAAAACCTCTGGGAGACATCCAAATGACAACCTTGCATTGGGCAGGATTATTGGCGCTGGCGGTGATCGCCGGAGCAGTGGTGCCGTTTCAAAGTGCGATCAACGCTAACCTGGGGCGCGGGCTCGGCCATCCGTTGTGGGCAACCCTGGCGTCGTTGTTGGTGAGCATCGTTGTGTTGTTGCCGGTGATCATCGCCCTGCGCTTGCCCCTGCCGAGCCTCACGTTTATCAGCAAGGCACCGCTGTGGATGTGGGCCGGTGGCGCATTTGGCGTGTGCTTTATTTCCCTGGCATTGGTACTACTGCCCAAGCTGGGAGCGTCGGGTTTTATTGCGCTGGCCATGGCCGGGCAAATCCTGGCGTCACTGGTGCTCGACCACTTCGGCCTGTTTGGTCTGGTGGAGCGCCAACTGACAACGCCCCGCGTGTTGGGGGCGTTGTTGTTGATAGGTGGCGTGGCGTTGATTCAATTCAGCGCGACGCCAGGCAAAGCTCTGGCCGCCGCGTGATCAAGCGTCAACGCTTGTCGGAAGTGCGCAGCTTTTGCGGCAAGCCCCACAACAGCAACGCCGCAGCAATCAACGCACATACACCGATCACATAAAGCGCAGGCGTGGTGCTGCCGCTGATGTCCTTGATACGCCCGACCATGACCGGGCTGACAATCCCGCCCAGTTGCCCCAGGGTGTTGATCAAGGCAATCCCACCCGCTGCACCGGCACCAGCACCCGCCAACAGTTTGGGTGGCAGCGTCCAGAACGTCGGGATGGCCGCAATAATGCCCGCACCCAGCAAGCCCAACGCGATGATCAGGAACGTGGTGTGGTCATCGAAGATCCCGGCGCAGAAGAACCCCACGGCCCCCAACGCCACCAGCCCACTGACAAACTTGCGCCGCTCACCCGTGGCATCCGACCACCGCCCGACCACCACCATCGTGATCGCACCGCAGATATACGGGATAGCGGTCAGCAGGCCAATCACCACCGAACTTTCGATACCGGTGCTGCGGATCAATTGCGGCGCCCAGAAATTCAGGCCATAGGACGCCACCTGGATCAGGAAATAGATCAACCCGAGCATCAGGAAACCAGGGATGCGCAGCGCTTGCAGGAGGGAGCCTTTCTTGTGTACTTCGTGCACGGCGATACGGCTGGAGAGCAAGGCTTTTTCCGCCGAGGTCAGCCAGGGCGCATCCTCGATACGATCCTTGAATTGGGTCAGCACCATCCACGCCAACACCACGCACGGCATGCCGCCCAGCAGGAACAACCAGTGCCAGCCGCGCATCTGCAGCACGCCGTCCATATGTTCCAGTACCAGTCCGGAGAACGGTGCCCCCACCAGTCCGGCAAACGCCGAGGCAAGAAACAGCATCGAGGTGATGCGCCCGCGGAAGTCCTGGGGAAACCACAGCGTCAGGTAGTACAGCACGCCCGGCGCAAAACCCGCCTCCATGGCGCCGATCAGAAAACGCAGCGCGTAGAACTGCCATTCGGCGGTGACAAACACCATGGCCGCGGTCGCCAGCCCCCACGACACCATGATCCGTGCGATCCAGCGCCGTGCACCGACCTTGTACAGCATCATGTTGCTGGGCACTTCGAAAATGACATAGCCGACGACAAACAGGCCCGCACCCAGGCCATACGCGGTATTGCTCAAGCCAAGATCGGCTTGCAGCTGGAACTTGGCAAAGCTGATGTTGATGCGGTCAAAAAACGCGAACAGGTAACACACCATGATCAGCGGCATCAGGCGCCAGGCGACTTTGTTCACCACGGCTTTAATCGCGTCGGTTTCATCGGCCGGGCGTGCGCCGGCCTCGAAGATATTCGTGCTCATGCTTTCTCTCCAGCGGACTGCTCACAGGCGTCCGATTGTTTTTGTTGTCTGGTGCGGCGTTACAGCGTGGCGATGTACGCCGGGGGTGGATGCAGGTCGCAGTTGCGCCCGGCCTTGGCCACTTGGCCAGGCAACTCATGGCCCAGCAAGGCCGGCAGGCGACGGGACATTTGCAGCAGGTGTGGCAGGTCGATACCGGTGTGAATCCCCACCTCTTCGCAGAGATTCACCAGGTCTTCGGTGCAGATATTGCCCGAGGCGCCCGGTGCAAACGGGCAACCGCCAAGGCCGCCGAGGGCCGCATCAAAACGACGGGCGCCGGCCTCATAAGCGGCCAGCACGTTGCACAAGCCCAGGCCACGGGTGTTATGAAAATGCAGGGTCAGATCGCTGGCGGATACACGCGCCAACACGCGCTTGACCAAGCGTTCCACCTGACGCGGGTTGGCCATGCCAGTGGTGTCGGCGAGGCTGATGCCCTGGATGCCGAGTTCCTGATAAGCCTCGACGATTTGTAGCACGCGGTCCCCATCGATCTTGCCCTCGAACGGGCAGCCGAAGGTGGTGGCGATGCTGCCGTTGAGGCGCACCGGATGATCGCCAGCAAAACTGACGATATCGCTGAACGCCGCCAATGACGCCTCGCACCGCATACGCATATTGGCCAGGTTGTGGGTCTGGCTGGCGGACATCACCAGGTTCAACTCATCGGCACGAGACTCGACGGCACGCTGGGCGCCCTTGAGGTTGGGGATCAGTGCTACGTAGATCACCCCCGGCTTGCGCGCGATGCCCTGGAACACTGGCTCGCCATCGCGCAACGCGGGAATGGCTTTGGGCGAGACGAACGAGCCGGCTTCGATCCGCGAGAATCCGGCGAGGGAAAGCTGATCGATCAGCGCGATCTTGTCAGCCGTCTCAACCCAGGTTGGCTCGATCTGCAAGCCATCACGCGGGGACACTTCCTGCACGATCAGCGCGTCGGAATAGTCTGTAATCATTGCACCACTCCCGAGGTTTTCAGACGTTGGATATCAGCGCCGGTCAGGCCGAGGCTGCCGAGGATATCGTCGGTGTGCTGGCCGAGACTCGGGCCCTGCCAGTTCACACCGCCGGGGGTTTCAGAAAGCTTGGGCACGATGCCCGGCATCTTCACCGACACGCCGCCGGGCAACTCGGCATTGAGTAGCATCTCCCGCGCCTGATAGTGCGGGTCACTGACGATATCGGCCACGGAGTAGATGCGCCCAGCCGGCACTTCGGCCGCCTCCAGGGCACTGAGCACCTGCTCGATGGGCCGGCTGCTGGTCCAGTGGGTGATCGCCGCGTCAAGCAAGCCGCTCTTGGCGGCACGGCCATCGTTATGGGCGAACTCAGGCGCCTCGGCCAAGTCGACACGGCCGATGGTGGTCATCAGGCGTTTGTAGATCGGGTCGCTGTTGCCGGCGATCACCACATAGGCACCGTCGGCGGTCAGGTAGGTGTTGGAGGGTGCGATACCGGGCAAGGCGCCACCGCTGCGTTCACGCACATGGCCGAGCATGTCGTATTCGGGCACCAGGCTTTCCATCAGGTTGAACACACTTTCAGCTAGGGACACGTCGACAATCTGCCCATCGCCCTGCCCGGTCTTGACCCGCAGCAACGACATCAGCGCGCCGATCACACCGTGCAACGACGCCAGGGAATCGCCGAGGCTCACCCCGACTCGCGCCGGTGGCGAATCCGGGTTGCCGGTGGTGTAGCGAATCCCCCCCATGGCCTCGCCGATGGCACCAAAGCCCGGACGGTCACGGTAAGGGCCGGTCTGGCCGTAGCCGGAAATACGCACCAGGGTCAGCTTGGGGTTGAGGGCATGCAGCACGTCCCAGCCCAGCCCGAGTTTTTCCAGGCCGCCGGGGCGCAGGTTTTCAATGAGGACGTCGGCGTCGCCAAGCAGTTGCTTGATCAGGTCCAGGCCTTCAGCGGACTTGAGGTCCAATGCCAGGGACTTCTTGTTGCGCGATTGCAGGTACCACCACAGTGACGTGCCTTCATGCAGCTTTCGCCATTTGCGAAGCGGATCGCCCTGGCCCATGGCTTCGATCTTGATCACCTCGGCGCCAAACTCGGCCATCAGCCGGGCGGCGAACGGCGCGGCAATCAGGGTGCCGATCTCAATCACCTTGATACCGCTCAGGGGAGCCGTCATGGGGTGCACCTCTTGTTCTTGGAATGTGGGGCCAAGACTAGAGGGCAGCCGCAGGAGAAATCCAACCGTCAGTTGGCAAGGAGCGTTCGCAAAACGCGAACGACCAAAGAATTATCTGTAGGAATCGGGGGTATTGCTCAGGTAATCAAAGAGCAAGCGGCTGACCGGCGAGAGCTGTGCCTCATCGCGTACCACCAGGATCAAACGGCGATCCGACCAGGCATCCGACAGCGGCACGGCATGCAAACCCAATGCGCGGCCGAACAATTCGTACGCCTTGTGCGGCAGGATTCCGATACCCATGTTCGCCTGGACCATCCGGCACATCGCGTCAAACCCCGGCACATGGATGCGCAGGCGCAGCATCTTGCCCGCCTCGCGCGCGGCGGCGTGGGTGCGCATATTGATGGAGCTGGCGGCGTGCAGGCCAACGTAATCGCTGTCCAGGGTTTCGGCGAAGGCCACGCTATCGCGGGCGGCCAACGGATGATCGGCGGGCATCAGCACCACCAGCTTATCGAGGCGATAGGTCACGCTGGGCAGGCCTTTGGTGTCGGTGTCACAAGAACAGATGCCCAGGTCCGCCACGCCGTCGAGCACGCCCTGCACCACGCCGTTGCTGGGGCGCTCTTCCAGGTCGGTTTTCACTTCAGGGTGAAGTTCGGAAAAATCCCGCAAGTCCTCAGGAAGAAACTGAATGATCGCCGACAGATTGGCCAGCATCCGCACATAACCACGCACACCGTGGCTGTGTTCGCCCAGTTCCAGGCCCATTTTCTCGACGTTGAACAGCATCTGCCGGGCATGGTGCAGCAGGGTTTCGCCGGCCGCCGTCAGGTCCATGCCCTTGGCCCGCCGCACAAACAGGCTCACACCCAACACTTGCTCCAACTCCATCAGGCGCTTGCTGGCGGCCGATACGGCGATGGCTTCACGGTTAGCAGCGCGGGTCAACGTGCCTTCTTCGTACACCGCGACGAACAGTTGCAAGGTGATCAGGTCAAGGCGACGTACCAGGCTCTTGTGCAACATCAGTGGCGCTCGTTGGCCAAGCGGTTGATCTCGGCCTGTTCCACCACCGGCTTCGAGGCGCCGTAACTTGCCGCCTGCAACATTGCCCGGCCAACGGTTTCGGTACTGACCACCCAGCCTGGATTGACCCGGCGCACCAGCGACAACACCGGCCCCAGCACGGAATAAAAGGATTGATACAACGGCGTCTTCGAACGCACGCCATGCAATGGTTGGATCACCCCCGGCCGGAACAGATACACCGCCTTGAACGGCAAGCGCAGCAACGCATTCTCGGTCTTGCCCTTGACCCGCGCCCACATCGACTTGCCCGCCTCGGAGCTGTCGGTCCCGGCGCCGGACACGTAGATAAACGTCATCTGCGGATTGAGCCGCGCCAGGGTGCTGGCAGCGACCAGCGTGAGGTCATAGGTGAGGTGGGTGTACTGGGCCTCGTTCATCCCGGCCGACGAAACGCCCAGGCAGAAGAAACACGCATCAAAGCCCTGCAACAGGTTCTCCAGGGGCTGGAAATCCAGCATGTCGCTGTGCAACACCTGATGCAGCTTGCCGTGCTCCTGGGTCAACGGCGTACGGCCCACCGCAACCACTTCCTGCACGTCGGCGGCCAGCAGGCATTCACGCAGCACGCCTTGGCCGACCATGCCGGTGGCGCCGAATAGTAGAACTCTCATAAGGGACCTCAGCGGCAAGCCGCAAGCTTCGAGCAACAAGTTGGATGCAGTTCAACTTGTAGCTTAACGCTTGCGGCTTGTAACTGCCCCGTCAGAAAGCGCTGCGAAAGATCTCTTCTATCTGCCTTTGATCCGCCCGCCGAGGGTTGGTCAGCCCACACGCGTCCTTCAGCGCATTGGTGGCGAGCAAAGGAATGTCCTGCAACTTAGCGCCCAACTCCCGCAATCCTGCGGGGATTTCAACGTCGAGCGCCAGGCTACGAATGGCTGCAATCGCCGCTTGGGCGCCCTCCTCGTCGGTGATGCCCTTGACGTCGGCGCCCAGTGCGCGGCCTACGTCGCTCAGGCGTTTGGCGCTGACGCTGGCGTTGAAGCTTTGTACGTGAGGCAGCAACACCGCGTTGCACACGCCGTGGGGCAGGTCGTAGAGGCCACCCAATTGGTGGGCCATGGCGTGCACGAAACCCAGTGACGCATTGTTGAAAGCCATGCCGGCGAGAAACTGCGCGTAGGCCATGTTCTCCCGCGCAGCCTTGTCGCTGCCGTCACGCACGGCCAGGCGCAGGTTGGCGCTGATCAGCTCGATGGCCTTGATGGCGCAGGCGTCGGTGATCGGCGTGGCGGCGGTGGAGACGTAGGCTTCGATGGCGTGGGTCAGGGCGTCCATGCCGGTGGCAGCGGTAAGGCCCTTGGGCATGCCGACCATCAGCGCCGGGTCGTTGACCGACAGCAGCGGTGTGACGTTACGGTCGACGATGGCCATTTTCACGTGGCGACTTTCGTCGGTGATGATGCAGAAACGGGTCATCTCGCTGGCGGTACCGGCGGTGGTGTTGATCGCCACCAGTGGCAGTTGCGGTATTTTCGATTGGTCGACGCCTTCGTAGTCGCCGATATGCCCGCCGTTGGTGGCGCACAGGGCAATGCCCTTGGCGCAGTCATGGGGCGAGCCGCCCCCCAGGGAGACGACAAAATCGCAGGTACTTTCCTGCAATAGCGCCAGACCTTTCTCGACGTTTTCCACATTGGGGTTGGGTTTCGCGCCGTCGTAGATCACAGAGTCGATGTCCTGCATCGCCAGTTTCTCGGCGATCATGCTGGCCACGCCGGCCTTGGCCAGGCCCAGGTCGGTGACGATCAACGCCTTGCGAAAACCGTAGTTGCGAATGGCGCTCATGGCTTCGTCGAGGCAATCGGTGCCCATGATGTTGACGGCGGGAATGAAGAACGTGCTGCTCATGGCGAATCCTCGGATAACGTGTATGCCTACAGCATCGACCTCACCTGCCTGCGGCATCTTGATCAGGATCAACGCCGGCTCGTGATAAAGTCGCCATCCAGCCGATTTCGAGTAGACCCGCCGCAATGAAGGATTTCCAGGATATTGACGCCCAGCTTGAAGACTGGAATGCGCTGCGCAGCGCGATCGACTTCAACGGGATTCTGATCGGCAACGGCGCCAGTCGTACGATTTGGGAAGACTTTGCCTACGACTCATTGTTCGAAAACGCACGCACCGTCGAAGAAAAACCCCTGAGCCAATCCGAACTCAGCGTGTTCGACGCCCTGCAAACCCGCAGTTTCGAACAAGCCCTTGGCGCGCTGAAAACCACTAGCCGGGTCAACAAGGCCCTGGCGGTCAGCTCGGCGGCGCCACGCAATCGCTACTACGCGATCAAGGAAGCGCTGATCAACACCATCCACGCCGTGCATATCCCGTGGCGCCTGGTGCAGCCGTCGACATTGGCGACGATCAACGCGGAGCTGGCGCGCTACGCCACGGTGTTCACCAGCAACTACGACTTGCTCAACTACTGGGCGATCCTGCATACGCCGGGCATTGATGACCTGTTCCGCAGCGCCGATGCCAGCTTCGACCTGCGTGACACTCGCACCGAGGCCACGCGCATTTTGTACCTGCACGGCGGCCTGCATCTGGTGCGCAACCTGGACGGCACTGCGCGCAAATTGCCAACCACCGACAGTACGTTGCTCAGCAGCTTTGCCATCAACAACACGATCAAGACCCTGGACGATGTGCCGCTGTTCGTCAGCGAGGGCAAGGTCGAGGAGAAGCTCAAGACCATTCGCAGTTCGGATTATCTGTCGTTCTGCTATGAGCAGTTGCTTAATCACGAAGGTGCGTTGTGCATCTTCGGCCATGACTTGGGGGCGCAGGATAAACACTTGGTGGATGCAATTCGCCAGGCCAAATTGAGCACCCTGGCGATCTCGGTGTCGGGGCGCAGCGATGGGTTTATTCGCCAGCAGAAGCGGCGGTATTCGCAGTTGTTTGATGGGACGGGGGTTGAACTGAGGTTCTTCGCGGCACGCACCCATGCGCTGGGCAATCCTGCATTGTCAGTGCCTGTCGAACGCTGATCTCCACAACAAAGGAGATCAACTGTGGGAGCTGGCTTGCCTGCGATTGCGGTGGGTCAGCTTGCACATTGGCTACTGATATACCGCTATCGCAGGCAAGCCAGCTCCCACATTGGGGAGCATTTCAAATGACTGGCGCGGTCATTCTTCTGGGCTATGTACGACCACTAGCAACTGCGCCTGCACCGCCCCCACCGAGCGAATCCGGTGGGGTTTCTGCGCATTGAAATGCAGCGCATCACCACGCTCCAGAATCACGCGCTCGTTCATGAAATCCACTTCCACCTGGCCTTCATGCACGAACAAAAACTCCTCCCCCAGATGCTCCTTGAAGGTCTTGTCGCTGAACTCCGCCGGCGGGTAAATGATGAACGGCAACAGGCTACGCTCGCTGACCTGATGGGCCAGCACCGCGTAACCCGGTGAGGTGTCCGGTCGCTCGTGGCTGCGTACCAGGCTGTAGCTGTCGAGGCTCACGCTGTCTTCGCTGAACAGCTCTTCGACCTTCACGTTCAACGCCTTGGCCAGCTTTAACGCGGCGGCAATCGACGGCGTGTTGAGCCCGCGCTCGACCTTGGACAGGTAACTCTTGGTCATCCCGGATTTTTCAGCCAGGGCCTCAAGGGTTACGCCAAGTTTTTTTCTCAATACTTTCAAACGGATAGACATGCGCTGCGGTTAATCCATGCAGTAAGCGATACGCTGTGCTTGCCAATGACACAAAGTGTCATATAGCATCATTAGTGTCATTTGCAGCCACCGAGGGCACCCGATATGGCCAAGACATTAGCACTCCCCAAAGACCAACTGGTCAAGCAAGCACTGATCCAGATGCAAAACACCCTGGCGGATAATACGTGGACCGACCGGCAAAAGCTGGCGCTTACCTGTCGCATCCTGTTCGAGAACGGCCACGACTCCGGCCTGGCCGGGCAGATCACCGCGCGTGGGCCTGAGCCAGGCACCTATTACACCCAGCAATTGGGCCTGGGTTTTGACGAGATCACCGCGAGTAATCTGTTGCTGGTCAACGAAGACCTTGAAGTGCTGGAAGGCCACGGCATTCCCAACCCGGCCAACCGTTTTCACAGTTGGGTGTACCGTGGGCGGCCGGACGTGAACTGCATCATCCACACCCACCCGACACATATCGCGGCGCTGTCGATGCTGGAAGTGCCGTTGGCGGTGTCCCATATGGACCTGTGCCCGCTGTATGAAGACTGTGCCTTTCTGGAGGCTTGGCCCGGCGTGCCAGTAGGCAATGAGGAAGGCGAAATCATCACCGCTGCCCTGGGCGACAAGCGCGCCATCCTGCTTTCCCACCATGGCCAACTGAGCACCGGGGCGAGCATCGAGGAAGCCTGTGTGATCGCGCAGTTGATCGAACGCGCGGCCAAGTTGCAGTTGCTGGCGATGGCGGCAGGCACGATCAAGCCGATCCTGCCGGAGCTGGGGCGCGAGGCCCATGACTGGATTTCCCGGCCCAAGCGCCATGGCGCCGCGTTCAATTACTACGCCCGGCAGAACCTGCGCAAACACGCCGATTGCCTGAACTGATTCGCCCCTTTTCGCCCGGAGACCTCCCATGTCCAGCCCCACCATTCACGGCATCATCGGCTACACCATCACCCCGTTCAGCGCTGACGGTCAGCGCATCGACCTCGACGCCCTGGGCCGCTCCATCGACCGCTTGATCGACGACGGCGTGCACGCCATCGCCCCGCTGGGCAGCACCGGCGAAGGCGCGTATTTGAGCGACGCCGAATGGGATGAAGTCAGCGCCTACAGCCTGGCCAAAATCGCCCGGCGCGTACCGACCATCGTCAGCGTCTCCGACCTCACCACCGCCAAGGCCGTGCGCCGTGCCCGCTATGCCGAGGCCAATGGCGCCGATGCGGTGATGGTATTGCCCGCGTCTTACTGGAAGCTCAGCGAAGCGGAAATCGTCGCCCACTACGCCGCGATCGGCGACAGCATCGGTGTGCCGATCATGCTCTACAACAACCCGGCCACCAGCGGCACCGACATGTCGGTGGAGTTGATCCTGCGCATCATCAAACAGGTCGCCAACGTGACCATGGTCAAGGAGAGCACGGGGGATATTCAGCGCATGCACCGCTTGCATAGCCAGACGGACGTGCCGTTCTACAACGGCTGCAATCCCCTGGCGCTGGAAGCGTTTGCGGCGGGGGCCAAGGGCTGGTGCACGGCGGCGCCGAACCTGATCCCACAACTGAACCTGGATTTGTATGACGCGGTGCTGGCCAATGACCTGACCACGGCACGGGAATTGTTCTATCGGCAGTTGCCGTTGCTGGAATTCATCCTCAAGGGTGGCTTGCCGGCGACGATCAAGGCCGGGTTGCGGTTGACGGGATTGGAGGTGGGGGATCCACGGTTGCCGGTGTTCCCGTTGAGTGAAGCGGGGGTCGAACGCCTGAAAACATTCCTCAGCTAACGCCACGAATCCCTGTGGGAGCGGGCTTGCTCCCGATGGCGGTGTGCCAATCAACACATCTGCAAGCTGAGCCACCGCTTTCGCGGGCAAGCCCGCTCCCACATTTGGCTTTGTGTCAGGCTCAAGAAACAGTCACACCGGCAATCCACTGTGGGAGGGGGCTTGCCCCCGATGACTGAGTGTCAGCCGATACATATGCAAGCTGAACCACCGCCATCGCGAGCAAGTCGAATCGTCGCACCGCCGCTCCCACAGGGGATTGGCGGTGTGCCTGTATTTCGAGCTTGGTGCAGATTCAGATGTTGAGGGCAGGCTTGCCCAATAACATAGAATCTCCCACACAAGCCCTCTCCAACCTTTTTGATGGTGTGCATCCGTTATATAGAGACAAATGACAATGGTTCTCGATACCATTCACGACTTTTCCAAGCCGTGCTTCGTCAAGAAGGATTTCCATGTCTCGTCCCAAGCCCGACCCGTCGTCGGCCGATGCCTTTCGCGGGTTCTATACAGACATCCTGTATTTCCTGCGCAAACGCACGGACAACGCCAGCGATGCGGCGGACATGACACAGGACGTCTTTACCCAATGGCTGGACTACCGCGACCGGGCCAAGGTCGAGCAGCCACGGGCGTTTCTGTTCCAGATGGCGCGCAACCTGCTGCGCGATCACTGGCGCAAACAGAAGGTACGGCAGACCGTCCATCATGATCAGGCCGACCTGGACGCCGAGCCTGTCACCGACGAGCAAAACGATCCCATGGTCGCCGCACACCGCTTGCAACGCCTGGAACAGTTGAAAGAAGTCCTCGCCGAACTCTCGCCCCGCCGGCGAGAAGCCCTTATGCTGCACCGCTTCGAAGGCCTGAGCCAGGCGCAGATCGCCGAGCGCATGGGCATTTCCACCAGCATGGTGGAAAAGCACATCGCCTTTGCCCTGCTGCATTGCAAGCGACGCCTTCAAAACGACCACGGCACGGAGCAGCCACAATGAACCGCCTGAGCGACATCGACGCCCTGGATATCGACGACAGCGACACCGTTGACGCCCAAGCCGCCAGTTGGTTTGCCCGCAATCGCAACGAGCCTGATCGCGCCGAGCGCAAGGCCTTTGCCGACTGGCATGCAGAGCCTGCCCATGCGCGCGCCTACGCCGAATTCGAGCAACTGTGGGCTGACCTGGCCCAATTGCAGCAACTGAACAAACCGGTGCCACTGCCCCAGCGCAAACCATCGATATTACGCCCAGCCCTGGCCGTCGCGGCGGCCGTATTGTGTGCCACCCTCACCACCCAGATCGGCGCGCCGCGCACGCTGTATCACAGCCAGGTGGCCGCCCATGCCAAGGGCATGCGCACCCTGAATTTGCCGGATGGCAGCACGTTGTATGTGAACGCCAACACCCGCCTGCGCCTGGACTTCACCGCCCACCAGCGCATCGTGCACCTGGACAAGGGCCAGTTGTATATCGAAGTCGCCGCCGACAAGGAACGACCCCTCTACGTGCAAGCCGGCGAGGCCAACGTGCGAGTGGTCGGCACCGGTTTCGATGTGCGCCGCAGCCAGCAACAACTGGTGGTCAGCGTCGCCCATGGCCAGGTTGCTTTCGAGCCGGACGCTAAAACCCCCGTCGCCCTGCTGGGCGCACAGCAACGCGCCACCTACAGCTACGCCAAGGGCACGTTGCAGCAGCAAACCCTCACCGCTGAAGAAGTCGCCGACTGGCGCAACGGGCACTTGTCATTTCGCAACCGCGAACTGGCCAGCCTGATTGATGAGTTAAGCCTGTACCGCCCTCAAGCGCCGTTGCAGGTGAATCACGCGGTGGCGCAATTGAAGGTCTCGGGCAGCCTGGATGTGAATGACCCAGACGCCTTGCTCAACGCCCTGCCCGCCCTGCTGCCGGTGAAAACCGTGGCCTCGGCCGACGGCATCGTGAGGATCGAACCGAGCAAATGACTCTCGTTTGAGAATATTTTGCATTTGCAGGTGTGGATTTTCTCGCCTGCCCCGTCTTCCCCCGGTCTGTGTTTGTTACGTACACCTTTTCGGCCATTTGGCCACACCGGGGGATTTCATGTTTCGCGCGCCTTGCCACGCTTCGCACTTGTTTCTTCGACCGACACTTATCGCCACCTGCCTGGCGTTCAGCATCAGTGCCCAGGCTGAGTCATTCACGCTACCGGCTCAGTCGCTCGCGACATCCCTGAGCCAGGTGGCACAACAGGCGAAGATCCAGCTGCTGTTCGATGAGGAACTGTTCAAGAACGTGCAGGCGCCGGCGCTCAACGGTGATTTCACCCCGGAAGTGGCGATTCGTACACTGTTGAAAAATGGCGAGTTTACGCTGATCAAAGTGGGCAACACCTACGTGGTCAAGCCCGAAGAGGCCAAGACCACCAACAGCGGTGCGATCCAATTGGACGCCCTGAGCGTGATCGGCACCGGCACCGAGGTCGACTCCAGCACCGTCGGCCGCTCCACCCTGAGCCAGGAAGACATTGACCGATACCAATCCAATAACATCCCCAGCCTGTTGCAGACCCTGCCCGGCGTCAGCCAGGGCGGCTCGCTCAAGCCTGGCGGCCAGACCATCAATATCCGCGGTTTTGGCGATGCCGAAGACGTACCGTTGACCGTCGATGGCGCTACCAAGAGCGGCTTTGAGCGCTATCAGCAAGGCACGGTGTTCATCGAACCCGAGCTGATCAAAAGCATCGAGGTGGAGAAAGGCCCCAACTCCCCTTTCACCGGCAACGGCGGGTTTGGCGGTACGGTCAACATGACCACCAAAGATGCCCCCGACCTGCTCAAGGACGGCCGCAACAGTGGCGCGATGCTCAAATACGGTTACTCCAGCAATGACCATGAGCAGGTCTATAGCAGTGCCGTGTACGGGCGTACCGATGATGGCCGTTTCGACGCCCTGGCCTACCTGACCCAACGCGACGGCGACGACATGAAGGTCGCCGCCAAACTGCCCAACGAAAACAATCAATACCCGGTGAACCCTCAGCGCCTGCCGAACTCCGCGCAGAATGTCGACGGCAAGCTGTTCAAGGTCAATGCCCACTTCACCGAAGAGCACGCCGTTGGCTTGTCTTACTCGCGCTCACATAGCAATCGCTGGACACCGTTCTCCGCTGCCAGCTACCCGACACCGCCTACCCAGGCCAACATCGACCGCTATGGCTACGATGCGGCGTTGAAGCGCTTCCTGGCCCATCGCGACACCGTCGACACCACCTGGTCGGGCAAATACGAATACACACCCGTGGACAACCCGCTGGTGGACCTGACCGTCAAATACTCCCAGTCCAACACCGACCAGACCGACGAGCGCGACGCCACCGCGTTTTTCCAGTTGGCCACCGGTGGGCGCAAAATGGACACCGCCTACACCGACAAGAACCTCGACATACGTAACGTCAGCCTGTTTGACACGGGCCCGTTGCAACATGCCGTCACCGTGGGTGGGCAGATCCGCAAGCACACCCGCGAGACCGAGATGTGGATGCCGGGTTCTACCTACAACACCCCGCGCTACAACTACGGGCATTTCCAACCGGGCTTCATGCCTCACGGCAAGGTCGATACCAACAGTTTCTTCGTGCAGGATGCGGTGACTCTGGGCGATGTCACCATCACGCCATCGATGCGTTACGACCACGTCCGCAACCGTGGAGAAGCCAACGATGCGCCGTACTACAGCAACCCCGATCCGTCCTTCGGCCACGATTACAGCGACCGCACCTACACCGGCTGGTCGCCACGCCTGGCGGTGTTCTGGACCGTCAACCCGCACCTCGGGCTGTTCGCCAACTGGAGCAAGACCTGGCGCGCGCCAGTGATCGATGAACAGTACGAAGTCCAGGGCCTGGGCAGCCGCACCGCCACCAGCGTCGACCTCGACCCGGAACGCATCACTTCGATCAGCGTGGGCAGCGTCAGCAGCTTCGACAACCTGATCACCCACGACGACAATCTGCAACTGCGCACCACCTTCTTCCACAACAAAGTCGAAGACGAGATCTTCAAGGCCACCGGTGTCGGCTGCCAGAACCAGGCCATCAACGGCGGCACCATCTCCACGGCCTGCCCGCCCGGCGCGATGTCCAACTATCGCAATATCGGTGGCCTGACTATCAAGGGCTTCGAACTCGAATCCTTCTACAACTCTACCTACCTGTTCGGCTCGGTGTCGTTCGCCTATGCCAAGGGTGACCATGAAGGCGCCTACACCAACCCCTGGGGCCCGGACGTGGCAGCACGGGATATCCCACCGACCAAATGGGTGCTGGTGCTCGGCACCAATATTCCAGCCTGGGATGCCCAGGTGGGCTGGACGGGGCAGTTCATCGGCGCGACCTCCCGCTTGCCCAGCGACAAGTATTCCGGTGGCCCGGGCAGCAGTGTGGGCGACCTGTTCTACGACCAGTACGGCAACAAGCGCTACAACACCCAGGGCCTGTTCGCCAAATGGAAACCACAACAAAACTACCTGAAAGGCACCGAGGTGAACTTCACCGTGGACAACCTGTTCAACAAAAACTTCCGGCCGGCCCTGAGCGGCGACCGTGCCTACACCAAAGGCCGTGATGCCAAGATCAGCAACACCCGCTTCTTCTAAAAAACTGTACGGATAAATCCGCACCCAGCTGTAGGCCCGCGATTGGCGGGGGTTGTGGCTAGATGGGCTTCCCTTGAAGCCCTCTAGATTTCGGTCCTTCTCCATGAGTTCGCGCGAAAACACCGGCATGGCCCTCGGCCTGCTGGGCGTCATCATCTTCAGCCTGACCCTGCCCTTCACCCGCATTGTGGTGCAGGAAATCCACCCCTTGCTCAACGGCCTGGGCCGGGCGTTGTTTGCGGCGGTTCCGGCGGCGGCATTGTTGCTGTGGCGGCGTGAACAATGGCCGACCTGGCGCCAGGTGCGCGGGCTGTGCCTGGTGATTGCCGGGGTGATCCTGGGCTTTCCGGTGCTGTCGGCCTGGGCCATGCAAACCTTGCCGGCCTCCCACGGTGCGCTGGTCAATGGCCTGCAACCGCTGTGCGTGGCGCTGTATGCGGCATGGCTGTCCCATGAGCGGCCGTCAAAAGCCTTCTGGGCCTGCGCGGCGTTGGGCAGTGGGTTGGTGTTGAGTTACGCATTGATCACCGGTGCCGGCAGTATCCAGGCAGGCGATTTGCTGATGCTCGGCGCGATTGCCGTGGGTGGGCTGGGTTATGCCGAAGGCGGCCGATTGGCCAAGGAGATGGGCGGCTGGCAAGTGATTTGCTGGGCACTGGTGCTGTCGACGCCGGTGTTGATCGGCCCGGTGTGGTACCTGGCGGCGCAGCATCACGGGGCGATTTCGATGCGCACGTGGTGGGCGTTTGGCTATGTGTCGCTGTTCTCGCAGTTCCTGGGGTTCTTTGCCTGGTATGCCGGGTTGGCCATGGGCGGGATTGCACGGGTCAGCCAGATTCAGCTGTTGCAGATTTTCTTCACCATCGCGTTTTCGGCGGTGTTCTTTGGCGAACATATCGAGCCGATTACGTGGGTGTTTGCGTGTGGGGTGATTGTGACGGTGGTGTTGGGGCGTAGGACCAGCGTTCAGCCGGCCCCAATAGCCAAGGCTGGCTCAATCTAATGTGGGAGGGGGCTTGCTCCCGATGGCGGAGTATCAGTCACAGATGTATCTACTGACACTCCCTCATCGGGGGCAAGTCGAATCGTCGCACCGCCCCTCCCACATTGGATTTCTGATCAGTTCAAAAGCCCATCCGCCCGCAACAGGGTTTCCAGGCAGTGTTCGGTGATGTGGTAGAACGCCTTCAACTCCTGGATCTTGTCCAGCAACTGCGCGTTATCCATCGGCTCGGCACGCTTCACCGCGAGGATCATCTTGTTCTTGTTGGTGTGCTCCAACGAGATGAACTCAAACACCTTGGTCTCATAACCGCAGGCTTCCAAAAACAACGCACGCAGACTGTCGGTCACCATCTCCGCCTGCTGACCCAGGTGCAAACCGTATTGCAGCATCGGCTTCAACAACGCCGGGCTCTGGATCTGCAAACGAATCTGTTTGTGGCAGCACGGCGAGCACATGATGATCGACGCGCCGGAGCGGATGCCGGTATGGATCGCATAGTCGGTGGCGATATCGCAGGCATGCAACGCGATCATCACGTCCAGCTCGCTCGGCGCCACGCTGCGTACATCGCCGCACTTGAACACCAGCCCCGGATGCTCCAGGCGAGCAGCGGCGGTGTTGCACAAAGTCACCATGTCTTCGCGCAACTCGACGCCGGTCACTTCGCCCTCGGCCTTGAGGGTGTTGCGCAGGTAGTCGTGGATGGCGAAGGTGAGATAGCCCTTGCCTGAGCCAAAGTCGGCGACACGCACCGGCTGGTCCAGCTTCAACGGCGATGAGGTCAGCGCATGGCTGAACACTTCGATGAACTTGTTGATCTGCTTCCACTTGCGCGACATCGACGGGATCAGCGCCTGCTTGGCATCGGTCACGCCCAGGTCGGCGAGGAACGGTCGGCTGAGATCGAGGAAGCGATTCTTCTCGCGGTTATGCTCGGCTGAAGGTGCTTCGCGCAGTTGCTGCGGCTTGCTTTTGAACAGCGAGCTTTTGTTCTTCTTGCTGTATTCCAGCTGGGCTTCGTCGGTCAGCGACAGCAGGTGGGCGTTCTTGAACTGAGTGGGCAGCAACGCGGCAATCGCTGCCACGCCTTCGGCCAACGGGAAGTTCTTGGTGATGTCGCGGGTCTTGTAGCGGTAGACGAAGGACAGGCACGCCTGGTCCTTGACCGTGACCGGCTTGATGATCAGCCGCTGCAACTCGGCTTCCTCACCGACGTATTTGGCCAGCACCAGCTTGATAAACGCGTTGTGCGCGAGGCTGTCGCTCAGCAGTTGGATGAACTGGGCGTGGTGATCGCTGGCAGGTTGAGCGGTGACGGACATGAACAAAAACGCCTCGGGCAAAGAATGCCGGGCATTTTAGGGGGGATGGGGGTTTAGGGCACGGGGTTATTTGATCAACGGTCGATTCTCAACACCACCACAAATCCAATGTGGGAGGGGGCTTGCCCCCGATAGCGGAGTGTCAGTCACAAACAGGCTGGCTGATACACCGCCATCGGGGGCAAGTCGAATCGTCGCACCGCCCCTCCCACATTTTTGGCCCTGTTTTGGATCGTTTATTCGAGCACAACCAGGCGATTGGGCAGCTCATTGCGGGTTTGCGTCACCGGCACATGCACCTTGAGCAATTCACCACACGCCTCGATACAGCTGATAAACCCCGCCAACGTCTGCCCCTGTTTCACCTGCTGGGTAAACGCCTTGACGATCACATCCCAACTGCCGTCATCCAAACGCTTGGAAATCCCATCATCCACCAGGATCTCCACATACCGCTCGGCCTCGCTGACAAAAATCAGCACGCCGGTGCTGCCCAGCGTGTGATGCAGGTTCTGCTCCAGGAACTGGCGCCGTGCCAGGTTGGACGCGCGCCAGTGGCGTACCGAACGGGGGATCAACCGCGTGGTGACCTTGGGCAAACGAAACACCAGGCACAACACGATGAACGTCGCCCATTGCGCCAGCAGCAAGGTGTACATGGTCAGGTAACCCGACAGGTAATGCACCACGCCGGGCACCACCAAGGCGATCAAGCTGGCCCACAACAGCGGGATATAGGCGTAGTCGTCGGCGCGGGCGGCCAGCACGGTCACCAGTTCCGCATCGGTGGTTTTCTCGACGCGGGCAATCGCTTCGGCGACTTGGCGCTGCTCGTGTTCTGTCAGTAATGCCATGGTTGTCGTTGCTCTCTCATTATTATCATCACCAGCCACCCGAGGCGCCGCCGCCGCCGAAGCCGCCACCGCCGCCGCGGAAACCACCGCCCCCGCCACCGCCACCGCCGCGTCCGCTGCTGCTGAGGATCGCCAGCAAGATCGCGCCCACCGGCAGGCCCAGGCGATTGCACAGCCACAACACGCCGATCAGCAGGATAAACAGGCCGATGGAAAACCCGGGATTATCCTTGGCAAAGTTCGCGTCCGCCACATGGGCCGGCACCGCCAGCGGTTCGCCGCCCACCACTTGCAGCATCGCTGCCACGCCGTCGCTGATGCCCTGGCTGTAGTTGCCGGCCTTGAACTTGGGCGCGATCACCTGGTTGATGATCACCCACGACTGCGCATCGGTCAGTACGCCTTCCAGGCCGTAGCCGACTTCGATGCGCAATTTGCGCTCATCGCGGGCGACGATCAACAACGCGCCGTTGTCCTTGCCCTTCTGGCCGATGCCCCAGTGGCGGCCCAATTGATAACCGAAGTCTTCAATCGGCACGCCCTGCAAATCGGGCACGGTGACCACCACGATCTGATCGCCCGTGGTCTGCTCCAGCGCCTGCAATTGCTGGGTCAATTGCGCCCGCGTGGCCGGGTCGATCATCTGGGCGTTGTCCACCACCCGCCCGGTCAGCGCCGGGAAGCTCAGCGCCGCCTGGGCCGCGCCCACGCAGGCCAACAGCCACAGCGCCAGGCCTATCCTTAATAAACGCATCGACACCTCAATGCAGCGTTATTTGAACTTCACTTGCGGTGCTTTATCCGCACCTTCACTGGTGGCTTCAAACGTGGCGCGAATCGGCAGGTCGCTGTACATCACGCTGTGCCACAGGCGGCCCGGGAAGGTACGGATCTCGGTGTTGTAGGCCTGCACCGCCTGGATAAAGTCGCGGCGCGCCACGGTGATACGGTTTTCGGTGCCTTCAAGCTGGGACTGCAAGGCCAGGAAGTTCTGGTTGGCCTTGAGGTCCGGGTAACGCTCGGACACCACCATCAAGCGGTTGAGTGCGCCACTCAGGCCGTCCTGGGCTTGCTGGAACTGCTTGAGTTTTTCCGGGTTGTCGAGGGTGCTGGCATCCACCTGGATTGAGGTGGCCTTGGCCCGCGCTTCAATCACGGCGGTCAACGTCTCCTGCTCATGGGCGGCGTAGGCCTTCACGGTTTCCACCAGGTTGGGGATCAGGTCGGCGCGGCGCTGGTATTGGTTCTGCACCTGGCCCCAGGCGGCCTTGGCCTGTTCATCCAGGGTGGGAATGTTGTTGATGCCGCAACCGCTGAGCACCGTACTGATCATGAGCAAAACCGCGGCTTTGAAGCCCCAGCGGTAACCTTGTGCTGCTTGCATGGTGTTTCTCCTGGCGAACCTTGATGGAATTGGACGGCGGTAAGGCATAATCCCCGCCTCGACTGGAATGCATCCGTTCAATCAGCTAAAAAGATGCCCAGCACAAATAAGAGTTCAGAAGTGTGGTGCATTTTCTGCAATAACACTCGAACAACAACATATGTTCCCCACCATTTTGGCAGAACAGCGCCTATTCGCTGTGCAGTGAGCCGAAAAAGGATATTCATGAAGAAGCTGTGTTTGCTCGGCCTTGTTGCCACTCTGGCCAGTCACCCCGTCTGGGCCGAAACAAAGCCTGCTGCGCTTAAAGACAAGGACGCGTTTGTCAGCGACCTGCTCAAGCAGATGACCCTCGATGAAAAGATCGGCCAATTGCGCCTGATCAGCATCGGCCCGGAAATGCCCCGCGAGCTGATCCGCAAGGAAATCGCCGCCGGCCGTATCGGCGGCACGTTCAACTCCATCACCCGCCCGGAAAACCGTCCGATGCAGGACGCGGCCATGCGCAGCCGCTTGAAGATCCCGATGTTCTTCGCCTACGACGTGATCCACGGTCACCGCACGATTTTCCCGATCAGCCTGGCGCTGGCCTCCAGCTGGGACATGGACGCCATCGGCCGCTCCGGGCGCATCGCCGCCCAGGAAGCCGCCGCCGACAGCCTCGACATCACCTTCGCACCGATGGTCGACATCTCCCGCGACCCACGCTGGGGCCGCACCTCCGAAGGCTTCGGTGAAGACACCTACCTCGTCTCGCGCATCGCCGAAGTCATGGTCAAGGCGTTCCAGGGCGTGAGCCCGGCCAATGCAGACAGCATCATGGCCAGCGTCAAGCACTTCGCCCTCTACGGCGCGGTGGAAGGCGGTCGCGACTACAACGTGGTCGACATGAGCCCGGTCAAGATGTACCAGGACTACCTGCCGCCGTACCACGCGGCGATCAAGGCCGGCTCGGGCGGCGTGATGGTGGCGTTGAACTCGATCAACGGCGTGCCCGCCACCGCCAACACCTGGCTGATGAACGACCTGCTGCGCAAGGACTGGGGCTTCAAGGGCCTGGCCGTGAGCGACCATGGCGCGATCTTCGAGCTGATCAAACACGGTGTGGCCAAGGACGGGCGTGAAGCCGCCAAGCTGGCGATCAAGGCCGGCATCGACATGAGCATGAACGACTCGCTGTATGGCAAGGAATTGCCGGGGCTGCTCAAGTCCGGCGAGATCGAACAAAGCGACATCGACAACGCCGTGCGCGAGGTGCTCGGCGCCAAGTACGACATGGGCCTGTTCAAGGACCCGTACCTGCGTATTGGCAAGGCCGAGGATGACCCGGCCGATACCTACGCCGAGAGCCGCCTGCACCGTGCCGAAGCCCGCGACGTCGCGCGCCGCAGCCTGGTGCTGCTGAAAAACCAGAACAACACCCTGCCGCTGAAAAAGTCCGCGACCATCGCCCTGGTCGGCCCACTGGCCAAGGCGCCCATCGACATGATGGGCAGCTGGGCCGCTGCCGGTAAGCCTGAGCAATCGGTAACCCTGCTGGACGGCTTGAATGCGGTGATCGGCGAGAAAGGCAAGATCATCTATGCCCGTGGCGCCAACATCACCAACGACAAGGCTGTGGTGGATTACCTCAACTTCCTCAACTTCGATGCCCCGGAAGTGGTGGATGACACCCGCTCGGCACAGGTGATGATCGACGAGGCGGTGAAAGCCGCCAAGGATGCCGATGTGATCGTGGCCGCCGTGGGCGAGTCCCGTGGCATGTCCCACGAATCTTCCAGCCGCACCGACCTGAACATCCCGCAAAGCCAGCGCGACCTGATCAAGGCCCTCAAAGCCACCGGCAAACCGCTGGTGCTGGTGCTGATGAACGGCCGTCCGCTGTCGATCCTCGAAGAGAACCAACAAGCCGACGCCATCCTGGAAACCTGGTTCGCCGGCACCGAAGGCGGCAATGCGATTGCCGACGTGCTGTTCGGTGACTACAACCCGTCGGGCAAGCTGCCAATCACCTTCCCGCGTTCGGTGGGGCAGATTCCGACCTACTACAACCACCTGACCATCGGCCGGCCGTTCACCCCCGGCAAGCCGGGCAACTACACCTCGCAGTACTTCGATGACACCACCGGGCCGCTGTTCCCGTTTGGCTATGGCCTGAGCTACACCACGTTCACCCTGTCGGACCTGGCGCTGTCGTCCACCACCCTGAACAAGACCGGCAAGCTCGACGCCAGCGTGACCGTGGCCAACACCGGCAAGGTCGATGGCGAAACCGTGGTGCAGCTGTATATCCAGGACGTGGCCGGCTCGATGATCCGCCCGATCAAGGAGTTGAAGAACTTCCAGAAAGTCCTGCTCAAGGCGGGTGAACAGCGCACCTTGCACTTCACCATCACCGAGGAAGACTTGAAGTTCTACAACACCCAGCTCAAGTTCGCGGCGGAGCCGGGTGAGTTCAATGTGCAGATTGGGTTGGATTCCCAGGATGTGCAGCAGCAGACGTTCGAACTGCTCTAAAGCCCTAATGGGGTCAAAATGTGGGAGGGGGCTTGCCCCCGATTGCGGTGTGTCAGCTACAGATAAGCTGACTGATGCGCCGCTATCGGGGGCAAGCCCCCTCCCACATTTGATCTCCTTCGTTCTGGCTAGCCGCGTCGGTCGAGCAAATTGACCACCAACCGATCAATCCACCCCCACACCCGCTGCTTCACCCGTCGCCACAATGGCCGCGACTGCCATGCCTCCAGGCTCACCGCCTGGCTTTGCGCAAAATCCCGCTCGAAACTGCCCGCCACTGCACGCGTCAGATCCGGGTCCAGCGCCTCCAGGTTGGCGTCCAGGTTGAAGCGCAGATTCCAATGATCGAAATTGCACGAGCCCACGCTGACCCAATCATCCACCAGCACCATTTTCAGGTGCAGGAAGCACGGCTGGTATTCGAAAATCTGCACGCCTGAACGCAGCAGCCGTGGGTAGTAACGGTGCCCGGCGTAACGCACCGACGGGTGATCGGTGCGCGGCCCGGTGAGCAGCAATCGCACGTCCACGCCGCGCCCCGCCGCCCGGCGCAATGCGCGTCGCACGCCCCAGGTCGGCAAGAAGTACGGCGTCGCCAGCCAGATACGTTGCTGGCCACTGTTCAAGGCGCGGATCAGCGATTGCAGAATGTCGCGGTGCTGGCGTGCGTCGGCATAGGCGACCCGTCCCAGGCCGGGTCCGGTGGCGGGCATTCGGGGCAAGCGCGGAAGGCCAAACCCAGGTTTCCAGGCACGCCGGGCGTTGTTGGCTTGCCATTGGCGGTCGAACAGCGCTTGCCAGTCCAGCACCAGCGGGCCGCTGATCTGCACCATCACTTCATGCCAGTCGGCGCTGTCTTGACCGGGCGTCCAGAACTCATCGGTGACGCCGGTGCCGCCGACAAAGGCGATGCCTTGGTCAATCAACAACAGCTTGCGGTGGTCGCGGTACAGGTTGCGCATCCAGCGGCGCCAGTTCAGGCGATTGTAGAAACGCAGTTCCACCCCCGCATCGGTCAAGCGTTTGCGCAGCCCGAGGGTAAACGCCAGGCTGCCGTAGTCATCGAACAGGCAGCGCACCTGCACACCGCGTTCGGCGGCGAGGACCAGGGCCTGCACCATGGCTTCGGCACAGGCGCCGGCTTCCACCAGGTACAACTCCAACTCGACTTGCCGCTCGGCGCGGGCAATGTCCACCAGCATTTGCGGGAAGAAACTCGGCCCGTCGATCAACAACTCGAAACGGTTGGCGCTGCGCCAGGGGAACACCGCGCCGGCCATGGTCAGCGCGCCGTGAAGATCAGCACCGCACCCACCGGCACCGACAAACTGATGGACGCCACACCAGCGGCCTTGCGTAACGCGGCCACACCCGGCGCCAGATCGAAGTCCTCGGCATGCAGCACCAGCGGTTCCAGGGTCACCACCTGGAAGCGGCGGTCGTCCAGGCGCGTGGCGAGCAGTTCGGCGCTGTAGGTCTGGGTCTTGCCGTGCAGGGTCACCGACATCGGCAAACGCAATTCCAATTGCGCACCGGGGGCCAGGTCGTTGATCGGTTGCAGATTGATTTGCGCATTGATCAGCGCATTGGGGAACGTCTTGATATCGAACAGCAGGTTGCGCATGCGCTCATCGCGCAGCGGCACGCCGCTGTTGACCGAGTCCATCTCCACTTCCACCTGCGCTGCGCCTTTGCTGTCGACCTTGCCGTGCAGCACCAGGAAGCGCTGTACTTCGGCGATTTCGGTGTTCTTGGTGGTGACGAACGACAGGCGCGAGGATTCGTTATCCAGGTACCAGTCGGCATGGGCAGGCACGGCTGTGGCGGCCAACAGGGCGAAGGCCAGGGGTTTGATTGACATTGAAGACTCGTGGGGCGAAAACCTGCACGAACCTTAAGCGCATTGTCACAAGCGACGCAAATCCAATGTGGAATGGTTCTTTTTGTGGGAGGGGGCTTGCTCCCGATAGCGGTGGTTCAGTCATAAATGAGTTGGCTGATACACCGCCATCGGGGGCAAGCCCCCTCCCACATTGGATCTGTGGTGGCTGTCAGATCAGTGTGCGCTGCACTTCGCGCACGGTCTGCTCCAGGCTGGCCATGTGCAAATTCAACACCCGCTCCACCGGCGCCTGATGCATCGGCCAATGCAGCGCCATACTCCCCACCAATCGCCCATTGGCCTGCACCGGCAGTGCCACCGCGCGAATCAAAAACGGTAACCGCACCGGATACTCCCAATACCCCTCGGTACGCTGGCCAAACCCCTGGTGCAGGGATTGTTCGCAGGCACGGTATTGCTCATCCGCTGCGACCTGGTTGCAACCGGCCAAACGCTGCACTTCTTCAGCCGGCAATTGGGTCAGGCAGGCCTTGCCCATCGCCGAATGAAACAGGCTGGCGTGCTGGCCGACGATCTGGCAGTTATTGGGATAGAGCTTGCGCAACACGCCGGGGATCGCGCTTTCCATGACTTCCAGGCGCTCGCCATCAAAGCAGGACAAATCCACCACCAGCCCCGTGCGTTCGCTGAGTTCCAGCAGCCAGGGCGCGGCGCTTTCTACCAGCTGGCGTTTGAAGCGTTGCTGGGTGTCGCCGAACAGGCGTTGGGCGCGCAGCCGATAACGCCGGTCACTCAGGCCACGATAGACCCAGCCTTGATCCTGCAAGGTCAGCAACATGCGCGACACGGTGGCCTTGGGCAAACCTGTGAGGTAATGCAACTCCTCCAGCCCCAGGGCCTGGTGTTCGCCCACCAACTCGACAATTGCCAGTGCGCGCTCAACCGAGCGTACGGTGCCCGTGTCGGCCATGTTCGATCTCCCTGATTGCGGTGGATGATCGGAATTTCACAGCAAGATACAGGCCCGGTCGTGCATCAACCCGTCGATTCAAGGCACATCGGCGGACGGCGTTGTACCCATTGCGTGAGTTGTTCATGGGCATAGGCCAATTGCAGCACCGCGCGGTCCGCCTGGGCCGGGCCGATGATCTGCACGCCCATGGGCAGGCCTTGGGCGTTGAAGCCCACCGGTACGCTCATGCTCGGCAGGCCGGCCAGGGTCGGGCCGATCACCACTTCCATCCAGCGGTGATAGGTGTCCATTTCGCGCCCACCGACGAGGCGCGGCCACGGCTGTTGTGCATCGAAAGGGAACACTTGGGCGGTGGGCAGCAGCAGGAAATCGTAACGTTCGAACAACTTGGCCAGGGCCCGATACCACTCGCTGCGGTCCACCGAGGCCTGGTACACCTGCTGCGCACTCAAGCCCAGGCCGCCCTCCACTTCCCACTGTGCTTCGGGCTTGAGCAGCGCACGTTTCTGCGGGTTGGCATAGGCCGCACCGAGGTTGCCGTGCACCAGCCAGTGGCGATGCACCAACCAACTGCGCCACAGGCGCGCCATGGAAAAGTCCGGTTGGCAGCTTTCCACCTCGCAGCCCAACGCGGCGAAATCGCCGAGGGACGCTTCGCACAAAGCCAGCACGCCATCGTCCATCGGCAAATAGCCGTTGTAGTCCCCCAGCCAGCCCAGGCGAGCGCCCTTGAAGTCGCGTTGTAAAGGTTCGCCCAGCACCGCCGGATCCTCCTTGGAGGACAGCGGCACTCGCGGGTCGTAACCGGCCTGGATGCTCAGCAACCGCGCCACATCCGTCACGCTACGGCCCATCGGCCCTTCGGTGCCCAGTTGCTGCACGAACAGTTCCGGAGTCGGCCCGTACGGCACGCGGCCTTGGGACGGGCGCAGGCCGAACACATTGTTGAACGCCGCCGGGTTGCGCAGCGAGCCCATCATGTCGCTGCCATCGGCCACCGGCAGCATGCGCAACGCCAGTGCCACCGCCGCCCCGCCACTGCTGCCGCCGGCGACGAGGCGGGGGTCATAGGCATTGCCGGTGATGCCAAACAGCGTGTTGTAGGTTTGCGAACCCAGGCCGAATTCCGGCACGTTGGTCTTGCCGATGATGATCGCGCCGCTGGCCCGCACCCGCGCCACGCTGATGGCATCTTCGCTGGGTACATGTTCAGCGAACAACGGAGATCCAAGCGTGGTGCGCAACCCCTTGGTCGCCGCCAGGTCCTTGATCGCCTGGGGCATGCCGTGCATCCAGCCACGGGACTGGCCGTGATCCAACTCGCGATCACATTGCCGCGCTTCGGCCAGCACCGCCTCGGCATCGCGCAACGACACCAGTGCATTCACGCTCGGGTTGAAGCGCTGGATCTGCGCCAGATACGCCTGCATCACCTCTTCACACGACACCTGCCGCGCATGAATCGCCCGCGACAACTGCGTGGCATCCCAATCAACAATACTCAAGGCTTCACCTCATTCGAAAACGGCAGCGGCTTCTTCGCCCGCGGAGCTTCCTGCATGCAATAAGTGCCCAGCAGCGTCAGCACGCACGCGAACAACACATAGAACGATGGCGCCACCGGTGTGCCCAGCACTTTGCTCAGCCAGGTCACGATCAACGGTGCAAAACCACCGAACACCATGACCGCCACGTTATAGGCCACCGACACGCCGGTCGAGCGCACTTCGATGGGAAATTGCTCGGCCAACGCGGTCGGCGCCGGGCCGAAGAAACCGCCAATGGCGGTGCAGAGCATCACCTGCATCACCAACAAACGCTCGATGGACGGCGCAGCGGCGACCCACACATACAGCGGGTAGACCATCACGAAAAACGCCAGGGTGAACGCCATCAACACCGGCCGTCGACCGAGGCGATCCGAGAGCAGGCCAGACAGCGGAATCACCACGGTCATCAACGCCACCGCGAACATCTGCACCATCAACACCTGGTCCAGCGGCAGGCCAAGGTTCTTGTGGGCGAAGGTCGGCATATTCACCAGCACCACGTAGAACGACACCGTGGCGCCACAGGCCAGGCCCATGGATACCAGGATGCTGCGCCGATGCTCGCGCACCACCTGCATCAGGCTGGGCTCGGGGCCGGTGACTTGCTTGCGGGCTTCGATGAATTCTTCCGGGTCTTCCATGTGCCGACGAATCCACAACCCCACCGGACCGATCAGCAAGCCAAATACGAACGGCAGGCGCCAGCCCCACAGGTCGAGGGTTTGTGGCGAAAAGAAGTGCGTCACCATCGCCACCATCGCCGCCCCGCCAAACACCGCCAGGCACTGCCCGACCAGTTGCCATGAACCGTACAACCCTTTGCGATGGGCCGGTGCGCTTTCCACCAGGAACGCCGTGGCGCTCGCGTACTCACCGCCGGTGGCAAAGCCCTGGAGCATACGCGCCACCACGATCAGCATCGGCGCGCCCATGCCGATGGCGGCGTAGTTCGGTGCGAAGGCGATCAGCGCAATGGACACGGTCATCAGCCGGATAATCAACTGCATCGCGGCCTTGCGGCCTTTGCGGTCCGAATAGATGCCCAGCAGGATCCCGCCCACCGGGCGCATGAAAAAGCCCACGCCAAAGGTGGCCAGGGCCATCAAAAGCGAGGCGTATTCATCGTCCGAGGGGAAAAACTGCCGGGCGATGATGCTGGCCAGAAAGCCGTAAACGATGAAGTCGTACCACTCGAGCGCATTGCCGATCACGGCCGCCACCACTTGGCGGGTGCGGGATACGCCTGGTCTTGAAGTCTGCATGAGGAACACTCCGTTCAACCGATAAGGGAAAGGGTCCAGCGGCAGAAAAAAGCAGGTCGTCAGGCAGGCTTGAGCCAGCTCTCGGCCAGCGCGCCCCAATAGGCGGCGCCGGTCAGCAGGATGTCGTCGTTGAAGTCATAGGCGGGGTTGTGCACCATCGGCCGCGATACGCCGTTGCCGATAAACAGGTAACTGCCGGGGCAGCGTTGCAGCATCCAGGCGAAGTCTTCGCTGCCCATCAGGGTGCGGGTGTTGCCGTCCACGGCGTCGGCGCCAAGCAAGGCGATACCGACCTGGCGGGCGAACTCGGTTTCTTCGGGGTGGTTGACCAGCACCGGATAGGCCGGGCGATGATCGATCTGCACGGTGCAGCCGAAACTGGCGGCCTGGGTGTGGATGATGGCGAATACCCGCTCCAGCATCTGCTCACGTACCTTGGGATTGAGTGCGCGCAGGCTCAAACGCAGTAGCGCCTCTTGAGGAATCACATTCGCCGCCTGCCCCGCTTGCAGCGCGCCGACCGTCACCACGGCCGCTTCCTGGGTGTCGATATTGCGCGCCACCACGGTCTGCAATGCCATGACCATGCTCGCCGCCGCCACCAAGGGGTCCACCGTCAGATGCGGCATGGAGCCATGACCGCCAACACCTTCGAGGGTCACCGTAAGCAAATCCTGGGACGCCATCATCGGCCCGACACGCAAGCCCAGATGCCCCGCCGGCAGGCCCGGCATATTGTGCATGCCGAACAGGCCGTCACAGGGAAAGCGCTCCAGCAAGCCATCGGCGAGCATCGCCTCGGCGCCGCCCTGGCCTTCTTCGGCGGGTTGGAAGATCAGGTTCAAGGTGCCGTCGAATTGCCGCGTTGCCGCCAGGTAACGCGCAGCCCCGAGCAACATGGTGGTGTGGCCGTCATGCCCACAGGCATGCATGCAACCGGCGTGCTGGCTGGTGTAGGCCGCGCCGGTGTTTTCGATGATGGGCAAGGCATCCATATCGGCACGAATGCCCAGGGTACGCGGGCTGCTGCCGTTGCGCAGCGCACCGACGACGCCGGTCTTGCCGATGCCGGTGTGAACCTCGTAGCCCCAGTCTTTCAGCGATTGGGCGACCAGTGCCGAAGTGCGGTTTTCTTCGAAGCCGAGTTCAGGGTGAGCGTGAATATCATGACGCACGGCGTGCAAATCGCCGGCCACGTCGCTGAGCCAATCCAGGATGTGCTGGTGTGGGCGCATAGGTGATTCTCCTCACAGGCGGGTGTTCCCGTTCTTGTTTGCTGCACAGCGCCAGCTAACCGCGATGTGGGCGAGAGGACAATCAAAGGTGGTTCCACTGGGTGGAACCAAGGTGTATTTGTCGTTTACTGGACCCTGTGGGAGGGAGCTTGCTCCCGATAGCGGTGGGTCAGCTGGCATGTGTGTCGGCTGACACTCAGTCATCGGGGGCAAGCCCCCTCCCACAAGGGATGTGAGGGGTGTCAGGGGGTCAGGCGGCAGCCATGGCGGTCGCCGAGCCAGCGGGCGGTGTGGGTACGGCCCAACCCACTGGCGGTGACTTCGCTGCGCTCCGGGTTATCGCTGAACGCGCTGGTCGGCACGTACTGCTTCACATAGCCCCGGCAATACTCCGCCGGATTGTTCGCCACATACCGGCACGAGCAATACTCCTTGGCCGTGTACGCCGCGATGATGTCGGGGAAGGCTTGCAGGTTGACGCGCTCGTGCCACACCCATCCCAGCAACGCCAACAACAGTACCAGCAACACACTGATCACCGGCCGACGACGGATCATGGTTGCACCGCCGCGAGCACGCGCTTGAGCAGTTCGTTGTGGCGGTAGCTGCCGTCGCGATCATCGCCGTAGCGCACGATCACCAAGTGTTCGGCAGGCATGACGTAGAGCGCTTGCCCCCAGTGGCCGAGGGCGGCGAAGGTGTCGCCAGGGGCGTCGGGCCAGGGTCTCGGCGCGCCTTTGTTGAGCCACCAATGGCCGCCCGGTACGGCTTCATCCTGGCCGGCTTGGTAGTTCGTGAACGGTTGGCGATTGAAGGCGACCCACTCTTTAGGCAGCAACTGCTGCTCACCCCAGCGGCCGTCACGTGCCATCAATAGTCCCACGCGGGCCAAATCGCGAGCGGTGAGGTAGGCGTAGGACGAGGCAACAAACGTCTCATCAGCATCGGTTTCCCACGTCGCGCTGCGAATCCCCAACGGCTTGAACAGCGCATCCCACGGGTAACTCATATACGCCTTGTGGCCGAGCATGCCTTTAAGGGCGGCGGAGAGGATGTTGGTGTCGCCACTGGAATAACGGAAGGCCTGAGCCGGCGCGCTGGCGGCTTCGGTGTTTGCCGCGAACTCGGCCATATCGCTGTGGCCACGGGTGTAGAGCATCGCCACTACCGAGGATTTCAGCGGGGCGAATTCGTAGTCTTCCTGCCAGTCGAGGCCCGAGGCCCAGTGCAGCAGGTCACCCAGGGTGACCTTCGGGTGTTGCTTCATCGGCGGGTAAAAACGTGCGGCGGGGTCGCTCAGTTTGAAGCGGTTTTCAGCGTAGGCCACGCCCAGCACGGTGGCCATCAGGCTTTTGCTGACGGACCAGGTCAAGTGCGGCGTACTGGCGGTGGTGGGTGCGGCGTAGCGTTCGTAAATGATCTCGCCGTCGCGGATCACCAGCAGCGCATCGGTGCGAATGCCGGTGCGCGTGGCGTCATCACGCGGTGGAAAAGCGTAGGCATTCAGCGCCTCCACAGCAGGACCCGAGAGTGCGGTGCCCATGGCCCAGTCTTTGTCTGGCCAGGTTTCGGCGTGGGCGGTAACGGTGACAAACAGCAGCGCAACACACAACAAGCCTCGGACCATGGACGCAAACTCAAGGGGGGCATTCAAGCCCGCGAGCCTAGCCGAGGGTGATGACAGATTGGCGACATGAGGGGCTGTCATCCAAGCGTCACCATAACTTCATGGAGATGACACCGGGCCTGCCTAGCCTGAGTTTGGACAACAAAGTCGACCGGCCGAAATCGTGGCCGGCACTCGGAGACTCGCCATGACTCAGATCGCCCGCATCAGCGACACCGGCAATGAACGCCGTCTGCAAGCCGAACGCCTGGTTGGCGCCGACGCGTTGCAAGAAGCCCAGGCCCTGCGGTTCAACGTGTTCAGCGGCGAGTTCAACGCCAAGCTGAAAGGCGCGGAGCTGGGTCTGGACATGGATGACTATGATGTTCACTGCAGCCATATCGGCGTGCGTGACTTGAACAGCGGTCGCCTGGTGGCCACCACCCGTTTGCTCGATCACCAGGCCGCCAGCACTTTGGGCCGGTTCTATAGCGAAGAAGAATTCAGCCTGCATGGCTTGCTGCACCTGCAAGGCCCGATCCTGGAAATCGGCCGCACCTGCGTCGACCCGGCCTACCGCAACGGCGGCACCATCGCCGTGTTGTGGGGTGAGTTGGCCGAAGTGCTCAACCAGGGTGGCTACAGCTACCTGATGGGCTGCGCGAGCATTCCGATGCACGACGGCGGCATCCAGGCCCACGCGATCATGCAGCGCCTGCGCGAACGCTACCTGTGCAACGAACACCTGCGGGCCGAACCGAAAAAACCACTGCCGGCGCTGGACCTGCCGTCCAACGTGATCGCGGAAATGCCCCCCCTGCTCAAGGCCTATATGCGCCTGGGGGCGAAGATCTGCGGCGAGCCGTGCTGGGATGAGGACTTCCAAGTCGCCGACGTGTTCATCCTGCTCAAGCGCGACAACCTGTGCCCGCGGTATGCGCGCCACTTCAAGGCTGCAATGTGATGAGCCGCCTGCGGGTGTACGGGCGCATTGCCCGCGTGCTGGTGGTGGTGGCGCTGGGCTTGAGCATGGCCAGCGTGTTTGGGCTGTTCGAGCGCTTAGGGATAGCCAACTCGATGGTGCGACGTCAGCGTTGGTCGCGGTTCTTTATGGCGCGGTTGACCAATGCCCTGCCCTTTCGCGTGACGGTGCACGGTGAGTTGCCGACGCAGCCGATGCTGTGGGTGAGCAACCACGTGTCGTGGACCGACATTCCGCTGCTGGGCGCGGTGGCGCCGATGTCGTTTTTGTCCAAGGCCGAGGTGCGCACCTGGCCGGTGGCGGGTTGGCTGGCGGCCAAGGCAGGCAGCCTGTTTATCCGCCGTGGCTCGGGCGACAGCCAGTTGATCCGCAAGCAAATGACCCGCCACCTGGAGCAACAGCATCCCCTGCTGATGTTCCCCGAGGGCACCACCACCGATGGCCGCAGCCTGCGCACCTTCCACGGACGCTTGCTGGCCAGTGCGATTGACGCGGATGTGGCCTTGCAGCCGGTGGCGATCCGTTACCTGCGCGATGGGCAAGTGGATTCGCTGGCACCGTTTATTGGCGATGATGATTTGCTCTCGCACCTGATGCGCCTGTTTGCCAACGACCAGGGCGATGTGGAAATTCATGTGCTCAAGCCGATTGCCTGTGCCGGGCAGGAACGCGCGGCGCTGGCGTATCAGGCGCAGCAGGCGGTGCAGAAGGCGTTGTTTGGGCCGGTGCCGGAGGTGGAGCAAGTGGATGCTCGGCCAGCTTTCGCCGCCTGACCTCAGATGAACACTCTTCAAATGTGGGAGGGGGCTTGCCCCCGATAGCGGTAGATCAGTCAGCTTATCTATAGCTGACCCACCGCAATCGGGGGCAAGCCCCCTCCCACATTTTTAATTTTGAGTTGTCAGGTGGGTTTGTGCGAAGGCTTGCAATTCGGGGTAGAAGATTCGGAAATCTTCACTTAGAGGCTCATACAGCTCCCGCAACTCCTGCATCGCAAACCCCAACTCCTGCGGCTGCGTCAGCCGCCGCGAAATCCCCCGCAGCACCTGCTCCATCACCGCAAACTCGCGATAAGAACCCAGCCAATCATCCGCCGCCATCCACGGGGCAATCTGCGCCAAGCGCCCTGGCAGCTGCGGCTCGGCGGCCAATACGCGGTACACCTGCGAGGTGAAGCGTTCCAGCGGCTGGTCGGCATATAGCGTCCAGTCCCGCGCCAGACAGTGGTCGAAAAACACATCCAGGACGATCCCCGCATAACGCCTGCGGGTCAGGCTGAAACGCGACAACGCCTCCCCCACCAACGGATGGGTGTCGGTGAAACGGTCAATGGAGCGGTGCAGCGCAATCGCCGCTTCGATTTGCGGGTTGAACTGGCCCTGTAGGCGGCCTTTGACAAAATCGCCATAGAGGCTGCCCAGCAGTTGCGCAGGAAGTTGGCCGCCCAGGTGCAGATGTGCGAGATAATTCATGCCGCGCAGTCTAGCACTGCGATCAACGTATCGTTATAACCCGATATACCGATTTAGCCTGAGCTAAGACCGAATTCATATTGGTATATCGAGATATAACGATTTAAGGTTCGCCTCATCGCGATATAACGCGTCACTACACCGAGCACCTGCCATGTCCATCGACCTCGACGAAATAATAAAAGCCCTGGCGCACCCAGTACGGCGAGACATCCTCAACTGGCTCAAAGACCCGAAAGTGCAATTCCCCGAGCAAGTGCACAACCACGAATACGGCATCTGCGCCGGGCAGATCGACCAGCGCTGCGGCTTGTCCCAGTCCACCGTGTCGGCCCACCTGGCGACCCTGCAACGGGCGGGCTTGATCAGCAGCCAGAAGGCCGGGCAGTGGCATTTTTTCAAACGCAACGAGGACACCATCCAGGCGTTCCTCGATGCGCTCACGACCGAGCTCAGCTCTGACATCAGCGAACCGCTGTAACAAGGAAACCCTAATGCCCCTCTCGCTACTCATCCTGGCCCTGAGCGCCTTCGCCATCGGCACCACCGAGTTCGTCATCATGGGCTTGTTGCCCGATGTAGCGGCGGACCTCGGCGTGTCGATCCCCGGCGCCGGCTGGCTGGTGACCGGCTACGCCCTGGGCGTGGCCATCGGCGCACCGTTCATGGCACTGGCCACCGCCAAGCTGCCGCGCAAGGCTGCGCTGGTCGCGTTGATGGGCATCTTCATTATCGGCAACCTGCTCTGCGCCCTGGCGAGCGACTACAACGTGCTGATGTTTGCCCGTGTGGTCACTGCGCTGTGCCACGGTGCGTTCTTCGGGATTGGTTCGGTGGTGGCGGCCAACCTGGTGCCGGCCAACAAACGTGCGTCGGCCGTGGCCTTGATGTTCACCGGCCTGACCCTGGCCAACGTGCTCGGCGTGCCGTTGGGTACGGCGCTGGGCCAGGAAGCCGGCTGGCGCTCGACGTTCTGGGCGGTGACGGTGATTGGTGTGGTGGCGTTGATCGGCCTGATCCGCTTCCTGCCGGCCAAGCGCGATGAAGAAAAACTCGACATGCGCGCCGAACTGGCGGCCCTGAAAGGCGCCGGCATCTGGCTGTCGCTGAGCATGACTGCACTGTTCGCCGCGTCGATGTTCACCCTCTTCACCTACGTCGCGCCGCTGCTGGGCGATGTCACCGGCGTGTCGCCCAAAGGCGTGACCTGGACCCTGTTGCTGATCGGCCTGGGCCTTACCGTGGGCAACATCATCGGCGGCAAGCTGGCGGACAAGCGCCTGGCCGCCACCTTGATCGGTGTGTTTATCAGCATGGCCGTGGTCTCCACCGCGCTGACCTGGACCAGCATCGCCGTGATCCCGACCGAAATCACCCTGTTCCTCTGGGCCACCGCTTCGTTTGCCGCCGTGCCGGCGTTGCAGATCAACGTGGTGACCTTCGGCAAGGCGGCACCGAACCTGGTGTCCACCCTGAATATCGGCGCCTTCAACATCGGCAACGCCCTGGGTGCCTGGGTCGGCGGCACGGTGATTGCCCACGGCTTCGGCCTGACCAGCGTGCCGCTGGCGGCAGCGGCCCTGGCGATCCTGGCACTGCTGGTGACCCTGATTACTTTCCGTCAGGGCGGCGATGCCGACCTGGCCCCTGCGACCAACTGATCAACTTCAAAGAGAAGGTGTTTTCCCATGACGACTATTTTCGATCCGATCAAACTGGGCGACCTGGAACTGTCGAACCGCATCATCATGGCGCCGCTGACCCGCTGCCGCGCTGATGCAGGCCGCGTACCCAACGCGCTGATGGCCGAATACTACGTGCAGCGCGCCTCTGCCGGGCTGATCCTCAGCGAAGCCACCTCGGTAACGCCGCTGGGCGTGGGTTACCCCGACACCCCGGGCATCTGGTCCAACGACCAGGTACGTGGCTGGGCCAACGTGACCAAGGCCGTTCACGGCGCGGGCGGCAAGATCTTCCTGCAACTGTGGCACGTGGGCCGTATCTCCCATGAGTCGTACCTGAACGGCGAGACCCCGGTGGCACCGAGCGCGATCCAGCCCAAAGGCCACGTCAGCCTGGTGCGCCCACTGGCCGACTACCCAACGCCACGCGCCCTGGAAACCGCTGAAATCGCTGACATCATCGACGCCTACCGCACCGGCGCCGAAAACGCCAAGGCCGCCGGCTTCGACGGTGTGGAAATCCACGGCGCCAACGGCTACCTGCTCGACCAGTTCCTGCAAAGCAGCACCAACAAACGCACCGACAACTACGGTGGCTCCCTGGAAAACCGTGCTCGCCTGTTGCTGGAAGTGACCGATGCCGCCGTCGAAATCTGGGGCGCGGGCCGCGTAGGTGTGCATTTGGCACCGCGTGCCGACTCCCACGACATGGGCGATGACAACCTGGCGGAGACGTTTACCTACGTCGCCAGTGAACTGGGCAAGCGCGGGATTGCGTTCATTTGCTCCCGCGAGAAAGAAGCGGGTGACAGCCTCGGCCCACAGTTGAAAAAAGCCTTTGGCGGCGTGTACATCGCCAACGAACGCTTCACCAAGGACAGCGCCAACGCGTGGCTGGCGGAAGGCAAGGCGGACGCGGTGGCCTGGGGTGTGCCGTTTATTGCCAACCCGGATTTGCCGACACGGTTGAAGGCGGATGCACCGCTGAATGATCCGCGTCCGGATACGTTCTATAGCAAGGGGCCGGTGGGTTATATCGACTATCCAACCCTGGCGATCTAAAGCAGTACAACAGTTCAATGTGGGAGGGGGCTTGCCCCCGATGGCAGTGGTTCAGTCAGCACATGCATTGACTGACACACCGCTATCGGGGGCAAGTCGAATCGTCGCACCGCCCCTCCCACATTTAGATTTGTGCAAATCAGAAGGGAAACACTCCTTCACACCCCCGCAACAAAATCCCTACAAAATACTTAGCCGACTACGTATCAACCGCCCGCCAGCCCGTATATAAAGTCACCCCACCAATAAGCCGGAAGGACGATTGACGCGCCTTAGGCTTAACTGTTGACACAACCAGACTTAATTACGCATTTTGTCTCAATTGCGCAGGCTGGGGCTCAGGCGCAGCATGTCCAGCCCTGCATCGACCCAGCGTTCGGCTTCCTGGTGCAATTGGAAGCTGTCGGGCACCAGCAGCCACTGGCCGATCAGGCCATTGATGTAGGCATGAATGCACACCGCACCACGGGCGGTGTCGAGGTTTTCCGGGAGTTGCCCGCGATGGACCGCGTTACGCAGTGTGAGGCCGATACGCAGGTTGCATTCGAGGGCATGGGTTTGCCGCTGGCGGCGCATGTCGCACATTTCATCGGTGAATTCGCACTTATGAAACAGGATCTCGTTGATACGCCGGGTTTTCGGGTCCAGGGCCACTTGATGGAACAAATGAATCAGCAGCTTGCGCATGCAGCCCAACGGGTCGAGTTCATCCTCGCTTTCACTGGCCCTGGCCAATTCGTCCAGCGGTTCATGCAGGGTGTCGAGCAACGCCTGCAACAAATCGGATTTATTACTAAAGTGCCAGTAGATGGCACCCCGCGTCACACCGGCCAGCGCGGCGATGTCGGCCAGCGTGGTGCGGGCGACGCCGCGCTCATAAAAAGCCTGCTCGGCGGCTTGGAGAATCTGGCTGCGCGTTTCCTGAGCTTCCTCTTTGGTGCGACGAACCATGGCAGTACAACCTCAATCAGGACACTTGAGACTATCGTTAACGCAGAATTAATAGCGGCCAACGATCATCAGAATATTTTGTGGGACGACACCGTCATGGGTGCCGAACGTAATGGAATCGAGGCTTTGGGCGTTGCTTTGTCAACATTCCGCGAAGCCTGTCAAGAGTTTACAAACAACCATGAACGTAAGTATATTGCGTAGCAAGCTACTTATCTACATGCCGTTTATTTTTTACCCTTCCACACTTCTTGTGCGCACTCTGCGCGCCTGACCCGAGGATCTTCATGCAACTTAAGCCAGCTGTTACCGCTCTGGTCACTGCCGTCGCCCTGGCATCGCTGCTCAGCGGATGTAAAAAGGAAGAAGCGGCTCCGCCCGCTCAAACCCCTCAGGTCGGCGTGGTCACCATTCAACCGCAAGCCTTTACCCTGACGTCCGAACTGCCAGGCCGCACCACGGCTTTCCGCATCGCGGAAGTTCGCCCGCAGGTCAACGGCATCATTCTCAAGCGCCTGTTCAAGGAAGGCGGCGACGTGAAGGAAGGGCAGCAGCTCTACCAGATCGACCCGTCGGTGTATGACGCCACCCTCAAAAGCGCACAAGCCAGCCTGACCCAGACCAAGTCCATCTCCGACCGCTACAAGCAGTTGGTTGATGAGCAGGCCGTGAGCCGCCAGGAATACGACACCGCCGTTGCCAACCGCATGACTGCGGAAGCAAACGTTCAAACCGCCCAGATCAACGTGCGCTACACCAAGGTGTATGCGCCGATTTCCGGGCGCATCGGCCGTTCTTCGGTGACTGAAGGCGCGCTGGTCAGCAATGGCCAGACCGACTCCATGGCCGTGATCCAGCAACTGGACCCGATCTACGTCGACGTCACGCAGTCCTCGGCTGAAATGCTCAAGCTGCGCCGCGACCTGGAAAGCGGCCAGCTGCAAAAAGCCGGCGAAAACGCGGCCAAGGTCAAGCTGACCCTGGAAGACGGCAGCGACTATGGTCAGGACGGCAAGCTGGAGTTCTCCGAAGTCTCGGTTGACCAGACCACCGGTTCGGTGACCCTGCGCGCCGTGTTCCCCAACCCTGACCACACCCTGCTGCCGGGCATGTTCGTACACGCCCAGCTGCAAGCCGGCGTGAACAGCAAAGCCATCCTGGCCCCGCAGCAAGGCGTGACCCGCGACATCAAGGGCATCCCGACGGCCATGGTGGTGAACAAGGACAACAAGGTCGAGCAGCGTCAGCTGGTGGCCAACCGCACGTCCGGCGCCTACTGGCTGGTGGAAAAAGGCCTGAACGCCGGTGACCGTGTGATCACCGAAGGCCTGCAATTCATCAAGCCGGGCATCGAAGTCCAGGTCAAGGACGCCGACAACGCCAAGCCTGCCGGTTCCGCTCCAGCTCCTGCCGCCGCTGCTGGCCAGGGGGAGTAACCCATGTCGAAATTTTTTATCGACCGTCCCATTTTCGCCTGGGTAATTGCCCTGGTGATCATGCTGGTCGGGGCACTGTCGATCCTGAAGTTGCCCATCAACCAATACCCGGCCATCGCGCCAACCGCCATCGACATCCAGGTGACCTACCCAGGTGCGTCCGCACAAACCGTGCAGGACACCGTGGTGCAGGTGATCGAGCAACAGCTCAACGGTATCGATAACCTGCGTTATGTCGCCTCGGACAGTAACTCCGACGGCAGCATGACCATTACCGCGACGTTCAACCAGGGGACCAACCCGGACATCGCCCAGGTTCAGGTGCAGAACAAGCTGAACCTGGCGACCCCGCTGCTGCCGCAAGAAGTGCAGCAACAGGGTATCCGCGTGACCAAGTCGGTGAAGAACTTCCTGATGGTGATCGGTCTGGTGTCGGAAGACGGCAGCATGACCAAGGACGACCTGTCCAACTACATCGTCTCCAACATCCAGGACCCAATCTCGCGTACTGCGGGTGTCGGTGACTTCCAGGTGTTCGGTTCGCAGTACGCCATGCGTATCTGGCTGGACCCGGCCAAGCTGAACAACTACCAGTTGACCCCGGTAGACGTCAGCACCGCCATCTCGGCCCAGAACGTGCAGGTGGCCACCGGCCAATTGGGCGGCCTGCCTGCCCTGCCCGGCACCCAGTTGAACGCAACCATCATCGGCAAGACCCGTCTGCAAACTGCCGAAGAGTTCGGCAAGATCCTGATGAAGGTGAATGCCGACGGTTCGCAGGTTCGCCTGCGTGACATCGCCCGTATCGAACTGGGCGGCCAGAACTACAGCATCAGTGCGCAGTTCAACGGCAAGCCGGCTTCCGGTATGGCGATCAAGCTCGCTTCGGGCGCCAACGCCCTGGACACCGCCAAGGCCATCCGTGCCACCGTGGCGTCCCTGGAACCGTTCTTCCCGCCTGGCATGAAGGCGGTGGTGCCCTATGACACCACCCCAGTCGTGACCGAATCGATCTCCGGTGTAGTGCACACCCTGGTCGAAGCGATCGTGCTGGTGTTCCTGGTGATGTTCCTGTTCCTGCAGAACTTCCGCGCCACCATCATCACCACCATGACCGTACCGGTGGTATTGCTGGGTACGTTCGGGATCCTGGCTGCGTTCGGCTTCACCATCAACACCCTGACCATGTTCGGCATGATCCTGGCCATCGGCTTGCTGGTGGACGACGCCATCGTTGTGGTGGAAAACGTCGAGCGGGTGATGGCCGAGGAACACCTGTCGCCCAAGGAAGCGACGGTCAAGTCCATGGGCCAGATCCAGGGCGCCCTGGTGGGTATCGCGCTGGTACTGTCGGCGGTACTGCTGCCGATGGCGTTCTTCGGCGGCTCCACCGGTGTGATCTACAAACAGTTCTCCATCACCATCGTTTCGGCCATGGCGTTGTCGGTACTGGTAGCCCTGATCTTCACCCCGGCCTTGTGCGCCACCATGCTCAAGCCGATCGATCCGGAAAAACACGGCCAACCCAAGCGTGGTTTCTTCGGCTGGTTCAACCGCACCTTCGACCGTGGCGTTGTCAGCTACGAGCGTGGCGTGGGCAACATGATCAAGCACAAGTTTCCGGCATTCTTTGTGTACCTGGTCATCGTGCTCGGCATGGTCTGGTTGTTCACCCGTATTCCAAGCGCGTTCCTGCCCGAGGAAGACCAGGGCGTGATCTTCGCCCAGGTCCAGACCCCGGTCGGTTCGTCGGCAGAACGTACGCAAAAAGTCATCGACGACATGCGTGCCTTCCTGCTCAACGACAAGGAAGGCGAGCCGGGCGAAGGCAAGGCTGTGAAATCGGTATTTACCGTAAACGGCTTTAACTTCGCCGGTCGTGGCCAGAGTTCGGGCCTGGCCTTCGTGATGCTCAAACCGTGGGATGAGCGTGATTCGTCCATGTCGGTGTTCGAAGTGGCCAAGCGTGCCCAGGGTTACTTCTTCGGGGCCTTCAAGGACGCCATGGTTTTTGCCATCGTGCCGCCTTCGGTACTGGAGTTGGGTAACGCCACCGGTTTCGACGTGTTCCTGCAAGACCAGGGCGGCGTCGGCCACGAGAAGCTGATGGAAGCGCGCAACCAGTTCCTGGGTGCGGCGGCGCAAAGCAAGATCCTGGCAGGTGTACGTCCTAACGGCGTGAACGATGAGCCGCAGTACGAGCTCACCGTCGACGACGAGAAGGCCAGCGCCCAAGGCATCACCTTGTCGAGCATCAACCAGACCCTGGCGATTGCCTTGGGTGGCAGCTACGTCAACGACTTCATCGACCGTGGTCGGGTGAAGAAGGTGTACGTACAGGGCGAGGCCGCCGGCCGTATGTCGCCGGAAGACCTCGACAAATGGTTCGTGCGCAGCGACTCCGGGAAGATGGTGCCGATGTCGGCCATTTCTTCGGGCAAGTGGATCTACGGTTCGCCGAAACTGTCGCGCTACAACGGTGTAGCGGCGATGGAAATCCTCGGCACCCCGGCACCGGGCTACAGTACCGGTGACGCCATGGCCGAAGTCGAACGCATTGCCAAGCAATTGCCGGCGGGCGTGGGCTATGCCTGGACGGGCCTGTCGTACGAAGAACGTCTGTCCGGCTCCCAGGCGCCTGCGTTGTATGCGCTGTCGCTGCTGGTGGTGTTCCTGTGCCTCGCGGCCCTGTACGAAAGCTGGTCGATTCCGATCGCGGTGATCCTGGTCGTACCGCTGGGTGTGGTGGGTGCGTTGATCGCCACCAGCATGCGCGGCTTGTCCAACGACGTGTTCTTCCAGGTGGGCTTGCTGGTAACGGTGGGCCTGGCGGCGAAGAACGCCATCTTGATCGTGGAGTTCGCCAAAGAGCTGCATGAACAAGGCAAGGGCATCGTCGAAGCGGCTATCGAAGCGTCTCGCATGCGTCTGCGCCCTATCATCATGACCTCCATGGCGTTCGTCCTCGGCGTACTGCCGCTGGCAATCTCCAGCGGTGCCGGCTCAGGCAGCCAGCACGCCATCGGTACCGGCGTGATTGGCGGTATGATCACGGCGACGGTGCTGGCGATCTTCTGGGTGCCACTGTTCTTCGCAACCGTGTCCGCCGCCGGCGAGCGTAAAAAGACTGAAACTACTGAAACTCCTAAAGAGGCTGGCCAATGAGCAAGTCGCTCCTTTCCTTAGCCGTCACGGCATTCGTGCTCAGTGGCTGCTCGCTGATACCTGACTATCAGCGCCCTGAGGCGCCGGTGGCCGCCCAGTTCCCGCAGGGGCCGGCGTATTCGTCGGCCCAGGCGCCGAGCCAGGCCGCGGTCGAGCAAGGCTGGAAGCAGTTTTTCCACGACCCTGCCCTGCAACAGCTGATCCAGACCGCGTTGGTGAACAACCGTGACCTGCGGGTCGCGGCCCTGAACATCGACGCCTACGCCGCGCAGTACCAGATCCAGCGTGCCGACCTGTTCCCGGCCGTCTCGGCCACGGGCAGCGGCAGCCGTTCGCGTACGCCGGCCAAGCTGTCACAGACCGGCGAATCGACCATCGCCAGCCAATACTCGGCCGGCCTCGGGATCAGCTCGTATGAGCTGGACCTGTTCGGTCGTGTGCGCAGCCTGAGTGAAGAGGCCCTGCAAAAGTACTTCGCCACCGAAGAAGCACGGCGCAGCACGCAGATCAGCCTGGTGGCCAGCGTGGCCAACGCCTACCTGACCTGGCAGGCCGACAAAGAGCTGCTCAAGCTCACCCAGGACACCCTGGGCGCGTACGAGCAGAGCTACAAGCTGACCTCGCGCAGCAACGAAGTCGGCGTGGCCTCGGCCCTCGACCTCAGCCAGGCGCGCACCTCGGTGGAAAACGCCCGGGTGTCCCTGGCGCGCTACACCCGCCAGGTGGCCCAGGACGAAAACAGCCTGACCCTGCTGCTGGGCACCGGCCTGCCGGCGAATATCGCCAGCAAGCCGCTGTCGGATGACCTGCTCAGCGAAGTACCCGCCGGGTTGCCATCGGACCTGCTGCAACGTCGTCCCGACATCATCCAGGCCGAGTACAACCTCAAGGCCGCCAACGCCAATATCGGCGCAGCGCGTGCAGCGTTCTTCCCAAGCATCAGCCTGACCGCCAGTGCCGGCACCGCGAGCCCAACCCTGGGCGGCCTGTTCAAAGGTGGTTCGGGCACCTGGGCGTTCGCTCCGCAGATCAACATCCCGATCTTCAACGCCGGCAGCCTGCGCGCCAGCCTGGACTACTCGAAGATCCAGAAAGAGATCAACGTGGCGAACTACGAGAAGGCGATCCAGACCGGCTTCCAGGAAGTGTCCGACGGCCTCGCCTCGCGTGAAACCTACAAGCAACAACTGGAAGCCCAGCGTGGTTTCGTCGCCGCCAACCAGGACTACTACCGCCTGGCCGAGCGTCGCTACCGCATTGGTGTGGACAGCAACCTGACGTTCCTCGACGCCCAGCGCCAACTGTTCAGTGCCCAGCAATCGCTGATCACCGACCGCCTGGCGCAACTCACCAGCGAGGTCAACCTGTACAAGGCCCTCGGCGGTGGCTGGAGCGAACAGACCGCGAAGAACGAACCGCTGAAAGAAGAAGCACCGGCGCTGAAGTTGTTCTGATGCTGTTGTAGAAAAAACCGCTTCCCTCACCGGAAGCGGTTTTTTTTTGCCATTTTTTTCAACATCACTGGGGACAAATGTGGGAGGGGGCTTG
>NZ_QUZT01000002.1 GCF_004682045.1 Pseudomonas nabeulensis
CGGTGTTGCTCCTGTCATCTCTTAACTAACAGGCATTAGGGCAAGCCCGCTCCCACATTTGAATCCGGTCAAGCCAAGAGAATCGGTGACTACAGGAGATCCGCCGGTGTAAGTTGCTGGCCTTGCCACTCAAATCCTACAGGCGCCAGCACCTGGTCGATCTGCGCATCGCGCCACAGATCGGCCAGGCTCTTGCCCGCCTCGGGATGCACACGCTGCGGTGCCATCAACGACAACGGCCACAACACGAAGGCGTTTTTCAGGATTTCTGCACGCGGCAGGACCAGGCCGTCAAAGTTACCCACCAGGTCGCCATACAGCAGCACGTCGATATCCAGCGGCAGGCCCTTGCGGTCCGGCGCATAACGACCGTTATCGGCCTCGATGAATTTCAAGCGGCGGTCCAGCTCCATCAACGGCAGGTCAGTATTGGCCGACACCACCAGATTGAAGAACGGCCCACTCTTGATACCCACTGGCTGGCTTTCGAACACCGGCGAGCAGCGCATATCCGTCAAGAAACTTGCCAACGCGTCAAGCCCGGCACGCAGATGGGACTCGCGCTCGATATTGCTGCCAAGGCCAAGGTAAACCTGAGTTAGCGACATCCGCGCTCGATCTCCACACCCACGCCTTTGGCGGCCGGCACGGCGCCTGGCTTGGTCAACTTGAGGTGCAGCCAGGGAATCTGGAACTCGCTCATCAACACTTCGGCCAAACGCTCGGCAAAGGTTTCCACCAGTTGGTACTGGGATTGCTCGGCAAAGGCCTGGATACGCGCAGACACACTGGCGTAATCCAGCGCCAGGGTCAGGTCGTCACCAGCAGCGGCCGGGCGGTTGTCCCAGGCGAAGCTCAGGTCCAGGCGCAGGCATTGGCGGATTCCGCGCTCCCAGTCGTAGGCCCCGATCACGGTGTCGACTTCCAGGCCTTCGATAAACACTCTGTCCAAGCACTCTTCTCCGCAGCACGACAAGGGCGCGATGCCCCGTTAGAATCAGGGCGTCCTCGCCCGGAATAGTTAGCATGTTTTGGTCACTGGCGATTCTCGCCTACCTGCTCGGCTCGCTGTCCTTCGCCATTCTGCTCAGCCGCCTCACGGGAAATCCCGATCCGCGAATGAGTGGCTCAGGCAATGCCGGCGCCACCAATATGTTGCGCTTGGCCGGCAAGAAACTTGCCGTGCTGACGTTGCTCGGCGACCTGTGCAAAGGCTTGCTGCCCGTGCTGATCGCCAACCTCGCCGGCCTTACCCTGCAACAGCAGGCCTGGGTCGGCGTCTGTGCCGTCCTCGGCCATCTGTTTCCGCTGTACTTCCGCTTTCGCGGTGGCAAGGGTGTCGCCACGGCGGCCGGCATGTTGCTGGGGATCTACCCACCGGCAGCGTTGCTGGCGGTACTCGCCTGGCTGCTGACGTTCTACCTGACCCGCACCAGCTCACTTGCCGCGTTGATCGCCACCCCGCTGACCCTGCCCTTGCTGGCCTGGCAGGAACCCGCGGCGCTGTTGCCGATGAGCGTTTTGACACTGCTGATCGTCTGGCGCCATCGCGGCAATTTACGCGACCTGTTTGCCGGGCGCGAACGGCATTTTTAAATTCACCCGTTGAGCATCGCTCACATCGCGCCTTACAACGGCGACAACTGCTCCATCGGCCAACGGGCCTGCACGCTGATTGCCAGGCTTTCGTGCTGCCCGGCCTGCAAGCGCTGGCACCCGGCGTAGGCGATCATTGCGCCGTTATCGGTGCAGAATTCAGGGCGCGCGTAGAACACATCGCCCTTCATGTCGCCGAGCATTTTTTCCAGCGAGGCACGCAAGGCCTTGTTGGCGCTGACGCCGCCTGCGATCACCAGGCGCTTCATGCCGGCCTGTTTCAGGGCACGCTTGCACTTGATGGTCAAAGTCTCCACCACGGCCTGCTGGAACGCCAGCGCGATGTCGCAACGGGCTTGCTCACTGTCGTCCCCGGCGCTGACGCTCTGCTGCCAGGTGTTCAACGCGGAGGTTTTCAAGCCACTGAAACTGAACATCAGGCCTGGGCGATCGCACATCGGGCGCGGGAAGGTGTAGCGACCCGCCACGCCTTTTTCGGCCAGCCGGGCGATTTCCGGGCCACCGGGATAATTGAGGCCCATCATTTTCGCAGTCTTGTCGAAGGCTTCGCCGGCGGCGTCATCCAAAGATTCGCCCAACAACGTGTATTGGCCGATGCCATCGACCTGAACCAACTGCGTATGGCCGCCGGAAACCAACAAAGCGACGAACGGGAACTCAGGCGGTGTTTTTTCCAGCATGGGCGCCAGTAAATGGCCTTCCATATGGTGCACACCGAGGGCCGGAATGCCCCAGGCAAAGGCCAGTGCCTGGGCGCAAGAGGCCCCAACCAGCAGGGCTCCGACCAATCCGGGGCCCGCAGTGTAGGCAATGGCATCGATCTCGGTCGGCACGCAGCCAGCCTCGTCCAGCACTTGGCGAATCAGCGGCAGCATGCGCTTGACGTGATCACGGCTGGCCAGCTCCGGCACCACGCCGCCATAGGCGCGGTGCAGGTCGATCTGACTGAACAGTGCATCGGCCAAGAGCCCGCGTTCACTGTCGTATAGTGCGACACCGGTTTCGTCGCAGGAGGTTTCAAGTCCCAGTACTAGCATGGGTTTGCGCCTTGTAGAGGCTAAATTCGAAGGCGCGCATAATAGTCGCCACTCCCCCTCCCGACTAGCGGTTTTCGATCAGAGGCTTTGCATTCCGGTCAATGAGGGGTTAACATCCGCAACCCTTAAAAACCGACGACCTCAGCCGCGAATTGTTTGCGACGAGAACGTTGATCCCGGTAATGAAAGAAGGTAGCTCTGGATGCCAGCCGTCAAAGTTAAAGAGAACGAACCCTTCGACGTAGCTCTGCGTCGTTTCAAGCGCTCCTGCGAAAAAGCCGGTGTACTGGCTGAAGTTCGTAGCCGCGAATTTTACGAGAAGCCAACTTCTGAGCGTAAGCGTAAAGCAGCAGCCGCTGTTAAGCGTCACGCCAAGAAAGTTCAGCGCGAACAGCGCCGCGCCGTTCGTCTGTACTAATACACAGACGTTCGTAGCAAGCTTCTGCCAAGCCCGGCCCTCAGCCGGGCTATTGGCATTTGCGGATATCGCTTGATGCTTCACTGTCGACGCCGCACACGCGACCGAGACAACTGCTTCACACGTCAGAACTGGCTCTTTTGCCAGCGTGCACGTCTCTTCTGACGAGCCTGCCAAGGCTACTGACGAGCACACCCCCTTTTCTTCCTTGCCAAAGACTGACCAGAAACTAACGTCAGTGAATGTTCGGCAGATACACTTCTATGCAACCCAAGCAGACGATTGCTGATCGAGCCCGACGACACGTTGGCTTGAACACTTCACGGGCCCTCATTTACACGCAGTGATGACGAGAACGCCATGGCCGGGCTGATTCCACAGAGCTTTATTGACGACCTTCTGAACCGCACCGACATCGTCGATGTTGTCAGTTCGCGCGTGCAACTGAAAAAAGCCGGCAAAAACTACACCGCCTGCTGCCCGTTCCACAAGGAAAAAACCCCGTCGTTCAGCGTTAGCCCCGACAAGCAGTTCTACTATTGCTTCGGCTGCGGCGCAGGCGGCAATGCCCTCGGCTTCCTGATGGACCACGACAACCTGGACTTCCCCCAGGCTGTCGAAGACCTGGCCAAAGCCGCCGGCATGGAAATCCCCCGCGAAGAAAGTGGCCGCCCGCACAAACCGCGACAGCCCACCGACTCGCCGCTGTACCCGCTGCTGACGGCCGCTGCCGACTTTTATCGTCAGGCGCTTAAAAGCCATCCGCAACGCAAGGCTGCTGTCGACTACCTCAAGGGCCGCGGCCTCACCGGCGAAGTCGCTCGTGACTTCGGCCTCGGCTTTGCCCCGCCCGGCTGGGACAATCTGTACAAGCATTTGAGCAGCGACACCCTGCAGCAAAAAGCCATGATCGACGCCGGCCTGCTGGTAGAAAACACCGAGTCCGGCAAGCGCTACGACCGCTTTCGCGACCGGGTGATGTTCCCGATTCGCGACAGCCGTGGCCGCATCATTGCCTTTGGTGGTCGCGTGCTGGGGGACGACAAACCCAAGTACCTGAACTCCCCGGAAACCCCGGTCTTCCATAAAGGCCAAGAACTCTACGGGCTGTTCGAAGCACGCAAGAACAACCGCAACCTCGATGAGATTATCGTGGTTGAAGGCTATATGGACGTAATCGCCCTGGCCCAGCAAGGCTTGCGCAACGCCGTGGCCACCCTGGGTACCGCCACCAGCGAAGAACATTTGAAGCGCCTGTTTCGCGTAGTCCCAAGCGTACTGTTCTGCTTCGACGGCGACCAGGCCGGCCGCAACGCCGCCTGGCGCGCACTGGAAGCCACGCTGTCGAGCCTGCAGGACGGGCGCCGCGCGCGCTTTCTGTTCCTGCCCGAAGGCGAAGACCCGGACTCTCTGGTACGCGCCGAAGGCACTGACGCATTCCGCGCACGCATCAACCAGCACGCTCAGCCGCTGGCCGACTATTTCTTCCAGCAACTGACCGAAGAAGCCGACCCGCGCTCCCTCGAAGGCAAGGCCCATATGGCCACCCTCGCAGCGCCGCTGATCGACAAAGTCCCCGGCGCGAACCTGAAATCACTGATGCGCATGCGCTTGCTGGAAATCACTGGATTAAGTGGCGAAGCCGTCGCCCAGCTGGTGCATAGCGCCCCGCACGATGCACCACCACCGGCCTACGATCCAGGCATGGATTACGACGCCATGCCGGACTATTCCGACTTCCACCAACCGCAGGAGGCCTACGCGCCCCAGCAGGAGTGGACGCCGAAAAAGCCGGGGGCTGGCGGCAAAAAGTGGGACAAGAAACCCTGGAGCAAAAACGGTAAGCGCGGTGACCGCGACGAAAACTACGCGCCCCGCACTCCGGTAGCGGTAGAAGCACCGACACTGATTGCATTACGCACGTTGATCCACCATCCACAACTGGCCAGCAAAGTCGAAAGTGCCGATCACTTTGCCAACGAAAGCAACACCTATGCACAAGTACTGATCGCCTTGATCGAAGCCGTGCAGAAAAATCCTAAGCTAAACTCCATTCAGCTCATGGCTCGTTGGCATGGCACCGAACAAGGCCGGCTGTTGAAGGCACTCGCAGAAAAGGAGTGGCTAATTGACGGCGATAACCTTGAACAACAGTTTTTAGACACCATTACTAGGTTATCCGCGGGTCAGCACACGCAGACCCTCGATGAACTCATCAAGAAAGCAAGGCAGCCGGGATTGTCGGCTGAAGAGCAAATTCAGATAGCAAAACAGATGCGCGACCTCTTAAAACAGAATGTTTCCGCATCAAACCCGACCTCAGCTGGCGTGTGAGGTCATAGCTCGGGTATAATCCTCGGCTTGTTTTTTGCCCGCCAAGACCTTCAGTGGATAGGGTGTTATGTCCGGAAAAGCGCAACAGCAGTCTCGTATCAAAGAGTTGATCGTTCTCGGTCGTGAGCAGGGTTACCTGACTTACGCGGAGGTCAACGACCACCTGCCTGAGGATATTTCAGATCCAGAGCAGGTGGAAGACATCATCCGCATGATTAACGACATGGGGATCAACGTATTCGAAGCTGCGCCAGATAAGGATTCCCTTATGCTGGCGGACGCCGATACCGACGAGGCTGCCGCTGAAGAAGCGGCTGCCGCGCTGGCTGCCGTGGAGACCGATATCGGTCGTACCACCGACCCTGTTCGCATGTATATGCGTGAAATGGGTACCGTCGAGCTGCTGACACGCGAAGGCGAGATCGAAATCGCCAAGCGTATCGAAGAGGGTATCCGTGAAGTGATGGGCGCCATTGCGCACTTCCCTGGCACGGTTGACCACATTCTCTCCGAGTACAATCGCGTCACCACCGAAGGTGGCCGCCTGTCCGACGTCCTGAGCGGTTACATCGACCCGGACGACGGCATTGCGCCACCGGCCGCCGAAGTACCGCCGCCTGTCGATGCCAAGGCCGCGAAAGCGGACGATGACTCCGACGACGACGACGCTGAATCCAGCGGTGACGACGAAGAAGAAGTTGAAAGCGGTCCAGACCCGATCGTCGCTGCCCAGCGTTTCGGTGCGGTTTCCGATCAAATGGAAATCACCCGCAAGGCGTTGAAGAAGCACGGTCGCGCCAACAAGCAGGCAATCGCCGAGCTGCTGGCATTGGCCGAGCTGTTCATGCCGATCAAGCTGGTGCCGAAACAATTCGAAGGCCTGGTTGAGCGGGTTCGCAGCGCCCTTGAGCGTTTGCGTGCACAAGAGCGTGCGATCATGCAGCTCTGTGTCCGTGATGCGCGCATGCCGCGTGCCGACTTCCTGCGCCAGTTCCCGGGCAACGAAGTTGACGAGAGCTGGTCCGACGCCCTGGCCAAAGGCAAGGCGAAGTACGCCGAAGCCATTGGTCGCCTGCAGCCGGACATCATCCGTTGCCAGCAGAAGCTGCAAGCATTGGAGACCGAAACCGGTCTGACGATTGCCGAGATCAAGGACATCAACCGTCGTATGTCGATCGGTGAGGCCAAGGCCCGCCGCGCGAAGAAAGAGATGGTTGAAGCGAACTTGCGTCTGGTGATCTCCATCGCCAAGAAGTACACCAACCGTGGCTTGCAATTCCTCGACCTGATCCAGGAAGGCAACATCGGCTTGATGAAGGCTGTGGACAAGTTCGAATACCGTCGCGGCTACAAGTTCTCGACTTATGCCACCTGGTGGATCCGTCAGGCGATCACTCGCTCGATCGCCGACCAGGCCCGCACCATCCGTATTCCGGTGCACATGATCGAGACCATCAACAAGCTCAACCGTATTTCCCGGCAGATGTTGCAGGAAATGGGTCGCGAACCGACCCCGGAAGAGCTGGGCGAACGCATGGAAATGCCTGAGGATAAAATCCGCAAGGTATTGAAGATCGCTAAAGAGCCGATCTCCATGGAAACCCCGATTGGTGATGACGAAGACTCCCATCTGGGTGACTTCATCGAAGACTCGACCATGCAGTCGCCAATCGATGTCGCCACCGTTGAGAGCCTTAAAGAAGCGACTCGCGACGTACTGTCCGGCCTCACTGCCCGTGAAGCCAAGGTACTGCGCATGCGTTTCGGCATCGACATGAATACCGACCACACCCTTGAGGAAGTCGGTAAGCAGTTTGACGTGACCCGCGAGCGGATCCGTCAGATCGAAGCCAAGGCGCTGCGCAAGTTGCGCCACCCGACGCGAAGCGAGCATCTGCGCTCCTTCCTCGACGAGTGATACCAGAACCCCCGGCCCAGGCCGGGGGTTTTGTTTTATATCGATAAAATCTTCAGCAACACCCCTCCCCCGCAATGCCCGTCTACACTCGAACCATTCCCCGTGCCATAACGAGACCGTTATGCCCAGATTGCCGACTGTGTTGCTGCTGTCGCTGCTGACCTGGACCGCAACGGCTGGCGCGTTGACTCTTTCCGATGATGAGCGTAGCTGGCTGGCGGACCATCAGGAGCTGCGGCTGGGGGTGGATGCCTCATGGCCCCCCTTCGAATACCGTGATGAAAAGGGTCACTATCAAGGCCTTTCCGCAGACTATGTGCGCCTGATTCAGGAGCGCCTGGGGGTGCGGATCAAACTTATCGAGCCCATCAACTGGAGCGCGGTGCTCGAGCAAGCCCGAAACAATCAACTCGACCTGGTGCCTGGCGTCATGTCCACCCCCGAACGCCAGGGTTATATGGCGTTCACTCGGCCCTATCTGGATTTCCCCATCGTGATCCTCGCCCACGAGGGCGGCGCCCGACCGCGTAATCTCAAGGACCTCTACGGACTGAAAATTGCCGTAGTAGAGAATTACGCCCCCCATGAATTACTGCGCACTCACCACCCCGACCTCAATCTGGTGGCCATGCCCAATGTCAGCTCCACACTGCAAGCCCTGGCCACCGATGAAGTCGATGCCGTCGTCGGCGACCTGGCGTCCAGCGTCTGGAGCCTGCGCCAGCTCAAGCTCGATGGTTTATACGTCAGTGGCGAAACACCCTACCGCTACCAACTGGCGATGGGTGTGCCACGGGACAACAAAATGCTGGTGGGCATCCTGGACAAGGTATTGGCCGACCTCAGCCCGGACGAAACCGACGCCATTCAGCAGCACTGGGTCGGCAGTTTCACCGACCACCGCGAATTCTGGACCGACCTGCTGACCTATGGCCTGCCGGCGGTATTGCTGCTGAGCACCGTATTGGCCATCGTGATTCGGATCAATCGCCGCCTCAGCTCGGAAATTTCCCGCAGGGTGGCCCTGGAACAGGAGCTGCGCAGCAGCGAATACCACTATCGCGGCCTGGTGGAGAGTTTGTCTGCCATCGCCTGGGAAGCCAACGTTACCGACTTCACCTACAGCTACGTGTCGCCCCATGCCGAGGAGTTGCTGGGCTACCCCCGCGCGCACTGGCTGATCCCAGGCTTCTGGCGCAATATCATCCACCCCGCCGACCTCACGCGCACCGAGGCCTATTGCTACCGCGAGACCCGCGCCAATCGTGATCACAGCGTCGACTACCGGGTGATCACCGCCGACGGGCGCTGCCTGTGGGTGCGGGACATCGTCAGCCTGATCGAGCACGGCCATGAACCTGTACTGCGCGGCCTGATGATCGATATCAGCGAGGCCAAGCGCACTGAGGAAGCCTTGCAACTGTCCGAGCAGAAGTTTGCCTCGGTGTTCCAGCAATGCCCGGACATCCTGGTGATCGCACGGTTGTCGGATGGCTGCCTGCTGGAGGTGAACAAAGCCTTTGAAGACCAGATCGGGCTCAGCGCCGCAGATGTCGTGGGCAAAACCGCCACCGACCTGAATATCTGGGGCATCCACGGCGTCGGCCCCGACCTGCTACAGCGCGTGCAAACCACCAGCATTCGTAACCTCGAGATGCCCTTTCTACGCAGCAACGGCCAGGCCTTTACCGGCCTGATCTCGGCCGAGCCGTTCCAGCTCGACACCACCGAAGCCCTGGTAGTGGTGGTGCGCGACATCACCCAGCTCAAGGAAACCCAGCAACTGCTGCAAACCTCCGAAGAAAAATTCGCCAAGGCTTTCCACGCGTCCCCGGACGGTTTGCTGCTGAGCCGCCAGCGGGATGGCCTGCTGATTGAGGTCAACGAAGGGTTCAGCCGCCTGACCGGTTTCACCAGCGCCATCTCCCTCGACCAGTCATCCCTGGACCTGGGAATCTGGGTCGACCTCAACGAACGCAAACACATGCTGGAACTGATGCAGCGCGATGGGTTTGTGCGCGATTTCATCTGCCACATCCGCCGCGCCGACGGCCAGATTCGCCTGTGCGAGCTGTCCAGCCGCCCCCTGCCGATTGGCGACGAAGACTGCATGCTCACCATCGCCCGAGACATCACCGAACGTCAGTTGATGCAGGAAAAACTACAACAGGCGGCCACCGTGTTCGAAAGCACCGCCGAAGGCGTGCTGATCACCGACACCCGGCAGAACATCAGCGCCGTCAACCGCGCCTTTAGCGAAATCACCGGCTACAGCGAAGCCGAAGCCCTCGGTCATACCCCTCGCCTGCTTGCCTCGGGCCTGCACGACAGCGCCTTCTACGCGGCGATGTGGCATCAGTTGACCGCCCAAGGGCATTGGCAAGGTGAAATCTCCAACCGCCGCAAGAACGGTGAGGTGTACCCCAGCTGGCTGACCATCAGCGCCGTACGTAATCGCGAACACCTGATCACGCACTTTGTCGCCGTGTTTGCCGATATCTCCAGCCTCAAGCTGGCCCAGGCTCGCCTCGACTACCAGGCGCACCACGACCCGCTCACCGGCCTGCCCAATCGCACGCTGTTCGAAAGCCGATTGCAGGCTGCCCTCAACGGTCACCAGGAAACCGGCAAGCAAGGCGCCGTGCTGTTTCTCGACCTGGACCGCTTCAAGCACATCAACGACAGCCTCGGCCATCCGATTGGCGACCTGCTGCTTAAAGACATTGCCGTGCGTCTCAAAGACCAACTGCGCGACATCGACACCGTGGCCCGCCTGGGTGGCGATGAATTCATCATCCTGCTTCCCGGCCTGCAACACGCCAGCGACGCCGAGAACCTGGCGAATAAGCTGCTGGCCTGTTTCACCCCACCGTTCCAGGCCGGCGAGCACGAGTTTTTTATCAGCGCCAGCATCGGCACCAGCCTCTACCCCCAGGACGGCACCGACGTGGCCACCCTGGTCAAGAACGCCGACGCCGCGATGTACCGCTCCAAGGCCAAAGGCCGCAACCGCGTGGAAAGCTACACCCGCGACCTTACTGCCCAGGCCAACGAGCGCGTGGCGCTGGAACACGAACTGCGCCGCGCCATCGAGCGCGACGAATTGAGTTTGTACTACCAACCCAAACTGAGCCTCAGCACCCAGGAACTGATCGGCGCCGAGGCATTAATCCGCTGGCGTCATCCGACTTTTGGCGACGTGCCACCCGAACACTTCATCGCCCTGGCCGAAGAGAACGGCATGATCCTGCAGATTGGCGACTGGGTACTGGAACAGGCCTGCCGGCAAATGCAGGCCTGGCAACGCGTCTTCGAAGATTTCGGTCCACTGTCCGTCAACCTCGCCGGCGCGCAACTGCGGCATCCGAACTTGCTATCACGCATCGAACAATTGTTACGCGACTACCGACTGGAACCCGGTCGCCTGCAACTGGAGATCACCGAAAACTTCATCATGAGCCAGGCCGAGGAAGCCTTGGAGGTGCTGCACCAGCTCAAACACCTCGGCGTACAACTGGCAATTGATGACTTCGGCACCGGCTATTCATCCCTCAGCTACCTCAAGCGCCTGCCGCTGGACTTCCTGAAGATCGACCAGTCCTTCGTCCGCGGCCTGCCCGACGACCCCCACGACGCCGCCATCGTGCGCGCCATCATCGCCCTGGGCCACAGCATGCAATTCACCATCATCGCCGAGGGCGTGGAGAACCCTGCGCAGCAAGCCTTCCTCGCCGCCGAAGGCTGCGAACAGATGCAGGGCTACATCGTCAGCCTGCCGCTGCCGCCGGAGTTGTTTGCCGCTACCTTCCTTCGTATGCGCCTTGAGGATTTTTCGGATAGCACAGCGGAGAAACCATCGCTATAATCCGCGACCTGTTAAGGGCCTATAGCTCAGTTGGTCAGAGCAGAGGACTCATAATCCTTTGGTCCACGGTTCAAGTCCGTGTGGGCCCACCAAACAAGAAAGCCGCGCATTGCGCGGCTTTTGTGTGTCTGGGACTCACACCGGCACTTTACTCCCTCGTGCCACGCCCTGCGCCTTTTGCCCATGCCCTCGCGCGTTGAATATCCCCAGCAACACAATCCCCAGCGTCAGCCCACCCGTTGCCATTACTTCACTGCGGTGCGCCGGCATCACCAGCATCACGCCCAAAGCAAAGACGATGAAGACAATGACCAACCAGGTCAGCCAGGGGAACAGCCACATCTTGAATTTGATCTGGGCGTTGTCCTTGTACAATTGGCCGCGCATGCGCAGTTGGGAAACCGCGATCACCAGGTAAACCAGCAGGGCAATTGCGCCGGAGCTGGCCAGCAAAAAGGCGAACACGGCGGATGGGGCAAAAAAATTCAATGCGGTGGTCATCAGGCCAATGGCAGTGCTGGCAATCACCGCCGCCCGTGGCACGCCGGCCTTTGATGTGCGTTGCAGGAGCGCCGGCGCTTCGCTGCGTTTGCTCAGCGAGTAGACCATCCGCGAAGAAATGTAGATCGCCGAGTTCAGGCAACTGGCCACCGCCACCAATACCACCAGGTCAACCAGGGTCTTGGCGTTGGGGATGTGCATGATCTCCAGCGCCCGCTGATAGGAACCCTGTACCGGCAGTAATGCGTCGTTCCACGGCACCACCGAGATGATCACGAAGATCGAGCAGATGTAAAACAAGCAGATGCGCCAGATCACCGACTTGGTGGCCTTGGCGATATTGCGCGCCGGGTCTTTGGATTCGGCGGCGGCGATGGTCACCGCTTCCGTGCCGACAAAGCTGAACATGGTGGTCAGCAATGCACCGATCACCGCTTCCCAGCCGTTGGGCATAAAGCCGCCGTATTCGGCCACCAGACGCGTTACACCGCTGACTTCACGCCCCGGAAGCAGGCCCAGCAAAGCGCAGGCCCCCAGCACGATAAACGAGACGATGGCGATGACCTTCAGCATGGCAAACCAGAACTCGAACTCACCATATTTGGCCACGCTGAACAGGTTGGTCACCGTCAGGACCGCAATGGTCGCCAAGGCGAACACCCAGGTCTCAACCCCAGGAAACCACGTGTTGAGCACCACGCCGGCGGCAATGGCCTCCAGCGGAATCACCAGCACCCAGAACCACCAGTACAGCCAGCCGATGGTGAACCCTGCCCAGGGGCCGATGGCCTTATCGGCATAGGTGGAGAACGAGCCGGTGTCGGGGCTGGCAATCGCCATTTCCCCGAGCATGCGCATCACCATTACCACCAGCAGCCCGGCCAGGGTATAGGCGATGATGGCGGACGGGCCGGCGGCAGCGATGGCGTGACCGGAACCGATAAACAATCCCGCGCCGATAATGCCCGCGATAGACAGCATGGTGACATGGCGCTGCTTGAAACCTTGCGCCAGGTTGTCATTTCCCGGGTGCGGCGAATGCGTAGACATAGGGAACCTCGCTTTTTGTTTTTATTGATTTCCATATAAAACTGCGGCCACGGTAGGTCCCAACCCGGGGCATGAACCGACCTAGTACGACCTCACCAAGTCTGTTTGCGACCTATAACCCTCCGCCGAAAATGCAAAAAGCCCCGACTCATAGAGCCGGGGCTTTGTATGCTTCAGCCGCTTACAGTTATTTAGCGAACAACTGCCCAATATCCCTGAACGCCTTGAACTCCAGCGCATTGCCGCACGGATCAAACAGAAATAACGTGGCCTGCTCCCCCACTTGCCCCTTGAAGCGAATGTGCGGCTCCAGCACAAACTTCGTGTCCCGTGCTTGCAAGCGATCTGCCAAGGCCTGCCAATCGTCCCAGCCCAGCACTACACCAAAATGCGGTACAGGCACGTCGTGGCCGTCCACCGCATTGGTATGCGCCGATTCCTGAGAGACGGTTTTCGGGTGTTCGTGAATCACCAGTTGGTGGCCGAAGAAGTTGAAGTCAACCCAGTGGTCGCTGGACCGCCCTTCCTCCAGGCCAAAGACCTCGCCGTAAAAGTGCCGGGCGGCGGCCAAGTCATACACCGGAATTGCCAGGTGAAAAGGTGCAAGTGTCATCAGGTCAAACCTCTAAGGGCATTTAAGTGCATCGAGTTTAGCCTTGCTCCAGGTGATGAAAAGACGATAGTTTTTGCGCCGAGCTCAAATTATTTCGATCAATCGGGACGCCCATGCTGCGTGAATTGAAGACTTTTATCGCGGTAAGCCGTCACGGCACGTTTGCGGCGGCGGGCATGCATATCGGGCTGACGCAGTCGGCGGTGAGTGCGCAGATTCGCCAATTGGAACAGGCGCTCGGCGTGCAGTTGTTCGACCGCACCGGGCGCCAGGCTACGTTGAATGCCGCTGGTTTGCGGGCACTGCCGCTGGCCAGGGACATCCTGGAAACCTTCAACCGCATGGGCGTGCCGGTGGATGCCAATGAGTACCGCGGCGAGCTGAAAGTTGGCGCCATCGGCACCGCCCAGACCGGCCTGCTGCCCCAGGCCTTGCTGCGCTTGCGTCAGGCCGCGCCCGCCGTGGAGTGCAAACTGGTGCCGGGCGTATCCCTTGAACTGCTCAGCCAGGTGGATGCCGGTGAGTTGGACTCGGCGATCATCATTCGCCCACCGTTTGATCTGCCCAAGGAATTGCATGTGCAGGAGGTGCGCAAGGAGCCATTCGTGCTGATCGTGCCGGACTCGCTGGAGGGCGATGATCCGCTGCACTTGCTCGGCACGCAGCCCCATGTGCGCTACGACCGCGCTTCGTTTGGCGGGCGATTGGTCAGCCGGTTTCTGCGTGAGCAAAAGCTTGAAGTACAGGTAGCGCTTGAGTTGGACGAGCTGGAGGCCATCGTCAAGATGGTCGAGTGTGGCCTGGGCGTGTCGCTGATTCCTCAGGCTGGCCTGTGGCTTGAACACGCCGCCAAGGTACGAATCATCCCCTTGGGAAATCTGACTTTTTACCGCGAGATCATCTTGCTCAGCCGCTACAGCCAGCGCCAGTTGCCGGTGCCGCAGCTGTTCGCGCGCTGCCTGTTGGCCGACGCAAGCCTGTAACATGCCAACCCATCGCCGCCCGTACCGGAGCTTCCCTTGCCTGCCCTAGATGAAATCGACCGCCAACTGATCGCCGCCTTGCAGATCAACGCCCGCGAAAGCGTGGCCATGCTGGCTCGGCAATTGGGTATCGCGCGGACCACGGTGACCTCGCGCCTCGCGCGCCTGGAAAAAACCCAGGTCATCACCGGCTACGGCGTGCGCCTCGGGCACCGGGTGGCCGATGGTGGCTTGCAAGCCTACGTGGGGATCACGGTGCAACCGCGCTCCGGCAAGGAAGTGCTGCGCAGGCTCAGTGCCATGGCCCAGGTCCAGCAGTTGTGCGCGGTAAGCGGCGAGTTCGATTACGTGGCCTGGCTGCGCACTGACTCGCCGGAACAACTTGATCAGTTGCTGGACCAGATCGGCAGCGTCGACGGCGTGGAGAAAACCACCACCTCGATCATCCTCAGCAGCAAATTGGACCGTGGCCAGCCAGTCTGACCAACTACCTCGTCATTTTGACCAAAAACAATTCAATCCGACGACACTTTGCGTCTTATTAACGAACGCTACGCTCCCTAAACTGGCTGCCATCTTTTCCTATACTCAGCGGGTCGTGCCCCGCCGAGTTACCAGCCAGGTCAGCCATGAACCCATCCCAGAAAAACAATCGCCACCCTGCAGACGGTAAAAAACCCATCACCATCTTTGGCCCGGATTTCCCGTTTGCCTTTGATGACTGGATCGAACACCCGGCAGGCCTGGGCAGTATCCCCGCCGCCCACCATGGCGCCGAAGTGGCGATTGTCGGCGCGGGCATCGCCGGCCTGGTGGCCGCCTACGAGTTGATGAAACTGGGCCTTAAGCCGGTGGTATACGAAGCCTCGAAAATGGGTGGCCGCCTGCGTTCCCAGGCGTTTGAAGGCGCCGAAGGCATCATCGCCGAGCTGGGCGGCATGCGTTTCCCGGTGTCGTCCACTGCGTTCTATCACTATGTCGACAAGCTCGGCCTGGAAACCAAACCCTTCCCCAACCCGCTGACCCCGGCCTCCGGCAGTACCGTCATCGACCTTGAAGGCCAAACCCACTACGCACAGAAACTCTCGGACTTGCCGGTGCTGTTCCAGGAAGTCGCCGACGCCTGGGCCGATGCGCTGGAGGCCGGCTCGCAGTTCGGCGATATCCAGCAGGCCATCCGTGACCGCGACGTGCCGCGCCTCAAAGAACTGTGGAACAAGCTGGTGCCGTTGTGGGACGACCGCACGTTCTATGACTTTGTCGCCACCTCCAAGGCGTTCGCCAAATTGTCGTTCCTGCATCGTGAAGTCTTCGGCCAGGTCGGTTTCGGCACCGGCGGCTGGGACTCGGACTTCCCCAACTCCATGCTGGAGATCTTCCGCGTAGTGATGACCAACTGCGATGACCACCAACATCTGGTCGTCGGCGGCGTAGCCCAAGTGCCCATGGGCATCTGGCGCCATGTGCCGGAGCGTTGCGCTCACTGGCCCGCCGGCACCAGCCTCAGTTCGCTGCACCGCGGCGCGCCACGGGCCGGTGTGAAACGTATCGCCCACGCCGCCGATGGCCGCTTTGCCGTCACCGACAACTACGGCGACACCCGTGAATACGCCGCCGTGCTCACCACCTGCCAAAGCTGGCTGCTGACTACGCAGATCGAATGCGACGAAACCCTGTTCTCGCAAAAAATGTGGATGGCCCTCGACCGTACCCGCTACATGCAGTCCTCCAAAACCTTCGTGATGGTTGACCGCCCGTTCTGGAAAGACAAAGACCCGGAAACCGGCCGCGACCTGATGAGCATGACCCTCACCGACCGCCTGACCCGTGGCACCTACCTGTTCGATAACGGTGACGACAAACCCGGTGTGATTTGCCTGTCGTATTCATGGATGAGCGATGCGCTGAAAATGCTGCCGCAACCCATCGATAAGCGCGTGAAGCTGGCACTGGATGCCTTGAAGAAGATCTACCCGAACGTCGACATCAAGGCGCGGATCATCGGCGATCCGATCACCGTGTCGTGGGAGGCCGATCCGCATTTCCTTGGCGCGTTCAAAGGCGCGTTACCGGGTCACTATCGCTACAACCAGCGTATGTATGCGCACTTTATGCAGAAGGACATGCCCGCCGAACAACGTGGGATTTTTATCGCCGGGGACGACGTATCCTGGACCCCGGCCTGGGTGGAAGGCGCGGTGCAGACCTCGCTGAATGCGGTGTGGGGCATCATGACCCACTTCGGTGGCAGCACCCACTCGGAGAACCCAGGCCCCGGCGATGTTTTTGATGAAATCGGCCCCATCGCCCTGGCCGAGTAAGGAGTAAAGCCATGCGTGTCGCCCTGTACCAATGCCCGCCGCTGCCACTGGACGTGGCCGGCAACCTCAAGCGCCTGCATCAAGTAGCGCATGAGGCGTCCGGCGCCGATGTGCTGGTGCTGCCGGAGATGTTTCTCACCGGCTACAACATCGGCGCCGAAGCCGTGGGGGCATTGGCCGAAACGCAGGATGGGCCCTCGGCGCAGGCCATCGCTGAACTGGCGCAAAGCGCTGGCCTGGCGATTTTGTACGGCTACCCGGAGCGGGCCGAGGACGGGCAGATTTACAACGCCGTGCAGTTGATCGATGCCCACGGCCAGCGCCTGTGCAACTATCGCAAGACCCATCTGTTCGGCGATTTGGATCGCTCCATGTTCAGCGCCGGAGACGATGATTTCCCGCTGGCGGAACTCAACGGCTGGAAGCTCGGTTTCCTGATCTGCTACGACCTGGAGTTCCCGGAAAACACGCGCCGCCTGGCCCTGGCCGGTGCGGAGTTGATCCTGGTGCCCACCGCCAATATGGTGCCGTTCGACTTTGTCGCGGATGTCACCGTGCGGGCGCGGGCCTTCGAAAACCAGTGCTACGTAGCGTACGCCAATTACTGTGGGCGCGAAGACGAGATTCACTATTGCGGGCAGAGCAGCATTGCCGCACCGGATGGCCAGCGCATCGCCCAGGCGGGCCTGGATGAAGCGTTGATTGTCGGCACACTGGAGCGCCAATCGATCCTCGACGCCCGCGCAGCCAACCACTACCTGCAAGACCGTCGCCCCGAACTGTACGGCGCTGCACAAGCCCTGAATCAACGGGTTTGTTAGCATAGGCGCTTCCTACGTTTCGGAAGTGCCCATGCCTGCGCCGGCCCACCCTCATCATCTTCATCTGACCCTGGCCAATGGCCTGCGGGTTTCCCTGCACCATGCGCCGCATCTAAAGCGTTGCGCCGCTGTGTTGCGGGTCGCTGCGGGCAGTCATGACGTGCCGCTGGCCTGGCCGGGGCTGGCACATTTTCTTGAGCATTTGCTGTTTCTCGGGACTGAGCGTTTCCCCACGGGTGAGGGATTGATGGCCTACGTGCAACGCCAGGGTGGCCAGGTCAATGCCAGCACCCGTGAGCGCACGACGGACTTTTTCTTTGAGCTACCGGAGCCGACTTTTGCCGATGGGCTGGAGCGGCTGGCAGACATGCTCACCCATCCGCGCCTCACGCAGGAAGACCAACTGCGCGAGCGCGAAGTGCTGCAGGCGGAATTTGTCGCCTGGTCCCAGGACGCCAAGGCACAGCAGCAAGTCGCATTGCTCGAAGGTTTGGCGGCGGATCATCCACTGCGAGGCTTTCATGCGGGTAACCGCGACAGCCTACCGGTGGAGCGTGAGGCCTTTCAGCAGGCGTTGCGGGAATTTCATCAACAGTTCTACCAAAGCGGGCAGATGACCTTGAGCCTCGCCGGTCCACAATCGCTGGAAGCACTGCAAGCCTTGGCGCAGCCGTTCAGCGAGATGTTGACGCCCGGCCCCCATCGCCCGCAAGCCGCGCCACCTGCATTGATGCCCGGCGAGGCGCGGGGTTATCAGCACCTGGCCGGCAATCACCTGCATCACGTCATCACCTGCGATGCGCCACGGGAAGCCCTGGAGTTCCTCTGCACCTGGCTCAACGCCTCGGCGCCGGGCGGGCTGCTGGCGGAACTGCAAGCCCAGCACTTCGCCAGCGCCCTGCAAGCGACGGTGCTGTATCACTACGCCGGACAAGCGGTGCTGGATATCGACGTTACGCTCGGCACCCAAGATGAATCGGCGACAGCAATTGAGGCGTTGCTGTACGACTGGCTGAGCTTTTTCGCACAGAGCGACTGGACTTCACTGCGGGAGGAGTACGCCCTGCTGACGGCCCGCCAGTTGCAAATCCAAGGCGCACTGGCGCTGGCCCGACACGACAGCGAGGACTTGTCGGAAACGGCTGTCGTCGCCCTCAAGGCCATGTTTGACGCGTTGCCTCTGTCACCGTCCCAACACGCTTGGCAGTTGCCGCCGAGCAACCCCTTCCTGCGCGCACCCGTGAAGGAAGAGCGTGCCGGCCTGATTCGCGGGCAGACAAGTGCCCACCGGGGCTTGCGTACCTTTGCGCAAGACCGTTCACGGGGGCGCAAGGACGTTACGGCGCTGACCTTCAGCCAAGCCTTGGCCACTGATGGCGATGAAAGTGCGCTGTACCTGCAATGGCGGTTCGCGCCGTGCGGCCTGGAAAACGCGTTGCAACCGTTGTGCGAGCTGGCACGCCAGGCGGGTGTCGACGTGTCATTCGAAACGGTGGGCGGTGATTGGCGGGTAAAAATGGTCGGTCTGCACGAGCCCATGCCAGCGGTGCTGGATGCGTTGGCACAAAGCCTGGCCCAGGCGCAGCAAGCACCCGCAGATTCGACGCCGATGATTCCCATCCGAGAACTGCTCAAGGCGCTGCCTGCCTGCTGTGCGGCCACGCCTTCCCCGGACAGCGAAGCCTCGTGGTCGACCGCACGCTGGCACGGCCTGGGGCTGGGTTTTCCCGCCACGGTTGAAGCGGCAATCAAAACGGCAGCGGCACGCCTGCCTGGGCAACCCTCGACTATCGAGCACGTACTGCCCGTTTTCAGCACCCAACGTATCTGGCATGAAGTGAAAACGGCTTCCGGTGAAGCCGCACTGCTGCTGTTTTGCCCAACCCCCAGCCCGTCCCTGGAAGATGAAGCGGCATGGCGACTGCTGGGGCATCTGCTTCAGGGCCCGTTCTACCAACGTCTGCGGTTAGAGCTGCAAATCGGCTACGCCGTGTTCAGCGGTATCCGACAAATCAATGGGCAAACCGGCCTGCTGTTCGGCGTGCAGTCACCCAGCGAGTCTTTGGAAGGGATCGTGGGTCACGTGCAAGCCTTCCTACAGCAATTGCCTGCGTTGATCAGCCGTAGCACTGAACTGGGCAACCAGGCCCTGGCTCAACAGTTTGCCGCGCAAGTGCTCCCGCTGGCCCAAGCCGCCGAGTTGCTGTGGCAGGCGCAGTTGGCTGGCCATTCGTCGGGCTATCTGGGCCAGCTTCAACAACTGATCCAAACCCGTACGCACGCAGACTTACTGAACGCCGTCCAGCAGGTAAACGACGCTGCAGGCGGCTGGCTGTACGTCGCCAACGGCCCGGCGATCAGCGAATCCAGGTATCCGACGAATTGATCATTGCCAACCTTGCAACAGGCTTTTTCCACTCGGACAGCGCTAACTCGCCCAGAACTGAGTATTATTCCTACGCACCTGCCTGAACATCTCTGACCGGAGATGGACTAAATGTATTAGTTGGTAGTGGAAGTCCCATCCCTTCGTAGGAGTAAGAATATGTCCTGGTCCAAACCTGCTTACACTGATCTGCGTATCGGTTTCGAAGTCACCATGTACTTCGCCAGCCGTTAATCCGCTGGGTAATACAACGCCTCGGTTCGCCCGGGGCGTTTTTGTTTTGAGCTTTGCTTGATGGAGCGACCATGTTTGTCCAGATTCTAGGTTCCGCCGCCGGCGGTGGTTTCCCGCAGTGGAACTGCAACTGCGTGAACTGCGCAGGTTTTCGCGATGGCAGCCTGCGGGCCCAGGCGCGTACCCAGTCGTCCATCGCGATCTCCGACGATGGTGTGAACTGGGTGCTGTGCAATGCCTCTCCCGACATTCGCGCACAACTGCAGAGCTTCGCACCGATGCAACCCGGCCGCGCCCTGCGCGATACCGGCATCAGCGCGATCATCCTGATGGACAGCCAGATCGACCACACCACCGGCCTGTTGAGCCTGCGCGAAGGCTGCCCGCACCAGGTGTGGTGCACCGACATGGTCCATGAAGACCTCAGCACCGGTTTCCCGCTGTTCACCATGCTCACCCACTGGAACGGTGGCCTGGCCTGGAACCGCATCGAGCTGGACACAAGCTTCACCGTGCCGGCCTGCCCCAACCTGCGGTTCACCCCGCTGCCCTTGCGCAGCGCCGCACCGCCCTACTCGCCACACCGCTTCGACCCGCACCCCGGCGATAACATCGGCCTGATCGTCGAAGACCTGCGTACCGGCGGCAAACTGTTCTACGCCCCCGGCCTGGGCAAGGTCGACGCGCCGCTGTTGGAGATCATGGCCGGCAGCGACTGCCTGCTGGTGGACGGCACGATGTGGGATGACGATGAAATGCAGCGCCGTGGCGTCGGCACCCGCACCGGTCGCGAAATGGGCCACCTGGCGCAAAACGGCCCGGGCGGCATGCTGGAAGTGCTGGAACAGTTGCCCGAGCAGCGCAAAGTGCTTATCCACATCAACAACACCAACCCGATCCTCGATGAAGACTCCCCCGAGCGAGCGGAACTGCTGCGACGCAATGTCGAAGTGGCTTACGACGGCATGAGCATCGAATTGTAGGAGCAGACGAAATGTCCGACACACCGCTGACAACCGCCGAATTCGAACAGGCCCTGCGGGCCAAGGGCGCCTTCTACCATATCCATCACCCGTACCACGTGGCGATGTATGAAGGCCGCGCCACCCGCGAGCAGATCCAGGGCTGGGTCGCCAACCGTTTTTACTACCAGGTGAACATTCCCCTGAAAGACGCGGCGATCCTGGCCAACTGCCCCGACCGCGAGATCCGCCGCGAGTGGATTCAGCGTCTGCTCGACCACGATGGCGCGCCGGGCGAAGACGGCGGCATCGAAGCCTGGCTGCGCCTGGGCCAGGCCGTGGGCCTCGATCCAGACCAGTTGCGCTCCCAGGAGCTGGTATTGCCCGGCGTGCGTTTTGCGGTGGACGCCTACGTCAATTTCGCCCGTCGCGCCAGTTGGCAGGAAGCTGCCAGCAGCTCGTTGACCGAACTGTTCGCGCCGCAGATCCACCAGTCACGCCTCGACAGCTGGCCGCAGCATTACCCGTGGATCGACCCGGCTGGCTACGAATATTTCCGCACCCGTCTGGGGCAGGCCCGCCGCGATGTGGAGCATGGTTTGGCGATCACGTTGCAGCACTACACCACCCGCGAAGGCCAGGAGCGCATGCTGGAAATTCTCCAGTTCAAACTGGATATTTTGTGGAGCATGCTGGATGCCATGAGCATGGCCTACGAACTGAAACGCCCGCCGTACCACAGCGTCACCGACCAACGGGTCTGGCATAAAGGGATCCCTCTATGAGCTTTGATCGCAGCAAAAAACCCACCTGGCGCCAGGGCTATCGCTACCAGTACGAACCGGCGCAAAAAGGCCATGTGTTGCTCTACCCCGAGGGCATGATCAAGCTCAACGACAGCGCCGCGTTGATCGGCGGCTTGATCGACGGTCAACGTGATGTGGCCGCGATCATTGCCGAGCTGGATAAGCAATTTCCCGGCGTGCCTGAGCTGGGTGACGACATCGAGCAATTCATGGAGGTCGCCCGTGCTGAGCACTGGATCACCCTTGCCTGAGAAACCGCCCATCGGCTTGCCGCTGTGGTTGCTCGCGGAACTGACCTACCGCTGCCCGTTGCAGTGCCCGTATTGCTCCAACCCGTTGGATTTTGCCGAGCAAGGCAAGGAGCTGAGCACCGAGCAGTGGTTCAAGGTGTTTCGCGAGGCCCGGGAAATGGGCGCCGCGCAGTTGGGTTTTTCCGGCGGTGAGCCGTTGGTGCGCCAGGACCTTGCCGAGTTGATCGCCGAAGCGCGCAAGCTGGGGTTCTACACCAACCTGATTACCTCGGGCATCGGTCTCACTGAGCAAAAAATCAGCGACTTCAAGAAGGCTGGCCTGGATCATATCCAGATCAGCTTCCAGGCCAGCGACGAACAGGTGAACAACCTGCTGGCCGGCTCGAAAAAAGCGTTTGCGCAAAAACTGGAGATGGCCCGCGCGGTGAAAGCCCACGGCTATCCGATGGTGCTGAACTTCGTCACCCACCGGCACAACATCGACAAGATCGACCGCATCATCGAGCTGTGTATTGCGCTTGAAGCAGACTTCGTCGAGCTCGCCACCTGCCAGTTCTACGGCTGGGCCCAGCTTAATCGTGTCGGGCTATTGCCGACCAAGGAACAGTTGGTGCGCGCCGAACGCATCACCAACGAATACCGCGCCAAGCTCGAAGCCGAAGGCCACCCGTGCAAGCTGATCTTCGTCACCCCGGACTATTACGAGGAGCGCCCGAAAGCCTGCATGAACGGTTGGGGCAGTATCTTTCTGACGGTCACACCGGACGGCACCGCCCTGCCCTGTCATGGCGCCCGACAGATGCCAGTGCAATTTCCCAATGTGCGCGACCACAGCATGCAGCACATCTGGTACGACTCGTTTGGCTTCAACCGCTTTCGCGGCTACGACTGGATGCCCGAGCCGTGCCGCTCCTGCGATGAAAAGGAAAAGGACTTTGGCGGCTGCCGTTGCCAGGCCTTCATGCTCACGGGTGATGCAAGCAATGCCGACCCGGTGTGCAGCAAGTCCGAGCAGCACGGCATCATCCTCAAGGCACGGGAAGAAGCCGGACACGCCACCCAGACCATCGAGCAACTGGCCTTTCGCAATGAGCGCAATTCACGGCTCATCGCCAAAGGCTGACGGCCCTAGCGCTTGGCGATGATATACACCGCATGCACGATGCCGGGAATGTAGCCGCACAGGGTCAGCAGGATGTTCAACCAGAACGCGCCAGCGAAACCCACTTGGAGGAACACACCCAGTGGCGGCAACAGAATCGCGATGATGATACGAATGAAATCCATGGGATCAGCTCCAGAAAATCGGCTCGTGTGAGCCGTGTAGCTAATCGACCTTGGGGGTTCGTGAGGGTTCAGTGGGATCTGGCGTTGGGCCATCTGTTGTTGTGTACACAAAAAAACGCCCCCAGCCAAAAGAATCAGGCCGGAGGCGCCGCGTATACCGCGAGACGGTTCAGGAAATAGGGGTTAAACAGCAATGCCCTTACGGCATTGCAGCTGTGCAGTGCGCACGCGGGAGAAGGCGCGCGCCAGGCGCAGGAGCATTTCGTCGATGTTGCCCTTGCTCACCGTCAACGCCGGGGTGAAGCGCAGGCAGTTGGGTTGCGGAGCATTGAGGATCAGGCCTTCATGCAGCGCCGCTTTTACCACCGCATCCGCAGAATCATCCGACAAGGTCAGGCCCCACATCAGGCCATGGCCGCGCAATTGGCCGTGGTCGTAGCGGTAGGCCAGGCGGGCGAGGCCTTCGCCCAGGTACAGGCCGGATTCGCGTACATGCTCAAAAAAGCCATTCTCTAAAACGGTATCGACTATCGCCAACCCGGCGGATGCCATCAGTGCATTGCCGTGATGGGTGCCTTCCAGTTCACCCACTTCAAAACAACAGGCCTTGCCCCGTGCCAGCAGCGCCGCCACCGGCACGCCGCCGCCCAGGCCTTTGCCAAGGGTGATGATGTCGGCACGTACGCCGTATTGCTGTTCGGCAAGCAAGGTGCCGCAACGGCCGATACCGGTTTGCACTTCATCCAGGATCAGCAGGATGCCCAGCTCGCGGCACAAACGCTCCACGCCTTTGAGGTAGTGCTCGGTCGCCGGGATCACGCCGGCTTCGCCTTGGACGGGTTCGAGCAGGATGGCAACGGTTTGTGCATCGACGGCAGCATGCAGGGCCGGCAAATCATTGAACGGCACATGGCTGAAACCGGGCAGTTGCGGTTCAAAGCGGTTTTCCGGGCCGCCCGCCGAAGCCGACATGGCCGCAAAACTGCGACCGTGGTTACCGGCACTGGCGCTGATGATGCGGTAGGCACCGCCGCGATGGAGCTGGCCCCACTTGCGCGCCAGTTTGATCGCCGCTTCGACGGCTTCCGTTCCACTGTTGAGCAGGTAGGCCTGGTCGCTGCCGGTGCGATGGCACAAGCGCTCGGCGAGGTTGAGTTGAACGCGGTTATGCAGGCTGTTGCCTGGATTGATCAGCGCTTGAGTTTGGTCAGACAGGGCCTTGATCAACACTTGCGGGCTGTGGCCGAGGCTGTTGGCGCCATTGCCCTGGCTGAAATCCAGGTAGGCACGCTCGTCGCTATCCCACAGCCAGGAGCCCTGGCCGCGTACGAAAACCTGCGCAGGCCGCGCAACGGTGGGCATCAGGAACTCATTGGACGGGTTCTCGCTGGAAGCCTCCAGGATCAGATCATCCAGACTCGGCGCAGGGCGACGGAAAAGATTCACAGCTCACCCCCAATAGCAACCGGACCTTGGTCGGTGCGGCAGGCCAGTAGGGCCTTGAGGTTTTTTGCCTTGCCTATGTAAACGCTATCAAGATAAACGCTATTCATTGCCCGATCTGGCCCTGTAAGCCCTGCGAATAGGCGCTAGACTAGGCGCCTCGGGGGCCGTCGGCCATTTCGATTTTCCAGCTTTTTCGATAAGTAACTCTTATGGATTTCAAGCAACTGCGTTATTTCGTCGCGGTGTATGAGGAAGGCCACGTCGGCCGTGCCGCAGAGCGCCTGTCCATCTCCCAACCGGCCCTGTCACAGCAGATTCGCCAGCTGGAGCAGAACCTGGATGTCAGCCTGTTCGAGCGCAGCAGTAAGCGCCTATTACCGACCCTGGCCGCGCACACGTTGTACAACCACGCGCTGCCGCTGATCGATGGCATGCAGCAGGCCGTCGAAGCCCTGGGCAACTTCAAAGGCCAGGCCATGCGCACGTTGGCGATCGGCGTGCTGCAAACCGTGCACACCAGCCTGGTCCCGCAGATGCTTGAACGCGTGCGCAAGGCCCAGCCGCACTTGGTGGTGCAGATCTATGAATTGACGGGGCTTGAGATTGAGCGACGACTGCTGAATGGTTCGCTGGATATCGGCATCAGCTACCTGCCGCCGCGCCAGCCGGGGCTGCATGGTGTGTTGTTGTATGAAGATGAGTTGAAGGTGGTCATCCCCGAAGACCATCCCCTGCGGGAATTCAAGAAGGTCTCGCTGAAACAGGCCGCCGAATTGCCGATGCTACTGTTGGGGGAAGAGTTTCAAGTCCGGCAGATTTGGCAGGGCCAACTGTCCAGCCTCGGACGACGTCCGCAGGTGCAAGCGGAATTGAATACGATGGTGGGGATTCTCGACAGCCTGCCCCATACCAAGCTGGCCACCGTATTACCGGGCCGCTCCCAGGACGAACACAACAGCCAGTCGCTGCTGTGGAAACCCTTGAGTGAACCCAGGGTGCCGTTGAAAGTAGGCTTGGTCTGCCGTGATGTGCAGCGCCAGCAAGCGACGGTGGCGTTATTGCGTACGTTGCTGGAAGACGTGATGAATGCCCCGCAGGCGGGCGCCTGACTTTTTCGCGGGCAAAAGAAAACCCCGCCGAAGCGGGGCTTTGCAGACTGTTTCCCTGACATCCATTTCACTCCGCCGTCCTGGCAGAATCCTACGTGTCCGTGTTGTTGCTTTGCGCTTCCTGCGCGACGTCCATGTGAAGTAGATTAGCCGTGGATCCAATCTGGCGATAGAGGACGATTAGCAGCACGTCATGTAAGAGAATGCTTACATACTCTCCCCACCCTTAAAACAATGCTTCATCCAGCAAGAACAGCGATTCGCTACCGGCTTTTACCGAGGCACTCAGCGAGTGAATACGCGGCAACAGGCGCGCAAAGTAGAAGCGTGCAGTGCCCAACTTGCTCGCGTAGAAGTCTTCCTCGGCCTCTTTGCCCAACGCCGCCTTGGCCATGCGTGCCCACATGTAGGCGTAGGCCATGTATCCAAATGCGTGCAGATACTCCACCGAAGCCGCACCGATTTCATTCGGGTTGGTCTTGGCGCGATCCAGCACCCAGGCAGTCAGTTCATCCAGGTTATCCACTGCTGCGCTCAACGGCTTGGTGAACTCCGCCAGCGTGGCCTCTGCGCTGGCAATAAATGCGCGGATCTCATCGGCAAACAGGGTGTAGAACGCCCCGCCGCTACCCACGATCTTGCGCCCCATCAGGTCCAGCGCCTGAATGCCGTTGGTGCCTTCGTAGATCTGGGTGATGCGCACATCACGCACCAGTTGCTCCTGGCCCCACTCGCGAATGTAACCGTGGCCGCCGAACACTTGCTGGCCCAGCACGGTGGTTTCCAGGCCCAGGTCGCTCAAGAACGCCTTCGCTACCGGCGTCAGCAGCGCAACCAGATTGTCTGCACGTTCACGGGCGGCGGCATCGTCGCTGAACTTGGCGATATCCAATTGAGTGGCGACGTAGGTGGAGAACGCACGACCGCCTTCGTTCGCGGCCTTCATGGTCAGCAACATGCGGCGCACATCGGGGTGGACGATGATCGGGTCGGCGACTTTGTCCTTGGCCTGGGCCCCCAATGGCGAGCGGCTTTGCAGGCGGTCACGCGCGTATTCAATCGCGTTCTGGTACGAACGTTCGCCCGATGCCAGGCCCTGAATGCCAACGCCCAAGCGCTCGTAGTTCATCATGGTGAACATCGCGGCCAACCCACGGTTGGGCTCACCCACCAAATAACCCACGGCACCGTCAAAGTTCATCACACAGGTCGCCGACGCCTGGATGCCCATCTTGTGTTCGATGGAGCCACAGCTCACCAGGTTGCGCGCGCCCAGGCTGCCATCGGCATTGACCATGAACTTCGGCACCAGGAACAACGAAATGCCTTTAGGGCCTGCCGGTGCATCCGGCAGCTTGGCCAGCACCAAGTGGATAATGTTTTCAGTGAGGTCGTGTTCGCCGCCGGTGATGAAGATCTTGGTTCCGCTGATCGTGTAGGAACCGTCTGCCTGTGGCTCGGCCTTGGTCCGAATAATCCCCAGATCCGTCCCGGCGTGCGCTTCGGTCAGGCACATGGAACCGGCCCACTCACCCGAATACATCTTCGGCAGGTAAGTAGCCTTGAGTGCTTCGCTGGCGTGGGTGTTGATCGACACGCAAGCACCGGACGTCAGCATCGGATACAAACCAAACGCCAGGCTCGACGAGTTGATCATCTCTTCGACCTGAGCCGACACCGCCTTGGGCATGCCCATGCCGCCAAAGATCGGATCACCCCCTACACCCACCCAGCCACCCTCGGCATAGGTTTTGTAGGCCTGTGGATAACCATCGGGAGTAAACACCGCCGTGTCCTCCCAACGACAACCCTGCTCATCGCCGCCGCGGCTGATCGGGGCGATGGACTTGGCGGTGACCTTGCCGGCTTCTTCGAGGATGGCCTCTACGGTTTCGGCGTCAACGGTGTCTGCCAACGCCGGCAATTGGGCCCAAGTGGTGGCGACCTCAAACACTTCGTTGAGGACGAAGCGCATATCACGCAGCGGCGCTTTGTAATCAGCCATGGCAAACCTCGTGAGAACGTAAAAAGTAATTCGGTAAGAGTCGGTTTTACAGGCTCAGAGTGTACCCGAACAACTTTTCAGACACATAGGGTCCACTTGTGACTGATCGGTATTTTTAAGTCACTACAGGCCAAATGCCTCCGCAGGCAGACTCATCAGGCATTCACTGCCCGCCTCCACCGCCGCACGGTGGGTGGCGGTGCGTGGCAGCAGGCGCTTGAAGTAGAAGTCGCAGGTGGCCAGCTTGGCCTTGGCGAAATCATCGTCTTGCTGATCAGCCGCCGCGATGGCCATGCGCAGCCACAGGTAGGCGAGCACCACATAGCCGCTGTACATCAAGTAATCCACCGCTGCCGCGCCCACTTCATCGGGGTTCTTCATCGCGGCCATACCGACCTTGGTGGTCAGCTCGCCCCATTCCTGGTTCAACTGATTGAGCTGCGCCACATAAGCCTTGAGCTGTGGATGCTCGGCATTCGCCCCGCAGAACTTATGCACAATCTTGGTAAACCCGCGCAGCAGTTTGCCCTGGCTGCCCAACACTTTGCGCCCCAGCAGGTCGAGGGCCTGGATGCCGTTGGTGCCTTCGTAGATCGGTGCGATGCGGGCGTCGCGGGCCAATTGCTCCATGCCCCATTCGCGGATGTAACCGTGGCCGCCGAAGATCTGCATGCCGTGGTTGGTCACCTCCAGGCCGGTGTCGGTCATAAAGGCTTTGCAGATCGGCGTGAGGAACGCCAGCAGGTCTTCGGCGTCCTGGCGTTGGGTGGCGTCATCGCTCAGGTGTGCGGTGTCGAGCAGTTGCGCAGTGAAGTAGGTCAGCGCGCGGTTGCCTTCGTTGAAGGCTTTCATGGTCAGCAACATGCGGCGAACGTCGGCATGCACGATGATCGGGTCGGCGGCTTTGTCCGGAGCCTTGGCGCCGGTGAGCGAGCGCATTTGCAGGCGATCATTGGCGTATTTGATCGCCCCCTGGAAGCTCGCCTCGCCGTTGCACAGGCCCTGCATGCCGGTGCCCAGGCGTGCGTGGTTCATCATGGTGAACATGCAGTTGAGGCCTTTGTTCGCCTCACCGATCAAAAAGCCCTTGGCGCCGTCGAAGTTCAGCACGCACGTGGCCGAGCCCTTGATGCCCATCTTGTGTTCGATGGAGCCGCAGTGCACCGCGTTGCGCTCGCCGGAGTCGGCGTGGAACTTGGGCACGATAAACAGCGAGATGCCCTTGGTGCCCGCCGGGGCGTCCGGCAACTTGGCCAGCACCAGGTGGATGATATTGGCGCTCATGTCATGTTCGCCGGCCGAGATAAAGATCTTGCTGCCAGTGACCGCGTAACTGCCGTCCGCCTGCGGCACGGCGCGGGTCTTGATCAGGCCCAGGTCAGTGCCGCAATGGGCTTCGGTCAGGCACATGGTGCCGGTCCATTCGCCGGCGGTGAGTTTGCTCAGGAACGTGTCTTTCTGCTCAGCGGTGCCGTGGGCGTGGATCGCCGACATGGCGCCGTGGGTGAGGCCGGGGTACATACCCCAGGAGGTGTTGCTGGAGCCGATCATTTCGCTCAGCACCAACCCCAGCGACTGCGGCAAGCCCTGGCCACCGTAGGCCGGGTCGGCCGCCACGCCATGCCAACCGCCTTCGACATATTGGGCGAAGGCTTCCTTGAAACCCTTGGGTGTGGTGACGACGCCATTGTCGAAATGGCAGCCTTCTTCATCACCGCTGCGGTTCAGCGGCGCGAGCACGTTTTCGCAGAATTTCGCGCCTTCTTCGAGGATCGCATTGACCATATCCGGGCTGGCATCGGTCGCGCCCAATGCAGCGTAGTGGCCGTGGAAATCAAACACATTGTCGATCAGAAAGCGCATGTCGCGCAGGGGAGCTTTGTAGTCAGGCATGGTCATGTCTCCGGCAGCAGATGGGTTCAACCTACTGCCGGGCACGCCACGGGACAATCACTGTAGCGCTGCTGAATACAGCGCCATCACTCAACCGGCAGCGCTTTCCATGCGCACCGCGCCGCGCCGGGTTTGCCCCGCTGCCACCACGCAGTTACGCCCCGCGCCCTTGGCGGCGTACAGCGCCTGGTCGGCAGACTTGAGCACTTCTTCGGGGGTGCGCTGTTCGGCCTGGCGCTCGGCCACACCGATGCTGACCGTCACCGACACACTCGACGCACCACTGCCCACACGGCGCTGGCGCCCTTGGTGGTCGTCCTGGGGACGGTCCGGGTTGCGCAATTTGATGTCGTAGTTGGCGATGATCTCGCGGATCTCCTCCAGGTAAGGCATGCACTCATCCAGGGTCTTGCCGGCAAACACCACGGCGAACTCCTCGCCGCCATAACGATAGGCGCGGCCACCACCGTTGATCTTCGACAGCTTGCTCGCCACCAGCCGCAACACTTGGTCACCCACATCGTGGCCGTGGGTGTCGTTGAAGCGCTTGAAGTGGTCGACATCGCTCATGGCCAGCACGTAATTACGTCCCAGCCGTTGCATCCGCTCGTTGAGCGCGCGACGTCCCGGAATGCCGGTCAGCTCATCGCGGAACGCCATTTGATACGCCTCATGGGCCACGCCGGCGGCAATCATCAGCATGACCTGGCTGCACATGATGTTGAGGGTGAACGGCAGGATGAAGGTTTGCGGCAACATCCAGAACATCCCCAGCAGCCCCACCAGTTGCGCCGCATGCAGCGGGCGCGGCTGGTACCAATACTGCGCCGCCAGGGTCAGGAAACCGATCAGGAACATCGGGTACGACAACTGGATCAGGCTCATCCAGGTGCCATGCAGCGCCGGCCAGCGGATCTCTGCCAGCCAGTTCAACAGCGCCTGGGGATAACTTTGCTCCAGCGCCAACGCCACGCTGCCCACCGCAAACAGCACCGCACAGCGTGCGACAAAGTCGCGGAACAGGTGGGTTTTTTCCTGCCACACCCCGTAGATGCTGAACAGCAGCGGCAGCAACAGACAACAGAGGTGAAAGACCACGGCGGCGTCTTCGCGCACGCGCCCGTTGTCGCGGTAGTAGTCAGTCTGGGTATCGAGCAGGAAGTAGGCGATGTACACCGTGATCATCAGGAACAGTTCACGCTGACGCCGGTACACCGCGCAGTACGAGCCGCCGAGCAACAACACCAGGGTCGGCAAGACATTGAACAGCGAGGTGAAGAAAACGTTGAGGTCCTTGACGTACGCCGCGCAAAGCCCGGCCAGCAAAAGCAGCAACGAAGGAAGAAAATGACTTAGACGTACAGCGGACACGCGCGACAAGGGTAAAACTCCGACCCGCAAAAAATGATGGCAATATGCCTTGATGCGGACAGTTAAGCACAACCTGCCGTGCATGTATCACATTGCCATCACTGTAACGGCAGCCCGTCGCAATCCCTGAGCGCTTTACTGCGGTTTTTTATCGCACACAAAAAAGCCGCCGCTCCTGGCAAGAAGCGGCGGCTCTGGAAGGGAACCCGGTAAGGCTTAGTAAGCCAGGCCGAAGTGCTCTTCGTTCATGTCCATCAGGTTATTGGCGCCCGACAGCATGGTGGCTTTGTGAGTCTGGGTACGCGGCAGGATGCGCTGGAAGTAGAAACGCGCAGTCTGTAGCTTGGCGGTGTAGAACGCCTCTTCGGTGGTGCCGGCTGCCAGTTTTTCCGCCGCCAGGCGCGCCATGTCGGCCCAGAAGTACGCCAGGCAGGCGTAACCGGAGTACATCAGGTAATCCACCGAGGCGGCACCGACTTCTTCGCGGTCTTTCATCGCGGCCATGCCGACCTTCATGGTCAACTCGCCCCACTCTTTGTTCAGTGCCGCCAGCGGTGCAACGAACTCTTTGACGGCTTCGTTGCCTTCGTTGGCCTGGCAGAACTTGTGCACGATCTTGGTGAAGCCCTTGAGCGCTTCGCCTTGGGTCATCAGCACTTTGCGGCCCAGCAAGTCCAGGGCCTGGATGCCGGTGGTGCCTTCGTACAGCATGGAAATGCGGCTGTCGCGAACGTTCTGCTCCATGCCCCACTCGGCGATAAAGCCGTGGCCACCGTAGATCTGCACGCCGTGGTTGGCGGATTCAAAACCGACTTCGGTCATGAACGCCTTGGCGATCGGGGTCATGAACGCCAGCAGGCCGTCGGCTTGCTTCTTGGCTTCGTCGTCGGTGCCGTACTTGACGATGTCCACTTGCTTGGCGGTGAAGTACACCATTGCACGGTTGCCTTCGGCGAAGGCTTTCATGGTCAGCAGCATGCGGCGCACGTCAGGGTGCACGATGATCGGGTCAGCAGCTTTGTCCGGTGCTTTCGGGCCGGTCAGGGAGCGCATTTGCAGGCGATCACGAGCGTATTTGAGGCCGCCCTGGAAGCCGATCTCGGCGTGGGACAGGCCTTGCAGCGCGGTGCCCAGGCGAGCGGTGTTCATAAAGGTGAACATGCAGTTCAAGCCTTTGTTCGCCGGGCCGATCAGGAAACCGGTGGCCGCGTCGAAGTTCATCACGCAGGTGGCGTTGCCGTGGATGCCCATCTTGTGTTCCAGGGAACCACAGGTCACCGCGTTGCGCTCACCCACCGAACCGTCGGCGTTGGGCAGGAATTTCGGCACGATAAACAGCGAGATGCCTTTGGTGCCAGCCGGTGCATCCGGCAGGCGGGCCAGTACGATGTGGACGATATTGTCGGCCATGTCGTGTTCACCGGCCGAGATGAAGATCTTGGTGCCGGAGACTTTGTAGGAACCGTCGGCCTGAGGCTCGGCCTTGGTGCGCAGCATGCCCAGGTCGGTGCCGCAGTGCGGCTCGGTCAGGCACATGGTGCCGGTCCATTCGCCCGAGACCAGTTTGGTCAGGTAGGCGTCTTGCTGCTCAGGGGTGCCGTGCTCGGAGATGGTGTTCATCGCACCATGGGACAGGCCTGGGTACATGCCCCACGACCAGTTGGCGGCGCCGACCATTTCGCTGACTGCCAGGCCCAGGGACTCCGGCAGGCCTTGGCCGCCGTGCTCCACGTCGTGGGCCAGGCTTGGCCAGCCGCCTTCGACGAATTGTTTGTAGGCTTCTTTGAAGCCCGTAGGGGTCTTAACGCCTGACTCACTCCAGGTGCAGCCTTCGATGTCGCCCACGCGGTTCAGCGGTGCCAGTACTTGCTCACAAAACTTGGCGCCTTCTTCAAGAATGGCGTCAACCATGTCCGGGGTAGCGTCCTGGCAAGCCGGCAGGCTCTGATAGTGCGCTTCATAGCCAAGCAGTTCGTCACGAACGAAGCGAATATCACGCAAGGGGGCCTTGTAGTCAGGCATAGCGATAAACCTCTGCTGATGTATCTGGAATGAACAACCGCGTGGATTTGTTATGGCGGTCAAACAGGTGTTTGAAACATACGTTTACGACCTAGGGATGTCAAGACGCCGTTTGTCATGCCACGAATCCATGGCGCACACGGCTACGCCTGCGGTGGGTTGCCACAGCAACGGGAGTGTAGAAGTTCTAGAAGACGACGCTGGGCAAATGTGGGAGGGGCGGTGCGACGACTCGACTTGCTCCCGATAGCGGTGGGTCAGTCATGCATGTACTGACTGTCACCCTGCTATCGGGAGCAAGCCCCCTCCCACATTAAGAGCGCAGACCTGGGTTTAAGCGTAGGTATCGATCAACGTACCCAGCATTTCATCCGAAGCCTTGGCGACCTTTGCCCCCAGCTCCACCTGAAATTTACCTTCGGCCATCTCGACCATATTGCTCGCCGAGTTCGAAGGTTGGGCACTGTCACTGGCGCGAAGACGGTCAACCTGTGCATCCGAGGGCTGGTTCGTCGCCGCACTGGCGATTTTACCGGCGGCCTGGTCGACACGGTTCTGCCCGGTCTGAATGGTGCTCAGGCCCGAATAAAACGCGCTGCTTCCAGAGATGTCCATGGCGTAAGCCTGCCTTTAGAGAATCGTGAACGCTGATTGAAGCAGAGAACCTGGCAAAACGCCCGTCAAAAACACTAATGGCATAATGCCTTGGCGATAGCCAAAATTAGTCAAGGAGGTCCAATTGCAGGTATTGCGCTACCGCTTCAGCACCGGCCTGCTTGAGTTTCGGCACGCGGCCCAGGCACGGGGCAGGCAAGCGCTCGGCCAGGGTGGCAAGGTTCTCTTCCAGACGAGAGGTCTTGGGGTCGATGATATTCGCCACCCAACCCGCCAGCTGCAAACCATCGCGCGCAATGGCTTCGGCAGTCAGCAATGCATGGCTGATACAACCCAGGCGCACCCCCACCACCAGGATCACCGGCAGTTTGAGCGCCATGGCCAGGTCCGACAGGTTTGCCTGATCAGCCAACGGCACACGCCAACCGCCAGCGCCTTCGATCAAGGTGAAATCCGCGTCCTTGGCCAAGATCTGCTGCATCGGCTTGAGCAACGACTGCACCGTCAACGCCACACCCGCCTCCCGTGCCGCCAGATGGGGTGCGATGGCCGGCTCGAACGCCACCGGGTTGACCTCGGCGTAACTCAGCGGCAATGAACATTCGGCCAGCAACGCGAGGGCATCGGCATTGCGCAAGCCCTTGGGGGTTACCTGACAGCCGGAGGCGACGGGCTTGCCAGCGGCGGTGCTTTTCCCGGCTTGCCGTGCTGCATGCAACAGGCCAGCGGCAACGGTGGTCTTGCCCACATCGGTGTCGGTGCCGGTGATGAAATAAGCGACGCTCATAGCGGTTTCTCCAGTACGGCGTACACCACTTGGTACGTGGCGGGCAGGCCCTGGGCCTGACGGAACTGCTCGTAAGCGGCCACCAGTGCAACAATCCGTGCGCGCCCCGTCAACCCTCCGGGCCGCCCCGGATTAAGGTTATGTGCACCCAACGCCTTCAATTCATGGGTCAGGCTGCGCACATCCGGGTAGTGCAGCACATGGGGACGGCGCTCCAGGCTCACCACCCGCAGGCCGCTCGCCGCGCACAATTGCTGATAAGCCTCGAAGGTGCGGAAGCGATTGACGTGAACCAGCCCATCCGCCGCGCGCCAGCTTTCGCGCAGCTCATCCAGCGTGCCCTCGCACAGGCTGGCAAAGGCCAGTACCCCGCCAGGTTGCAGCACCCGATAGGCCTCACTGAGTACCGCGTCGAAGTTTGCACACCACTGCACTGCCAGGCTGGAGAAGATCAACCCGCAGCTTGCGTCCTGCAATGGCAAACGCTCGGCATCACCGGCGATGAAGTGCGCCGCGCCCCCCAAAGGGCGGGCGTGATTGAGCATGCCCTCGGCAATATCCAGCGCCACACCCTGGCTGGCCGGTAGCAATTCATTCAGCACACGGCTGAAATAACCCGTGCCACAGCCCATATCCAACCAGCGTTGCGGCGCAATATTCGGCGGGAGACGGGCCAGCAATTCACCGCCCACCGCGCGCTGCAACTCGGCGACGCTGTCGTAGCTGGCCGCCGCACGGGAAAACGATGCAGCCACTTGGCGCTTGTCCGGCAAGGCGCCCGGCAGCAAGGGATGGGATAGATCAGTCATCAACACACTCATGCAAAAAAGCCTGGATGGCCCCCGCAACACCGTGGGGATCTTCCAGAAGAAACGCGTGACCGGCCTGTTCAATCAGACCGATTTCTACATCGGGGAGCAGGGTCAGCAGGTGGCTGGCGGCTTCGGCGGGCACCAGTTCGTCCATGCCGGCAAACAGATGCAGTTGCGGCCCGCGATAGGCCAACAAGGCTTCGCGGGTGTCCAGTTGCGCCAGCAGTTCAAGACCGGCCATCAACGCACTGGGCGATGCATTCGGCGCACCGCTGACCAGCAAACGTGCCAGCCCGCGCGGGTCCTCGGCGCCCTTGGCGCACAGCAGGCCGAAGCGCTTGAGGGTGACTTGGGAGTCAGCATGACAACCGGCAAGGAACGCATCGAACGTCTCGGCCGGCATCGCGCTCGGCCAGCCGTCATGTGCCACAAAACACGGGTTGCTGGCCAGGGTCAGCAGGCCGCAGCAGCGTTCGCCGCGTCGGGCTGCCAGCTCGGACGCAAGCATGCCACCCAGGGACCAACCGCCCAGCCAGGCGTTGTCCGGCAGCGTGGCGTCGAGTTCGTCCAACCATTCATCGAGGTCGCTGGCGTCCAGCGCGGGCAGCGGCTCGACCTGCACCCGCAGATGCTCGTCCAAACCCTGCAATGCCGCGGCCAAAGGCTCCAGCGGCGACACGCCGAGGCCCCAGCCGGGCAGCAATATCAGTCGATCACGCATGGTTGGGCTCCGTGGCGCCTAACAAGCGGAAACACTCTTCCAATGCGTTTAACAATAGCTGCACCTGCGCGTCGGTGTGGGCGGCCGTCAATGTCACCCGCAGACGGGCGCTACCCGCCGGCACGGTCGGCGGGCGGATCGCGGTCACCATCAGCCCGCGTTCGCGCAGCATCTGCGACAGGCGCACGGCCCTGGCGCTGTCGCCGATCAGGATCGGTTGGATCGGCGTAAAGCTGTCCATCAAATCCAGGCCGAGCTGCTCGGCGCCCTGGCGGAACTGGCGGATCAGGCCATTGAGGTGTTCACGGCGCCAATGCTCGGTGCGCAGCAACTCCAGGCTTTTCAAGGTGGCACAGGCCAATGCCGGCGGCTGGCTGGTGGTGTAGATATAGGGCCGGGCGAATTGGATCAGGCTTTCGATCAGTTCCTCACTGCCGGCCACAAATGCGCCGGCGGTGCCGAAGGCCTTGCCAAGGGTGCCGACCAGAACCGGCACGTCGTCCTGGCTCAAGCCGAAATGCTCGACGATCCCGCCGCCGTTCGCGCCCAGCGGGCCGAACCCGTGGGCGTCATCCACCATCAACCAGGCGCCTTTGGCCCGGGTTTCACGGGCCAGCGCGGGCAAGTCGGCCACGTCGCCGTCCATGCTGAAGACGCCGTCGGTGACCACCAATGTATTGCCGGTGGCTTTCTCCAGGCGCTTGGCCAGGCTGTCGGCGTCGTTGTGCAGGTAGCGATTGAAACGCGCACCGGAGAGCAAGCCGGCATCCAGCAACGAGGCGTGGTTAAGACGGTCTTCCAGCACCGTATCGCCCTGCCCTACCAGCGCGGTGACGGCACCGAGGTTGGCCATGTAGCCGGTGGTAAACAGCAATGCACGGGGACGGCCAGTCAGGTCGGCCAGGGCTTCTTCCAGTTCATGGTGCGGCGTCGCATGCCCGACCACCAAATGCGAAGCCCCACCGCCCACGCCCCAACGGGAAGCGCCGGCGCGCCAGGCTTCGATCACTTGTGGGTGATTGGCCAACCCCAGATAGTCGTTGTTGCAGAACGCGAGCAACGGCTGGCCATCCACCACCACTTGCGGGCCCTGGGGGCTTTCCAGCAGTGGGCGTTGGCGATAAAGATGTTCGGCACGGCGGGCAGCGAGGCGCGCGGAGAGATCGAAAGACATGCAGGCCTCGGAATTCAGGGTAAACGCGGTCAAACAGGAGGCAGGGACCCCATGTGGGAGGGGGCTTGCCCCCGATGAGGGTGTATCAGTCGATACAACAGTGACCGGTCCACCGCCATCGGGGGCAAGCCCCCTCCCACACAAGCCCCCTCCCACATTTGAATCGCATTTCAATCACACAACGGCGTTATAGAACTGCTCGCTGCTCTTCTGCTCCACCAACGCCTGCTCGATCGCCGCCTGATGCACCTCATCGGCATGCTCTTCGCGAGCCTCCGGCAAGATCCCCAGGCGCGAGAACAGTTGCATGTCCTTGTCCGCCTGCGGGTTGGCGGTGGTCAGCAGTTTGTCGCCATAGAAGATCGAGTTGGCACCGGCAAAAAACGCCAGGGCCTGCATCTGCTCATTCATCGCTTCACGGCCGGCCGACAGGCGTACGTGGGACTGCGGCATCAAGATGCGCGCCACGGCCAGCATGCGGATGAAGTCGAACGGGTCGATGTCCTCGGCATTCTCCAGCGGCGTGCCGGCCACCTTCACCAGCATGTTGATCGGCACCGACTCCGGATGCTCCGGCAAGTTGGCCAGTTGGATCAACAGGTTGGCGCGGTCATCAAGGGACTCGCCCATGCCGAGGATGCCGCCGGAGCAGATCTTCATCCCCGAATCGCGCACGTAGGCCAGGGTTTGCAGGCGCTCGCTGTAGGTGCGGGTGGTGATGATGCTGCCGTAGAACTCCGGCGAGGTATCGAGGTTGTGGTTGTAGTAGTCCAGGCCGGCCTGGGCCAGGGCTTCGGTCTGGTCCTGGTCCAGACGACCCAGGGTCATGCAGGTTTCCAGGCCCATGGCCTTCACGCCTTTGACCATCTGCAACACGTAGGGCATGTCTTTGGCCGACGGGTGCTTCCAGGCAGCGCCCATGCAGAAACGGGTCGAGCCGATGGCCTTGGCGCGGGCAGCCTCTTCGAGGACCTTCTGCACTTCCATCAGCTTTTCTTTTTCCAGGCCGGTGTTGTAGTGGCCCGACTGCGGACAATATTTGCAATCTTCCGGGCAGGCGCCGGTCTTGATCGACAGCAGGGTCGACACTTGCACACGGTTGGCGTCGAAATGCGCGCGGTGCACGGTCTGCGCCTGGAACAGCAAGTCGTTGAACGGCTGCACAAACAGTGCCTTGACTTCGGCGAGAGACCAATCGTGACGCAGGGTGGCGGAGGTGCTGGCGCTCATGGGCGATTCCTTGATTATGCTTTGGCAAGCGCTGCGGGAAGGGCAATACCCACAGGCACGACACGGATGCTCGGCATATTTAAGGAAGATTCATGCACTGTCAACCAACCAGCAAACAACCGGTTTACATCTGGTTAAAAAACGAACACACCTGTTTAATCTGCGATGAACCGACAGATTCAACCGATTGTGTGTGCAACGTCTGCGAAACCGAGCTGCCTTGGTTGATGGAGCAATGCGAGGTATGCGCCCTGCCCCTGCCGATGAACGGTTTAATCTGTGGCCCATGTGTGAAACAACCGCCCTCTTTTAAACACGTGATCGCGCCCTGGTCCTACAGCTTTCCCGTCGACAGCCTGATCAGCCGCTTCAAGCACCAGGCACGCTGGCCGTTTGGGCAACTACTCGCGCGCTTGCTAGGGCGGCACCTGCAACATCGCTATGACAACACCGCACTCCCCCGCCCCGACTGCCTGCTGCCGGTGCCCATGGCCCGCAAGCGCCTGCGCGAACGCGGCTATAACCAAGCCTTGATGCTGGCGAAGTGGCTGAGCGAAGACCTCGCTATCGCCCAAGATGAACACCTGTTGTTACGCCCCCATGAAACCGTCGCGCAACAAGCCCTGGATGCCAAGACCCGCAAACGTAACCTGCTCAACGCCTTTACCTTGGCCCCCGACGCACCCGTGCAAGGCCGTCACTTCGCGTTGGTGGACGATGTGCTCACCACCGGCGCCACCGCCCACAGCCTGGCGCGTTTGCTGATGAACGCGGGAGCGCGACGGGTCGATGTGTACTGCCTAGCCCGCACGCCCAAACCGGGCACCTGACTTGACGCGGGCATCACCTTGCCCGCAACGTTTGGCCCATCTCATAAAAGCGTATCGCCATGTCTCTGCCCACGTCCCTCAGCCAACACATCATCCGCCGCCCCCAGCGCATTGCCCTGCTGGGGCATATCGCCGAACAGGGTTCCATCACCCGCGCGGCCAAGAGTGCCGGCCTGAGCTACAAGGCCGCCTGGGACGCCATCGATGAGCTGAATAACCTGGCGCAAAAACCGCTGGTGCAACGCAGCGTCGGCGGCAAGGGCGGTGGCGGCGCCAAACTGACGGCCGAGGGCGAGCGGGTGTTGCGCCTCTATCAGCGACTGCAAGTATTGCAGGCCGAAATACTCGGCTCCGACGAAGCCGCCAGCGACTTCAACCTGCTGGGCCGCTTGATGCTGCGCACCAGCGCACGCAACCAACTGCACGGCCAAGTCATCGCGATTGAAAGCTATGGCCGCAACGACCTGATCCGCCTGCAATTGGCCGGTGGGCTGACGCTGGCGGCACAAATCACCCACGACAGCACGCAACGGCTGGAACTGGAAACCGGCGTGGAAGTGGTCGCGCTGATCAAGGCCGGCTGGCTGGAATTGCTCGCCATCGGGCAAGCAGCAACACCTGGACACAATTGCATGAGCGGCGTGATCGAGACGATTCTCGACGCCGACGACGGCCCCAGCGAAGTGCGCATCGCCCTGCCCAACAACCAGGTTTTATGCGCCCTGGCGCAGCCTGCCGCGCTCCGCGCCCTGACTGCCCGCGAAGGCCAGCCGATCCAGGTGCAATTCGCCCCCAGCAATGTGCTGTTGGGTACGCCGGTGTAGCCAACGCCCACCGTCAAACTGCAACAATTCCGTCACTCACGCTCCTTAAGGTGTTCGCAAAAAGCACTCAAGGAGCCTGAGATGAGCCTGTTAGAAGAGAACCAAGCCACCGACCTTGAACAGATGGTCGGCCTCACCCGCCGTCGTTTCATCGGCGCCGGCGCCCTGTGCGGTGCCGCGATGTTCCTCGGCGGCAACCTGCTGAGCCGCAGCGCCCTGGCCGTCAACGCCGCCAGCGCCAGCCCGTTGTTGGGCTTCACCAGCATCGCCGCCGCGACCAGCGACGCCATTACCTTGCCGCCCGGCTACAGCGCTTCGGTGCTGATCAGCTGGGGCCAGCCGCTGAGCAAACACGCCCCGGCCTTCGACCCCTCCGGCAACGGCACCGCCAAGGCCCAGGAACAGCAGTTCGGCGACCACAACGACGGCATGAGCCTGTTCCCGTTCCCCGGTGACAACAACCGTGCGCTGATGGCGATCAACAACGAATACACCAACTACCGCTACCTCTACGCCCACGGCGGCATGCCGCAATCGGCCGAAGAGGTACGCAAGGCCCAGGCCAGCGAAGGCGTGTCGGTGATCGAAGTGCGGCGCCAGGGCGACACCTGGCAGTTCGTGCAGGACTCGCGCTACAACCGACGCATCCACGGCAACTCGCCGATCCGTCTCGGCGGCCCGGCTGCCGGCCACGCCTGGCTGAAGACCAGCGCCGATAAAGCCGGCAAGAACGCCCTCGGCACCTTCCAGAACTGCGCCAATGGCCAGACTCCCTGGGGCACTTACCTGACCTGCGAAGAGAACTTCACTGACTGCTTCGGCAGCAGCAACCCACAGCAGACCTTCGACGCCGGGCAAAAGCGCTACGGTGTGGTGGCCGCCAGCAAAGAGATCAACTGGCACCTGCACGACCCGCGATTCGACATCGCCAAGAACCCCAACGAACTCAATCGCCACGGCTGGGTGGTGGAGATCGACCCGTTCGATCCCAAATCCACACCGGTCAAGCGCACTGCGCTGGGCCGCTTCAAGCACGAGAACGCCGCCCTGGCAGAAACCCGCGACGGCCGCGCCGTGGTGTATATGGGCGACGACGAGCGCGGTGAGTTCATCTACAAATTCGTCAGTCGCGATCAAATCAACCACCACAACCCCAAGGCCAATAAAGACCTGCTCGATCACGGCACCTTGTACGTAGCGATCTTCGACGCGGGCGACGGCAACGCCGACCACCCCAAGGGCAAAGGCCAGTGGGTCGAGCTGACCCATGGCAAAAATGGCATTGATGCCAGTACCGGGTTCAACAGCCAGGCCGAAGTGCTGATCCACGCGCGCATGGCCGCCAGCGTGGTGAAGGCCACACGCATGGACCGCCCGGAATGGATCGTGGTCAGTCCCATCGACGGCCAGGTCTATTGCACCCTCACCAACAACGCCAAGCGCGGTGAAGACGGCCAGCCAGTCGGCGGGCCTAACCCCCGTGAGAAAAACGTCTACGGCCAGATCCTGCGCTGGAAGGCCGATGCCGATAACCATGGCTCCAGCGAGTTTTCCTGGGACCTGTTCGTGGTGGCCGGCAATCCTGAGGTGCATGCAGGCAAGCCGAAGGGTGGCTCGTCGAATATCAACCCGCAGAATATGTTCAACAGCCCGGATGGCTTGGGTTTCGACAAGGCCGGTCGCCTGTGGATTCTGACGGATGGGGACTACAGCAATGCCGGGGATTTCGCGGGGATGGGCAATAACCAGATGCTCTGCGCCGACCCGCAAACCGGGGAAATCCGCCGTTTCATGGTAGGACCGGTGGCGTGTGAGGTGACTGGTATCAGCTTCTCGCCGGATCAGAAGACGCTGTTTGTGGGGATTCAGCATCCCGGCGAAACCGGCGGGTCGACCTGGCCGGAGCATTTGCCGAACGGCAAGCCGCGGTCGTCAGTGATGGCGATTCGGCGGGATGATGGTGGGATAGTCGGCGCCTGATAGGGCCTCATCGGGGGCAAGTCGAATCGTCGCACCGCCCCTCCCACACTTGATTGGCGGCGCGGTCAAAATGTGGGAGAGGGCTTGCCCCCGATGGCGTCCGCACAGCCACCACCTATCTATGCTGTTACCATACCCGGCCACACGCGGCGCCCTGCTGCGCGCAGGAGTTTCCATGGCCCACCCGTTTGAAACACTCACCCCAGACCTGGTACTCGACGCCGTCGAAAGCATCGGTTTCCTCAGCGACGCTCGCGTCCTGGCGCTCAACAGCTACGAAAACCGCGTCTACCAGGTGGGCATCGAAGACTCCGAACCGTTGATCGCCAAGTTCTACCGCCCCCAGCGTTGGACCAACGAGGCGATCCTCGAAGAACACCGCTTTACCTTCGAACTGGCCGAATGCGACGTGCCGGTGGTGGCGCCCCTTATCCACAACGGCGAAAGCCTGTTCGAACACCAGGGTTTCCGTTTCACCCTGTTCCCGCGTCGTGGCGGTCGTGCGCCGGAGCCAGGCAATCTCGATCAGCTCTATCGCCTCGGACAGCTGCTGGGCCGTTTGCATGCGGTGGGTTCCACCCGTCCGTTTGAACACCGCGAAGCCCTGGGGGTGAAGAACTTCGGTCACGACTCCCTTACCACGTTGCTGGAAGGCAATTTCATTCCCAAGAGCCTGCTGCCCGCCTATGAGTCTGTCACCCGCGACCTGCTCAAGCGCGTGGAAGATGTCTACAACGCCACCCCGCACACGAACATCCGCATGCACGGCGATTGCCACCCCGGCAACATGATGTGCCGCGACGAGATGTTCCACATCGTCGACCTGGACGACTGCCGCATGGGCCCGGCGGTGCAGGACCTGTGGATGATGCTCGCCGGGGATCGCCAGGAATGCCTGGGGCAGCTGTCGGAATTGATGGACGGTTATCAAGAATTCCATGACTTCGACCCGCGCGAATTGGCACTGATCGAACCGCTGCGCGCCCTGCGCCTGATGCACTACAGCGCCTGGCTGGCGCGGCGTTGGGATGACCCGGCGTTTCCCCACAGCTTCCCGTGGTTTGGCAGTGAGCGGTATTGGGGGGATCAGGTGTTGGCGTTGCGCGAGCAATTGGCGGCCCTCAACGAAGAACCCCTGAAACTCTTCTGACCTGTCGAGTTAAATGTGGGAGGGGGCTTGCCCCCGATTGCAGTCTGCCAGTTGATACATCTGTGACTGACACACAGCAATCGGGGGCAAGCCCCCTCCCACCCAAAGCAAAGCAAAGCAAAGCAAAGCAAAGCAAAGCAAAGCAAAGCAAAGCAGATCACATTGCCCACCAAATGTACTTACAATCACGCCTTTGTTAGCTGCCTAAGCAAGGATTCTGCAATGCAAGCCGCCAACCCCCGCAAGGGTTACATCCTGGGCCTGAGCGCCTATGTCATCTGGGGCCTGTTCCCGCTCTACTTCAAAGCCATCGCCAGTGTTCCCGCCGCCGAAATCATCGTGCACCGCGTGTTGTGGTCGGCACTGTTCGGCGGTTTGCTGTTGATGGTGTGGAAGCACCCCGGCTGGTTCCGCGAGCTGCGCGACAACCCCAAGCGCCTGGCGATCCTGGCCCTCAGCGGCTCGTTGATTGCGGGCAACTGGCTGACCTACGTGTGGTCGGTCAACAGTGGGCGCATGCTGGAAGCAAGCCTGGGTTACTACATCAACCCGCTGGTGAATGTGGTGCTGGGCATGCTGATCCTGGGTGAGCGCCTGCGCCGCCTGCAATGGGTCGCGGTCGGCCTGGCGGCGGTGGGTGTGGCGCAGCAAGTATGGCAAGTGGGCAGCTTGCCGTGGGTGTCGCTGGTGCTGGCGTTGACCTTCGGTTTCTACGGGCTGATCCGCAAGCAAGCGCCGGTCAAGGCCCTGCCGGGGCTGGTGGTGGAAACCTGGATGCTGGTGCCGATTGCGGCGGCGTGGCTGCTGTTCAACCCCACGGCCCACAGCGCACAGCTTGAGTTCTGGAGCACGTCAGAAGCCTGGTGGCTGGTGGCCGCAGGCCCGGTGACGCTGATCCCGCTGGTGTGTTTCAACGCCGCCGCACGGCATTTGCCCTACACCGCCCTGGGCTTCTTGCAGTACGTCGCGCCAACCTTGGTGCTGCTGGAAGCAGTGTTGCTGTTCGGCGAACACCTGGCGCCAAGCACATTGACCGCCTTCGCGTTCATCTGGGCCGGCCTGGTGGTGTACAGCGTGGATATCTGGCTGAGCGTGCGGAAAAGCTGATCAAATAACACTCAACTCTCTGCAAGCCACAATTGGCGTGGCTTGCAGGCATTCACCCCAAGGTTATCCACAGGCTCATGCAGGTTTTCCATGCATAACCCCTGTGGATAGATCATTCCTCGGTGTGCAGTTCCACCATCAAATCGTCCGCCAGGGTTTCCAGGGATGCCTGCAAGGTATCCAGCGATAGCGTGGCCGGCACCTGCAACACCGCCTCGGCGGTAAACAGCGGGTCACCGCTCATGGGCGCCGGGCGTACATCCGTGCTCAGGCTCTCCAGGTTCACGCCCTGCTGACTCAGCAACGCGGTGATCTCACGCACGATGCCCGACCGGTCATTGCCCACCAGCGTCATCATGATGGCTTTGGACGCCGACGCCTGCCCGCTGCTGCCCTCGCCCACCAGCACGCGGATGCCGTGTGTGGATAAGTCCTCCAGCGCGCCCACCAAGGCCTGGCGGCTCTCTGTCGGCACGCTGACCCGCAGGATCCCGGCAAACTGCCCGGCCATATGGGCCATGCGGCTTTCCAGCCAGTTACCGCCGTGGGCGGCGATGTTCTGCGCGATGCGTTCAACCAGGCCGGGTTTGTCGGCGGCAATAATTGTGAGTACAAGATGGTCCATGGCGAAGCCCTCTGGAATTCAATCTACAAGGTGGACTGGGGAGCCCGCGAAAACAAATCGTGTACCATTTTTATATTTATCTGGAACAATCCAATAGTTTTTTGAGAACATCCCGTTCTCCGCTGTGACCGTACGACCAAAGTGGGTCGCTAAACGACGTATTTAGTCTAATTTTCACAACCGCAAGTCATCATGTAGTATGCGCAACCTGGCACTACATAATGAAAATCTAAAAAGCGCTTAAGCTGTGCAGAGTGAGGCAAGCAATGACTGAACACGTTCAAGTCGGTGGCCTGCAGGTCGCCAAAGTCCTGTTCGACTTCGTGAACAACGAAGCCATTCCCGGCACCGGCATTACTGCCGAGCAGTTCTGGGCCGGTGCCGACAAGGTCATCCACGACCTGGCACCGAAGAACAAAGCCCTACTCGCCAAACGCGACGACTTCCAGGCACGGATCGATACCTGGCACCAGACACACGCTGGCCAGGCCCACGACCCGGTGGCCTACAAGGCCTTCCTGCAAGACATCGGATACCTGCTGCCAGAAGCTGCGGATTTCCAGGCCACGACCCAAAACGTCGACGACGAAATTGCCCGCATGGCCGGCCCGCAGCTGGTAGTGCCGGTGATGAACGCCCGCTTCGCCCTCAACGCCTCGAATGCGCGCTGGGGCTCGCTGTATGACGCGCTGTATGGCACCGACGCCATCAGCGAAGCCAACGGCGCCGAAAAGGGCCAGGGCTACAACAAGGTACGCGGCGACAAGGTGATTGCCTTCGCCCGCGCCTTCCTCGACGAAGCCGCACCGCTCACCGCCGGCAGCCACGTGGACTCCACCGGCTATAAAGTGGTGGATGGCAAGCTGGTTGTCAGCCTCAAGGGCGGCAGCAACAGCGGCCTGCGCGATGACGCACAACTGATCGGCTTCCACGGCGCTGCCGCCACGCCGACCGCGATCCTGCTCAAGCACAACGGCCTGCACTTCGAAATCCAGATCGACGCCAGCACCCCGGTCGGCCAGACCGACGCCGCTGGCGTCAAAGACGTGCTGGTGGAAGCCGCGCTCACCACCATCATGGACTGCGAAGACTCCGTCGCCGCCGTCGATGCCGATGACAAAGTGGTGATCTACCGCAACTGGCTCGGCCTGATGAAGGGCGACCTGGCCGAAGAAGTGGCCAAGGGCGGCAAGACCTTCACCCGCACCATGAACGCCGACCGTGTCTACACCGGCGTGAATGGCCAGGACGTGACCCTGCACGGCCGTTCGCTGCTGTTCGTGCGCAACGTGGGTCACTTGATGACCATCGACGCGATCCTCGACAAAGACGGCAACGAAGTACCGGAAGGCATCCTCGACGGGCTGATCACCAGCCTGGCGGCGATCCACAGCCTCAACGACACCAGCACCCGCAAGAACAGCCGCACTGGCTCCGTGTACATCGTCAAACCGAAGATGCACGGCCCGGAAGAAGCGGCGTTCACCAACGAGCTGTTCGGTCGCATCGAAGACGTGCTGAATCTGCCGCGCAACACCCTCAAAGTCGGGATCATGGACGAGGAGCGCCGCACCACGGTCAACCTCAAGGCCTGCATCAAGGCGGCCAGCGAGCGCGTGGTGTTTATCAACACCGGCTTCCTCGACCGCACCGGCGACGAGATCCACACCTCCATGGAAGCCGGCGCCATGGTGCGCAAAGCAGCCATGAAGGCGGAAAAATGGATCGGCGCCTACGAAAACTGGAACGTCGATATCGGCCTGAGCACCGGCCTGCAAGGGCGTGCGCAGATCGGCAAAGGCATGTGGGCCATGCCCGACCTGATGGCGGCGATGCTCGAACAGAAAATCGCCCACCCATTGGCTGGCGCCAACACCGCTTGGGTGCCGTCGCCGACTGCCGCTGCCCTGCACGTGCTGCACTATCACAAGGTTGACGTGTTCGCGCGCCAGGCCGAATTGGCCAAGCGTGAGCGTGCATCGGTGGACGACATCCTGACCATTCCGCTGGCCACCAACACCGATTGGTCTGACGAAGAAATCCGCAACGAACTGGACAACAACGCCCAGGGTATCCTTGGCTATGTGGTGCGCTGGATCGACCAGGGCGTCGGCTGCTCCAAGGTGCCGGACATCAACGATGTGGGCCTGATGGAAGACCGCGCCACCCTGCGTATCTCCAGCCAGCACATCGCCAACTGGCTGCGCCATGGCATCGTCAACGAAGCCCAGGTGATGGAAAGCCTCAAGCGCATGGCGCCGGTGGTGGACCGTCAGAATGCCGGGGATACGTTGTACCGCCCACTGGCACCGGATTTCGACAGCAACATCGCGTTCCAGGCCGCGGTGGAGTTGGTGATTGAAGGGACCAAGCAACCGAACGGCTACACCGAGCCGGTGTTGCACCGTCGGCGTCGGGAGTTCAAGGCCAAGAATGGCCTGTAAATGAAAAAAGCCCTGGTTGAGAGACCGGGGCTTTTTCTTTGGGGCTTGTGGTGGCTGGACTGGCCTCATCGGGGGCAAGCCCCCTCCCACCCTTGAATGTGTTCACAAATCAGAATGTGTAAATACAGTAAATGTGGGAGGGGGCTTGCCCCCGATGAGGCCAGTACCAACAACACAAAATTCAGGAAGCCATCCCCAACTCCCGCTTCACCAACTTCGCCAACTTCACGCTATCAATCGGCTTGAGCAAAAAGTCCACCACGCTCAAATGCATCGCATCGATCACATCCGGTGCTTCCGCGTCCCCCGACATTACGATGATCGGCAGCGCCGCCCGCGTAGAACTGCGCACTTGACGAATCAATTCCAGGCCATTGCTCGGCGCCATGCGCAAGTCGGTGATCAACAAACCAATCGAGCTGCTGGACTCCAACAGGTCCCACGCCGTCTTACCACTGTCGGCGGTCATGCAGCGAATACCGTCCAGGCCCAGGATTTCCGCCAGCAGTTCGCGGGCGTCCTTGTCGTCGTCGACGATCAGCACCCGTTGCGGCGGTAAATCAGGCTCCAGCATCACGGCGCTCAGCGCCTCGCGCTCGGCATCACTCAAAATATCGTGGTCGGACATACGGTTCTCGGCAGTTCTCATCAATCTCCCAGCACACTCGTCAGACATCTGCGGAAGGGCGAACAATGTGCACTTCGTCGGAAAGTTTGCCTAGTGGGCGTTCTACGGGTTTTAGCCGATAGTGATGTAAGGTTTTTCCCTAGGTTTAGACCCTTTGTATCGACCTAGACTTACGTCCAATGGGCACCTGCCGCGCAGGGGCCGACCATGAGGCACGATAACGACAAAAAAATTGCGGTCATGGTTATGAGTAAAGCTGATGCCTTCGCCCAGGCGGGAAAAACTGCTGTTTTGCAGAACATCCACGGCACCCTGCAGTTCCTGCAACGTTTCCCCCCGTTCAACCAGATGGAAAACGCGCACCTGGCGTTTCTGGTCGAGCAATGCCAACTGCGCTTCTTCGGCCCCGGCGAGAGCATCCTAAAACCATCGGGCGGCCCGGTTGAGCACTTTTATATCGTCAAGCAGGGCCGCGTGGTCGGCGAACGCCCCGACTCCACCGAGACCACCTTCGAGATCACCACCGGCGAGTGCTTCCCCCTCGCCGCGCTGCTCGGTGAACGGGCCACCCGCACCGAGCATAAGGCCGCCGAAGACACCTTCTGCCTGCAACTGAACAAACCGGCGTTTATCAAACTGTTCGCCCTTTCCAGCCCGTTTCGCGACTTCGCCCTGCGCGGGGTCAGTAGCCTGTTGGACCAAGTCAACCAGCAGGTGCAGCAAAAAGCCGTGGAAACCCTCGGCACCCAATACTCGCTGAACACCCGCCTGGGCGAATTGGCCATGCGCCACCCGGTGACGTGTAGCCCCACCACCCCGCTGCGTGAAGCGGTGACGCTGATGCATGAGCAACAGGTCGGCAGCATCGTGATCGTCGATGAACACAAGGCGCCCCTGGGGATTTTCACCCTGCGTGACCTGCGCCAGGTGGTGGCCGATGGCACCAGTGATTTCAACCAGATCATCGAAAGCCACATGACCCAGGCACCGTTTTTCCTCAGCCCGGACCACAGCGCCTTTGACGCGGCGATCGCCATGACCGAACGGCATATCGCCCACGTCTGCCTGGTGAAAGACCAGCGCCTGTGTGGCGTGGTGTCCGAGCGCGATCTGTTTTCCCTGCAACGGGTCGACCTGGTGCACCTGGCCCGTACCATCCGCAATGCGCCAAGGGTGGAACACCTGGTGGCGATTCGCGGCGAGATCGGCCAGTTGGTGGAGCGCATGTTGGCCCATGGCGCTTCGTCCACCCAGATCACCCACATCATTACCTTGCTCAACGATCACACCGTGTGCCGCGTGATTGAACTGACGCTGGCCGACAAAGGTGACCCTGGCGTGCCATTCAGTTGGCTGTGTTTCGGCAGCGAAGGCCGGCGCGAGCAGACGCTGTACACCGACCAAGACAACGGCATCCTGTTCGACGCCAGGGATGCCGCCGAAGCGGCGGCGATCCGGGCCCGGCTGCTGCCGCTGGCGCAACAGATCAACCAAAGCCTGGCGTTGTGCGGGTTCAGCCTGTGCAAGGGCAATATCATGGCCGGCAACCCCGAGCTGTGCCTGTCGCGGGGCGAATGGGCGCGGCGTTTCGCGGCGTTTATCCGTGAGGCGACGCCGGAGAATCTTCTGGGTTCAAGTATCTATTTCGACCTGCGCGTGGTGTGGGGTGATGAACGAGGATGCGAGCAGTTGCGCCAGGGCATTCTCGATCAGGTCGGGGATAACCGCCTGTTCCAACGCATGCTGGCTGAGAACGCTCTGCGCCAGCGACCGCCCGTAGGGCGTTTCCGCGAATTCGTGCTGACGCGTAAAGGCAGCGAAAAAGCCACGCTGGATCTGAAAGTGCAGGGCCTCACGCCCTTTGTCGACGGCGCCCGCCTACTGGCCCTGGCCAACGGTATCCACGCCAACAACACCCTGGAGCGCCTGCGCCAGCTGGTGGTCAAGGAAGTCATCGAGCCCCTGGATGGCGCCGCGTATGAAGAGGCGTATCACTTTATCCAGCAAACCCGCATGCAGCAGCACCAACGGCAAACCCGTGAAAACCAGGCGTATTCCAACCGTGTCGACCCCGACAGCCTCAACCATCTGGACCGGCGCATCCTGCGTGAGTCCCTGCGTCAGGCCCAACGCCTGCAAAGCAGCCTGACGTTGCGGTATCAACTGTGAGTTGGTTCAGTTGGTTACGTGCGAAAAAACCCGGCCTCGATGCCATTCAACAGCAACGCCTGGCCCAGTTGCCGAAACCCGCAGTGCTGGGCGACGGCGATTTGCGCGCTCAACGTTGGGTGGTGGTAGACCTGGAAACCAGTGGCTTGAACCTCAACCGCGATCAGGTACTGTCCATCGGCGCCGTGGTGATTGAAGACGGCGCGGTGGATTTCTCGCAGATGTTCGAACGCACCCTGCTGCGGGCCGAGTCCAAGCTCAGCCCCAGCGTGTTGATCCACGGTCTCGGCCCTAGCGCCATTGCGGCCGGCAGCGATCCGGTGGAGGCACTGCTGGACTTCATGGAGTTTGTCGGCGACAGCCCACTGTTGGCGTTCCACGCGCCGTTCGATCAACACATGTTGTGCCGGGCGCTCAAGGACAGCCTGGGGTATCGCCTGGCTCATCCTTTTCTGGATGTTGCGGATATCGCTCCGTTGGTGTGCCCAGAGGCGTCTATCCGCGAAGCCGGGCTGGACGACTGGATCGACCACTTCCACTTGCACATCGGTGAACGCCATCACGCCAGCGCCGACGCCCTGGCCACGGCGGAGCTGATGCTCATCCTGTTTAGCCGAGCTCGCCAGCAACACATCGACACCCCGCAGACGTTGCAGGCGCGTTTGAGCCAATGGAAACGGCGTAAACAAGCGCCCACTTTCTAGAGGACGCGGAGCGTCCAGTGAGGCATTCCCACGCAGAGCGTGGGAACGATCACCGGAGCGTCCAGTAAGGCATTCCTACGCAGAGCGTGGGAACGATCACCCGACAAACGCCAATTGCGCCCACCCCACGGCTCTGACACAATCGCGAATAATTCTCGTTAGTTTAAACGCTTTGTTTGCCAGGTGATGCTTTGTCGTCGATCCAGAACCCACACAGTGAGCTTGTTGGCGCGTTGTATCGCGACCATCGTGGCTGGCTGTTGGCCTGGCTGCGACGCAATGTGGCCTGCCCGAGCCGCGCCGAAGACCTGAGCCAGGACACGTTCATGCGCCTGCTGGGCCGTGACGAACTGCGCGAACCCCGCGAACCGCGCGCATTCCTGGTGGCCATCGCCAAGGGGCTGTTGTTCGACTACTTCCGTCGCGCCGCATTGGAACAGGCTTACCTGACCGAACTGATGCTGATCCCGGAAAGCGAACACCCCTCGCCGGAAGAACAGCAACTGATCCTCGAAGACCTCAAGGCCATCGACCGCCTGCTGGGCAAGCTGTCGAGCAAGGCCCGCGCCGCCTTCCTCTATAACCGCCTCGATGGCATGGGCCACGCCGAGATCGCCCAGCGCCTGGGTGTGTCGGTGCCTCGCGTGCGCCAATACCTGGCCCAGGGCATTCGCCAGTGCTACATCGCGCTGTATGGCGAGCCGTCGTGACGGGCTCCGGTCCGGTTTCATCCCGCGTGCTGGATGCGGCGATTGCCTGGCAGCTGTCCCTCGACTCGGGCGACGGCAGCCCGATTGAGCGCGAAGAATTCAGCAAATGGCTGGCCAGCGATGAAGAGCACGCCCGCGCCTGGCGCCAATTGGGCATGCTCGACCAGCGTTTCAGCGTGGCCGCAGGGCCGGCGCGGGTGGCGCTGATGCAGTCGCGCGAAGGCATTCGCCAGCGGGTGCGCAAGCTGGGTCGCGGCCTGGCAAGCATTGCAGTGGTCATCGGCCTGGCGTTGTTTGCCGGTGAGCGCTACGTGCCGATCAACTATTGGCTGGCCGATCAACGCACCGCCACCGGCGAACAACGCACGTTGAAACTGGCGGATGGCACGCTGATCAACCTCAACACCCACAGTGCCATCGACGTGCGGTTCGATGAAAAACGCCGGCTGATCGTGTTGCAGGAAGGCGAAATTCTGGTGGAGACCGGCCACAACGATGCGCGGCCGTTCTATGTGCAAACCCGCGACGGCAACCTGCGGGCGCTGGGTACGCGGTTTATCGTCAAGCGCGAAGACGACGCCACGCGCTTGAGCGTGCTGCAATCGGCGGTGGGCGCGCAGCCCGAGGCACTGCAAAAAGAACAGATCTTCAAGGAAGGCCAGCAAGTGCTGATGCGCAGCGATGGCCTGGGGCCGACGCTGGCGGTCACCCCGGCAACCGATGCCTGGACCCGCGGCATGCTGGTGGTGGACAACGCGCGCCTGGGGGATGTGGTGGCGGAGTTGGCGCGTTATCGCACCGGGCATTTGGGTGTGGACAAGAACGTGGCAGACCTGCGCATTACCGGCAGTTTCCCACTGCATGACACCACACTGGCGTTGAATGCGTTGCTGCCGACGTTGCCGGTGCAGATTGAGCAGCGTATGCCGTGGTGGGTGACGGTCAGCGCCAAGCCTTAGGTTCTGGGGTGCCTGGGCAATAGCTATCGGGGGCAAGCCCCCTCCCACACTTGAAATGCGCTCTCCTGTGGGAGGGGCGGTGCGACGATTCGACTTGCCCCCGATGAGGCCCTCAAGAACACCCCAGAAAAAATATTTTCATCCCGCCCTATCACTTTTCAATTCTCATCCGGCACCTAGGCAATTGCGAAATATTTCCATTCAGGAGCCGCCTCATGTCCCGCACGCTAGACACCCTGTTGCGCCCCAGCCTGTTAGCCATGGCCATCGCCCTCAGCGCACCGTTGGCCAGTACCTCGCTGATCGCCGCCGAACAGGCCTCCAGCGTGCGCGCCTACAACCTGCCAGCCGCGCCATTGGCCAGCACCCTGAACCAAATCGCCAGCCAGGCCGGCATCGCACTCACCCTCAACCCGGCCTTCGCCTCGGGCAAGACCTCGGCCCCGGTCCAGGGCCAGTTCGACCCACAGGGCGCATTGCGTGAAGCATTGCGGGGTACGGGTTTGCAGTTGGAGCAGAGCAGTGCTGGGACTTATACGTTGGTGCCGGTTCCGGAGGGCGTGATGGCGCTGCCGGTGACCAATATCACCGGGCAAGATGCCAACCTGGAAAGTGCCTGGGGCCCGGTGCAAGGCTACCTGGCCAGCCGCACCGCCGCCGGCACCAAGACCGATACCGCATTGGTGGAAGCGCCGCGCTCGATTTCCGTTGCCACCCGCGAGCAGATGCAAGACCGCAACGTCCAAAACCTGGATGACGCCGTCAAATACATGCCCGGCATCGTCTCCGCCAGCTACGGCAGCGACACCCGCTATGACTGGATGCGCGTGCGCGGTTTCGAACCGACCCAATTCCTCGACGGCCTGCCCCTGCCGCGCGGCGTGTACGCCAACCCGAAAGCCGAGACCTGGAACCTCGACCGCATCGCCCTGCTGCGTGGCCCGGCCTCGTCGGTGTACGGCCAAACCCCGCCGGGCGGTCTGCTGGATATGGTCAGCCGGCGTCCCAGCGAAGAGTCCAGCCATGCGATCCAAGTGCAATACGGCAGTGACAACTACCGCCAGATCAACTTCGCCAGCACCGGCAAGATCGATGATGAGGGGGAATTCCTCTACGGCGTCAGCGGCGTGGTGCGCGATGCCGGCACCCAGGTCGATCACATCGACAACAAGCGCTACAACATCGCGCCGAGCCTGACCTGGAACATCGATACCGATACCAAGCTGACCCTGCTTTCGCAGTTCACCCGTGACGATACCGGGGCTACCAGCCAGTTCATGCCGATCCAGGGCACCAAGATCAAATCGTCGTTGGGCAAGGTGTCCCACCACAAAAACCTGGGCGACCCGGACTACGAGTTCTACGACCGTACCTACTATGCGTTGGGCTATGCGTTCGAGCACCGCTTCAACGACACCTGGCAGTTCAAGCAGAACCTGCGTTACACCAAGTCGGAGTTGTCGTTCCAACAACTGACCGTGGGCTCTTTCATCTACTCGCCGGCGAACGCTGCGGGCGATATCAGCCGTTCGTCCACCAACGTTGACGAGAACATCGGTCAATTCGCCGTGGACAACAACTTCCAGGCAGACTTCGCCACCGGCGACATCACCCACACCTTGTTGCTTGGCCTGGATCACCAGCGCACCGATACCTCCTATCGGACCATCTACGGCACGGCCTCCAACATCAACATCTACAACCCAATCAACACCACACCGACCCTGCGCCCGGTCGGCGTCACGCCGTATTACGACTACAACCAGAAAACCATCCAGACTGGCCTTTACGTTCAAGACCAGATGGCCCTGGACAACTGGCGCCTGACCCTGGGTGGTCGTGAAGACTGGGTGCACCAGGGCACCACCTACTTCAATAAGCAGGACGCCACCAACACCGACCGCAGCAAGAACTTCAGCGGCAACGCAGCGCTCAGCTACGTGTTCGATTCCGGCTTTGTCCCGTATCTGTCCTATGCCGAGTCGTTCCAGCCGGCGAGCAACGCCAGCGTCGATCCGGTCATCTCCTACAAACCCACCGAAGGCAAACAGTGGGAGTTGGGGATCAAGTACCAACCGCCAGGCTCCAACACCCTACTGAGTGCTGCGGTGTATGACCTGACCCAGAAGAACGTGCTGGTGACCCGGATCGGTTCGGGTGGCGAGTCGATTACCGACCAGGCCGGCGAAGTGAAGGTCAAGGGTCTGGAACTGGAAGCGGTGTCCGATGTGACCGAGAACCTCAAGGTCATCGCCGCCTACACCCTGGCCAAATCCGAGGTGCAAACCGGTATCCACAAAGGCAACCGCCTGCAACTGATACCCAACCAACAAGCCTCGCTGTGGACTGACTACACCTGGCATACCGGTCCGCTTGACGGCTTCGGCATTGGCTTCGGCGCCCGCTACACCGGCAACACCTACGGCAACCAGGAAAACACCTGGACCGGCAAGGCCAACGCCTACACCGTATTCGACGGGTCGGTGCACTACGACCTCGGCCGCCTGGACAACAGCCTCAAAGGCGCCTCGGTGAAACTCAACGCCACCAACCTGTTCAACAAGGACTACCTTTCTACCTGCGACGGCAACTATTGCTACTTCGGCGATCAACGCAGCGTCGTCGCCAGCGCCACCTACCAGTGGTAATCCGCTGAGCTAACAACCAGGCCGCCCACCCGGGGCGGCTTTGGTGTATCTGAAGGCTGGAAAATGAAAAGCAAAACCATCCGCCGCTGGTCCTTTATCCACACCTGGACCAGCCTGATCTGCACGGTGTTCCTGCTGTTGCTCGCCCTCACCGGCCTGCCGCTGGTGTTTCACCATGAGATCGATCACCTGCTGGGCAACGAGCCGCAACTGGCGCAGATGCCGGCCGACACGCCACAGTTGAACCTGGAACAGCTTGTGGCCAAGGCTCAGGCCCATCGTCCCGGCGAAGCCATGCAGTACCTGGCCTGGGATGAGGACGACAAGAACGGCGTGATCGCGATCATGGCTGCTACCGCTGGCACCGAGCCCAACGCGTCCCACACCTTCATGCTGGATGCGCGCACCGGTGAGGCGGTGGAGATGCCCTCGGCGAATGGCGGTTTCACGCTGTTCTTGCTGCGCCTGCATGTGGATATGTTTGCCGGTCTGCCGGGCAAGTTGCTGCTGGCGTTTATGGGCCTGCTGTTTGTGGTGGCGATTGTCTCGGGCACGGTGTTGTACCTGCCGTTTATGCGCCGCTTGAAGTTCGCCACCGTGCGCCAGGACAAGTCCACGCGCCTGCGCTGGCTCGACCTGCATAACCTGATCGGCGTGGTCACCCTGACCTGGGCCTTGGTGGTGGGCGTGACCGGTGTGATCAGTGCCTGCGCCGACCTGATCATCGCCGCCTGGCGCCAGGACAGCCTCAGCGCGATGATCGAGCCATACAAAAATGCGCCGCCGCTGACTCAACGCGCACCGGCCACCGAGTTGCTGGCCATCGCCGCCAAGGCCGCGCCCGGCATGGAGCCGGACTTTATCGCCTTCCCCGGCACACGGTTTTCCAGTGAGCATCACTACGCGGTATTCATGAAGGGCAGCACGCATTTGACCTCTCATCTGCTCACGCCGGTGCTGATCGACGCCAGCACCCTGGCCGTCACCGCCATCGCCGAACGGCCGTGGTACATGGACGCCATGGGCATGTCCCAGCCGCTGCACTTTGGCGACTACGGCGGCATGCCGATGAAGATTTTGTGGGCGGTGCTGGATGTGCTGACGATCATCGTGCTGGGCAGCGGGGTTTACCTGTGGATAGTCAGGCGTAAAACATGAAGCCGCGTCAGTCGAGTTTCTGGAAGGTGTTTGGCATTCCACTGGGGATTGGCCTGCTCAGTGCTGCCGGGTTGTTTGCGGCGCTGCTGGGGGATGGGTGGTGGGATTCGTTGAGTTGGGTGGGGTTGGGGGTGCCGGCGGTCATCGGTTTATGGGGGTTGTTGCGGCGGCGTGGCTGATGGTGCTATCGGGGGCAAGCCCCCTCCCACATTTTGACCGCGGCGCCTATCCAATGTGGGAGGGGGCTTGCCCCCGATGAGGCCTTCAAAAACACCCTCAATGCCTCTAGGCTAGCGGCTGCCCATCTTGAGGAATGCCCATGTCCACCATGACCTTGTTCCACAACCCCGCCTCCCCCTTCGTACGCAAAGTCCGAGTCCTGCTGCTGGAAACCGGCCAGCAGGACCGCGTAGCCCTGCACGCCTGCATGCCAACCCCGGTCACCCCGGACAGCAACGTGGTACAAGGCAACCCCGTGGGCAAGATCCCGGCCCTGCGCCTGGCCGACGGCTCGGTACTGCATGACAGCCGGGTGATCCTCGATTACTTCGACCACCAGCACGTCGGCAACCCGCTAATCCCCCGCGACGGCTCGGCGCGCTGGCGCCGCCTGACCCTGGCCTCGATGGCCGACGGCATCATGGATGCCGCCGTGCTGGTGCGCTATGAAAGTGCGTTGCGCCCGGTGGAAAAACACTGGGACCAATGGCTGGATGAGCAACGCAACAAGATCCGCCGCACCCTCGCCGAACTGGAAGCCGACGCGATTGCCGAGCTGGCCAGCCACTTCGACATCGCCGCGATCAGCGTCGCGTGCGCATTGGGCTATCTGGATTTCCGCCATCCGGATATGCAATGGCGGTTGGATAACCCGAAGCTTGCGGCGTGGTACGCCGAGGTCAGCCAGCGGCCTTCGATGCAGCAGACCCAGCCTCCGGCCTAAAGCCCAACGCTATCAAATGTGGGAGGGGGCTTGCCCCCGATGGCGGTGTATCTGCACCAGATGGGCTAACTGACCCACCGCTATCGGGGGCAAGCCCCCTCCCACATTGTCCGGTGGCGTGGTTGAGATAATCGACAAGCCTGGCTTTCATCTGCTGATCTTCGCGCAACCCAATCATTGCACCGCCTCCAGATCAAACTGCAATGGCTCCGGCTTACGCCTGCCCACCCCATACCAATCCAATTTGCGCGTCAGCACCATCACTGTGCCCAGCAGGCCAAACAGCAACAGCGAGCCCATCAACAGCGCGTAATCCTCGGCACTCAACAGCCCGTACAACAAGCCATACAACGCCGCCAACCCCGCCGAAAACCCCAGGCCGTGGCCGATGCTGCGCAACACGTGGCACACGTAAAATCCGATCAACAACACGCAGGCACTGGCCGAGATGAGGTAAGCCATGGCGAACCCGATGTGTTCGGACAACGACAACAGCAGCAGGTAGAAAAACGCCAGGGCAAAGCCCACCAACGCATATTGCACCGGGTGCACCGCCAGGCTCTTGAGCACTTCGAACAGGAAGAAGCCGGCAAACGTCAGGGCGATAAACAGCAGTGCGTATTTGATCGCCCGGTCGCTCTTGAGGTACTGGTCCACCGGGTCGATGAAGTTCACGCCAAAGCTGCGATTCGTGAAGTCCTTGCAGCCCTGGCCGTCCAGGCAGCTTTGCAGCGCTTGTTCCAGGTTGGTGGAGAAGAATGAGGTCTGCCACGTGGCGCTAAAACCCTGGCCCGTGACGTCACGCTGTGCCGGCAGGAAGTTGCCGACAAAGCTGGGATGCGGCCAGTTGGACGCCAGGGACACCTGGCTGGTCTTGCCCACCGGCACCACTTGCAGTTGCTCGGTGCCTTGCAGGCGCAGGTCAAACGCGAACTCAACCACATACGGCTTTTTGCTGTCCGGCTCCGGCAGCACCGCGTGCACGCCCTCCCCCAACCAGTCCACTTGGGAGCCGGGTTCGAAATCCAGGCGCTGGCTGCCCAGCTCCAGTTTCAGCGCGTTTTCGATGCCGCGAATATCGCTGATACCCACCGCCAGAAACCCCGGTTCAAAACGGTAATCGGCGAAGTCTTCGGTGATGCCCATTTGCGCAGGCACCTCGAAATGCCCGCTGATGCGGTTGTCGGCATGGAACAGCCGCGCCTGGTAAATACCCCGCGCGCGCAGTTCGGTCTGCACCTTGCCGTCGAGCTCAAAACGGTCCGGCAGGAAATACAGACGACCACGCTCTTCACGGGTGACTTCATAGCGTTTGTTGAGCTTTTCATTGAGCTTCCACTCGCGCACGGTCTTGCGATAAGGCACCACCATCACCGGGCCGGTGAGGCGCTGGCTGTAGCTGGAGCTGCGGGCGATATCCTCCAGCACGGCATCACGCGTGTGCTGGCGATCGACGATGATGCCGTTGATCATCAGCAATGGAATCAGCAATACCAGCATCAGCAGCGCAATCGCGCCCAGTTTGAAAAGCAGACTGCGGTTCATGGGACTCTCCCTGTTTTGATGGGGCGAGTCTGGGCAGTCGGTGTGGGAGGTTTATGTGGGTTGTGTGGAGACTGTGTGGAGATGCAACGTCACCAGCACGCCACCCGGTACGTTGCCGATCTGCAACGCACCGCCGTGCAGCTTCATCACTTCCTCGACAAAGTTGAGGCCCAGGCCTGTGCTTTTGCGCCCGCTGGCCGGGCGTGGCAGCGAGTAGAAGCGCTCACTCAGGCGCGGCAACGCGTAATCGGGAATCGCAGCGGCCTGGTTGAACAGGCTGACTTGCACGTCATTGTGCAGGGTGTGGGCGCTGAATTTAAGGGTGCCACCGGGCGGTGTGAAGTCCAGCGCGTTGTCCAACAGATTGCCCAGGGCCTGACGCAACAGGAACGGCTCGCCGTACACCTTCACCTGCGCACCAATCGCCTGCTCGACCTGCAAGCCGGCGCCTTCGATTCGCGCGCACTGGGCCTTGAGCACATCGTCGACCATTGCCGCCAGCGGGATGCTCACCTGCGCTTCCAGCCCCTGACGTTGCTCCACTTGCGCCAGGTTCAGCAGACGTTCGATCAACTGCTGCAAGCGCGCGCTTTCGCTGTCGATATTGCCGACAAACCGCTGCTGCTGCTCGCGGCTCATATCGCCCTGCAACAGCTCCGCCGCTCCGCGAATCGCGGCCAGGGGGCTTTTCAATTCGTGAGTCAGGGTGTGCACGTAATGCTCGACGTAGGCCTTGCCTTCCAGTTGCGTGCGCATGTGTTCCACGGCGGTGGACAGCTGCTTGAGCTCGCCACCCCGGTAATGCGGCAACTCGGCGCGCCGGCCTTCGCTGACGGCTTCCGCGTACGCCGTGAGCCGACGCAACGCCACGCTCAGCCACCACGACAACAGCGCACCGAGCAACAGGCCGAGGATCACCAACCCGGCGCCGTACCACAGCAGGCGGCGCTCAGTGCGATCCACATAGGGCTGCAACGAGCTGTTGGGTTTGGCCACGGTGACCACGCCGATGATCTGGCCGTTGTCGCGGATCGGCGCGCCTACGTGCATCACCGACGACGCTGGGTCGTCCAGTTCACTGCGGGTGGAACGGGCGCCGTATTCGCCGCGCAGGGTCAGGTACACGTCGTTCCACTTGGAGTAGTCCTGGCCAACCGCTTCGCCGGACGAGTCGAGCAATACGGTGCCCTGGGCGTCCGTTACATAGATACGGTGGTTGACCTGGTTTTTCGGCAGCCCCCAAATAGTCGCCCCCGGCTGGCGATTGCCGTAGGCCTTGAGCAGTTCGGGCCAGTGGCTTTGGCCGAGGGTGCCATTCTTCACATCCTCGCGCAGGATCTCGGCCAGCAGGTTGGCGGTGTCCACCAGGGTTTCTTCGGTGGACTGGCGCACGCCGGGGCGGATTTCCTTCATCACGGTGCTGAGCACAAAGTAACCGGTCAGGCCGATAAACAGCGCGTACACCAGGAAGATCCGCAGCCCGAGGCGCATCAGCTGTTGCTCGGGCTGTAGCTGTAACCGAGGCCGCGATGGGTCTGGATCGGCTCGGCATCGGCGGCCACCGCCCGCAGTTTGCTGCGCAGGCTCTTGATGTGGCTGTCGATATTGCGCTCATAACCGGCGTCTGCCGCTACGCCCACCGCGTCCAGCAACTGCTCGCGGCTGAACACCCGCTCGGGTTGTTCCAGCAGGCTTTGCAGCAGGCGGAATTCATGCCGCGTGAGGCTCAGCGCTTGGCCGCGATAATTGATCTGCATGCGCTCGCGGTCGACCTGGAACACGGCAGGCGCCACACCGGGGCCCACACGCTTGAGAATCGCCCGTACCCGCGCCGCCACTTCCCGTGGGCTGAACGGCTTGACCACGTAATCATCGGCGCCAATCTCCAGCCCCACCACCCGGTCGATCTCGCCGTCCCGCGCACTGAGGAACATCACCGGCACTTCGCTGAACCGGCGCAGTTGCTTGCAGGTTTCAAAACCGCTGATGTCCGGCAGGCCGATGTCGAGGATGATGAGGTCCGCCGGGGTCTGGCGCTGATGGGCCAGGGCCTCCTGGCCGAGACTCAGCCAGGTGGTGGTGAAGCCTTCGCCTTGCAGGGCGAATATCAGCGTGTCGGCGATGGCCGCTTCGTCTTCGACAATCAGGATGTGGGGCATGGGGGTCCGTCAGCAGTCCGGTTTGTCGGCAGTGTAACGACGGGCCGGGTTCACCGCAGCGCCAAATTCACGCAACGCCTTGGCGCCGATCAACAGCGGGTAGTTGAAGCTGCTGCGGTCGGTGAGGTTGACCTCGACGGTGCGCTTGACGTTGCCCAGGCACATTTCCAGGTCGATCACCGGGCGCTTGGCCACCGTGGGCTCGTCCTTGTCGTCGTCTTCGTCGGCACGGCTCTTGATCTTGCTGATGCGCGCCACCTTGTGCTCGTAGACCTTGTTGGACGCGTCCTTGCCGCTGATGCGGAAACGCACCCAATCGTCACCGTCACGCTGGAAGGTTTCGATATCACGGGCCGACAGCGAGGCGGTGAGCGCGCCGGTGTCCATCTTGGCCTTGAAGGTTTCGCCGATCTCCGGCAGTTGGATGTACTCGTAGCGACCGTAGAGGGTCGGTTCGGCGGCCATGACGGGCAAGGCGACCAGGGCGAAGGCGGCAAGGAGCAGTTTCACGAAGTGAGTTCCTCGGAATAGAAGTAGGCGGATTCTAGACCGCAACAGCGGCACTTAGTTAGCGCCTCCCACCTTACCCGGCACATTGTGAAACATTCGTCCGACACTTTGCGATTTGGCCTCTAGACTCAGCTTGCTTATCATGGCCCGCCCACAAGAATCCAAGAGTTGCTTATGCGCCGCCTGCTCACCGGCTGTCTGGTCACCCTGCTGCTGTTGCTCAACACCCTGGTCCTGATCGGGCCGTTGATGGTATTCGCTCTGCTCAAGCTGGTCGCCCCCGGCCGCTCGCGCGACTACATGTCGTGGGCGGTGATGTGGATCGCCGAGACCTGGGCCGAGATCGACAAACTGATCTTCGCCCTGTGCATCCCCACCCAATGGGATATTCGCGGCGGCGACGACCTGCGGGGCGACACGTCTTACCTGGTGATCAGCAACCACCAATCCTGGGTGGATATCCCGGCGCTGATCCAGGCGCTCAACCGCCGCACACCGTTCTTCAAATTCTTCCTGAAAAAAGAGCTGATCTGGGTGCCGTTCCTCGGCCTGGCCTGGTGGGCGCTGGATTACCCGTTCATGAAGCGCTATAGCAAGGCGTTCCTGGCCAAGCACCCGGAATTGGCGGGGCAGGATTTGAAGATCACCAAAGAAGCCTGCGAGCTGTTCAAGCGCCAGCCGGTGACCGTGGTCAACTACCTGGAAGGCACGCGCTTCAGCGAGGCCAAGCGCAAGCAGCAGGATTCACCGTTCACGCGGTTGCTCAAGCCCAAGGCGGGCGGCGTGGCGTTTGTATTGGCGGCGATGGGCGAGCAGTTGGACGCGATCCTTGACGTCACCGTGGTGTATCCACAGGACAAGATCCCAGGGTTCTGGGACTTGATCAGCGGCGCGGTGCCGAGGGTAATCATCGATATCCGCACCCGGGAGCTGGACCCGGCGTTGTGGCAGGGGGATTACGAGAATGATCCGGCATTCCGCCAGACCGTCCAGAACTGGGTGAACCAGCTCTGGAACGAGAAGGACGCGCGCATCGAACAACTGCGCGCGGAGCGGACTTAACCGCCGGTGCCCCAGGCCTGGGCCAGCTTGCCCAGCACGGAGGTGCTGGCGCCCTGGCTGCCCAGGTATTGCAGGATCACCGGCGCAAACTGGCCGACCATCCCACTGTCCATGCCCAGCGCACTGAACGCCGTGTTCAGGTCGTTGGTGCTTTTCACATTACCCAGCAGGCCATCCAGGCCGCTGGTCTTGCTGCCGCCGCTCTGGCCAAGCATGCCGCTCAAGGCGCCGAGGCTGCCCAGGGAGTTGCTGCCCGACAGCTGATCCAGGCCCGGCACGCTTTTACCCAATTGCGAATAGTCGCTGCCGCTCAGTTGGTTCTTGGCCAGACCGAGCATGGCGCCCGTGCCGCCGACGGCTTGTTCGGGGGTGACGTTCAGCTGTGAGGTCAGGGCGCTGAGCAGACCAGCGGTCTGGGAGCTGGGCGCCGCTGCTGCCGCCTTGTTGTTGCCCTGGGCGCCGGAAACGGCATTGGCCACGTCACCCAGGCTGAAACCTGCGGCAAACACCGGGCCGGCGGCCACGCTCAGCAGGCAGGACAGGGCAAAACCGCGTGAAATCTTCATCAAAATAACCTCTGAAAGTAGGCGCTAAAAGCAGGGGTTTGACTGACAGTTCCAAAGGATTGTTCCCACACCAAGTTTAGTTCAGATATTCACTGCATCCGAATCGACTGCCCCTGCGTATATCCAGCATGCGCCGCCGGGAGTTGGATGGAATGAATGCCAGAGCTGAACTACCCTCTGCCTACCGTGCGCAGTCCCGTCGCCCTCGTTCGAGTGCTTGGAGAGGCCCTATTTCGATCAACGATGCTGACCCATTGCGGCCGTTACTGGCCCAATGCGCCCTGGGCAACCGCCAGGCGTTCGAAACCCTCTACCGCAGCGTCTCGCCGCGCTTGCACGGTGTGGCGCTGCGCTTCATGGGCCGTGCGGACCTGGCCGAAGAGGTGCTGCAAGAAGCCTTCGTGCGCATCTGGTACAACGCAGCACGCTATGAGGCGCACCTGGCGGCGCCGATGACCTGGATGGTCAACATCACCCGCAACCTGGCCATCGACCAACTGCGCAAGCACCGCGAACAGCCGCTGGCCGACGGCCAACAGGATGCCATGATCGACGATGCCCCCAGCGCCCTCGACCTGCTCGACCACCAGCGCGAAGCCCACGCCTTGAATCGCTGCCTGGACACCCTGGATGGCATGCAGCGCCGCTCGATCACCGTGGCCTACTTCCAGGGCCTCTCCTGCTCGGAGTTGGCCGACCACCTGGCGGCGCCCCTGGGCTCGGTCAAATCCTGGATTCGCCGCGGCATGGAACGCCTGCGCAGGTGCCTTGAATCATGAACTACCAAACCACAGCATTGCGTCGCGCGCTTGCCGCCGACTACGCCATCGGGTTGATGCCCGCCACCGCACGTCGGCGCTTTGATGCCTTGTTGCTGGAAGACGCTGCGTTAAGGGTCGAGCTGGGCCACTGGCAGAACGCCCTGGCCAGCCTGACCGGCACTCTGCCCGAACAGCCCGTGCCCGAGCATGTATGGGCGGGCATCCAGGCACGTATCAATCCGCAAGTGCTGCATATGCCGGCGAAGAAACCGCTGTGGAAAAATATCCGCGTATTGGCCGCCGCTTGCGCGGTGGTTGTCGCCTTGCTGGTGGGCGTGCTGTACCAGCGCGATATCGGCATGGAACACAACGCCACCTTGGTGAATGCCGGCCAGCAGCCAGCGTTGCATGTCCGTACATTTAGCGATCATCTGCAAGTCGAGCCGTTAGCCTTGGCTGCGGTGGAATCGACGTACGATCTGGAGCTATGGGCGATTCCTGCCGGCGGCAAACCCATTTCCCTGGGCCTGATACCGGCGGCGGGCAAAGGCCGCCTCCCACTGAACAAAGCCCAACAAGCCTTACTGGTCGCGCCACTGACCCTGGCCGTGAGCCTGGAGCCCCACGGTGGTTCGCCTACCGGACAACCCACTGGCCCCGTGCTGTATCAGGGCAAATTGGCATCACTCTGATCTGAATCGAGGCCGGAACCCCGCGCGTGAAGCAGGGTCCATAACAGGACTGAAAGCCCTGTCAGGACCTACTTCATGAGCGCCACTCGCCACCCAATCATTGAGCAAAAACTCCCATTCTGGAGCCGCACACGCGTATTCATCGGCGTCAGCGTGGCCATCGTCGCCGGGCTCATTGGCGCGTTCTACACCCAGGACAACGTCAAATCCGCGACCACCCTGGTGACCACCACTCAGCAACCCGCCGCGCAATTGAGGGTGCACAAGGACTACCTGGAAGTCGAACCTATCGCCACCGCCGCGCCAGAACCGGATCGCAGCCTGGAACTGTGGGCGATGCCCGAAGGCAAAGCGCCGGTTTCACTCGGGCTGTTGCCGGAGGATGGCAAAGGCATCATCGGCTTGAACCCGCGCCAGCAGGACAGCATTCGCCACCCGGTGGAAGTGATGGTGAGTTCGGAGGTCAAGGGCGGGTCGGTGAGCAAGCAGCCTACAGGGCCAACTGTGTACCAGGGCGCCTTGGCTAACCGCTGATCCCCCAGACACCTGGAAACTATGTGGGAGGGGGCTTGCCCCCGATAGCGGTGTATCAGCCTATGAATAAGCGGCTGAGACTCTGCCATCGGGGGCAAGCCCCCTCCCACATTTGATCTTCATCGGTTGGGAGACTTGCTCATGGCGGAGGACAGGCTCTGATCAGCCGACGGCTGCAACGTAGGCACACGCCTGGACTTAAGTAGTCCATTTCTCAAACCTTAAAACCGCCCCTGTATGCGCCTTACCTCGCTTGTAGCGCCTTCCTATAGTCGTGCGCCACAGTCTTGGAAGTGCACGCAATGCAGGGAGCCTATGCATTTATCAACGAACGGCCGCAGCCATATCCATTGCTCAAACTGAGCCTTTCGCTCAACCCAAATACCCAAACCAAGTTCGACATCCTCAACCAGCACATTCGCAACACCGTCGTGCTGCCTGGGCAATTGGTCATTATCGGTGACAGCCGATCCGCTGCCTGCACCGCTGAAGAAGCTCGCTTGATGCAATCAGCCGCTAACATCAAACACGCCTTGCTCGCACATTCCGCCACTGATCAATTCCTCATCAAAAACTACGATCAGTTGCAGACCATCCTGTCCCATGCGTCTTTGGGCATCGGCAGCGTGAGCAGTGCCTGGAGCAAGCACCTGACGCAGATCGAGCAGACACTCAAGGAAATCGATGAGTTGCATAAGCAATACCTGAGGAGCGGTACCGTGAGTGCGAGGAATGAGTTTCTGGCTAAGCGCAGGGCTTTGTTTGCGAAGCTGGATACCCAACTCTCCGGGATGGCGCGCTTTGGTACGGGCCTTAAGAATGAAGGTTCAATCAAAAAAATGCTGGGGATCTCCAGCAAGAGCTATTGGCATCACGGGGAGATTCGAGGGTATGAGAACACGGTCAAGCGTATAGCCAAGGCGTCGCAGATATTGAAGAAAGGCACTTACATTGGTCTTGCGCTGGACGTTGGGTCGACAGCACTGGAGATAGCAGAGGCGTGTTCCACCGGGCGTGAGCAAGAATGCACGCAAGCGAAATACGTTGAAGGGGGCAAGTTGGTAGCTGGCGCGGGTGGCTCATACTTGGGAGCAAGACTTGGAGCCTCCATCGGCATCGGCGTCTGCATGTTAGTTTTTGGAATACCCACGGCTGGCACCGGAGCCTTGGCATGTGCAATCGTCGGCGGTGCCGCAGGCGGAATAGGGGGAGCTGCGCTGGGAACCGGGCTTGCGCAACGCACAGGCGATTTCATCTATAAGACTGCGAGGGATTAATGGTCTGGTTCTACCTCGGTATTGGTTCAGCCATCCTGATGCTGTTGAGCTTTCCGCTGATCTTTTGTGCCATGTACAAAAAGCTGGATGCTGCAGAAGGCTATGTGCAATACAGCACCTATCTAGTCGTGCAAAAACAGATCTTTCGTAATGCGCACTTTGACGGACGCCCGCAGCGCGTATTCGCCATGGCCACCATTATTCTCATTCCGAAACTACTTCAATGGAGACGCCTGGTGCTTGTTGAGGACGTTGAAAGAATACCAAGACACCTTAGGTATTGGATGGTAATACCGACACTCACTGCCTTCATGTCTTTTGTCGGCATGTTAATCAGTTGGTTTTTTATCTAAGACTTATCCGTGATAAAAAAGGGCGACGCTAAGCCGCCCTTATCTATCAACTACGCCGCACTGAAAAGCTTGTGCGGATCAATCACAAACTTCTTCGGCACGCCCGCATCGAACTCGCCATACCCGCGCGGTGCGTCATCCAGGCTGATCACCTGCACACCGACGATTTCGGCAATGTTGATACGGTCCCACATGATTGCCTGCATCAGCGCCCGGTTGTACTTCATCACCGGCGTTTGCCCGGTGTGGAAGCTGTGGGATTTGGCCCAGCCCAGACCGAAGCGAATGCTCAGGCTGCCCATTTTGGCGGCGGCGTCTACGGCACCGGGATCTTCGGTGACGTACAGGCCCGGAATACCGATCTTGCCTGCAACGCGTACTACGCCCATCAGCGAGTTGAGTACGGTGGCGGGGGCTTCGGCTTTTACGCCTTCATGGCCGTGGCCACGGGCTTCGAAGCCAACGGCGTCGACGGCGCAGTCCACTTCCGGTTCGCCCAGCAGCGCGGCGATTTGTTCGTGCAGCGGAGTGTCCTTGGACAGGTCGGCAATCTCGAAACCCTGGGCCTTGGCATGGGCCAGGCGCACCGGGTTGACGTCGCCGATGATCACCACCGCAGCGCCCAAGAGGCGGGCGGAAGCGGCAGCGGCGAGGCCGACCGGGCCGGCACCGGCGATATACACCGTGCTGCCTGGGCCCACGCCCGCAGTGACGGCGCCGTGGTAGCCGGTGGGGAGGATGTCGGAGAGGCAGGTCAGGTCGCGGATTTTCTCCATGGCCTTGTCGCGGTCCGGCAATTTGAGCAAGTTGAAGTCCGCGTACGGCACCAGCACGTACTCGGCCTGGCCGCCGGTCCAGTCGCCCATGTCGACGTAGCCGTAGGCGCCACCGGCACGCGCCGGGTTGACGGTGAGGCACACGCCGGTGTGTTGCTCTTTGCATGAGCGGCAACGGCCGCAGGCCACGTTGAAGGGAACGGAAACCAGGTCGCCGATTTTCAGGTTCTCCACGTCGCTGCCCTTCTCGATCACTTCACCGGTGATCTCGTGACCGAGCACCAAGCCGGTCTGGGCGGTGGTGCGGCCACGGACCATGTGTTGGTCGGAGCCGCAGATATTGGTGGAGACCACGCGCAGGATGACGCCGTGTTCGATCTTCCTGCCACGGGGGTCCTGCATTTTGGGATAGTCGATTTTCTGTACTTCGACCTTGCCGTTGCCGAGATACACGACACCACGATTACCAGACATGCTTTCACCTCGCTGTTGTTTTTATGGAACCGCGTTGCCCTGGTAGGCAGCGCGTAAAGTGCTCGGGTTACAGATGCTGTTTCTTGTGTTGTTTGTTAGGGCCTCATCGGGGGCAAGCCCCCTCCCACACTTGAAGATGTGCACAATTCAAATGTGGGAGGGGGCTTGCCCCCGATGGCGTCAATCAGAGCACCACCGTCCTATTGGCATTCAAAAACACCCGCCGCTCAATGTGATACCCCACCGCCCGGGCCAATGTCAGCCCTTCGATATCCCGCCCCTTGGCAATCAAATCCTCGGGGTAGTGGCTGTGATCCACCACCTCCACGCCCTGGGCGATGATCGGGCCTTCGTCCAGATCGTTGTTGATGTAATGCGCCGTCGCCCCGACCAACTTCACGCCTTTGTTGTACGCCTGGTGATACGGCTTGGCGCCCTTGAACCCCGGCAACAACGAGTGGTGAATGTTGATGGCCTTGCCATCCAGCTTGCGACACAGCTCCGGGGACAGCACTTGCATATAGCGCGCAAGGATCACCAATTCGGCGCCGGTGTCTTCCACCACTTGCCACACTTGACGCTCCTGGGACGGCTTGTCGTTGGGGTCGAGGGGGAAATGGTAGTAGGGAATTTGGTGCCAGTCGGCCAACGGCTTCAAATCGGGGTGGTTGGACACCACCGCGACCACGTCCATCGACAGTTGCCCAATGCGTTGGCGGTACAGCAGATCGTTCAGGCAGTGATCGGCCTTGGAGACCATGATCACCACTTTTGGCCGGTAGTTCGGCGCCGTCAGCTCAAAGATCATGCCAAAGGCTTCGCCGCGAGTGGCCAGGCCATCGCGGAAAGCCTGCTCGTCAAACCCGTCGGGCTGACGGAATTCCACGCGGATAAAAAACCGCCCGGACAACCGGTCATCGAAGGAATGGTGCTCGGTGACGTAGCAGCCCTGCTCGAACAGGTAGCGGGTGACCGCGTCCACCGTGCCAAGCACGCTAGGGCAGTCGGCGGTCAAAATCCATGTATCGGGTGCGCGGCTCATGGGATCTTCCTCAGGCTTGGACGCTCAGGCCGAACTCGGCAGACGCATCCTGCAACCACAACCACCAGTAGTCCGAGAAGCTGCGGCGAATCAGCAGTTCCCAAGTGTCTTCGGCGGTATGGCGGATCACCAGTTGCGACTTGGCGAACACCGTGCCCACCGCCTTGCCCACCGGGAAGTTGTTGGGGTGCACGTCGTAGCTGGTGGACTTCATCAGCACATCGCGCACGTTCGGGCCGCTCAGCTCAAGAATTTGCTGGCCGCCGCTGACGTTGACCACCTGGATATGCAAATCACCCAGGGCTGTCCGCAGGTTTTGCTCGGCGGCGAACTCTTCGCCGCTTGGCACGATGAGCAACCACTCATCCGGGCCGAGCCATTGCAGGCTGGTTTCGCCCTTGATGATGACTTGCAGGGCGCCGGGCAGTTCGATGCCCAGGGCCTTGTGCACGCCGGCGGCGAACGCGGCGTCATGGCCATCGCCACGAATGGTCAGGTGGCCCAGGAGTTTCTTTTCACGCACGATCACGCCGGCGTTCTTGCGTCCCTTGCCAACCAGACTGGCGAGGTCGGCATGGTGCAGCGACGACTCGGCCTTGGCGCCGGTGGTGGGGCGTTGTTGGTACACATTGGCTGCTGTCATAAAGCACCTGTTCTGAATTCGGTGGTGTCTGTTCTGGCCTCATCGGGGGCAAGCCCCCTCCCACATTTGGAATGCATTCCCCTGTGGGAGGGGGCTTGCCCCCGATGCAGGCGACTCGGTTTATCAGATGTTCTGGCGATCGCCCTTAGGATCGAAGAACACCGAAGACACAATCTCCGCCTCGATCACGCTGCCATCCGCCTGCGGTGAGAACACCCGCTCACCAATACGCTTCAAGCCGCCCTTCACCACGCCCATGGCAAATGAATAACCCAGGGAGTTGTGGGCATAACTTGAAGTGACGTGACCGACCATCTTCATCGGAATCGACTGCTTGGGATCAAGCACCAACTGCGCGCCTTCCGGCAGCCACACTTTTGGATCGACCGGCTTCAAGCCCACCAATTGCTTGCGCTCTTCACGCACGCAGTCTTCCCGGTTCATGCCGCGCCAGCCGATCCACGAGAACGGCTTGGTCCGGCCAACGCACCAGCCCATGTTCAGGTCGTCAGGGGTCATCGAGCCGTCGGTGTCCTGGCCGACGATGATGAAGCCCTTCTCGGCCCGCAGCACGTGCATGGTTTCGGTGCCGTACGGGGTCAGGTTGTACTTCTTACCGGCATCAACGATTTTTTCCAGCACGCCCATGGCGTAGTCAGCCTGTACGTTGACTTCGTACGACAGCTCACCGGTAAACGAGATCCGGAACACCCGCGCCGGTACACCGCCCACCAGGCCTTCTTTCCAGGTCATGAACGGGAAGCCGTCCTTGTCCAGGTCGATGTCGGTGACTTCCGCCAGCAGCTTGCGGCTGTTGGGGCCGGACAGGGTCATGGTCGCCCAGTGGTCGGTGACCGAGGTGAAGTACACCTTGAGGTCTGGCCATTCGGTCTGTTGGTAGATTTCCAGCCACTGGAGTACGCGGGCCGCGCCGCCGGTGGTGGTGGTCATCAGGAAGTGGTTGTCAGCGAGGCAGGCGGTAACGCCGTCGTCGAAGACCATGCCGTCTTCCTTGCACATCAGGCCGTAGCGCGCCTTGCCCACATCGAGCTTGGTCCAGGCGTTGGTGTAGATGCGGTTGAGGAACTCACGGGCATCCGGGCCCTGAATGTCGATCTTGCCGAGGGTGGACGCATCCAGCAGGCCCACGCTGTCGCGCACGGCCAGGCATTCGCGTTTCACCGCCGCGTGCAGGTCTTCACCGTTGCGCGGGAAGTACCACGGACGCTTCCACTGGCCGACGTCTTCAAACTCGGCGCCGTTCTTGACGTGCCAGGCTTGCAGCGCGGTGTAGCGTACCGGCTCGAAGATGTGCCCACAGTGACGGCCCGCCACCGCGCCAAAAGTCACCGGCGTGTAGTTGGGACGGAACATGGTGGTGCCCATCTGCGGGATGGTCACGTTCAGCGAGCGAGCGGCGATGGCCAGGCCGTTGACGTTGCCCAACTTGCCCTGATCGGTGCCGAAGCCCAGCGCGGTGTAGCGTTTGACGTGCTCGACGGACTCGAAACCTTCGCGGGTCGCCAGTTCGATGGCGGCGGCGGTGACGTCGTTTTGCAGGTCGACAAATTGCTTCGGTGCCCGTGCGGTGGGCTTGTCGTGAGGCACTTGGTACACCGCCAGGGTCGGCTCTTCCAGGCGGCTCAACGCTTTTGGCAACGTGCCCTCAACCGGCGCAAACCCGGCTTCGCTGGCGGCACGTACGCCGCCTTCGAAACCGTCTGCCAGGGAATCGCCCAGGCCGTAGACGCCGTTGATACCACCGACACACACGCGTTTTTGCGGCGCTTCGCCCGGTACGAAACCGAGGATGTCTTCACGCCAGGTCGGCTTGCCACCCAGGTGCGAGGCCAAGTGCACCACTGGGCTGTAGCCGCCGGAACTGGCCACCAGGTCGCAGTCCAGCCATTCGCCGGGGCTGGTGACTTTGTGTGCTTTCACATCGATTGCGGCCACACGGGCAGCGGTGACGTGCTTGCTGCCACGGGCTTCGATCACGGCACTGCCGGTGAGGATACGAATACCTTTGGCTCGGGCTTCTTCCACCAGCGCGCCGCGTGGGTTGTGGCGCACATCGGCCACGGCGACCACTTGCAGACCGGCGTCGAGCCAGTCCAGCGCAACGCGGTAGGCGTGGTCGTTGTTGGTCGACAGCACCAGTTTCTTGCCCGGTGCCACGCCATAGCGACGCACGTAGGTAGAGACCGCGCCGGCCAGCATGTTGCCCGGCACGTCGTTATTGCCGTAGACCAGTGGACGCTCGCACGCACCGGTCGCCAGCACCACGCGCTTGGCGCGCACACGGTGGATACGCTGACGCACCACGCCAATCGGCGCACGGTCACCGAGGTGATCGGTGAGGCGCTCGTGAATGGTCAGGAAGTTGTGGTCGTGGTAGCCGTTGACGGTGGCGCGAGGCAGCAACACCACGTCCGGCAGGGCCTTGAGCTCAGCAATGACGCTGGCGACCCATTCAACAGCCGGTTTACCGTCGAGGCTTTCGCGGGAATCCAGCAGCGAACCGCCAAACTCTTCCTGCTCATCGGCGATGATCACGCGGGCACCACTGCGTGCAGCCGCCAATGCAGCCGCCAGACCGGCAGGGCCAGCACCCACCACCAGCACATCGCAGTGACGGTTGAAGTTGTCGTAGGTGTCCGGGTCGTTCTCGGTCGGCGAGCGGCCAAGGCCTGCGGCCTTACGAATGTACTTCTCGTAGGTCATCCAGAACGATTGCGGGTACATGAAGGTTTTGTAGTAGAAGCCCGGCGGCATCAGCTTGCCGCCGACCTTGCCAAGAATGCCCATCACATCGGTGTTGACGTTCGGCCAGCCGTTGGTGCTGGTGGCGACCAGGCCTTGATACAGCGCCTGTTGCGTGGCACGCACGTTGGGGATCTGGGTGGCTTCGGTGGCGCCGATTTGCAGCACCGCGTTTGGCTCTTCGGCGCCCGCAGCAAAGATGCCGCGAGGACGCGAATACTTGAAGCTGCGGCCGATGATGTCGACGCCGTTGGCCAACAATGCGGCGGCCAGGGTGTCGCCTTCAAAGCCCTTGTAGGTCTGGCCGTTGAAGCTGAACGTCAGGACTTTATTACGGTCGATCCGGCCACCGTTGGACAGGCGATTGGTCTGGCTCATACCTTCTCTCCAGCAGCCTTGGCGGTAAATTGCGGCTTGGTGCCGATCTTGTAGGTTTCAAGAATTTCGTAGGTCAGGGTGTCGCGGGTGGCGTTGAAATACTGGCGGCAACCGGCGGCATGAATCCACAGTTCGTGGTGCAGGCCGCGAGGGTTGTCGCGGAAGAACATGTAGTCGCCCCACTGCTCGTCGGTGCAGGTGTTCGGGTCCAGCGGGCGCGGGATGTGCGCTTGGCCGGACGCGTGGAATTCCTCTTCGGAGCGCAGTTCGCCACAGTGAGGACAGAAGATATGCAACATAGGAAATTTCTCCTGTTAGTGGGCGACGGCCGCAGCGCCGTGTTCGTCGATCAACGCACCGTTGTGGAAACGGTCGATGGAGAAAGGTGCTGCCAACGGGTGCATTTCACCTTTGGCGAGACTTGCGGCAAACACGTTGCCTGAGCCCGGTGTGGCCTTGAAGCCACCGGTGCCCCAACCGCAGTTGAAGAACATGTTCGGCACTGGGGTTTTGGAGATGATCGGGCACGCGTCCGGCGTGGTGTCGACGATGCCGCCCCACTGGCGGTTCATGCGCACGCGGGACAGCACCGGGAACATCTCGACGATGGCCTGGATGGTGTGCTCGATCACCGGGTACGAACCGCGCTGGCCGTAGCCGTTGTAGCCGTCGATACCCGCGCCGATCACCAGGTCGCCCTTGTCGGACTGGCTGATGTAACCGTGCACGGCGTTGGACATGATCACGCTGTCGATAATCGGCTTGATCGGCTCCGACACCAACGCTTGCAGCGGGTGGGATTCCACCGGCAGGCGGAAACCGGCCAGCGAGGCCATGTGCCCGGAGTTACCGGCCGTGACCACACCGACGCGCTTGGCGCCGATAAAGCCCTTGTTGGTTTCGACGCCGATGCACACGCCGTTTTCCTTGCGGAAACCGATCACTTCGGTCTGCTGGATCAAATCCACGCCGAGGGCGTCAGCGGCACGGGCAAAACCCCAGGCCACGGCATCGTGACGGGCCACGCCGCCACGCCGTTGCACGGTGGCGCCGAGTACCGGGTAGCGGGTGTTTTTCGAGCAGTCGAGGTACGGGATCTCGTCGGCCACTTGCTTGGCGTTGAGCAGTTCACCGTCCACGCCGTTGAGGCGGTTGGCACTCACGCGGCGCTCGGAATCACGGATGTCTTGCAGGGTGTGGCACAGGTTGTACACGCCGCGCTGGGAGAACATCACGTTGTAGTTCAGGTCCTGGGACAGGCCTTCCCACAGTTTCATCGCGTGTTCGTACAGGTGCGCCGACTCGTCCCACAGGTAGTTGGAGCGCACGATGGTGGTGTTGCGCGCGGTGTTACCGCCGCCCAGCCAGCCTTTCTCGACCACGGCCACGTTGGTGATGCCGTGTTCCTTGGCCAGGTAGTAGGCGGTCGCCAGACCATGCCCGCCACCGCCGACGATGACCACGTCGTAGACCTTTTTAGGGGTGGGCGTGCGCCACATCTTCTGCCAGTTTTCGTGGTGGCTGAGGGAGTGTTTGAAGAGGCCGAAGCCCGAGTAGCGTTGCATAGTCATTACTCCAAAACCGCGCTCAGCGATAAACCGGGAAATCAGCGCACAGGGCAGACACGTGCTTGGCCACGTTGGCCTCGACATCGGCGTCGCCGAGGTTGTCGAGGATGTCGCAGATCCAGCCGGCCAGCTCAGTGCACTGCGCCACTTTGAAACCACGGGTGGTCACTGCCGGGGTGCCGATGCGCAGGCCCGACGTCACGAACGGCGACTGCGGGTCGTTCGGCACGGCGTTTTTGTTGACGGTGATGTGGGCGCGCCCCAGGGCGGCGTCCGCTTCTTTGCCGGTGAGGCCCTGACGGATCAGGCTGACCAGGAACAGGTGGTTATCGGTGCCGCCGGACACCACATCGTAACCGCGCTTGATAAACACCTCGGCCATGGCCTGGGCGTTATCGATCACTTGCTGTTGATAAGTCTTGAAGCCCGGCTCCAGCGCTTCCTTGAAGCACACGGCCTTGCCGGCGATGACGTGCATCAGCGGGCCGCCCTGGGCGCCGGGGAACACGGCAGCGTTGAGTTTCTTTTCGATTTCTTCGTTGGACTTGGCCAGGATCAAGCCACCCCGTGGACCGCGCAGGGTCTTGTGGGTGGTGGTGGTGACCACATCGGCGTACGGCAACGGGTTCGGGTACAGGCCAGCGGCAACCAGGCCGGCGACGTGGGCCATGTCGACGAACAGCAGCGCGCCTACTTTGTCGGCGATCTGACGGAAGCGTGGGAAATCCAGAGTCTTGGAGTAGGCAGAGAAGCCGGCCACGATCATTTTTGGCTTGTGCTCAACCGCCAGTCGCTCGACTTCGTCGTAGTCGATCAGGCCGGTGTCGGTGTTGATGCCGTATTGCACTGCGTTGTACAGCTTGCCCGAGGACGACACTTTGGCGCCGTGAGTCAGGTGACCGCCGTGGGCCAGGCTCATGCCCAAAATGGTGTCGCCGGCTTGCAGCAGGGCCAGGTACACGGCGCTGTTGGCGGACGAACCGGAGTGCGGCTGCACATTGGCGTAATCGGCGCCGAACAGTTGCTTGGCGCGCTCGATGGCCAGGGCTTCGACTTTATCCACATGCTCGCAGCCACCGTAGTAGCGCTTGCCTGGGTAGCCTTCGGCGTATTTGTTGGTGAGGCCGCTGCCCTGGGCTTCCATCACGCGCTTGCTGGTGTAGTTCTCTGACGCGATCAGCTCGATATGATCTTCCTGGCGCTGCTCCTCGGCATTCATCGCCGCCAGCAGTGCGTCGTCATATCCCTGAATCTGGTCTTGTTTGCTGAACATCGCGTCTCTCCCAGCCTTTCGTATTGTTGAGGCCCGGTGCAGGGCCCTTTGATGCGATGGTAGGGCTGGCGCTTATAGATCAAATGCCTACGGGCGCCACGCAAAGGTGCGTTTACGACATGGCAGGAACAACACTGGATAAATGTGGGAGGGGGCCTGCCCCCGATAGCAGTGGGTCAGCTTGCACAGGCAGTGGCTGGTACATCGCCATCGGGGGCAAGCCCCCTCCCACAGGGGGTTAGGCGATGATCTTGCGGACGATTAGCAGCAGGAGGAAGTGCAGCGGATAAAGGGTATAAGCCCAGCGCCGCATCGCCGGCGGCGAGACGTTTTTGGCATGTCGCAACAAGACAAGGCCAGCCAATGGCGCGATCAGGCATGCGGCCAATCCCGCTATCGCCACCAGCGACCCGCTATTGAGCAGGATTTGCCATTGATTGGCCGCCACACACACCACCCCCGGCAGTACGCTGAAATACCACGGACGACGAAACACCAGCAGCATCGCCAACGGCAACAACACACCAAAAAAACCGAACATCAAGTGCGTGGAAAACACGGCCGCTATCACGAGTGCAATCAGCGCCAATCCCCGATCAAAAAGCGCCTTTTGCTGCCATCCCCGCGCAACCAGCATCCCCAGCGCCAACGTCGGCAACACATTCAACGTATCGGCATCCTCGATAAACATCCGATAGGGCACTTCGCTGATCACGCTGAACAGCAGCAGCCAACCCAGGTAACGCCCACTGACCGACGCGATTTTCACCCGGTGCACATTCGCCGCAATCGCCAGGCAAAACCACGGGAATGCCAGGCGTCCCGGCACATACAACCCATCCAGGCTCAACCCGACATACCGCAGGTGATCAAGCACCATGCACAGCAGCGCCAGCCACTTGAGCAGGTCCAGGGCGCCGTCTCGGACAGGTCCGACAGGCAAGGTGTGAGTACCGTGCATAATTCCCCAACGACTTTGCATTTACAGTGCGTGCGCCCCCCCAACAATCTTGGTTACAGTGCGCTCCAACATCGACCACAGGAACGGGCCATGACCGACAAGAGCCAACAATTTGCCAGTGACAACTATTCCGGCATCTGCCCGGAAGCCTGGGCCGCCATGGAACAAGCCAACCAGGGCCATCAACGTGCCTACGGCGATGATGAATGGACCCACCGCGCCGCCGACGGTTTCCGTAATTTGTTCGAAACCGACTGCGAAGTGTTCTTCGCCTTCAACGGTACGGCGGCCAACTCCCTGGCGCTGTCCTCGTTGTGCCAGAGCTACCATAGCGTGATTTGCTCGGAAACCGCCCACGTCGAAACCGACGAATGCGGCGCGCCGGAGTTTTTCTCCAACGGCTCCAAGCTACTCACCGCCCGCACCGAAAACGGCAAGCTGACCCCGGAGTCGATCCGCGAGATCGCCCTCAAGCGCCAGGACATCCACTACCCCAAGCCGCGCGTGGTCACCCTTACCCAAGCCACCGAAGTCGGCAGCGTGTACACCCCGGATGAAATCCGCGCCATCAGCGTGACCTGCAAGGAACTGGGCCTGAACCTGCACATGGACGGCGCGCGCTTCTCCAATGCCTGCGCGTTCCTCGGTTGCTCACCGGCCGACCTGACCTGGAAGGCCGGCGTGGATGTGTTGTGCTTTGGCGGCACCAAGAACGGCATGGCGGTGGGTGAAGCGATCCTGTTCTTCAACCACAAGCTGGCTGAAGACTTCGACTACCGCTGCAAACAGGCGGGCCAGTTGGCGTCGAAAATGCGCTTTTTGTCTGCGCCTTGGGTGGGCCTTCTGGAGAACGATGCGTGGCTCAAGCACGCGCGTCACGCCAACCACTGCGCGCAACTGCTGAGCAGCCTGGTGGCGGATATTCCCGGCGTGGAATTGATGTTCCCGGTGCAGGCCAACGGCGTGTTCCTACAGCTGTCAGAACCGGCTATCGCGGCGCTGACGGCCAAGGGCTGGCGCTTCTACACCTTCATCGGCAAAGGCGGCGCACGGTTCATGTGTGCGTGGGATACCGAGGAAGAGCGTGTAAGGGAATTGGCAGCAGATATCCGCGAAGTGATGGGCGCCTGATACTGGCGCAATGCCGAGTCTGTTATTTGATATTTCTGACAGCAGCACACTGCATTTTCATTGACTAGCCTCTTGGAACCCGAAAGGAAAACGCCGCTGCAGCGGCCACCTTTCGGGCACAACTGCCTGCCGAATCATCGGCCGGAAACGGAAATCCAGCAGAGAGCTAAACCATGGAATATCAAAGCAACGGCAACACCCTGCAAAGCGACGGCACTGTCAGCACCACCGTGATTGACTGGGATGAGTTCCGCAAATACGCCAAAGTCGGCGACACCATCCGTGAGCCATCAAGGACACTGCGGATCTACGATAAAGTCTATGAATTGACAGCATCAGGCCAGCACTTCGTCGTACACATCTACGCCCAGTAATCACACAAAGCAAAGGTGGGAGGGGGCTTGCCCCCGATGGCGGTACATCAGCAACAGATCTGTTGGCTGACACACTGCTATCGGGGGCAAGCCCCCTCCCACATTGGATTGTGCCCACTTGAGAGCGTCAGAACTCGATGCGCACATCACCCTTCGGCACGCTGCAGCACGACAGGATGTAACCCTCGGCTTCGTCTTCCTCGGTAATCCCGCCGTTGTGGTCCATCTCGACCTCGCCGCCCAGCTTCATCACCTTGCATGTACCGCAGATCCCCATGCCGCAGGCCTTCGGAATCAACAGGCCAAGCTTGGCCGCCGCCGCATGCACGGTTTCCCCCGGTGCCACGCGGATGCTTTTGCCCGAGGCAATGAATTCCACCTGATGCAGGTCTGCCAAATCGATTTCCGGCGCATCCGCCGCTTGTTCGGCTTGCTCCACCGCGTCGGCACGGGCTTCCGGCGGCGTGGCGCCAAAAGATTCCTCGTGGTAGCGGGTCATGTCGAAACCGGCGACTTCCAGCAAGCGCTTCACCGCGTTCATATACGGCGTTGGCCCGCAGCAGAACACTTCGCGCTCCAGGAAGTCCGGCACCATCAATTCGAGCATCTTGTGGTTCAGATAGCCGCGATACCCCGCCCACGGCTCGCCCAGGCCGTGCTTCTCGCAAATCAGGTGCAGGCTGAAGTTGTCGATCCGCGACGCCATATGCTCCAGCTCGCGGTGGTAAATGATGTCTTTGGGAGAGCGGGCGCTGTGGATAAACGTCATGTCGACGTTGGCGTTGGTGTCGTAGAACCAACGCGCCATGGACATCACCGGGGTGATCCCCACGCCGCCACTGAGGTACAGCACTTTCGGGCTTGGGAAGTCGATGGCATTGAACAGCCCCACCGGCCCGTGCACCGCCAGTTCCTGGCCTTCATGCAACGTGTCGTGCAGCCAGTTGGACACCCGCCCGCCGGGCACGCGCTTGATGGTCACCGAAAAGCTATAGGGCACCGACGGCGAGCTGGAAATGGTGTAGGAGCGCATGATCGGCTGGCCTTCGATTTCCAGCTCCAGGGTGACGAATTGCCCCGGTTTGAAAAAGAACAGGATCGGCTGGTCAGCCATGAAACAGAAGGTGCGCACATCCCAGGTTTCCTGGATGACTTTGACGCAACGGACGATGTGCCGACCATTGGCCCAGGTCTGGGTGGTTACCGGATTCAGGAAATTGTTAGACATGTTGTTCTCCACCGCCGACGTCGGCCTTATGGTGGCGATTCTGCGTAACGCCGAATGCGCCCATTTACCTATCTGCGACATTCACATACTTATCGCGACCAGCCCCCAACGACCTAGGGTTGCGCGTCGGGATCAGATTGGGCCATGTCGCCCATAGATAAGGTTCGGCCCATCGGCGGCCCCACACTCGCTCCCAACAACGACGCTTTTTTTACGCCTTGCTGCAAACCTGATTAGCCACTTATCTCGGCCACACAGAATGGCCATGAGGACACACACGATGGACGTCACCGCAACCTTAAGCTTGGGCGATCCGCTGGAACCCGCACGCAAGGCCACCGCGCAAATGCTGCAAGAACGTGAGCGCACGTTCTCGCTGCCGCAGCCGTTCTACTCTGATGACCGGCTGTTCGATATCGACATGCAGGAGATCTTCCAGAAAGAGTGGTTGATCGCCGGCATGACCTGCGAAATCCCCACCAAGGGCAACTACCTGACCCTGCAAGTGGGCAAGAACCCGATCATCGTGATTCGTGGCGCCGAAGGCGTGGTGCATGCGTTCCACAACGTATGCCGCCACCGTGGCTCGCGCTTGTGCACCAGCGACAAGGGCAAGGTCGCCAAACTGGTCTGCCACTATCACCAATGGACCTACGAGCTGGACGGCCGCCTGCTGTTCGCGGGCACCGAGATGGGCGCCGACTTCGACATGAAGCAATACGGCCTCAAGCCTGTAAACGTGAAGACGGCCGGCGGCTATATCTTCATCAGCCTGGCCGAGAACCCGCCAGCCATTGATGACTTCCTGTCGACGCTCAGCCACTACATGGAACCGTACGACATGGAAAACACCAAGGTGGCAATCACCACCACCTTGATGGAGAAAGCCAACTGGAAGCTGGTGCTGGAAAACAACCGCGAGTGCTACCACTGCAACGCGTCGCACCCGGAACTGTTGAAAACCCTGCTGGAATGGGACGACGTCACCGACCCCCGCGCCGACCAGGCGTTTAAAGATCACGTCGCCGCGTCGGCTGCTGCCTGGGATGCGGAGAAAATCCCTTACGCCCACGCCAGCTTCGGCCTGCGTAACCGCATCGTGCGCATGCCGCTGCTCAAGGGCACCGTGTCGATGACCCTGGATGGCAAACAGGGCTGCCAAAAACTGATGGGCCGCATCAAGAACCCGGACCTGGGCTCGATGCGCATCCTGCACCTGCCCCACTCGTGGAACCACTGCATGGGCGACCACATCATCGTGTTCACTGTGTGGCCGATCAGCGCCCAGGAAACCATGGTCACCACCAAGTGGATCGTGCACAAGGACGCCGTCGAAGGCGTGGACTACGACGTGGAGCGCATGCGCCAGGTGTGGGACGCCACCAACGACCAGGACCGTCGCCTGGCCGAAGAGAACCAGCGCGGCATCAACTCCACCGCGTACCAGCCAGGCCCGTACTCCAAGACCTATGAGTTCGGCGTGGTGAACTTCGTGGATTGGTACAGCGAGCGCATGCTGAGCAACCTGGGCGCGGCGCCGGCGCCGTACCTCAAGGGTGTCGCGGTACACGAATAAGAAATGTGAAGACCGGCTTGTGTGGGAGCGGGCTTGCTCGCGAACGCGGTGGATCAGCTAGCACATACATTGGCTGACACACCGCCTTCGCGAGCAAGCCCGCTCCCACATTGGGCTCTTCATAATGTTCAAAATTTGACCAGACTGGCTACAGCCCTCTAACCCTCTGCCCTCCAGCCTTTACCCAACAACTTATCCACAAAGCCACCCACAGCAATTGTGGGCAACTGTGCTGATCACACGAAAATAACTGAAGAAAAACCGTGACTTATTCCAACCAACACTTTTCAAGCCCATCTGATCATTTTTTAACCATAACGCTGCAACCCATATAAAACGTGATCTGTAGCACTACGCAAACACCTTATCCACAGAAACGCCAACAGACTTTGGGTGTAACTTTGCCAGCGCTGTGGAAAACCATGCGCAACCGTCATAAACCGTGGGTTTCGGGACTTTAATCCTCATCAATGGGCAAATTGATCACTAATTGATCAATTCTGTGCAGCCCTTTATCCATATGACCTGTAGCCGATAGCAAACATCTTATCCACAGAAGCGCCAACAGACTTTGGGGGCAACTCCGAGTCGTACAACGCGCTTATCCACACAAAAACTCTCGTAAAAACCGCTACTTAGCCTGGTCATTTTTTACACAACGGTCTGTAACCCTTGATTCACGTGCCTTGCGGCCACCCACAAACACCTTATCCACAGCTCCGCTCACAGCGATTGTGGGTAAACCTTCTTGCTGTACAAAAAACACCCAGCATCTACACTCTCCTGTGCAGTTAACTTCACAAGCCTGGGTTAATGCGGAAGTCCTTGGCGGGATAACAGGAGACGCACCGGTGATGTGGCAGGGTGAACCCAGCCATCACTGCGCCAAAGGTTTTACGCTGATTGAATTGCTACTGACGCTGGCCCTGCTGGCCACGCTCGCGACAGTGGCTTATCCGCTGACGGCACTGATGGGTAAACGTGATCGTGAACTGGACTTGCAACGTTCGTTGCGAGAGATCCGGCGCGCCATCGATGCCTACAAGGAAGCCACCGACGACGGCCGGATTGAAAAGAGCGTCAGCGACAGCGGTTATCCCCCCTCCCTTGAAATTCTGGTCAGCGGCGCAACCGACCGCACCAACCTGCAAGGCAAAAAACTCTTCTTCCTGCGCCGCATTCCCCGCGACCCGGTGTGCGAGTGCCCTGACCGTTCGCCCGCAGAAACCTGGCAACTGCGCAGTTACAAAAGCGCCGCCGATAGTCCACAAGAGGGAGAAGATGTATTTGACGTTTCATCCCGCAGCACCCGGGAGAGTTTGAATGGAACGTTATACAGCCAGTGGTGATCGGGGCTTTACCCTGATCGAGCTGCTGGTGGTCATGGCCATCATCGCTACCCTCATGACCCTGGTCACGCCCCAGTATTTTCGCCAGCACGCCAAGGCTCAGGAAACCGTGCTGCGCCACAACCTGTCCACTATCCGTCAAGCCCTCGACCAATACCGCGAAGACCACGGCGACAACCCCGACTCCCTACAAGCCCTGGTGGACCGCCGCTATCTGCGCGAAATCCCCGTGGACCCGGTCACCGGCAAGCGCGACACCTGGCAGCTGCAACCCTCCGATGAACAAGGCTTGGGCGACGTACGCAGCGGCGCACCCGGCACCGCAAAGGACGGGAGTACGTATGCAGATTGGTAAACACCGCCAACACGGCTCGGTGTTCATGGGCATGTTGGTGACGGTGGCCGTGGTGGCCGTGATGCTGATGGAAGTGGGCACGCTGTGGTCCAGCGTGTTGCAGCGCGAGCGGGAGCTGGAATTGTTGGCGCGAGGCAATGAGATCCGCCGGGCTATCGGCCTGTATTACGGTGCTGGCACTACCTATCCCAAGTCGCTTGAGGATCTGGTACTCGACCGCCGCCAACCAACCACCCGGCGCTACTTGCGCAAGGCCTACGACGACCCCCTCACCGGCACCGCCGACTGGGGCGTGGTCGAAGGCCCGGGCGAAACCATCATGGGCGTGTTCAGCAAAGCCACAGGCACGCCGTTCAAGCAAGGCAACTTCGCCGTCATCAATCAAGGTTTTACAGGGCAAGGTAGTTATCAAGGGTGGGTATTTCTGCATGGCTCTGGGCAGAGCAACCCTGAAGTTCCCATCAGACCCCATGGAGATCAGCCCGACCCGTAACGCCAATACAAACACACTGATTGTTCCAGCCGTTCGGAACTTGGTTATCTGAATTGAAGGTGGACTAGAGCATGAATACGTTAATGCGATATTCAAAATATCTGATTCTCTGCTGGCTGACGGCAATAGTTTCAATTCCTGCAATAACGTGGGGGCACGGATTCGTTGGATACCCCATAGATAGACAATCCAATTGTAAAAGCACAGGAGGTCACTGGTCTGGGTACATTAACGACGACGGATGCAGGACCGCGGCGGCCATTCACCAAACGGATGCCCAGAAGGCTTACCCAACCGACCAGTTTCATGAGTACTCCATTGTGACAGGGTCAGCTACAACACCTATTGAACAGATATTGAGCCAACTTAAACCAGGCCAAGTGTGTTCGGCCAACGATGAAAAGAAGGCAAGCATGTCTGTGCCGACAGGTGACTGGACAAAAACACCTTTAACGGCTGGTTCCACGATAGATCTGAAGCTATTCATGACAGCCGTTCATGAACCCAGCCGAGCGTTTGTCTTTATCACCAAGCCCGGATTCAATTCTGCGACGACCGCCGTAAGCACAAGTGATCTCTTGCCACTCGGAAGTATGCACACGATAACGTCATCAGACGTCAAACCGCCGCCAGCGGGGACAATACCCAAAGGCCTGTGGGCAAGTGGCGTAGTAACAATTCCCACGGTTATTCCGGGTGGTTTGACGGGTTCTGCCGTGATTGTTTTAATTTGGGCCAGGGACGACAGCGTCGGAGAAACATTTTTCATGTGCAGTGACGTTACGTTTGGAGGAGGGCCAGACCCGGTAACACGCTATTTAATTGGTCCCTTCGTTGACCCGGCAACATTGACGGCTAAGCCCGGCGACCAAATTCGACATCGTGTCATCAGTAATGGCACCGATGTCAGCGATGCGAAGGTAGCGCTAACCCCAGATAACTTGCCCCCCGCTCGATGGAGCCGAGAGCTTAAAGATCGCATCACCAATCCAAGCGTTGAGATCGGCGAGCTGCAGAACGGATCCGTCAAGTTTAATACTGTGGACCCATTGAGAAATCACGTGTTCTACAAAGAGCGCGACGCCTTGCAAAACATGACGGTTATTGAAGGTGGCGGCCCTGCCCCCACACCAACCGCGATGATCACCGGTCCCACTGAATTGAAATCAGGCCAAACCTATAGCTTCGTCGGTGAGCTTAAGAACGCACAAAACACGCCCCAGTACGCGTGGGCGCCGGTACTGATCACTAACGACACCAGCAGCAAAACCGTGACCGGGACGGCACCCACTGTCGCGAATCCCACTCAATATACCGTGCGATTGAATACGCGCGATGGTCAGACAGGTACCAATTACACTGCGACGCATACCATACGAGTTTCGCCAGCTAGCGGCGGGGATGCGCCCGCCTACGTCGAAGGTACGTCTTACAAAGATGGCGACATCGTGAGCAATAACGGTAAGAACTATAAGTGCAAGCCTTGGCCTTACACCGGATGGTGCGCGGGTGCAGCATGGGCCTACGCTCCAGGCAAAGGCACCGCGTGGGCAGATGCCTGGGAGGAAGTACCATAACCCACAGGCATATTCACTAACCCGATAATGACAAGAGCCAATCGTTATAGGGCGCCCCCCGGCGCCTTATATCGAGCACCGCTACAGTTGAAGATGTACTCGTTCTAACGCAGTCCTACCGGCGGTGCCCGCTCAAAACGCGGGCCGGAAGAGTGACACCCAACCGCCGGGTTATCTCCATGCACAAGCGCGCATTTATCCACAGCTCCCAACATGGCTTCACCTTGCTGGAGCTGCTCGTCGTCCTGCTGATCATCGCCCTCCTCGCCGGCTACGTCGGTCCCAAGATGTTCGACCGCCTTGAACTGGCCAAAGTCCAGACCGCCCAAGGCCAGATGAAGTCCCTGGCGGACGCCTTGAACCAGTACCGCCTGGACAACGGCAACTACCCCGATGAAGCCCTCGGCCTGGACGCCCTAACCACCCGCCCCGCCAACGCCAACAACTGGCAGGGACCGTATTTGAAGACGTTGCCGCCCGACCCTTGGGGCAACCCCTACCTCTACAAGAACCCCGGCACCCCGCCCAACGATGTGGAGATCATCTCCCTGGGTCGCGACGGCAAGGCCGGTGGGGTGAACACTTACGCCGACATCGTCTATGGGCTATGACATGCGCACGCTGCCGATGGCCCTGATCCTGTGGTGCCTGACGGGCTTCGCCCAGGCCAACTGTTGGCAACTGGCAGCCAGCCGTTACCACGTCGATCCGCTGTTGCTCTACGCCATCGCCAAGGTCGAATCCAACCTCAACCCCAACGCACGCAATATCAATGGCGACGGCAGCCGCGATATCGGCCTGATGCAGATCAACAGCCGTCACCTGCCCGCGCTCGTTCCATTCGGTATCACTGAACAACATTTGATCACCCAGCCCTGCACCAGCGTGATGGTCGGCGCGTGGATCCTGGCCGGGTTCATTCGCGAAAAAGGCTACGGCTGGCAAGCCGTGGGCGCCTATAACGCCGGTACGCGGGCGGACCGTGACAGCCGTCGCACGCGCTATGCGTTGGCGGTGTGGCGTTATTACGCTGAATTGGTGCAACAGCGTCAGCAACTGGCGAGGCAAACGCCATGATCGATTTTGACGCGCGCATCATCCGCGACGGCCACTTGCAGACCCTGCGTTTGCAGGCTCTGGACCTGGCCCAGGCGCGCCAGCAATTGCAGGCCGATGGTGCCCAAGTGATCTCGCTGCAGGCACGCCGCCCACTGCGCTTGCCCAGCCGTCGCACGCGCTTTGCCCTAGGCTTGTTTATCCAGGAATTGGTGGTGTTGCTGGACGCCGGACTGGTGTTGGTGGAGGCGGTGGAAACCCTGCGCGACAAAGCCCCCGCCGGCGTCAATCGGCAAGTCATGAGTGACTTGCTGGAATCGATGTACCAAGGCAACTCGTTGTCCAAGGCCATGCAGCTCAAGCCCGAGGTGTTTCCCTCGCTGCTGATCGCCACGGTGGCGTCCTCGGAACACAGTGGGCAGCTGTCGGTGGCGCTGCGCCGCTATCACCATTTTGAAGCGCATCTGGAGACGGTGAAGAAACGCGTCAGCGGCGCGTTGATGTATCCCTTGGTGGTGCTCAGCGTGGGCGCGTTGATCCTGCTGTTTTTGCTGTTCTTCGTGATCCCGCGTTTCGCCTCGGTGTTCGATGCCGTGGCGGACCTGCCCGCTACAGCGCAGTTCATGGTGTGGTGGGGCGCCCTGGTGGAAAGCCGTGGCACGGAGCTGATGGTGGGTCTGGTGCTCATCCTGGTCGCACTGGTGCTGCTGTTTCGCAGCGCCGCGTTCAAACGCCGTGCCGCCGCGTTGTTCTGGAAGATTCCCAGCCTCGGTGCGCAGCGCACATTGTTTATCCTCGCGCGCTTTTATCGCACCGCCGGCATGTTGCTGATGGGCGGCATGCCGGTGGTCACGGCGGTGGAAATGTCCGGTGCGCTGCTGCCCCCCGAGCGCCAGGGCGACTTGCGCCAGGCCCTGACGGCGATCCAGGCCGGCCAGCCGCTGTCCACTTCCCTGGCCCGCCATCAACTGACCACCGCCGTCGCCGAGCGCCTGCTGCGGGTGGGCGAACAGAGCGGTGAACTGGCCGCCATGTGCGAACGCATTGCGCAGTTTCACGATGAGGCTCTGGAGCGGGCCATCGAGCTGTTCAGCAAAGTCTTCGAGCCGTTGTTGATGCTGGTGGTCGGCGGGCTGATCGGCCTGATCGTGTTCATGCTGTACATGCCGATTTTCGAATTGGCGGGTTCAATCCAGGGGTAAGCCGCGATGAGCACTCAGACCCAACAGTGGCAGGCCCTCGCCGCACAACGCGGGATAACGCTGGCCAGTTACCTGCGGGAAGTGCTGGAAAAAGCCCCCGATCAATTGCACACCATCGCCCGCCCTCTGGGGCTGATCGGCGTACCGGCCGATGAACTTGAAGGCCATTGGCGCTTTGATCTTTTGCCGCTGCCCAAGGCCCTGATCCACAACGTCCTGCCGGTGGATTACCAAGGCGAACCCTGTCTGGTATTGGGCGAGCCGTTTATCCAGGCCAGCCGCCATTGGTTGCAGTCCAACAGTCCACTGCCCCTGGCGATGAGTTTGCCGGGGGCGGTCAAAGCCCAGTTGGCGCTGGCCGAAACCAGCCAGCGAGTGATGCAGCCCTTCGGCAGCGATGACGAAAACGCTCAGGTTGCCCAGGCCGCCCAGGAAATTTCCCTGAGCAGCATCGCCCGCGACGACAACCCGGTGGTGCGGCTGGTCAATTCCATGTTGTTCGATGCCTTGCAAAGCCGCGCCAGTGATATCCATGTGGAGTCCACGCCTCAAGGCCTGGTGATCAAGTACCGCATCGACGGAGTTTTGCAGCAGATGGGCCAGGCCGCCGGGCTGGATCAGGCCGAGCAGGCGCTGTCACGGATCAAGGTGCTGTCGGAGCTGGATATCGGCGAGCGCCGGGTGCCCCAGGACGGGCGTTTCAAGGCGCGGATGCAGGGGCGCGAGGTGGATTTCCGGGTGTCGATCATGCCGAGTATCCATGGCGAGGATGCGGTGCTGCGGATTCTCGACAAGTCCCAGCGTGGTGCGTCCTTGAGCCTGGAAAACCTGGGGTTGGCCGCCGACACCATCGCGCGTATCCGCGTACTCGCCAGCGAGCCTTACGGCATGTTGCTGGTGACCGGCCCCACCGGCAGTGGCAAGTCCACCACCCTGTATGCCGCGCTGTCGGAGACCAATACCGGCGAGAAGAAAATCATCACCATCGAAGACCCGGTGGAATACGAATTGCCCGGTGTGCTGCAAATTCCGGTCAACGACAAGAAGGGCCTGACCTTCGCCCGTGGCCTGCGCTCGATCCTGCGGCATGACCCGGACACCATTCTGGTGGGGGAAATCCGCGACGGTGAAACCGCCGGGATTGCCGTACAGGCAGCGTTGACCGGACACCTAGTGATGTCGTCGGTGCACGCCAACAGCGCATTCAGCGTGTTGGAGCGTTTTACCTACATGGAGGTGGCCCCGGCGAGTTTTGTCGAAGCCCTCAACGGCGTGGTCGCCCAGCGCCTGGTACGGCGCATCTGCCCCGACTGCGCGGTCGACGCCAAGCCTGATGCCGATATCGTGCGCCTGGCCAAACTGTCCGCCGCGCAACTCAAGGGTGGGCATTACCGCGTCGGCACGGGCTGCGACGCCTGCCGCCACACCGGCTATCGCGGACGCCTGGCCCTGGCGGAAGTGCTGACGGTCACCGACCGCCTTAAGGAAGGCTTGCTCAATCGCAGTTCCGCTGCCGCGCTACGTGAGTTGGCGCGTGAAGCCGGCCATGTATTTATCCGTGATATCGCCTTGGCCCATGCCGCCCAGGGCGACACTACGCTCAAGGAGATTCACCGTGTCATTTCCCTTTATTGAGCATGTGGTGTTGCTGCAAAAAGCCGACGTCAGTTGGGCCGCACGGGCGCGTTGGCGCGGCTCCAGCGTATGGCGTGCGCAGCAACACGGCGAACCGTTGGCAGCCTGTGCCAGCTTGTTGGAACAGGCTCCGCGGGGGCGCGCACCGTTCCTCGACCGGGCCACGGTGCTGCTCGGTTTTCCTCATGTGCATTACCTGATGTTGCCCTGGCAGGACGGCATGCACCGCATGGAAGACTGGCAAGCCTTTGCCGAAACCGCGTTCAGCCAACAGGCAGACCTGGACCCGACGTACTGGCACGTACACGTCGCCCGTCACGATTTCGGCCAGGCATGCCTCGCGGTCGCGACCTCGCGGGAATTGCTGAGTGATCTGCGTGCACTGTTCAAACTCAAGACGCTGCCGCTGGTGGCGTGCACCCCATTGCTCAGTGCCGTAGCCCGCCAGTACTGGGCGCAATTGCCGGCCGATTGCGTGCTGGCGGTGTCTGAACCGGGTGCACTCAGTTGCCTCTATGTCCAAGACGCCAGCGCGCGCCAGGTATGCGCCATGGCCACCTCCAGCCCTTTGAGCGACAGCTTGTTCGCCGCCGATATGCTGGTGGAACACCACGCCGACGAAACCCGTGTGATCAGCAACGACCCCACCCATGAACATTGGCTTGGACCGCTTCATCCCTGGTTGCTGGAGTCGCTGCCATGAGCGCGCCCGTCGTTGACTTCCAACACCCCAGCCCTACCCGTCGCTCGTGGGTGGCGGTGTTCTGGCTGCTGGCGGCGTTGCTGCTGTTCAACACCTGGGAAGACTGGCAGCGCCTGCAGTACCAACAGCAACTCACCGATGAGCGTGAGCAGCACTTTATCCAACTGACTCGCCAACAAGAACAGTTGATCCAGGCTGCGATTCGTTTATCGCCTGTGCAAAAGCAACAACTGGCCGTCTTCGCCCAGCAGTCGGCCACGCCCTTTGCCTTGCTCGACGCGCTTGGCCAAGCCTGGTCCCACGATGTGGCGATCACCCGCCTGGACGTGACAACGCAAACCCAGCTACTGACCCTGGACCTGGAGGTACGCGCCCTGCCGGATGCGTTTCGTTTTGTTGAGCGCCTCAAAGCCCTGCCCGAATTACGCGTGACCCTGCAACAAAGCGCACGCAAACCCAACGACCCGCAGCGCCCGATGCTGGTCAAGCTCAGCCTGGCGAAGAGGTAACCGACATGGACCGCCTGGCACGCCACCTCCCCGCCCTGCGCTGGCGTCTGACCCGTTGGCAACAGGCCCTGGGCTTTTGGGGTGTATTGGCCATCGCGGTGATGATCGGTGCACTGCTGATCGAGGCCTTGGTGATCCAGCCCGCCGTCCAGCAGGATGCCCAGCGTCGTCTGGAAGTGGAAGCCGGCATCGCCGAACAGCCCCAGCAGGTGCAGGTGACCGAGCCGGCCGTGGTCGAAAAATTACCCGAGGCGGCGGACTTCGCCGCCCGCCTGGAAGCGGTATTCACGTTGATCCAGCAACGCGGCTTCACCGTTGAGCAAACCAACCTGAGCTACTCCAACCCAGGCGATACCGGGCTGCAACGCCTGGAGGTCGAGGTGCCACTCACCGGGCCTTACAGCATCCTGCGCGACACCCTCACTGCCATCGCCCAGGAACCCGCCGTGCGCATCGAAAGCCTGTCCCTGGAGCGCAAGGACATCAGCAGCGGCCTGCTGAGCATCAGCCTGAAACTCAGCCTGCTGGGGGTGGTGCAATGAAGCTGCCGTTGTACTTGCGCGTGCTGTTACTGCTGACCCTGGTTGGCTGCGGCTGGTTGTTCTGGCAGGACACTGCGGACAATCCGCCCAGCACGCCCACAACCGCCGTCGTCAAGCCTGTCGAACCAGCGCCGGTCACCACGCCCGGGCCCAAGTCGGGTGCGGTGATCGACCTGTTCCCCGCCCAAACCTGGACACCGCCACCGGCGCCGACACCGGTGGACAACTCGCCGCCCAAGCCGCCGCCGCTGCCCTTTACGGTTAGCGCGCAATGGCGCTACGAGAACCAATCGAAAATCGTCGTGCTGCGTGGCAACAACGCCCAGTACACCCTGTGCAACCGCTGCTCCGTACCCGGGCACATCGTGCCGGGCAAGATGCTCGACGCCCACTACCGGTTGGACAAACTTACCGACACCGCCGTGGTGCTGACCTACCTGCCGCTCAAGCATGTCAGCACCTTGCGCCTGGACACCCACTGAGTGGGGAAGGACACCATCATGGCGAACCGTACGAGGATGTCGTTAAGCCTGATGCTGGCGCTGCTCAGCGCCTGCCAGACGCAGAACGCGATCAAGCAGAGCGATGAGCTGCGCCAGAAAGGCGACATTGTGCGTTCGGTCGAGGTGCTGCAAGCCGAAGCCAGGCAATCGCCTGATGACGTGCAATTACGCACCGCGCAATTCAGCAAGCTGGAACTGCTGGTCGCCCAATACAGCCGCGAGGCCAGCACTGCGCTGATGCGCGGTGACGATGCCGCCGCCATTCGTGCGCTGGAAACCATCCTCAAATACGACCCCGGCAACCTCGGCGCACGCCAGGAAATCCAAAGCATCCAGGCCATGCAGCAACTGCGCCCACAACTCGCGCGGGCCTATGAAATGAAACGCGCCAACCCGGTGGAGGCGCTCAACCTGGTGCGCCAGATCATCGCGCAAAAACCCAACTACCGAGAGGCGTTGGACTTTCGCAACGCGCTGACCCGTGAACTGGTGAGCGCCGACTACCTCAGCGCCGACCTTTCCGAGGCGATGCGCAAACCCCTGAGCCTGGAATTCAGCTCACAAAGCCTGAGCACGATTTTCGAAACCATTGCACGCCTGTCGGGGGTCAACTTTGTCATCGACAAGGACGTCAACCCCAGTGCCTCGGCGAGCATGACGGCCAGCCGCACCACCGCCGAAGACGCGCTCAACCTGTTGCTGACCACCCAAGGCCTGGACAAGAAAATCCTCAACAACAACACCATCCTCGTCTACCCCAAACGCCCGGATAAGGAACGCGAATACCGCGAGCTGGCAGTGCGCACGTTCTATCTCAGCCATGGCGACGCCAAGATCATCGCGGCCGAGATCAAGCAAGTGCTCAAGCCCAAGGAGGTGTTGGTGGATGAGCGCTTGAATGCCGTGATCGTGCGTGATGGCCTCGATACCCTGAGCGCCGTGGAAAAGATGGTCGAAGCCATTGATATCGCGCAGTCGGAAGTGACCATCGATATCCAGGTGCTGGAGGTCAGCCTGGCGGATGAACTGAACCTGGGTATCAAGTACCCGGAGAGCATCGGCGTGTCGGTGGGTAACCTGAGTGGTGTTCCCACCGGGCTGGGGGGTATACCCCTGAGCGCGCTGCGCGGCATCAACGGCGACAACATCCTGTTGGACTCGGGCAGCACCTCGGCGCGCATCAATATGCTGCAACGCAGCGGCAACACGGTAACCCTGGCCAACCCTCGGGTTCGGGTGCGCAATCGTGAAGAAGCGGCGGTGAATATCGGCGACAAAATCCCGGTGGTCACCACCACCACGGCCAACCAGATCACCACCTCGTCAGTGTCTTACCAGGACGTGGGCTTGCAGATTACGGTCAAGCCGATCATCAGCCTGAGCGATGAGGTGAACCTGGAATTGAATGTGGAAATGAGCCACATCACCAAGCGGATTCCCGGTTCGGAAAATGTACCCGCGACGTTCGAGTTGGGTTCCCGCTCCACCAAGACACTGCTCACCGCGCGCAACAATGAAACCCAAGTGGTGTCGGGGCTGATCCGCACCTCCGACGTCGATGAAGGCTCAGGCCTGCCCTGGCTGAGCCAGATCCCGTGGATCGGCCAGAAACTGTTCGGCACCAATCAAAGCACCCAACAGAAAACCGAGATCATCCTGCTGCTCACGCCGAGGATCGAACGTAACCTGGACCTGCCGATCTCGCAGATCAGCACGTTCCACAGTGGCACCGAAGCGCGCAGTTCGACGGAAGGAATGATCCTGCGCGACACCACCAGCAATATGGTGCTCAAGTCCACGGGCGGCGGCTCAGCACCGGCATTGCCACCGCCGATGCAACAACCGGATGCCAACTGGGCGCCGCTGCCACCGCCGTTGCCGGACCTTGTACCAAAGCCTGCGCCCGTGCCTGCAACAACCCCGCCCTCACAGACACAATGAGGATCAATGTGGGAGGGGGCTTGCCCCCGATGGCTGACTGTCAGTTGATACATCTTTAGCTGACCCACCGCTATCGGGGGCAAGCCCCCTCCCACATTTCCCCTGCGGTGTTTGAGAGTTAGCGCACGACGCCTTCCTCAACCAACAACTTGAGAATCGCCTGGGCCCCCTCCTCCGGGCTCACACCCTTGAGCACCTGCCCACCGCCGCCACTGGCCTTGGCCGTCGCCGCCTTCATCCGGTCCGCGCCGCTCTTGGCCTTGATCACCTTCAGGCGTTTGGGCCGAGGCTTGGCCGGTTGCAGCACGGCGCCGGTGAACAACTCGTCCTCTTCAACCTCGACGTCATGGGCCGCCAGCTCGCCCCGTTGCGCCGGGCCATACGCACTCTGGCGTGGCTTGGGCGCCGCGTTATCCACTGTCGCCAGGAACGGCAAGCGCACCTTCAGGCGTCGCCGTTGGCCACGGGGCAACGCCTGCAGCACATGGGCCACGCCACCGTCGATGGACTCGACCTGTGCCAACCCCACAATCAGCGGCCAGCCCAATTGCTCGGCCAACAGGTACGGCAGCATGCCTGAGCCTTCGCCGGTTTCCGCCTGGCTGCCGGCGAGCACCACGTGGGCGCCGGCGTCGCGCAGATAGTCGCTTAACACCGGCAACGCATCGCTGCCCGCCGGCTGTTCCAACACATGCAGTTGCGGCAGGCCCATGCCCAGATAACTGCGCAAGGTGGGCTCGCCGATGTTGCCGGCGTGCAGCACTTGCAACGTATCCCCAACCAATTGCAAACCCAGCTCCACCGCACGCGCATCCTGCTCGGCGCGACGCGGACGCCCGGAGGTAGGGTGGGCGCCGATGGACACCAGGCTGATGACATTTGTGCTCATGTTCATATCCTCAGGCCGCATCGCGCTTGGCGCCATTGCGGTAGGTTTCTACCGCCGCGATCAACGCTTGCAGGATTGCGGCGCTTTCGCCGATCACCGACAGGTCGGCACGCTTGATCATGTCGCAGCTCGGGTCGAGGTTGATCGCCACCACCTTGTCGCAGGCACCAATGCCTTGCAGGTGCTGAATCGCCCCGGAAATACCCACGGCCACATACACCCGCGCGGTGACCCAGGTGCCGCTGGCACCGACCTGGCGGTCACGGGCCATAAAGCCGTCGTCTACCGCCACGCGGGAGGCGCCTTCGGTGGCGCCCAGGGCGGCGGCGGTCTGGTGGAACAATGCCCAGTCCTTCACGCCATTGCCGCCGGAGAAAATGAATTCCGCCTCGGCCATGGGGATAGCTGCCGGGTCCACCGCCACCGCGCCCAGATCCTCGATACGCGGCAAGCTGCGCGCCAGGGTTGTGGATAACTCCACGGGTAACACTTCATGACGGGTTTCGCTGACCGGTTCTGCGCACTCCACCGCCGCGAGGATCAGGCGCGGCAGCGGACGGGCCAAGTCTTCCTGGCCTGCACCGGCGCGGCCGATGCACTCGTCACCCTTGATTTGCCACACCCGCGTCGCTGGGCGCTCCTTGAGACTGGCCGCAAAGCGTCGACCCAACTCGCCACCGCCGCTGCGACTGTCCGGCAGCAACCAATGACGCGGGTTGAACTGGTTATCCACAGCCCGCAAACCTTGCACCCGTTGCTCTGGTGAATAACCGTCGAATGCGTGGCCTTCCAGCACCAGCAGCCGGTCGACACCCGCCGTGGCAAATGCGCTTTCCTTGTGTTCACCAAACACCACGGCCAAGACTGCGCCGTCACTGCCGGCGAGCTGTCGGGCCAGGCCGAGCAGGTCGCGGTCGTGGCTGCTCAAGCGCCCACCGACCATATCCGGCACCACGTTGATGTAGAACGCAGGCCTAGGCACCTGATGCAGCGGCAACTGCACCTCCACCGCCGCCGTACGTTTGGCCGCGCCGCCCTGCTGGGCGCCGCTGCGGTCGATGCGCTTGATGCCGTTGGGGCCGATAAAACCCACGCCATGCACGTTTTTGCGGATGACACCGTTAGGCCCCATCCAACTGTGTTGCACCGGTTGCATCGCCGCATGCAGCGGGTGCAGGCGGTTGCGGGCGATCCATTCGGCCCGCGGATCGCGGCGGATAATGTCGCTCATCAGTGCACCTCCGCAGGTTCACGCTTTAGGGGAGCTTTGGCCGGTGCGGCCTCTTCCAGCAAGGCGTCGGCCACCAGTTCGGCAATGTCCTTGATCAGTGGGCGCGGCTCGACCACGCCTTCGAGCATCGCCGTACATTGCGGACAACCCACCGCCACCAGCTCGGCACCGGTTTCGCGGATATCTTCCATGCGCATATCGGGGATACGTTGCTTGCCGGGAATGTCAGTGATCGGCGCCCCGCCACCACCGCCGCAGCAGCGCGAACGGAAGCCCGAGCGTTGCATCTCCTTGACCTCGATGCCCAGCGCCCGCAGCACTTGGCGCGGCGCCTCGTATTCGCCGTTGTAGCGGCCCAGATAGCACGGGTCGTGATAGGTCACACTGCTGCCCTTGTGCTGGCCCAGGTTCAGTGCGCCTTCGCCGATCAGCTCGGCCATGAAGGTGCTGTGGTGCTGCACGAGGTAGTTGCCGTTGAAGGCGCCGTATTCGTTTTTCAGCACATGGAAACTGTGGGGATCACAGGTGACGATGCGCTTGAAGCTGTACTTGGCCAGGGTCTGGATATTGCGCGAAGCGAGCAGCTGGAACGTGGCTTCATCGCCCAGGCGACGGGCCACGTCACCGCTGTCGCGTTCTTCCAGGCCAAGCACGGCGAAGTCCACACCGGCCGCCTTGAGCACTTTGACGAACGCGCGCAGGGTGCGCTGGTTACGCATATCGAAGGCACCGTCGCCGACCCAGAACAGTACGTCGCAGCTGCCTTTTTCGCTGAGCAACGGCAGGTTCAAATCCGCTGCCCAGTTCAACCGGCCACCGGGCGCGAAGCCACCGGGGTTATCGGTGGCGATGAGGTTTTCCAACACTTCGGCGCCCTTGTTCGGCGTGGCGCCTTTTTCCAGGGTGAGGTGGCGGCGCATGTCGACGATGGCGTCTACGTGCTCGATCATCATCGGGCACTCTTCCACGCAGGCGCGGCACGTGGTGCACGACCACAGGGTCTCGGCATCCACCAAACCATTCACGATGGGTTGATGCGGGTTGCCGTTGTGTTCACCGATGGCCTTGCCCGGATAGGGGCTGCCGGCAAACTTGGCATCGGTGCCGCCGGCCAGGCCGACCACCATGTCCTGGATGAGTTTTTTCGGGTTCAACGGCTGGCCAGCGGCAAACGCCGGGCACGCGGCTTCGCACTTGCCGCATTGCACGCAGGCGTCGAACCCCAGCAGTTGGTTCCAGGTGAAATCCTTGGGCTTCTCTACGCCCAGCGGCGCGGTTTTGTCGTTGAGGTCCAGCGGTTTCAAACCGGTGGAACGGCCACCGCCAAAACGTTCGGCGCGGCGGTGCCAGGCCAGGTGCAGGGCACCGGCGAAGGCGTGTTTCATCGGGCCGCCCCAGGTCATGCCGAAGAACATTTCGCTCACGCCCCACAACACGCCCACGCTCAATAACGCAGCGAGCAGCCAACCGCCGAAGTCCGCCGGCAACACCCCGGCCACCGGCAAGGTCACCAGGAAGAAACTCACCGAGAACGCCATCAGGCTTTTCGGCAGGCGCATCCACGGGCCTTTGGAGAGGCGCGACGGCGGGTTGCGACGACGCAGGTAGACGAAGGTGGCGCCGACAAACATCAGCACCGAGGCCAACAGCAAGGCGTAGCCGAGGAAGCGGTTATGCAGGCCGAAGCCGTGTACCAGAATGGCCAGCAGCGCCGACAGCACAAAGCCCAGCGCCGTGGCGACGTGGGTGTTGGCGATGTATTTGTCGCGGGCGACCACGTGGTGCAAGTCGACCATGTAGCGCTTGGGCATGGCCAGCAGGCCGCCGAGCAGGTCGACTTTCGAGGCGCGGCCACGGCGCCACATGTTTACCCGGCGCAAGGCACCGAGGACGGCAAGGCCCAGGGCGGCAAACAGGAGAATAGGAAGCAAGGTGTTCAACATGGTGAAGCTCCCAAAGACCACACAGGTCTGCTGTGAAACTGGCCAAAAACTGTGGGAGGGGGCTTGCCCCCGATAGTGGTGGGTCAGCTACAGATGTATCAACTGACACTCAGCCATCGGGGGCAAGCCCCCTCCCACATTTGGACCGAGTCCACTTTGGTTCGGTGTCGGCTTAGAAATCCTTGCACAAGCGCAGGGCGTCATAGATCGCGGCGTGGGTGTTGCGCTGCGCCACGCAGTCGCCAATGCGGAACAGCAAGTAGCCGTCGCCCGCCTCGCTCAGGCACGGTTGCGGCTGGATCGCGAACAGCGCCTCAACATCAATCTGGCCCTTGTTGCGCGAGCCTTCCTTGAGCGCGTAGTAGATCGCTTCATCCGGACGCACGCCGTTCTCGACCACCACCTGATCCACCACCCGTTCTTCTTTGGCGCCGGTGTATTCGTTCTCCAGCACCGCCACCAGCTTGTCGCCTTCGCGGTAGACCTTTTCCAGCATCATGTCGCCGGTCATGATCACTTCCTTGGGGTACATGCTGCGGTAGTAGGTCGGGAACGACGTACCGCCAATCGCCACGCCGGGCTTGATGTCGTCGGTGACGATCTCCACTTGGCTGCCTTTGTCCGCGAGGAAATCCGCCACCGACATGCCGGTGAATTCGCAGATGGTGTCGTAGACCAACACGTTCTTGCCCGGCGCGACTTTGCCGTCGAGCACGTCCCAGCTGCTGACTACCAGGCCTTCGGCGGCACCCCAGTGTTCGTTTTGCTCCACATTCGGATGCCCGCCCACCGCCAGCACCACCACGTCCGGACGCAGGTCCAGGATCGTGTCGGCATCGGCGGCCACACCCAGGCGCAGGTCGACTTTCAAACGTGCCAGCTCCAGCTGGAACCAGCGGGTGATACCGGCGATCTGGTCGCGTTGCGGCGCTTTCGAAGCGGTGGTGATTTGCCCACCGATGAACTCTTTCTTCTCAAACAGGGTCACGTCATGGCCGCGTTCGGCGGCGACACGTGCCGCTTCCATCCCGGCAGGGCCGGCACCGACCACCACGACTTTGCGCTTGGGCCCGGTGGATTTTTCGATGATGTGCGGCACGCCCATGTATTCACGGGACGTCGCAGCGTTCTGGATGCACAGCACGTCCAGCCCTTGGTACTGGCGGTCGATGCAGTAGTTGGCACCGACGCACTGTTTGATCTGGTCGACCTGGCCCATCTTGATCTTGGCGATCAGGTGCGGGTCGGCGATGTGCGCACGGGTCATGCCGACCATGTCCACATAACCGCCTTCGAGGATGCGGGTGGCCTGGTTCGGGTCCTTGATGTTCTGCGCGTGCAGCACCGGCACCTTGACCACCTCCTTGATGCCCGCCGCCAGGTGCAGGAACGGCTCCGGCGGGTAGCTCATGTTCGGGATCACGTTGGCCAGGGTGTTGTGGGTGTCGCAACCCGAACCCACCACGCCAATGAAATCCAGCATGCCGGTGTCGTCGTAGTACTTGGCGATTTGCTTCATGTCCTCGTGGGACAGGCCGTCCGGGTGGAATTCGTCGCCACACAAACGCATGCCCACGCAGAAATCGTCACCGACCTCGGCGCGCACGGCTTTCAATACTTCCAGGCCAAACTTCATACGGCCTTCAAAGCTGCCGCCCCATTCGTCTGTACGCTTGTTGACCCGCGGGCTCCAGAACTGGTCGATCATGTGCTGGTGCACCGCCGACAGTTCCACACCGTCCAGGCCTCCGGCCTTGGCGCGGCGTGCAGCCTGGGCGTAGTTGCCGATCACGCGCCAGATTTCTTCGGGCTCGATGGTCTTGCAGGTGGCACGGTGCACCGGCTCACGCACGCCGGACGGCGACATCAGCGTGGGCCAGTTGAAACCGTCCCACCGCGAGCGGCGGCCCATGTGGGTAATCTGGATCATGATCTTGGCGCCGTGCTTGTGCATGGCATCGGCCAAATTCTGGAAGTGCGGGATGATGCGGTCGGTGGACAGGTTCACCGAACTCCACCATTCCTGTGGGCTGTCGATGGCCACCACCGACGAGCCGCCGCAAATCGCCAGGCCGATACCGCCCTTGGCCTTCTCCTCGTAATACTGAACATAACGCGCGGTGGTCATGCCGCCGTCGGTGGCATACACCTCGGCGTGGGCGGTGCTGAGCACGCGGTTGCGGATGGTCAGTTTGCCGATCTGGATCGGCGCAAACATTGCTTCGAAAGCCATGGCACGGTCCTCGGCTTACAACGGCTTGACGGTGAACAAGCCGTCGTCGTGGCCCTCTTCGGAGCCTCCGTAGACTTGTTCGGCGACGGTGCGAATCTGGCTGCCGCGCGCTTGCAGAATCTGGTCCATGGCACCGGCAAACCAGCCGGTGAACATGTAGTCCACTTTGCGTCCGACCTTGCCGTACACGTAGACGAATGCCGAGTGTTCGAGCTTGACGCTGGCGGTGCCTTTGTCGAGGTCGATGTCCTGGATCTTGAACAGGCCCCAGCCGCGTTGCGACAGGCGCTTCATGTAGTGCTCGAACACCGCGACACCTTCCAGGCCGTGGCATTCGGCTTCTTTTTCACACCAGTGCCAGGCGGATTTGTAGCCAGCCTTGTAGAGGATCTCGGCGTAGGCGTCGGCGCCCAATACTTCTTCGATACCGATGTGGTTGTTGACGAAAAAATGGCGCGGCACGTACAGCATCGGCAGGGCGTCGGAGGTCCAGACACCGGTCTCGCTGTCGACTTCGATAGGTAATTGCGGGGCGATCTTGGCCATGGAAACTCAACTCCAGAAAAATTGTTATGTAGGTGTTGCGCAGTGATGCGCTGGCTTATTCGCCCCAGACGTCTTTCAAGACGTTGACCCAGTTCTCGCCCATGATCTTGCGCACCACGCGTTCGCTGTGGCCGCGCTTGAGCAGGGTCTCGGTGAGGTTGGGGAACTCGCCCACGGTGCGGATGCCCAGCGGGTTGATGATCTTGCCGAAGCTGGTCAGGCGGCGGGCGTAGCCCTTGTCATGGGTCAGCATTTCGAAGAAATCCTGGCCATGGCCCTGGGTGAAGTCGGTGCCGATGCCGATGGCATCTTCGCCGACGATGTTCATGGTGTATTCGATGGCTTCGGCGTAGTCGTCGATGGTCGAATCAATACCCTTGGCCAGGAACGGCGCGAACATCGTCACGCCGACAAAACCGCCATGGTCGGCAATGAACTTGAGTTCTTCATCGGACTTGTTGCGCGGGTGCTCTTTAAGCCCGGACGGCAGGCAGTGGGAGTAGCACACCGGTTTTTTCGATTCGAGGATGACTTCTTCCGAAGTTTTGGAACCCACGTGGGACAGGTCGCACATAATGCCGACGCGGTTCATCTCGGCGACGATCTCACGGCCAAAGCCCGACAGGCCGCCGTCGCGCTCGTAGCAACCGGTGCCCACCAGGTTCTGGGTGTTGTAGCACATCTGCACCACACCAACGCCAAGCTGCTTGAAGATCTCGACGTAGCCCAATTGGTCTTCGAAAGCATGGGCGTTCTGGAAGCCGAAGATGATGCCGGTCTTGCCTTGTTCCTTGGCTTTGCGGATGTCGGCGGTGGTTTTGACCGGGATCACCAGGTCACTGTTTTCACGGATCAGGGTCTGGCTGGCCACGATGTTATTGATGGTGGCCTGGAACCCTTCCCACACCGACACGGTGCAGTTGGCGGCGGTGAGGCCACCCTTGCGCATGTCCTCGAACAGGTCGCGGTTCCACTTGGCAATAATCAGCCCGTCGATAACGATGCTGTCGGCGTGCAATTCGGCTGGGCTCATCAGGCGTCCCCTTATTGGCGATTCATGCGCCGAATCGTCTGCCGGCGCTTTGGGGCCAGCATATGCCCAGGGGCTGACAGAGCCGGGTGCAAAAACGACAGGGGAATTGCCGAAAGCGTCAATCCGCGACAAAGGCCAACATGACATCTCCGACTGGCGGCTGTTCTTTGTCCCACGCTTGAGCCAGAATTTGCGTCATCACCTGATATGAGACGGCGCAATGAAATCGATTTTCCTGGCTTTGGCACTCATCGCAACCACCGCGCACGCGGCCGAAGACACCGACAGCACGCCGTGCGATGGCATCGAAAACGACAAGCAAACCCTGGAATGCGCCACCTACAACCGCACCACCGCCGAACAATTGCTCAAAGATAACTACCAAGGCCTGCTGGAACGCATGGGTTCGACCTATGGCAGCGACAAGACCAAGCTCGCCGACATTACCGCTCGTCTGAAGGATGCCCAGCAGAAGTGGGAGAAATTGCGTGATGCCGATTGCGCCGTAGACACCTTCCCGGCGGTGAACGGCACCAAGGCGTATGCGATTGCACAGAATGACTGCCTGGCGCGGATGAGTGATGAGCGGTCGGAGTTTTTGGAGTCGATTGGGCAGGAATAAGCGACAATCCCCGGCACTTTCCGTCTGACACAAGGCTATTCATGAAGACTTGCGGCATCGAAATCAAAGGCAGCGAAGCCATCATCGCCGTCGCTTCCCTGGACAACCAGGCGCTGAGCCATATTGCCCTGGCCACCAAGAAAATCGCCCTGGACGACGACGATGAGGCGGCCAACGTCAAGGCCTTTGCCGAGCAGGTGAAGGCGTTTGTGCAGGCCAACGGCATTGAGCGTATTGCGATCAAGAAACGCAGCAAGAAGGGTGAGTTTGCCGGCGGGCCGACCACGTTCAAGATCGAGGGTGTGTTCCAACTGCTTGAAGGCGTGGAGGTGACACTGCTGTCGCCACAGACCATCAATGCACAGAACAAGAAGCACAACTTCGAACTGCCGGCCAGCCTGAACAAATACCAGCATGAAGCCTACAAAGCCGCCTGCTCGGCCCTGCTGAAGAAATAAGCCACACCACAAATCCAGTGTGGGAGCGGGCTTGCTCGCGAAAGCGGTATGTCAGTCAACTCATCAGCGACTGAACCACCGCATTCGCGAGCAAGCCCGCTCCCACATTTGTCCTGTGTTGCCTTCAGGCACGCGCCTGGCGCTTGTATTGCAGCCAATCACCGAAGGACTTGTCTTCCAAGGCATAACCCCCCCGGCTCGACTTCCATACCAGTTCCTTGTCGCGCAACGCATCGATACAGGCTTGGATGGTCTGGGTGCCCGGCACCACGTCACTGCCCATCTGTTCCAGTTTCTTGCTCACCGCGGCAAGGGTGCTGTCGGTAAAGGGTGCGAAGGGTTCGTCGCTTTGCGAACGATCCACCATCACGTCCAGCACCGCACGCTGGGGGATGGTCAGGGCGTTCCAGGCACTTTCGAACTCGGTCCACACACCAGCGCGCAACGATTCGGCGCGGCTGTGCAACAGCTGACCCAGACTACTCGCCCCCCCCAACTCAAGCGCTACTTCACCGATGATGGTGCGCAACATCTCTGGACGACGCCCCACCAACTCAAAGACATCATCAATGTCAGCAGCGTTGAACTGGTTGGTGTCGGCCAAAAGCGCGTTGATATACACCGTGTACGCTTGGGTAAACTCTCTGCCCAGCAGCGGAAACGCGGTGATGCTGGAGCCGAAGAACGGCTGGCTCTTGCCTAATACCAAATGAGCCAACTTGTCACGATTCGAGCCGGTGAACACCAGATGCAAGCCACTGCCCTCCTCGTCGCGCCCTTGGTTGAGCTGGTCCCTTGCGGCCTTCAGCGCAAACATCGCATTGATCCCTGATTCGCTGGTTAACGCGTGCTGCGCCTCGTCAATCACCAGCACAACGGGTTTCTCTGCCGCACTGTGGAGCAGTTCCAGTGCTTGAGCCAGCGTTGCACCAACCGGCAACTGTGGCTTGGTAAAGTCCCAGGACAGGGTTCGTAAAAAGCTCAATTTCTCGATGCCGATGTTTTTGGCCAGCTTGCGAATGCCCTTTTCATAGGGCGCCAGGGCGGCGGCAATGGCACTGGCAATCAACTCGGCTGGATCTTTCTCTTTGTCGGCCCACAGATCGACATACACCGTCATCCAGCCCCGAAGCTGACACTCCGGGATCAGGTCTTCACGCAGAAAAGTACTTTTGCCCGTGCGACGCGGCGCCGCGAGAAACAGGCCGGAGGTGAAATCCTGGATACCAGCCCCCACCAAACCGTCAGCGATGCTGCTTGCCAGGGTGGGGCGGCGGAATACGAAGCCGCTGTGCTTGGACATGGTTTTATACTCAATTATGGAAAGGACTATAAATTATAGTCACGAGTATAATTGACTATAATTGGCCGTCAAACCACCTCCCGTCGCCGATCCTCCCGCGGACATTTCGCAAACCTTGCCCGGTAACTACGAGTGAAATACGACGGCGACTCAAACCCGCACGCAATGCTCACTTCCAGCACGCTCATGTCGCTTTGGCGCAACAGCTGCCGGGCTTTTTCCAGGCGCAGGCCGAGGTAGAAGTTGCTCGGGGTGTCGTTCAGGTGCAGGCGAAACAAGCGCTCCAGTTGGCGGCGGGTGACTTTGATCGATTCGGCCAGGGCCAGGGTGGTCAGCGGTGGTTCGGTGTGTTGTTCCATCTCGCCGATCACGTGCACCAGCTTCTTGTTATTGACGCCGTAGCGCGTGGCGATCTGCATGCGCTGGTGGTCTTTGCGTGGGCGGATGCGGCCGAGTACGAATTGTTCGGAGACCTGGATCGCCAGCTCCGGGCCATGGGCCTGGGCGATCAGGTCGAGCATCAGGTCGATGGAGGCGGTGCCGCCGGCGCAGGTGATGCGGCGACGGTCGATTTCGAACAGCTCCTGGGTGACGCTCAAGTGCGGATACGACTCCTTGAACGCCTCGACGGCTTCCCAATGCAGGGTCAGGCGATGGCCGTCGAGCAAGCCGGCTTCGGCAAGCACACAGGCGCCAGTGTCGATGGCGCCAAGGGTCACGCCATCGTGGTCAAGACGGCGCAGCCAGTGTTCCAGCGCTGGCGTCGTGAATTGCAAGGGCTCAAAGCCAGCGACCACCAACAGTGTCGCGCCTTTGTTCAGCGGCTCCAGCGCCGCATCGGCATTGACCGACATGCCATTGCTCGCCAATACCGCACCGCCATCGGCACTCAGCACGTGCCAGCGGTACAACTCGCCCCGAAAGCGGTTGGCCACTCGCAGGGGTTCCAGCGCGGAGATAAAGCCAATGGCCGAGAAGCCCGGCATCAGCAAGAAATAGAAATCCTGGGACATGGTGGCGCTCTCGTCGGACGGACAGCGTGGCACTGTGATACTCCCGTTTCCGGGTGGATTCAAGGGGACAGGTCGCTGCAGTGCAAGAGTCGGTCGCCGCCGTGCGTTTTGTTGCCCCCCAAGCTGCGTAACGTGGCGTCACGGTGCACAAAGACACCGGCAACCACAATAACGACCTGCCGAGGGAATCACCATGAACCGACTGATCAGCCGCTACGTGCTTGCGCTCAGCGCCAGCGCCCTCTTGAGCACCAACGTGATGGCGGCCGACGCGGCATCTTGCCAGAACGTGCGCATGGGCGTGGTGAACTGGACCGACGTGATCGCCACCAGCGCCATGACCCAAGTGTTGCTCGATGGCCTCGGCTACAAGACCAAACAGACCAGCGCTTCCCAGCAGATCATCTTCGCCGGCATTCGCGACCAGCGCTTGGACCTGTTCCTGGGCTACTGGAACCCACTGATGACCCAGACCATCACCCCGTTTGTCGACGCCAAGCAAGTCAAAGTCCTCGACAAACCCAGCCTGGAAGACGCGCGCGCCACCCTCGCTGTGCCGACTTACCTGGCGGACAAGGGCCTGAAAACCTTCGCCGATATCGCCAAGTTCGAAAAAGAACTGGGCGGCAAGATCTACGGGATCGAGCCGGGTTCGGGCGCCAATACGCAGATCAAGGCGATGATCGCCAAGAACCAATTCGGCCTGGGCAAGTTCCAGCTCGTCGAATCCAGCGAAGCCGGCATGCTCGCCGCCGTCGACCGTGCGGTACGCCGCAAGGAAGCCGTGGTGTTCTTTGGTTGGGCGCCGCACCCGATGAACGTCAACGTCGCCATGACCTACCTCACCGGCAGCGACGACGCCCTGGGCCCGAACGAAGGCATGGCCACCGTGTGGAGCGTGACCGCGCCGACCTACGCCGAACAGTGCCCCAACGTGCACAAACTGCTGACCAACCTCACCTTCACCGCCGCCGACGAGAGCCGGATGATGCAGCCGTTGCTGGATCACAAGGACCCCATTGAATCCGCCAGGCAGTGGCTCAAGGATCACCCACAAGACCAGGCACGCTGGCTGGAAGGCGTGACCACCTTCGACGGCAAACCGGCTGCGGCCAACCTGCAATTGACCAGCAAGTAACCCAAACCCAATCACCGCTTCGCAGCCGACACCGGCTGCGAACGGCACCACCACGCCTGTAAGGAACCGCCCCATGAACCACGACGTCATCATCACCTGCGCACTCACCGGTGCTGGCGACACGACCAGCCGCAGCCCACACGTGCCGGTCACCCCCAAACAAATCGCCGCCGCTGCGGTGGAAGCCGCCAAGGCCGGTGCCACGGTTGTGCACTGTCATGTGCGTGACCCCGAAACCGGCAAATTCAGCCGCGACGTCGCGCTGTACCGCGAGGTGATGGAGCGCATTCGCGAGGCCGACATCGACATCATCGTCAACCTCACCGCTGGCATGGGCGGCGACCTGGAGATCGGCGGCGGCGAGAACCCGATGGAGTTCGGCCCCAACACTGACCTGGTCGGCCCGCTGACCCGCCTGGCCCACGTTGAAGAACTGCTGCCGGAAATCTGCACCCTGGACTGCGGCACCCTCAACTTCGGTGATGGCGACACCATCTACGTGTCCACGCCGGCCCAGCTGCGAGCAGGCGCCAAGCGCATTCAAGAGCTGGGTGTCAAAGCCGAGCTGGAAATCTTCGACACCGGCCACCTGTGGTTTGCCAAGCAGATGATCAAGGAAGGCCTGCTCGACAACCCGTTGTTCCAACTGTGCCTGGGCATTCCATGGGGCGCACCGGCCGACACCACCACCATGAAGGCCATGGTCGACAACCTGCCGGCCGATGCCGTGTGGGCAGGCTTTGGTATTGGCCGCATGCAGATGCCAATGGCGGCGCAAGCGGTGCTGCTGGGGGGCAATGTGCGGGTGGGGTTGGAGGACAACTTGTGGCTGGACAAAGGCGTGCTGGCCACCAATGGGCAGTTGGTGGAGCGGGCCAGTGAAATCCTCAGCCGCTTGGGTGCGCGTGTCATGACCCCTGCCGAAGGCCGCAAAAAAATGGGCCTGACTAAACGCACTTAAAAATGTGGGAGGGGGCAAGCCCCCTCCCACAGGGGTACATCACACTATTCAGGAATGTTGCCAATGAGTTTTATCACCGAAATCAAAACCTTCGCCGCCCTCGGCAGTGGTGTCATCGGCAGCGGCTGGGTGTCCCGCGCCTTGGCCCACGGCCTCGATGTGGTCGCCTGGGACCCCGCCCCCGGCGCCGAAGCCGCCCTGCGCAAACGCGTTGCCAACGCCTGGGGCGCCCTGGAAAAACAAGGCCTGGCGCCCGGTGCTTCCCAAGACCGCCTGCGCTTTGTATCGACGATTGAAGAGTGCGTGAAAGACGCCGATTTCATCCAGGAAAGCGCCCCGGAGCGCCTGGAGCTGAAACTGGAATTGCACAGTAAGATCAGCGCAGCGGCCAAGCCGAATGCACTGATCGGCTCCAGCACATCGGGCCTGTTGCCCAGCGAGTTCTACGAGGGCTCGACCCACCCGGAACGCTGTGTGGTGGGTCATCCATTCAACCCGGTTTACCTGTTGCCGCTGGTGGAAGTGGTCGGCGGCAAGCACACAGCGCCGCAGGCGGTTCAAGCGGCAATCAAGGTGTACGAATCCCTCGGCATGCGCCCGCTGCATGTGCGCAAGGAAGTCCCCGGTTTTATCGCCGACCGCCTGCTGGAAGCGCTGTGGCGGGAGGCGCTGCATCTGGTCAATGACGGTGTGGCGACCACGGGGGAAATTGACGACGCCATACGCTTTGGCGCCGGCTTACGCTGGTCGTTCATGGGCACGTTCCTGACCTACACCTTGGCCGGTGGCGACGCGGGCATGCGCCACTTCATGGCGCAATTCGGCCCGGCGCTACAGTTGCCGTGGACGTACCTGCCAGCACCGGAGCTGACCGATAAGCTGATTGATGATGTCGTCGAGGGCACCAGCGACCAGCTCGGCACACACAGCATTTCGGCGCTGGAGCGCTATCGTGATGATTGCTTGTTGGCGGTGTTGGAGGCGGTAAAAACTACCAAGGCCAAGCACGGTATGAGCTTCGCCGAATAACCCAATGTGGGAGGGGGCTTGCCCCCGATGGCGGACTGTCAGTTGATACATCTGTAGCTGACCCACAGCTATCGGGGGCAAGCCCCCTCCCACATTTTTGACCGAGTACTAAGCATGCCAGCACTGACGACCTACACCACCACCCTCCAACCCGACTGGGTGGACTACAACGGCCACCTGCGCGACGCGTTCTACCTGCTGATCTTCAGCTACGCCACCGATGCGCTGATGGACACACTGGGCCTGGACAGCCAGAACCGCGAAGCCAGCGGCCACTCGTTGTTCACGCTGGAGCTGCACCTAAACTACCTGCATGAAGTGAAACTGGGCGCCGAAGTGGAAGTACGCACTCAACTGATCGACCATGACGCCAAGCGCCTGCACCTCTATCACAGCCTGCATCTGACAAGTGATGAGAAGGAACTGGCGGGCAACGAACAGATGCTGCTGCACGTCGATCTCGCTGGCCCGCAAGCAACCCCGTTCACCGAGACAACCCTGCAACGACTCACCGCCATCACTGCCGAGCAAACCGACCTGCCGCTGCCTGCCCTGCTCGGCCGGGTTATCGGCATAAAAAAAGCCCCGATCAAGCCGTGACAAGATCGGGGCAGAGTGCCTTGTGTGAGCGGTGCTTCGAGAGGGTGACCAAACCTTCAGGTTGCGTGCCTGGCATTCAGTGTGCCTATTACTTCTGTCGGTAAATGGCCCGAAAACGACATGCTCATAGCCATCTGAGGCATTCGTGCAATCTGCCCTTGCCGACCGCTTGGGCGGCTACCAGAATCCCAGTCAAACCCCGCTCCCTTCACCAGGATAAACGTCATGATGCATGCGGATTTGATTGACCAGGATGACCTGCTGAGCCAGCTGCGCTCGTTGGGTTTCGAGGTGTCCAGCGGCGCGACTGCCGAGCAGGCGTGCGAGTGTGCCGTGCGCGGTTTGAGTGCGGCGCGGGCCAAGGCGCTCAAGGGCATGGTGGAGCAGATGTACACCGGCAGCGCGACGATCTTGCCGGCGGTGAGGCAGGCGATCGATAAGCAGTTGTTGCCGGCGCTTGTGCAGTTCAAGCAGAGCTCTGGGGCCTGATAGATTGCTATCGGGGGCAAGCCCCCTCCCACATTTTTGAATGTATTCACAAATCAAGGGTGGGAGGGGGCTTGCCCCCGATGCAGGCGACTCGGTCTACAGCCTTACACTGGCAAACGTCGACTCATTGCGCGCCTGGCTCAACGCCGACATCGGCCCCGCCAGCGGTGACAACACCAGCGCCTGCGGAATCGGCATCATCGCCACTTGCTGGGTGGTGTTGGACCCCACACGCTCATCCCGCGGCGGAATGCCGAAGTATTCGCGGTAGCACTTGGAAAAGTGCGGCGTGGACACGAAGCCACACACCGACGCCACTTCGATGATCGACATCGGCGTTTGCTTGAGCAGTTGCCGTGCACGGATCAGGCGCAGCTTGAGGTAGTAGCGCGACGGCGAGCAGTGCAGGTATTTCTGGAACAGCCGCTCCAACTGACGACGGGACACGGCGACGTACACCGCCAATTCGTCCAGGTCGATAGGCTCTTCCAGATTGGCTTCCATCAGCGCGACGATTTCCTGCAGTTTCGGCTGGTTGGTGCCGAGCATGTGCTTGAGCGGCACGCGCTGGTGATCCTGTTCGTTGCGGATGCGTTCGTACACAAACATCTCGGAGATCGCGGCGGACAGTTCACGCCCGTGATCGCGGCTGATCAGGTGCAGCATCATGTCCAGCGGCGCGGTGCCGCCGGAGCTGGTGAAGCGGTTGCGGTCGAGGGTGAACAGGCGGGTGCTCATGGCCACACGCGGAAAGGCTTCCTGCATCGAGGCCAAACACTCCCAGTGCACGCTGCAATCAAAACCGTCCAGCAGACCGGCGCAGGCCAGGGCCCAACTGCCGGTGCACACCGCGCCCAAGCGGCGCGACTGGCGCGCCTGGCTTTGCAGCCACGACACATGCTCACGGGTGACCGTACGCTGAATACCCACGCCGCCGCACACGATCACCGTGTCCAGGGCCGGGGCTTTGTGCATGGAAGCATCGGGAGTGATTTGCAGACCGTCGCTGGCCCACACCTGGTTGCCGTCAACACTCAAAGTGGTCCAGCGATACAGCTCGCGGCCAGAGAGTTGGTTGGCCATGCGCAGTGGTTCGACTGCGGAAGCCAGGGAAATCAGCGTGAAATTGTCCAGCAGCAAAAAGCCGATGGATTGAGGCGCACGGTTCTGGGGTTGGGCCCCTGAGTTGAACGACGTCATCGCGGTATCTCCTCACACAAAGCGGGTGATGGCCTCAGGCGAGGCTCTTGTTATTGCGCTCTTCATCTGGTGCAGAGAGAGGCTTTGAATTGATAGAGCAAATGCCATGCCTAAACTTGAATGGCCGTCCAATAACTCCTAAAAACGACCTTTTGACGCGTCTAGATAAGCCCGCGCCGGAAGTATGGATATGGCCAGAATTGGCGGTAGGAATGAGCCCGCCCAACGGGTGTGAGCAGTTCGGTAGCACTTGTGGGAAGGCGCTTTGGGGCTGTAGGAGAAGTCTGTCACCCAGAGCACAGAGAGACAGTCGTTAGGCAGGAAATCGTTTGGGAGCTACTTATCTGTTTGCGACGCGCTAAAAGGTGGCGCTTTTGGTTTGGGTGGGCACTTTGTGAGCAGGGCATTTACTTTGTGGCGAGGGAGCTTGCTCCCGCTGGAGTGCGAAGCGCTCCCAAGATTTTGGGGCCGCTTCGCAGCCCAGCGGGAGCAAGCTCCCTCGCCACAGAAGCCGACCACATCAGCATTCGACGGCACTCACCGCCAACCCACCCCGCGATGTCTCCTTGTATTTGTCATGCATATCCGCCCCGGTATCGCGCATAGTGCGGATCACCCGGTCCAGGGAGATAAAGTGCTGGCCGTCCCCACGCAACGCCATCTGCGCTGCGTTGATCGCCTTCACCGCCGCAATCGCATTGCGCTCGATGCACGGCACTTGCACCAGCCCGCCCACCGGATCGCAGGTGAGACCCAGGTTGTGTTCCAGGCCGATCTCGGCAGCGTTGCACAGTTGCTCCGGCGTAGCACCGAGGATTTCCGCCAGCCCGGCAGCGGCCATGGCGCAGGCCGAACCGACTTCACCCTGGCAACCCACTTCGGCACCGGAGATCGAGGCGTTCTTCTTGCACAGGATGCCTATCGCCGCCGCGCCGAGCATGTAATCCACGACGTTGGCTTCGGTGACTTCCTCGCTGAATTTCATGAAGTAATGCAGCACAGCCGGAATGATGCCCGCAGCACCGTTGGTAGGCGCAGTGACCATGCGCCCGCCGGCAGCGTTTTCTTCATTGACCGCCAACGCGAACAGGTTCACCCATTCCATGGCGCTCAAGGTCGAGCCGATCACATTCGGCTTGTTCAACTCTTGCAGGCTGCGGTGCAACTTGGCCGCGCGCCGACGCACATTAAGACCGCCCGGCAAGATGCCCTCGTGCTTGAGGCCTTGCTCCACGCAATCTTGCATCGCGTGCCAAAGCTTCAGCAGGCCGCTGCGAATTTCCTCTTCGGAGCGCCAGACCTTTTCATTCGCCAGCATCAATTCGGCGACGCGCAGGTTGTGGGTCTTGCACAGCTGCAACAGCTCCACCGCGCTGGAAAAATCATAGGGCAATACGGTGCGGTCCATATCCGCCACGCCGCTTTGCGCCTGGGCTTCATCCACCACAAAACCGCCGCCCACTGAATAGTAGGTATCCCGGTGCAATTCGCCGTTATCGCCATACACCACCAGGGTCATGGCATTGGGGTGAAACGGCAGGTTTTCGTCGAGCAGACGCATGTCCCTTGCCCACACAAACGGCACCGGCAGACGCCCGTCCAACAGCAACGTGTCGGTCTCGCGCAGGGTGTGGATATGCAGGCCGATTTGCGACGGATCGATTGCGTCCGGCCACTCGCCCATCAGGCCCATGATGGTCGCGGTGTCACTGCCGTGGCCGATGCCGGTGGCCGACAATGAGCCGTAGAGCTGAACTTCTACGCGCCGCACTTGTTCCAACACCTCACGTTCACGTAAACCTTGAACGAACAACGCCGCGGCGCGCATGGGGCCGACGGTGTGAGAACTCGAAGGCCCGATGCCGATCTTGAACAGGTCGAAAACGCTGATAGCCATTGCCGTGGAACTCCTCGATAAGCACGGGCTACCTGCTACGCTCAATCCGCCCGAATAGCGGCATCATCTAGCTTTTGTTGCCCGTCACGGCGTCTCACACCGACGTAACCATGCTCACTAACGCCGCCCTCGTGCGAACAGGCGTTTTGGCCGTTTTTAGCGGTGCAGAAGGGTAAAAACCTTGGTTTTGCCCCTGGAAAAATCTGTAAGCGACGTCACCGACACTGGATACGACCATCCCTGTACTGGTTACGACGCCCCCTGTAGGCGTCAGATTTTCACTGGTACATGATCAGTCTCGACTCGTTTGCAAGGCGCCGTGCCAGAGCTGTCATCGCACGCTCGAACGCAACACTTATAAAGCGCGGTAAATGCCGCCAGAAAACACACAGGAGTCTAGCCCCATGAAAGGTTCACCCTCGTTGTTATTGGCCGCCATGCTGAGTCTGCCAGTCCTGGCGAACGCTGCAGAACCGGCTCAATGCCAGACCGTCAACTTCTCCGATGTCGGCTGGACCGACATCACCGTCACCACCGCGACCACCAGCGAAGTCCTCAAGGGCCTGGGCTACAAGCCGCGCACCACGATGATTTCGGTTCCGGTGACCTACAAGTCCCTGGCCGACGGCAAGAACATGGACATCTTCCTCGGCAACTGGATGCCGACCATGGAAAACGACATCAAGCAGTACCGTGATGCCGGCACCGTGGAAACCGTGCGCGCCAACCTGGAGAACGCCAAGTACACCCTGGCGGTGCCCGAGGCGCTGTACAACAAAGGCCTGAAAGACTTCGCCGACATCGCCAAATTCAAGGACGAACTGGGCGGCAAGATCTACGGCATCGAGCCGGGTAACGACGGCAACCGCACCATCCAGACGCTGATCGACAAAGACGCCTTCGGCCTGAAAACCGCAGGCTTCAAAGTGGTCGAGTCCAGCGAAGCCGGCATGCTCTCCCAGGTTGAACGTGCCTCCAAGCGCGACCAGGCCATCGTGTTCCTCGGCTGGGAACCTCACCCGATGAACACCCGCTTCAAGATGAAGTACCTGACCGGTGGTGACGACTCGTTCGGCCCCAACTACGGCCAGGCCACCATCTATACCAATACCCGCAAGGGCTACTCCGAAGAATGCAGCAACGTGGGCCAGTTGCTGAAAAACCTGTCGTTCACCCTGAACATGGAAAGCACCCTGATGGGCAAAGTGCTGGACGACAAACAAAAGCCTGACGCCGCCGCCAAGGCCTGGCTCAAGGCCAACCCGCAAGTGCTCGACACCTGGCTCGCCGGTGTCACCACCGTTGATGGCAAACCAGGACTCGACGCCGTAAAAGCCTACCTCGCCAAGTAATCCGTTGTCCCCGGGGCGGTGCGCTGCCCCGGGATGTTTTCCCTCTTCGCATGTGGACATTCACTACCATGCTGACTGAACAGAAAATCCCACTAGGCCAGTACATCGCTGCCTTCGTCGATTGGTTGACCCAACACGGTGCCAACTACTTCGACGCAATCGCATCGACCCTGGAAACGATGATCCACGGCGTGACGTTCGCGCTGACCTGGTTCAATCCGCTGGCATTGATCGGTCTGATTGCGCTGCTGGCTCACTTTATTCAACGCAAATGGGGCCTGACGGTGTTCGTCATCGCCTCCTTCCTGCTGATCCTCAACCTGGGGTACTGGCAGGAAACCATGGAGACCCTGGCGCAAGTGCTGTTCGCCACCCTGGTCTGCGTGGTCATCGGTGTGCCGCTGGGCATTGTTGCCGCGCACAAACCGTTGTTCTACACCATGATGCGGCCGGTGCTCGATCTGATGCAGACCGTACCGACCTTCGTCTACCTCATCCCTACCCTGACCCTCTTCGGGCTGGGTGTGGTGCCCGGTTTGATCTCCACGGTGGTGTTCGCGATTGCCGCGCCCATCCGCCTGACCTACCTGGGTATCCGCGACGTTCCCCAAGAGCTGCTCGACGCCGGCAAAGCCTTTGGTTGCTCGCGCCGTCAGTTGCTCTCGCGCATCGAACTGCCTCACGCCATGCCGAGCATCGCTGCCGGTATTACCCAATGCATCATGCTGTCGCTGTCGATGGTGGTGATCGCGGCCCTGGTGGGCGCCGACGGTCTCGGCAAACCGGTGGTCAACGCACTCAACACCGCTGACATTGCCCTGGGCTTCGAAGCGGGCCTGGCCATCGTCTTGCTCGCCATCATGCTCGACCGCATCTGCAAACAACCCGACGCCAAAGTAGGGGGTGATGCATGAGCATTATCCGATTCGACAATGTCGACGTGATCTTCACCAAAGACCCACGCGAAGCGCTCAAGCTGCTGGACCAGGGCATGAGCCGCAACGAGATCCTGAAAAAGACCGGGCAGATTGTCGGCGTAGAAAAAGCCAGCCTGGATATCGAAAAAGGCGAAATCTGCGTGCTGATGGGCCTGTCGGGCTCCGGCAAATCCAGCTTGCTGCGCTGCATCAACGGCCTCAACACCGTCAGCCGTGGCCAACTGTTCGTGGAGCATGAAGGGCGCCAGATCGACATCGCCTCCTGCACGCCCGCCGAGCTGAAAATGATGCGCACCAAACGCATCGCCATGGTGTTCCAGAAGTTCGCCCTGATGCCTTGGCTGACGGTGCGCGAAAACATCAGCTTCGGCCTGGAGATGCAAGGCCGTCCGGAGAAAGACCGACGCAAGCTGGTGGATGAAAAGCTCGAACTGGTGGGCCTGGCCCAATGGCGCAACAAGAAGCCCGACGAGCTGTCCGGCGGCATGCAGCAACGCGTCGGCCTGGCGCGTGCGTTGGCGATGGACGCCGATATTTTGCTGATGGACGAACCCTTCTCGGCCCTCGACCCGCTGATCCGCCAAGGCTTGCAAGATGAGCTGTTGGAGCTGCAACGCAAGCTGAGCAAGACCATCGTGTTCGTGAGTCACGACCTGGATGAGGCGCTCAAATTGGGTAGCCGCATCGCGATCATGAAAGACGGCAAGATCATCCAGTACAGCGTGCCGGAAGAAATCGTGCTGAACCCGGCGGACGACTATGTGCGCACCTTCGTCGCCCACACCAACCCGCTGAACGTGCTGTGCGGCCGCAGCCTGATGCGCACGCTGGACAACTGCAAGCGCGTCAACGGCTCGGTATGCCTGGACCCGGGTGGCGATTCATGGCTGGACCTGGCCGAAGGCAACACCATTAAAGGTGCTCGTCAGAATGGTGCGGTGATGAACTTGCAGAATTGGGCACCGGGGCAAGCGGTGGAAGGCCTGGGTCGGTTGCCGACGCTGGTGGACTCGAATATCGGCATGCGCGATGCGTTGCAGATTCGTTATCACACCGGGAATAAGTTGGTGTTGCATGACAACAACCAGGTGGTGGGGATTCTGGGGGACAGTGAGTTGTACCATGCCCTGCTAGGCAAAAATCTGGGCTAACCAACACTGCAAAACCAACTGTAGAAACTGGGTCAATGTGGGAGGGGCGGTGCGACGATTCGACTTGCCCCCGATAGCAGTGGATCAGTAACAGATGTACTGACTGACACACTGTAATCGGGGGCAAGTCGAATCGTCGCACCGCCCCTCCCACATTTGGATCTGTTTACACAGTTGGACCCAGTGGTGTCAGTGAGGACACCACCAGGCTTCAACTATCAGCTATAAACCCGGCCAAGGAGCTGCCGATGGCTTTCAAACTGATCGAGCACATCCCGGGTAATTTGCTCCTGGGTGAAGCCCATCAGGTCGTATTCCTGAGGTCCGTTGTGCAGGTAGACCTCAGCCCGGTAGTAACGCGTGCGCTCTTCCTCGGGCAGGTCGTTCGGTGCCGACGAGTAAGCGTCCAGGCTCACTTCGTAGACAAACGGGTTGCCCTCTTCCCTCTCGATGCGCACACCGATGCAGCGCTTGGATTTGCCCAACAGCGTTTGCACCTCCAACCCTTGGTCACGCAGCGCAACGGCGGCCTCTTCCAACGCCGGCGTTACGTGCTTGTCCATGAAACGCTGCACCGTGCCCTGGCTCGGCTGCAGGTCCAGCGCAGTCAGGCGTTCGCTGAAACCACGACGACCGCGCTCGGCCAATTGCGCCTGCTCTTGTTCGATGGCCACGTCCTGGCGCATCGCCTTGTGCAAACCGAACATAAAGAACACCAGCACCACCGAGAACGGCAGCCCCGCCAGCACCACCATGGTCTGCATGGCTTCGAAGTTGCCCGCGAACAGCAGGCCGATGGTCACCAGGGTGATCACCGCCGACCAGAAGATCCGCAGCCAGTGCGGCGCATCTTCATCCACATTGCCGCCTTTGCACGACAGGTTGGCCATCATCACCGCGCCGGAATCCGCCGGGGTCAGGAACAGCACAAAGCCCACAAAGATCGACACACCGATGACGACTTTCGACGCCGGGTAATGCTCAAGCAGTTGGTAGATGGCCATGGACGGTTGTTCCAGGGCGGTCTTGCCCAACTCCACCGCGCCGTGGTTCAGCACCAGGTCCAGCGCCGAGTTACCGAAGATCGACAGCCACGCCAGGGTAAAGCCCAGTGGGATCAGCAACACGCCGGCCACCAGTTCACGCACCGTGCGACCACGGGAAATACGCGCGATGAACATGCCCACGAATGGGGCCCAGGAAATCCACCACGCCCAGTAGAACAGGGTCCACAGGCCCATCCAGCGCTCGGTCTTGTCGGCGTCGCCTTCGTACACATACAGGTCGAAGGTTTTCAGGATGATGCCGTTGAGGTAGTCACCGGTGTTCTGCACCAGGCCGTTGAGCAGGTGCAAAGTCGGGCCGAACAGCAGCACAAAAATCAGCAGACCGCTGAACAGCACAATGTTGAGGTTGGACAGACGGCGAATGCCGTTCTCCACACCCGACACGGCGGCGATGGTCGCCACGGTGCTCATCACGATGATCACGATCAACAGGTTGGTGTTGCTGTGTTCCATGCCGAACAGGTTTTCCAACCCCGACGACACTTGCATCGAACCAATCCCCAGGTTCGTCACCAGGCCCAACAAGGTCACGAACATGCCGAAACCGTCCACCGCATGGCCGGCCGCGCCCTTCACCCAACGCTCGCCCACCAGCGGGTACAGCGCCGAACGCAAGGCCAGCGGCTGGTTATGTCGGTACGCGAAGTACGCCACGGCCAGGCCGACCAACGCATAGATCGCCCAGCCGTGCAGGCCCCAGTGCAGGAACGTCAGTTGCAGCGCCTGGCGCGCTGCGCCATTGCTGGCCGCTGCGCCTTCGGGCGGGTTGAAGTAGTGGTCCAACGGCTCCGAGGCGCCGAAGTACAGCAGCGAGATGCCGATACCCGACGAGAACAACATGCCGGCCCAGGCGCCGTAGCTGAAGTCCGGGGTGTCGTCCTTGCTGCCCAGTTTCAATTTGCCGTAGGAGGAAAACGCCAGGCCGACCACGAACACCAGGTAAGCGGCGATGACCACCATGTAATACCAGCCGAAGCTTTTCGACAGCCACGCCTGGGCGACGCCGAGCATGCGCCCGGCCTCCTGCGGGGCGATGATCAGGATGGCAGTCAACAACAGAATCAACGCGGTGGAGGTGTAGAACACCCAACCGTTGACCCGCACCTTTTCCGGCGGGGTCTTTATAAGAGAGGCAGAACTCATGGCGCAGATGCTCCGGGCAGTGCGAAAGAGAAACACAAGGCAACGGTTATCCCGGGACATCGATTTATCGGCAGTCGACGGACGGGTGTTATAAAGACACCCCGAAAATCCTTGCACCCCTACCGAAGCGGTAGACAGGGCGTTTCAAGGGTTTTTGCGGGTGCCGGATGTCGCGGCTCCCAGGCAGGAAAAACCTGTAGGCAGCGACCATTTGTCGCAGATCTTATTCTTTGTTGATTGAACGTTCAATCAAAACAAAATAGACTGGCCATCAAGCCGACGGACGTTTATCGCCCATCGGCAGGCCAAAGGAGAGGTGCTACATGCCCAAGGTCGGTATGCAACCCATACGCCGCCAGCAGTTGATCGAAGCCACGCTCACGGCCATCGATCAGGTCGGAATGGGGGATGCCAGCATTGCGCTGATCGCCCGTTTGGCCGGCGTCTCGAACGGCATCATCAGTCACTACTTTCAGGACAAGAACGGCCTGATCGCAGCGACCATGCGTTACCTGATGAACGCGCTGATCGACAACGTCCACGAACGCAGGCGCGCCCTGAAGGATGACAGCCCACGGGCGCACCTCCAGGTGATTATCGAAGGCAACTTCGACGCCAGCCAGGTCAACGGCCCGGCAATGAAAACCTGGTTGGCCTTCTGGGCCACCAGCATGCACCACCCGTCATTGCACCGGTTGCAGCGGATCAACGATCAACGTCTGTATTCCAACCTGTGCTGCCAGTTCCGCCGAGTGCTGCCGCTGCCGCGTGCACGCAAGGCAGCCCGAGGGCTGGCGGCCCTGATCGACGGTTTGTGGTTGCGCGGCGCCCTGTCGGGAGACGCTTTCGACACGGAGCAGGCGCAACGGATCGCTTACGAATACATGGATTTCCAATTGGCCAAGCAGGGTACGTCAGAGCACACATAACCGCTCAACGCCCGAACCGCGCCAACCACTTATGCACTTGCGAGGACTTTATGGCCCGTTTCGAACTGCAAAAACTCTACATTGACGGCGGCTACAGCGACGCTGGCAGCGATGCCACCTTCGACGCCATCAACCCGGCTAACGGTGAAGTCCTCGCCCAAGTGCAACGCGCCACCTTTGACGACGTTGAACGCGCCGTGGTCAGCGCCGAAAAAGGCCAGAAAATCTGGGCCGCCATGACCGCCATGGAGCGTTCGCGCATCCTGCGCCGTGCCGTCGACATCCTGCGCGAGCGCAACGATGAGCTGGCCGCCCTGGAAACCCTGGACACCGGTAAAGCCTTCTCCGAAACCAAGTACGTCGACATCGTTACCGGCGCCGACGTACTGGAATACTACGCAGGCCTGGTGCCCGCCATCGAAGGCGAGCAGATCCCACTGCGCGACACTTCGTTCGTCTACACCCGCCGCGAGCCGCTGGGCGTGGTCGCCGGTATCGGCGCGTGGAACTACCCGATCCAAATCGCCCTGTGGAAATCCGCACCGGCCCTGGCCGCCGGTAACGCGATGATCTTCAAGCCAAGCGAAGTCACCTCGCTGACCACCCTGAAACTGGCCGAGATCTACACCGAAGCCGGCGTTCCGGCGGGCGTGTTCAACGTACTGACCGGCAGCGGCCGTGAAGTCGGCACCTGGCTGACCGAGCACCCGCGCATCGAAAAAATCTCCTTCACCGGCGGCACCGACACCGGCAAGAAGGTCATGGCCAGCGCGTCGAGCTCCTCGCTCAAAGACGTGACCATGGAACTGGGCGGCAAGTCGCCACTGATCATCTTCGACGACGCCGACCTGGATCGCGCCGCCGACACTGCGATGATGGCCAACTTCTACAGCTCCGGTCAGGTGTGCACCAACGGCACCCGCGTATTCGTACCGAAGCACCTGCAAGCCGCGTTCGAAGCCAAGATCGCCGAGCGTGTTGCGCGCATTCGTGTGGGTAACCCGGAAGACGAGAACACCAACTTCGGTCCGCTGGTCAGCTTCCAACACATGGAAAGCGTGCTGGGCTATATCGCCAAGGGCAAAGAGCAAGGCGCACGCCTGCTGTGCGGCGGCGAGCGTTTGACCGCTGGCGACTTCGCCAAAGGCGCGTTCGTGGCGCCGACTGTATTCACCGACTGCACCGACGACATGGTCATCGTGCGTGAAGAAATCTTCGGCCCGGTCATGGCGATCCTGACCTACGAAACCGAAGAAGAAGTGATCCGCCGCGCCAACGACACCGACTTCGGTCTGGCGGCCGGCCTGGTCACCAAAGACCTGAACCGCGCGCACCGCGTGATTCATCAGCTGGAAGCGGGTATCTGCTGGATCAACGCCTGGGGCGAGTCCGACGCGAAGATGCCAGTGGGTGGCTACAAGCAATCCGGTGTGGGCCGTGAGAACGGCATCAGCTCGCTGAACAACTTCACCCGCATCAAATCGGTACAGGTTGAGCTGGGCGATTACGCCTCGGTGTTCTAACACCCGAGTCCTGTATTGCCTGTGAGGCCGCCATCGGGGGCAAGTCGAATCGTCGCACCGCCCCTCCCACATTTGACTGTATTTACATATCTGGATTTGTGAACACAGTCAGTGTGGGAGGGGGCTTGCCCCCGATGAGGCCCTACCTGACCACACTTCAAAAAGGGGTACATCCAATGTCCCAAGAATACGACTACATCATTGTGGGTGCCGGCTCCGCCGGTAACACCCTGGCGACCCGTCTGACCGAAGACGAAGGCGTCACCGTCCTGCTGCTGGAAGCCGGCGGCCCCGACTACCGTTTCGACTTCCGCACGCAAATGCCTGCGGCGTTGGCGTTCCCGCTGCAAGGCCGCCGCTACAACTGGGCCTACGAGACCGATCCAGAGCCGCACATGGACGGCCGCCGTATGGAATGCGGTCGCGGCAAGGGCCTGGGTGGTTCTTCGCTGATCAACGGCATGTGCTACATCCGCGGCAACGCCATGGACTACGACGGCTGGGCAAAACTGCCAGGCCTGGAAAACTGGACGTACCTCGATTGCCTGCCGTACTTCCGCAAAGCCGAAACCCGCGACATCGGCCCGAACGACTGGCACGGCGGCGATGGCCCGGTCAGCGTGACCACGCCCAAAGCCGGTAACAACCCGCTGTTCCACGCCATGGTTGAAGCCGGCGTGCAAGCCGGTTACCCGCGCACCGTCGACCTGAACGGCTACCAGCAAGAAGGCTTCGGCCCGATGGACCGCACCGTCACGCCTAAAGGCCGTCGCGCCAGCACCGCGCGCGGTTACCTGGACACCGCCAAGAAGCGTTCGACGCTGACCATCGTCACCCACGCCCTGACCGACAAAGTGTTGTTCGAAGGCAAGCGTGCCGTTGGCGTGCGTTACCTGATTGGCGCCGCCGAAGAGCGCGTTGAAGCCCGCGCCCGTAAAGAAGTACTGGTGTGCAGCGGCGCAATCGCTTCGCCGCAATTGCTGCAACGCTCCGGCGTTGGCCCGGCCAAACTGCTGGAAAGCCTCGACATCCCGGTGGTCCACGACCTGCCCGGCGTCGGCGAAAACCTGCAGGATCACCTTGAGCTGTACCTGCAATACGCCTGCACCCAACCGGTGTCGCTGTACCCGTCGCTGCTCTGGTACAACCAACCGGCCATCGGTGCCGAGTGGCTGTTCAACGGCACCGGCATCGGCGCCAGCAACCAATTCGAAGCGGGCGGTTTTATCCGTACCCGTGAAGAATTCGAATGGCCGAACATCCAGTACCACTTCCTGCCGGTGGCGATTAACTACAACGGCAGCAACGGTGTGCAAGAGCACGGTTTCCAGGCGCACATGGGCTCCATGCGTTCGCCGAGCCGTGGTCGCATCCAGCTCAAGTCGAAGAACCCACGGGACTACCCGAGCATCCTCTTCAACTACATGGCCACCGAGCAGGACTGGCAGGAATTCCGCGACGGCATCCGCCTGACCCGTGAAATCATGCAGCAGCCAGCCCTGGACCAGTACCGTGGCCGCGAAATCAGCCCGGGCATCGAAGTGCAAACCGATGAACAGTTGGACAAGTTCATCCGCGAGCACGCCGAGACCGCGTTCCACCCGTCCTGTTCGTGCAAGATGGGCACCGACGACATGGCGGTCGTGGATGGCGAAGGCCGCGTGCATGGCATGCAAGGCCTGCGCGTGGTGGATGCGTCGATCATGCCGATCATCACCACCGGCAACCTGAACGCGCCGACGATCATGATCGCCGAGAAAATCGCCGACAAGATCCGTGGCCGCCAGCCGCTGCCGCGCAGCACTGCCGACTACTACGTGGCCGGCGATGCGCCGGTGCGTGGCAAGCCGATGCGTGAAGTAGGCCCAACAGCACAGTAACTGATGTACTTTGTGGCGAGGGAGCTTGCTCCCGCTGGAGTGCGAAGCGCTCCCAAGATTTTTGGGGCCGCTGCGCAGCCCAGCGGGAGCAAGCTCCCTCGCCACAGGTGCTCACCTCCTCCTTGATCAGCTACTCTGTCCGCCTGCCCGCGACGAGCCCGCCCACAAGGAAGGCCCCATGTTCGACTACCACGCCACACTCAAAAAACACTTCGCAGCCCTGCGCACCCGCGCCGAATTTTTCTCGCTGCGTTACGTGCGCGAATCCGGCCACTCCCTGGCCGTGCGCAAAAACGTTGCCGAACCGCCGCACCTGAACCACGACGAAGGCGCCATGCTCACCGTGCGTCTCAACGGTGTGGAAGCCTACGCGGCGACCAACGATATCTCCCTGGCCGGCCTGCAAGCCGCCCTTGAGCGTGCCGAACAACAGGCGCGTTTGATCAAGCCCCATGCCCTGCTGGATCTACGCGACCAACATGTCTCCAGCGATGTCGCCGACTACCTGTCCCCCGAACTCGACCAGCCCTTCCCTTCCTTGAGCGACTGCTACCAATTGCTCGGCAGCGAATCCGCCGCAGTCCCCAAGGATGACCGTCTGGTGAGCTGGGAAGTCAGCCTCGGCCTGACCCACGTCGAGCAGATCTACCTCAACAACGCCGGCGCCGAACTGCGCCAGGCCCAGCGCTTTGTGTTTCCCGGCGTCAACGTCACCGCCTACGACGGCCACGACAGCCAGACCCGCACCCTCGGCGGCAGCAATTTCGGCCAACAGGGCGGCATTGAAGTGATCAACCGCTTCGGCCTGGCCGGCGCCGCGCCGCGCATCGCCGACGAAGCCCTGCAATTGCTGCTCGCCCCGAATACGCCCAACGGCCCGCGTGACCTGCTGTTGATGCCCGACCAGATGATTTTGCAGATCCACGAGTCCATCGGCCACCCGCTGGAGCTGGACCGTATCCTCGGCGATGAGCGCAACTACGCCGGCACCAGTTTTGTGAAGGCCAGCGACTTTGGCCAGCTGCAATACGGCTCACCGTTGCTCAACGTGACCTTCGACCCGGACATTCCCGAGCAACTCGCCAGCTACGGCCATGACGACGACGGCACCGCCGCGAGCAAACAATTCCTGATTCGCGAAGGCCTGTTGCTCAAGCCACTGGGCGGCGCGTTGTCGCAATTCCGTTCGGGCATGGGTGGCGTCGCCAACAGCCGTGCCAGCAGTTGGAACCGTGCGCCCATCGACCGCATGGCCAACCTGAATATCGAAGCCGGCGACCAGAGCCTGGCGCAACTGGTGGGCGGTATCGAAAACGGCATCCTGATGTCGACCAACCGTTCGTGGTCCATCGACGATGCGCGCAATAAATTCCAGTTCGGCTGCGAGTGGGGCCAGTTGATCGAAAACGGCGAGCTCAAGGGCGTGGTGAAAAACCCCAACTACCGGGCGATTTCCGCGCAGTTCTGGCGCAACCTCAGCGCGGTCGGCGACGCCAGCACCTTCAAGGTCTTGGGCACGCCGAACTGCGGCAAAGGCGAACCCAACCAGGTAATTCGCGTCGGCCACGCCTCGCCGGCCTGTGTGTTCAGCAACGTTGATGTATTCGGGGGAGATGCCTGATGAACAACTTCAAGGCATTGGTGGAATGGCTCACGCAGGCCATCACCGACAGCGAACAATTCCACCTGGGCTATGCGGATGAATCGTCCGAGTTCGTGCGGTTCAACCACGCCAAGGTGCGCCAGGCGGGCCAGGTACAGCAGGCCAGCGTCAACCTGAAACTGATCAATGACGGGCGTCACGCCGACCTGGCCATCACCCTCGCGGGCGAACCGCAGGTTGACCTGCAGCGCCTCGCCGACGGCCTGCAACAACTGCGCGAAACCTTGCCGCTGTTGCCCCCCGACCCTTACCTGCTGCTGAACCACAACGCCTGGCAGAGCAACAACGAACAGGCGCAACCGCTGCCGGAACTGGCCCTGGTGCTGGAAGACATCAGCCGTGCCGCAGACGGCGTGGACCTGGTGGGGTTCTATGCCGCCGGGCCGATCAGCCGTGGCTTTGCCAGTTCATCGGGGGCGTTTGGCTGGCACCAGGCCAATAGCTTCAATTTCGATTTCAGCCTGTTCCACGCCAATGGCGAGGCGGTCAAGGCCAGCTACGCCGGGCACACGTGGGACAGCACCGAATTTGCCGCGCGTTTCCAGCAGGCCCGCGAGCAGTTGGAGTACCTTGGCCGTCCGCTGCACACACTGGCGCCTGGGCAATACCGCGCCTACCTCGCGCCAGCGGCGATTGAAGAAATCATCAGCATCATTACCTGGGGTGGTTTCTCCGCCCAGGCCATCGCCAGCAAGGGCAGTTCATTGCAAAAGCTCTATGCAGGCGAACAGTCCCTGAGCCCGTTGGTGACGGTGGCCGAGCAGGTCAGCGGCTCGTTGAGCCAGGCGTTCTCCACCGAAGGCTACCCGCGTGGCGATGTCACGTTGATCGAGGCGGGCAAGGCCGAAGGCCAGTTAATCAACTCCCGCAGCGCCGCCGAATACGGTCTGAGCACCAACGGCGCCAGCAGCGATGAATCGCCCAGTGCGTTGCAGATGGCGGCGGGTAGCCTGGCCCAGGCCGATATCCTCAAGCAGTTGGGCACCGGGTTGTACATCAGCAACCTGTGGTACTTGAACTACTCCGACCTGCCGGCGGCGCGCCTCACGGGCATGACGCGGTTTGCCACGTTCTGGGTGGAAGACGGTGAGATCAAGGCGCCGGTGAGTACCATGCGGTTTGATGACAGTGTGTATAGCTTGCTGGGGTCGCAGCTGGAAGCGCTGACGGCTGAGCGGGAGTTGTTGTTGTCGCCAAGTACCTATAGCCAGCGCAATACCTCGTCCAACCTGTTGCCGGGGGCCTTGGTAAAGCGCCTTACGCTGACCCTCTAAACACTGAAAATCCCTTGTGGGAGGGGGCTTGCCCCCGATGGCGGAATGTCAGTTGAAGCATCTTTGACTGATCCACTGCTATCGGGGGCAAGCCCCCTCCCACATTGACCGGTGTTGCTTTCAGATACCTCGCTCGTCCTTCTTCCTACCGCCAATTCCCAACTAAAGCTTGTCCCCCCGTGCTCAGTTGTCCCCCGTAAAAAACCCCGTTATAACGGTTGGTGGCACCCCGCCACCTACAGGGAACGTTGACATGAACCAGGGAAGTTTCGTCATACAAAAGCTGTTCAAACACTACAACGTTCACATCGAGCGATTAGGCAACGACCCGCACAAAGACACGGTGCTGATGGTCAACGGCGCGCTGTCCACCACCCGCTCCTTCGCCCGCACCAGCAAGTGTTTGGCCGAGCATTTCAACGTGCTGTTGTTCGACCTGCCCTTCTCGGGTTATTCCCGCGAGCACAATGCCGACCTCGACCTGGTGACCAAGGACGACGAGGTGCAAATCCTGCGGGCCTTGGTAGAACGCTTTGAGGTCAACCATCTGGTCTCGGCCTCCTGGGGCGGCATCTCCACCCTGCTGACCCTGGCGCACAACCCGCCGTCGATCAAAAGCTCCGTGGTGATGGCCCTGGCACCCAACCTCAACCAGGCCATGCTCGACTATGTGGAGCGCGTGCGCGTGTTGATCGAGGCCGATGACAAATCCGCCGTCGGCCACCTGCTCAATGACACCGTGGGCAAATACCTGTCGCCGCGCCTCAAGCGCAATAACCATCGACATCTGTCGAGCATGGCCACTACCGAGTACCGCCAGGCGCGCTTTCATATCCATCAGGTACTGGCGCTGGGCGATGGCAATTACTTGCCCGCCCTCAGGCAGATTGAAACGCCGGTGCACTTCCTCAATGGCGCCCTGGATGAATACACCCCCGCCGCCGAGGCGCAACTGTTCAAGCAGTATGTGGGGCGCAGCAGCTTTGCCGTGGCCGAGCATACTGGCCACTTGCTCGACCTTGAATCCAGCGAAGCGGCGGCAGCGGTGCACCGTGAACTGCTGGATTTCCTGGTGGGAAAAGCCGCGACGGATGGCGCATAATCGCCAACACATAGCCTGCTAACAAAAAGGGTTTTCTATGCCGAATCGCGTCCCGCTCGATGCCAAGACCGCCCGCTGGCTCCCCTGGGTGGTGGCGATTGCCTTCTTCATGCAGTCGCTGGACGGGACGATCCTCAACACGGCATTGCCGGCCATGGCCCGGGACCTCGCGGAAAACCCGCTGCGCATGCAAGGCGTGGTGATCGCCTACATGCTCACCGTCGCCTTGCTGATCCCGGCGTCGGGCTGGATCGCCGACCGCTTCGGCACCAAGAAAATCTTCTTTGGCGCGATCATGCTGTTCAGCATTGGCTCGCTGCTGTGCGCCCTGTCCAGCAGCTTGACCATGCTGGTGGGCGCACGGGTGGTGCAAGGGCTGGGCGGCGCGTTGATGCTCCCCGTCGGCAGGCTGGTCGTGCTGCGTGCCTATCCCCGCTCCGAACTGGTGCGGATCATGGGCTTCATTACCATCCCCGGCCTGCTCGGCCCGCTGCTCGGCCCAACCATGGGCGGCTGGATGGTGCAATACCTGACGTGGCACTGGATCTTCCTGATCAACCTGCCGGTGGGCATGGTCGGCTGCTGGGCCGTGTGGAAACTGATCCCGGACCTGCGCGGCAGCGAGCGCACACGCTTCGATAGCATCGGCTTCTTGCTGTTTGGCGCGGCGATGGTGCTGATCACCATCGCCATGGAAGGCCTGGGCGAACTGCACCTGCCGCACCTGCGGGTGATGTTGCTGTTGTTCGGTGGCTTGGCGTGCCTGGCGGCGTACTGGTTGCGGGCGGGGCATATCGATAACCCGCTGTTTTCGCCGGTGCTGTTCAAGACGCGCACCTTTGCCGTGGGCATTTTGGGCAACCTGTTTGCCCGCCTGGGCAGCGGCGCGTTGCCGTTCCTTGTGCCATTGCTGTTGCAGGTGGCGCTGGGTTACTCGCCCTCGGAAGCGGGCATGAGCATGTTGCCCCTGGCAGCGGCGGCGATGTTTGCCAAGTCCATTGCCCGGCCATTGATCGAGCGCCTGGGGTATCGGATCGTCCTCACCGGCAACACCTTGGCGCTGGGTATCATGCTGGCGAGCATGGGCCTGGTCAGCGAACAGACGCCCTACCCGCTGCTACTGGGCATGCTGGCGGTGCTGGGGGCGATCAACTCCCTGCAATTCACCGCAATGAACACCGTGACCCTGATCGACCTGGACGACGCCCAGGCCAGCAGCGGTAACAGTTTGCTGTCGGTAGTGGCGCAATTGTCCCTGAGCCTTGGGGTGGCCTGCGCCGGTGCATTGCTCGGCGGCTTTACCGCAGAAACCGGCAACGACGGCGTGAGCACGGTACTCGGCGCGTTCCAACTGACCTTCCTCACCGTAGGCATCATGGCGATGCTAGCGGCGGCGATCTTCCTGCAATTGTCGCCAACCGACGGCAAACGGGTGGTCAACCGTGAGCACGATATCGAGCACTAAGTAGGCTTCCCGTCTAGAACTTGCAGGGAAAATCCTGCGGGACTGGTACACTGCGCAACATTTTGTTTTGCAGAGCCAGTCCCGTGACTACCATCGCCACCGCTTTTAATACTTTGCCCCTGTCCGCCGCCATGCTGGCTAACCTCGACTCGCTGGGTTATGTCGAGATGACGCAGATCCAGGCGCAGAGCTTGCCGGTGATCCTCAAGGGGCTGGACCTGATCGCCCAGGCCAAGACCGGCAGCGGCAAGACCGCCGCCTTCGGCATCGGCCTGTTGAACCCGATCAACCCGCGCTACTTCGGCTGCCAGGCCCTGGTGCTGTGCCCCACACGTGAGCTGGCCGACCAGGTCGCCAAGGAAATCCGTCGCCTGGCCCGTGCCGAAGACAACATCAAGGTCCTGACCCTGTGCGGCGGCGTGTCCCTCGGCCCGCAGATCGCCTCCCTGGAACACGGCGCCCACGTCATCGTCGGCACGCCGGGCCGTATCCAGCAACATTTGCGCAAAGGCTCGCTGGTGCTGGACGGTTTGAACACGCTGATCCTCGACGAAGCCGACCGCATGCTCGACATGGGCTTCTACGACGCCATCGAAGACATCATCAGCAAGACCCCGCCACGCCGCCAGACCCTGCTGTTCTCGGCCACCTACCCGGTGAGCATCAAGCAGTTGGCGTCCAAGTTCATGCGCGCGCCGCAGCAAGTGAAGGCCGAAGCGTTCCACTCCGATGACCAGATCGAACAGCGCTTCTACGAGATCTCGCCGGACGAGCGCATGGCCGCCGTGACCAAGGTGCTGGCGCACTTCCGCCCGGCCTCCTGCGTGGCGTTCTGCTTTACCAAGCAGCAAGTGCAGGAAACCGTGGATCATCTGACCTCCAAGGGCATCTCTGCTGTTGGCCTGCACGGCGATCTGGAACAGCGCGACCGTGACCAGGTACTGGCGATGTTCGCCAACCGCAGCACTTCGGTGCTGGTCGCGACTGACGTGGCGGCACGCGGTTTGGACATTGACTCGCTGGACATGGTGATCAACGTCGAACTGGCCCGCGACTCGGAAATCCACATCCACCGTGTAGGCCGCACTGGCCGTGCCGGTGAGACCGGCCTGGCGATCAGCCTGGTGGCGCCGTCCGAAGCGCACCGCGCCCAAGCCATCGAGCAACTGCAAAAGACCCCGCTGAACTGGGACCAACTGGACAACCTCAAGCCGCAAAGCGGTGGTCCGTTGTTGCCGCAGATGAGCACGCTGTGCATTGCCGCTGGCCGTAAAGACAAGGTGCGTCCGGGCGACATCCTCGGTGCATTGACCGGCGAAGCCGGGATTCCGGGGGCGCAGGTGGGCAAGATCGCGATCTTTGACTTCCAGGCGTTTGTGGCGGTTGAGCGCGGCATCGCCAAGCAGGCGTTGCAGCGCTTGAATGACGGCAAGATCAAGGGCCGTTCGTTGCGCGTGCGGATCCTGTAACACGATCTCCAATTTATCGGAGATCCCATGTGGGAGGGGGCTTGCCCCCGATAGCGGTCTATCAGGTAAAGATGTACTGACTGACACACTGCTATCGGGGGCAAGCCCCCTCCCACATTTGATTGCATTTCAAATCAATATTTTTGTGAGGACAAAGCTGTGCGCTCGACCGAAGTTGTGATCATTGGCGCCGGCGCCGCAGGCTTGATGTGCGCGCTGACCGCCGCCGGGCGTGGGCGCAAGGTGATGTTGATCGACCATGCCAACAAGGCCGGCAAGAAGATCCTGATGTCCGGCGGTGGCCGCTGCAACTTCACCAATATGTACACCGAGCCTGCCAACTTCCTCTCCCAAAACGCGCACTTCTGCAAGTCGGCCCTGGCCCGCTACACCCAGTGGGACTTTATCGGCCTGGTGGCCAAGCACGGCGTGCCGTACCACGAAAAGAAACTCGGCCAACTGTTCTGCGATAACAAGTCCAGCGACATCCTCGGCATGCTGCTCGACGAGTGCATCCAGACCGGCGTGAACCTGCACCTGGACACCTCGATCCAGGAGATCGCCAAGGTCGACGGCGGCTACCAATTGCAAACCACCTTGGGCGAACTGCGCTGCGAGTCGTTGGTGATCGCCACCGGCGGCCTGTCAATTCCAACACTGGGCGCCACCGGTTTCGGCTATCAAGTGGCCAAGCAATTCGGCCATGAGCTGCTGCCGACCCGCGCCGGGTTGGTGCCGTTCACCATCACCGACCAACTCAAAGACTTGTGCGGCGAGCTGTCGGGGACGTCCGTGGATTGCCTGGTGAGCTGCAATGACCAGAGCTTCCGCGAGAACATCCTGTTTACCCACCGTGGCCTGAGCGGGCCGGCGATTTTGCAGATTTCTTCGTACTGGGAATCCGGCGATACAGTGGAGATCAACCTGTTGCCCGACCACGACGCCCATACCTGGCTGCAACAGCAACAGGCCGAGCGGCCCAACAGCGAGTTGAAAACCCTGCTGGGTGAAATCTTCACCAAGAAGATGGCCAACCTGCTGGCGGAAACCTGGTTTGTGTCCAAGCCGATGAAGCAGTACACCCATGCGGAAATTGCCGATATCGCGGCGAAACTGGGGAGCTGGCAGTTGGTGCCGGCGGGGACTGAGGGTTATCGCACAGCGGAAGTGACACTGGGTGGGGTGGATACGCGGGAGGTGTCGTCCAAGACCATGGAGTCGCTGAAAAGTCCTGGGCTGTACTTTATCGGCGAGGTACTGGATGTGACGGGTCACTTGGGCGGCTTCAACTTCCAGTGGGCATGGGCCTCTGGCTACGCCGCCGCACAATACGCCTGACCTAAGGATGTACTGGGTTAAAGGTGGGAGGGGGCTTGCCCCCGATAGCGGTGTATCAGTAACTGATGGGCTGACTGACACACCGCAATCGGGGGCAAGCCCCCTCCCACATTGGTTTTGTGGTGTGCTTGGGAATAATTTTCCAGGAGATGTGATCGCGACCCTTGCCGTGGCGTCACTGATGGGCCAACTTAACGGCATCGTCCCGGAAGACTCCAGACTTCATGTCATCGACCTCGTTCAAGCAGTCCCTGCGCCGTCTCTGGGCGCTGGATAAATTCAGCTACAGCATTCGAGTGTTCATCGCCCTTACCGGCAGCATGGCGCTGTGCTGGTATCAGGATGAGATGACGCTGCTGATCCCGCTGTTCCTGGGGATTATCGCCAGCGCCCTGGCCGAGACCGATGACAGCTGGCAAGGCCGCCTCAACGCGCTGGCGGTGACGCTGGTGTGTTTCAGTATCGCCGCGCTGTCGGTGGAGTTGCTGTTTCCCTATCCGTGGTTTTTCGCTATCGCCCTGGCCCTGGCCACGTTCTGCCTGACCATGCTCGGCGCCCTCGGCGAACGCTACGGCGCGATTGCGTCGGCGACGTTGATCTTGTCGGTGTACACCATGATCGGCGTGGACCAGCGCGGCGGCGCGGTCTCGGATTTCTGGCACGAACCGCTGCTATTGGTGGCCGGCGCCGCCTGGTACGGCGCTTTGTCGGTGCTGTGGCAAGCGCTGTTTTCCAACCAGCCGGTGCAACAGAGCCTGGCGCGGTTGTTCCGCGAATTGGGGCGCTACCTTAAGCTCAAGTCGTCACTGTTTGAACCGATCCGCCAACTGGATGTGGAAGCGCGCCGCCTGGAACTGGCCCAGCAAAATGGCCGGGTGGTCGCCGCGCTGAATGCGGCGAAGGAAATCATCCTGCACCGCGTGGGCAATGGTCGACCGGGCTCGAAGGTCAGTCGCTACCTCAAGCTGTACTTCCTTGCCCAGGACATCCACGAACGCGCCAGTTCCTCCCACTACCCCTACAACGCGCTGGCCGAAGCATTCTTCCACAGCGACGTCTTGTTCCGCTGCCAACGCCTGCTGCGCCAGCAAGGCAAGGCCTGCCAGGCCCTGGCCGAGTCGATCCAACTGCGCCAGCCGTTCATCTATGACGACAGCTTCGCCGAAGCCCTGGGTGACCTGAACGCTTCGCTGGAACACCTGCGCATCCAGAGCAACCCGGCCTGGCGCGGCCTGCTGCGTTCGTTGCGCGCGTTGGCGGCCAACCTGTCCACCCTCGACCGCCTGCTGGGTGACGCGAGCAACCCCGACAACCTGGCCGATGCCACCGACAGCAACCTGCTGGACCGCGCCCCGCGCAACCTCAAGGAAATGTGGACGCGCCTGCGCACGCAGATGACGCCGACCTCCTTGCTGTTCCGCCATGCGCTGCGCCTGTCCCTGGCACTGACCATCGGCTACGCCACCCTGCATGCGATCCACGCGTCCCAGGGCTACTGGATCATCCTGACCACGCTGTTCGTATGCCAACCGAACTACGGCGCCACGCGGCGCAAGCTCGGCCAGCGGATCATCGGCACCGCCATTGGCCTCACCGTGGCCTGGGCGTTGTTCGATCTATTCCCAAGCCCTCTGGTGCAGTCGATGTTCGCCATCGCCGCCGGCCTGGTGTTCTTTATCAACCGCACCACTCGCTACACCCTGGCCACGGCCGCCATCACCCTGATGGTGCTGTTCTGCTTCAACCAGGTAGGCGATGGCTACGGGCTGTTCCTGCCGCGCCTGTTCGATACCTTGCTTGGTAGCTTGATCGCGGGCCTGGCGGTGTTCCTGTTCCTGCCGGACTGGCAAGGCCGGCGCCTGAACAAAGTGCTGGCCAACACCCTGACCTGCAACAGCATCTACCTGCGCCAGATCATGCAGCAATACGCCGCCGGCAAGAGCGACGACCTGGCTTATCGCCTGGCCCGGCGTAACGCGCACAACGCCGATGCGGCGCTGTCGACGACATTGGCGAATATGCTGATGGAGCCCGGGCACTTTCGTAAGGAGGCGGATGTGGGGTTCCGCTTCCTGGTGCTGTCCCATACGTTGCTCAGTTACTTGTCGGGGCTGGGGGCACACCGCGAGACTCAATTGCCCGCCGACGTGCGCGAGCACTTGATCGAGGGTGCGGGGAATACGCTGGCGGCGAGCATCGATGAAATCGCTACGGGGTTGGCCAACAAGCAGCCGATTGCGATTCAAAGTGATGCGGAAGAAGCATTGGCGGCAGAGCTGGAGCAGATGCCGGATGAGATCGACGAAGGGCAGCGGTTGGTGCAGACGCAGTTGGCGTTGATTTGTCGGCAACTGGGGCCGTTGCGGACGTTGGCTGCGCATTTGATCAAGGATACCAGCGCCGGTTAGATCGTCATCGGGGGCAAGCCCCCTCCCACATTTGATAGGCGGCGCGGTCAAAATGTGGGAGGGGGCTTGCCCCCGATGAGGCCCGCAAGCGCACTACATTCCATGCTGCCTCACCAACCGCGCATAACTCCCATCCGCCTTCATCCTGGCAATCTCCCGATCAAACCCCGCCACGATCCTTTCATGCTCCGGGTTCTTCAAACTGACCAGGATATGCAGGCTGTTTTCACTCAAAGGCTTGGGTAAAAACTCCACGGCATTGCGCACCGTTACCGACTCGCGCGACAGGTAATAACGCGCCACGTACTCATCCTCCACCGTCAACCGCACCCGCTGCGCCGCGAGCATGCGCACGGCCATGGCGAAGTTGTGCACCGGGACTTTCTGCAACTGCGTGTCCGTATCAAACGGCGCCGAATAGGCATAACCGCGCACCACGGCGATGGGGTAGTCGTGCAATTGTTCAAGGTTCTGAAAGTCGATGGCATCGTCACGGTGCTTCAGGAACCGCACGCGATTGAGCAGGTATTCGCCCGAAAACTGCCCCAGCTGTGTGCGGGATTCGTCGTACCAGGCATTGACCAGCACGTCATAGCGCCCATCGCCCACACCCATCAGCGCACGGGCCCAGGGCACCTGTTCGAAGTCACTGGCATAGCCCGCTCGAGCCAAGGCCGTGCTGACAATATCGGTCGCCAGCCCGCCGTTGATCAACGTGGCATCGGTAAAGGGAGGCCAGGCATCCGCCACCAGGCGCAGGCGCTGGGCGAATACCGACTGGGACAGCAGCAACACTCCAATCAAAGCAACGGCACGAGCAAATCGCGGCATGCTTAACGTCCTTGGCGGGCACTGAGGATGTAACAGTAGCTGAAGATTACACAAACCCACGGGCCGCGAATGCACTCAATGATGTCAATTTGACTTCACTCACAAAAATAGCTGATTTAGACACAAACGCCGGCCGCGCTTACTATCAGGACAGTCACTTACAAGAGATCACACCATGACAGTCGAATGGGTCTGCAAACATCACACCGACCTGGGCAAGGAACAGCTGTACGCGATCCTGCGCCTGCGCGGCGAGGTATTCGTCGTTGAGCAAAAATGCGTGTACCAGGACATCGACGGGCAGGACCTGGAGGGCGATACCCATCATTTGATGGCCTGGAAGGATGATGAGTTGGTGGCCTACTTGCGTTTGCTCGATCCTGACTCACAGGGCGGTGATGTGGTCGTTGGCCGGGTGATCGTGGCGCCGGTAGCGCGGGGGACCGGGCTGGGGCATCAGATGATGGAAGAGACCCTTCGGCAGATAGAAGAAATCTGGCCGGAAACGCCGATTTTTCTGTCGGCCCAGGCGCATTTGCAGGGGTATTACGGGCGGTATGGGTTTGTGGTGGCGGGTGAGGAATACCTGGAGGACGATATTCCACATATTGGTATGCGGCGGGTTTGAGGCCGCCATCGGGGGCAAGCCCCCTCCCACATTTTGACCGCGCCGCCTATCAAATGTGGGAGGGGGCTTGCCCCCGATAGCAATGGACCAATCAACACATCACTCAGGGATACCCCAACACCTGCTTCACCGAATCCAGATTCGCCTCAATCCACCCCCGATCAATCGCCCCCCAGCTGCGAATCCGATAACACCCGGCATGGTTCCGCGCACCGTCCTCCTGCTCGAACTCACACACGATATCCAAGTCGGCCAACGCCGCAATCGTGTCCTGCGCCGTACGCCGGGGCATGCCCGTCACATCGGTCAACGCCGGCACACTGCTGGCCAGGCCGCTGTCGATCAAATACGCCACATACAGGCGGCGGTAGAAACTGCTCTTGGTCTTGCTCACTTCCATGGTCAATCGCCTTGTGCGGTCAGGGCTTGCCCTGCAGGTCGCGATACGTGAGATACACCCGCAGGTCGAATTCCACCTGATGGTAGCCCGGCATCATGTATTCACAGAGTTTGTAGAACGCCTTGTTGTGGTCCGATTCCTTGAAGTGCGCCAGTTCGTGCACCACGATCATGCGCAGGAACTCCGGCGCGGCTTCCTTGAACAGCGCAGCAATGCGGATCTCTTTCTTGGACTTGAGATTGCCGCCCTGCACCCGCGAAATCGTGGTGTGCAGGCCCAGGGCGCGGTGGGTCAGGTCCAAGCGGTTATCGAACAACACTTTGTCGATGGCCGGCGCGTTGCGCAGATGCTCCTGCTTCAAGGCCAGCGCGTAGGCGTACAGAGCCTTGTCGCTCTGCACGGCGTGACGCTCGGGGTAGCGTTGTTCCAGGTAAGCGCCCAACTGGTCCTTGGCGATCAGTTGACGCACTTGTTCTTGAAGGGCTGCGGGGTAGGCCTGGAGGTATTTCAGCGCGGTCATGGGGTCTGCAACAGGGTTCGAATGGGCGCCAGTGTAGCGAATTCAACGCAGACGAGGGTGCGACCAGCCGGCAACTTCGTCGGCCATCAACGGCTGCGCCGCCCACGCCCCCTGGATAAACGGGCAACCATTGGCTTTAAGCCATTGGGCTTGCTCGTCCGTTTCCACGCCCTCGGCCACCACCAACACATCAAAGTGCCCACAGAGCTGGATAATGCTCAGTGCAAACGCCGCATCCCGTGGCGAGCCCGGCAGGCGCGCGACCAATTGCGGGTCGAGCTTGAGGGTATCGAAGGCCAGGTCACGCAGGTGGGACAGGGAGCAATTGCCCGCACCAAAGTCGTCCAGCGCAATCCGCACGCCAACCTGGCGCAGCAACTTTAGCTGCTTGGCGGACTCTTCCAGGTTGCTCATCAAACTGTCTTCGCTGATCTCCACTTCCAACTGCCGCGCCTGCAACCCATGTCGCTCGAGTACCTGCTGCAACTGAGTGGCCAGGTTGGGCATATTGAACTGGTTGCTGCTCAGGCTCACGCTCAATACCAGTTCATCATCGAAGGTGGTTTGCCAGGCCTGGCGCTGGGCGGCGACCTGTTGGTAGATCCACGCGCTCAACTGGCTGATCAGCCGCGCCTCTTCCAGCAAAGGCAGGAACAGCCCCGGCGGCACGTCGCCGACACTCGGGTGCTGCCAGCGCAATAACGCCTCGACACCCCGCAAGCGGCCGTCCACCAGCGACACCTGCGGCTGGTAGACCAGGCTGAAATCCTTGTTTTGGATGGCTGTGCGCACGCTGTCTTCCAGCATCAGCCGCGAACGGGCGCGACCGTTCATTTCCTGGTCGTAGTAGCGATACTGCTGACGCCCGGCGCGCTTGGCTTCGTACATGGCGATATCCGCCGCACGCAGCAGGCCATTCAAATCCGAGCCACAGTCGGGGAACGTGGCAATGCCGATGCTCACGCCGAGCATCACCTCCAAACCGTCGACCTGCTGGCAAACCGAGACCCTTTCGATCAGTTTTTCTGCAATCTTCGCCGCCTGCTCCGGAAACTCCAGCTCCAGCAGCGCCGTGAATTCATCGCCGCCCATGCGCCCAAGAATGTCGCAGGAGTGCAGACAGCCCTGCAGTTGCTCGGAGACCCAGCGCAACACGCGGTCTCCGGCGTCATGGCCGAGGGAATCGTTGACCCGCTTGAACCCGTCGAGGTCCAGGTACATCAGCACCAACGACTGATCAGCGCGTTCACTGCGCAGCAGACTGTTCTCGACCGCCTGATAGAAACCGCGGCGGTTCAGCAACCCGGTCAACGGGTCGGTGACCGCCTGGAACTCCAGTTGCTGGTGCAGGTGACGCACTTCGGACATGTCCAGCACAGTCACCACCATCGCCCTCTGCTCCGCCGGCAATGGCGCGCAAGACAAGGCCACCGGCACTTGCTGGCCACGGCCCGTGCGCAGAATTGCGTCGTGCAGGCGCCAGGTTTCGCCCTTGCGGTAACCGGCGTACATCTGCGATTCCAGCCAGACGGGCACATGGGGCTTTTGCAGGAAATTGAGGAAGTCCTGTCCCTGCAACTCTTCCATCGTGGCGTTGAGCAAGCGTGAAATCGCCGGGTTGGCGTACTGGATCACGCCCTCTTGCCCCACCACCAGGATGCCCTCGGCGGCGTTGTCGAGTACCGACGCATTGAAGGCGCGGGCAGACTCCAGGTCGTGGCTCAGGCGCTGCAACGCCCGGCGATTGCGCTGGTGCTCCAGCAACGCCTGGACCTTGGGCTTGAGAATATGTGGGTCAAAGGGTTTGAACAGGTAATCGATAGCGCCACTGGCGTAGCCTTCAAGCACGGCGGCGGCGGATTGGGCGTTGGCACTGAGGAAGATAATCGGCGTCATCCGCGTACGCTGGCTGCCACGCATCAGGCGCGCGACTTCGAAGCCATCCATGCCAGGCATCTTGACATCGAGCAGCACCAAGTCGACTTCGTGTGCCAGCAACAACTCGAGGGCTTCCAGGCCGGAGCTGGCGGTAACCACCTGCCAATCCTCGCGCTGTAGAAGGGCGCGCATGCTGATCAGGTTTTCCGGGTAGTCGTCGACCACCAAAAGAACCGATCTGCTGTCGCCGGGGTGTGGAGCGCATTCCATGCTACGTCTCTTCCTTGGGAGCCATTCCGGTCAATTCTGAGAGAAAACCCGGACAAACTCTGAGGCCTCACTCTAGCCTCGGTTCCGAAAAATCAGAAGTACCTGGGTGCCATCATTGCGCCAAAGTTCAGGAAGCCGACTAACGGTCAGTCGCTGGAGGCCCCGTTCCATGGGAAACATGGCTTTTTGACATTCTGTTGGCGCCAATAAATTGCCAGTAAATGTTTAACAACCCGACGAGCACCGCCTATAAAGAACCTGTCTGGCCCAAGGGCCAAAGTTGTTACCCCCTGCAAAAAGGCACACGCCATGATCGACCTTTCCACTTGGAATCTGAGCATTCCCGTCGGCTCCCCACCGGCGACCATCGAAACCCCCAGGTTGATGAGCGGCTTCAACGACCAGTATTTCCAGGCCGAAGGCAGCAACGTGCAATTCTGGACCCCCGTCACCGGCACCCGCACCGAAAACGCTATCTACCCGCGCAGTGAATTGCGCGAAACCTACGCCGACGGCCGCCTGCGCAACTGGACCTACCCCGACGCCGACAACTTCCTGCGCGCCACCCTGGCGGTGAACCAAGTGCCGTCCAGCGGCAAGATCGTGATCGGCCAGATCCATGCCTATGACAGCCAGAAACCGCTGATCAAGCTGGAATACCAATTCAAGGAGAAAACCCAGACCGGCAACATCGTCGCCAAAGTGCGCATGCGCCCGGACGAAGACGAAAGCCGCGTGATTATCGTCGCGTCGAATGTGCCGCTGGAGAAGAGCTTTACCTATGTCATTAATCTGAATAAAGCCGGGCTGCTCAGCGTGTATGCGGCGGATGGTGAGTGGAATGAGCGCATTGGTGCAGCGTGGGGCGCCAAGCCGTTGTATTTCAAGGCAGGGGCTTATGTGCAGGACAACAGTGGGGATACCAAGGAAGGGGCACGGGTGACGTTTGCCAAGTTGGATATTGATCACGACTGAACGCCGCGAGGCCAAATCGCAGCCGCAAAAAAGCCCGCATCACTGCGGGCTTATCCATCAGCCTTCAATGCACACGCTTCACTACCGGTTTTCGCCTCATGCCCGACACCACTGAGTCATGAAGCGCCATCGCTCGCCCTGCATCCCACTCACTTTGCATCGTGGAAAACAGCCCACTATCAATTCGCGCCTGATGCTCGTTAAGCGCTTCGGACATCGCTTGAGCAATACGTTCAATGATCAGTCCAGGATTTTCCACACCACAGTGCTTGCGACCAAATTCAAGCAACTGCTGGCGGTCCGGGTAGGCCTTGACCTTGTTCATCTTGATCGCCAACGTGCGGTCGACCAATGAACGGCCAGATTTGGGATTGTAGTTTTCATAGGCTGTGGTCGTAGTGACATCAAACACCGGCGCCAATTGCACCGTCTCCGGGGCGCCGGGATGGTCATAGAGCACACCGAAATTTTTCAGATGAGCATCGCCATTACGCACCATGACCGACAGGCAAACGGAAGAGAAAAACCGCTCAAGCTCGCGCAACGGATCACCGTGCTGGCAAACAGTACTGATCACTGCTGCGAGCGTTTCATAACTTTGCGAATACTTGTAATTGTCGTGCGGATCTTTGTTCAGCCCCAGCAGTACTGCCATGTCTTCAAACCCCAACCTGCCGGTTTGGGTAAGGTCAAAGCGCTCCATCACAAAAAGATCACCGCCGTCAGACAACCAGCATCGCGGTGTTTGCAACCCCGCAAGGCGAGCAGCCTCCAGGCAAAGGAATTCGTTCTGGGCCAGGTGGGCGTACTCGTCAGCACCGGATTTCACAATCAGGTCGGAGCTGAGCAGGGTTTTACGGCTACCGCCCAGCTTATCCAGGTCAGGCACCAAAACCTTTGGCTGCACACCTGAGATCCCTGATTCGAAATAGGTCTCCACCAGAAAATCAAACACCCTCTGCGAGGCATCTGCCGACAAAATTTCCTGCAACCCCACCTGCGCCCTTACTGGGGCAGACGTTTCCAATGGGTTCTCATAGCTCAGCCGACCAATCTGGTTGCCACCGATAATCGAGAGCAAGCGCATTTCATCCACTTGCATGTGCTTGGCCATTCGGCGCTTGATCTGATCAGCCAGGAAACCTTCGGGCACATTCATATCGAAAATCGGATGCAGCACGTTGCTGACGGCAGGTGTCGGGTCATAGGGCATCACCAGCGACACCTCACGGGAGGCCTCGACTGAGGCATAGGCGAATGAAAACTGCGAGCCTTTGGACAATTCGCCTGCACTCCCCTGAGGGGTGTCGATGATCAGTCGTTTGATCTTACTCATCCTGATCCACCAGTTCGGCAAGGGACTTGAGATCGATCCGCCTGTCCACGACCTCCAAGGCCATACCCAAGGCAGTAATGACTCTGAAAACGGTGTACATGGCGACGTTTTCACCGGCCTCGAGATCGATAATGGTCTTACGGCTGCACCGTGCCTTTTCTGCAAGCTGTTGCTGGCTGTATTGCTTTGCCCGACGCAATTGCCTGAGCCGCTCGCCAAAAGAGGGGGGATTGGTGATGAGCAAAATGTCACCCATATAGGACTTTTTGATTGAATAAACAAATTATGTCCACTATGGCGGACATTTCAAGCGCCTTACGTCCGCTAAATCACCCACAAAAAAGCCCGCATCACTGCGGGCTTCTTTTAAACGCTTGAGGCCTTAGTTGACCTTAGCGTTCAACTCACCTTTCAGGTAACGCTGATACATCGCTTCCAACGAGATCGGCTTGATCTTCGAAGCATTACCCGCAGTACCAAACGCTTCATAACGCGCGATACACACATCACGCATCGCAGTCACAGTCGCGCCGAAGAACTTACGTGGGTCGAACTCGCTCGGGTTGGTGGCCATCAGGCGACGCATGGCACCGGTGGACGCCAGGCGCAGGTCGGTGTCGATGTTGACCTTGCGCACGCCGTACTTGATGCCTTCGACGATTTCTTCAACCGGCACGCCGTAGGTTTCTTTGATGTCGCCGCCGTACTGGTTGATGATCGCCAGCCATTCTTGCGGGACCGAGGAAGAACCGTGCATCACCAGGTGGGTGTTGGGGATGCGTTTGTGGATTTCCTTGATGCGGTCGATGGCCAGCACGTCGCCGGTAGGCGGCTTGGTGAATTTGTAGGCGCCGTGGCTGGTACCGATGGCGATAGCCAGGGCGTCAACTTGGGTCTTTTTCACGAAGTCGGCGGCTTCTTCCGGGTCGGTCAGCATTTGGCTGTGATCCAGTACGCCTTCAGCGCCGATGCCGTCTTCTTCGCCGGCCATGCCGGTTTCCAGGGAACCCAGGCAGCCCAGCTCGCCTTCAACCGAAACACCACAGGCGTGAGCCATGGCCACGGTTTGTTGGGTCACGCGTACGTTGTACTCGTAGTCGGTCGGGGTCTTGCCGTCTTCGCCGAGGGAGCCGTCCATCATCACCGAGCTGAAGCCCAGTTGGATGGAGCGCTGGCACACGTCCGGGCTGGTGCCGTGGTCCTGGTGCATGCACACCGGGATGTGCGGGAACTCTTCGATGGCCGCGAGGATCAGGTGACGCAGGAACGGCGCGCCAGCATATTTGCGGGCACCGGCCGAAGCCTGGACGATCACGGGGGAGTCGGTCTTGTCAGCGGCTTCCATGATGGCGCGCATCTGCTCAAGGTTGTTGACGTTAAAGGCTGGGACGCCGTAGCCGAACTCGGCTGCGTGGTCCAGCATTTGACGCATGCTGATAAGTGCCATTGTGTTGTCTCTCCCGGTCGAGGGTCGTTAATCGTGCAAGCCTGCCGTAGCGGCGGCTGCTATTCAAGTTATTGCAGGTCAGGGTTTGTATGCCTGGCTTGCTGAATCGTTATTGCTGCGGTACTGATCCAAATTCCAACCTGGAACCGAATCGAATGTGGGAGGGGGCTTGCCCCCGATGACAGTGGTTCAGCCAGTACACAGGTGCCTGACAGACCGCTATCGGGGGCAAGCCCCCTCCCACATTTGGATCTCATTTGTCTTGAGATCGGGTTCTTACTGGGCTTTGCAGCCACGGCCGATCAAGTCGTCAGTGGCAACCCAGTAAACCAGGCCTTCCTCACCTTTTGTGTGAAACGCCAATTGGTCGTTGGCGTACAGCACGCCCGAGGCGGCGACGTCCTGTTTAAGGCGGTACACCTGGTCGGAACCGCCGAGGCGTACATCCACCTCGGATTTAGCTGGGTTGGCAAAGCGCCAGTTGACCTCGGCCTTGCTGTCGCAGGTCCAGGTGGTCCACTTGTCCGCAGGCTCAGCCTTGCTACTGAACATGTTCATGCTGCTGCAACCGGCCAACAAGGCCAGTGATGCCAGGGCGATAACGCCTTTCATTGCCAATCCTCGTGTGTTCTGACCCGTCAAGGGCAGCCCTGTTCCTGACCGTTGGGCGCGGCGTCGTATTTCTCCAGCCGTTCGTTGCCGATACGCTTGTTGATCACCGGCATGGTCTCGGCTTGCCAGTCAGCCTGGTAGCAGCTTTTTTTCGGCTGCGTGGCCGAAGGCTTTCCTGCCTCCGGCGCCGCGCCTGGCGTGCTGCCGCAGCCGGCCAACAGGCCCGCTGCGATCAGCAGTGCCAACGACTTGATCATGGGAACACTCCTTTTCCGGATCACGCGCCTTAGCCTTTGGCTCGGGTTTCCAGCACTTCAACGGCCGGCAGTACTTTGCCTTCGACGAATTCGAGGAACGCGCCGCCACCGGTAGAAATGTAGGAGATCTGATCGGCAACGCCATATTTGTCGATGGCCGCCAGGGTGTCGCCACCGCCGGCAATGGAGAACGCTGAGCTTTCGGCAATCGCCTTGGCCAGCACTTTGGTGCCGTTGCCGAACTGATCGAACTCGAACACGCCCACCGGGCCGTTCCACAGAATGGTCTGGGACGCTTTCAGCAGTTCGGCGAAGTTGGCTGCAGTTTGCGGGCCAATGTCCAGGATCATGTCGTCGGCGGCAACGTCAGCGATCAGCTTGACGGTGGCTTCGGCGCTTTCGGCGAATTCCTTGGCGACCACCACGTCTACCGGCAACGGCACGCTGACCTTGGCGGCGATGGCACGGGCGGTGTCCAGCAGGTCCGGCTCGTACAGCGATTTGCCCACCGGGTGACCGGCTGCGGCCAGGAAGGTGTTGGCGATGCCGCCGCCGACAATCAGTTGGTTGCAGATCTGGCTAAGGCTGTTGAGCACGTCCAGCTTGGTGGAGACTTTGGAACCGGCCACGATGGCCGCCATTGGTTGCGCCGGCGCGCCCAGGGCCTTGCCCAGCGCATCCAGTTCAGCAGCCAGCAGCGGGCCAGCCGCCGCGACCTTGGCGAACTTGGCCACGCCGTGGGTCGAACCTTCGGCGCGGTGCGCGGTGCCGAAGGCGTCCATCACGAACACGTCGCACAGTGCAGCGTATTGCTGGGCCAGTTCGTCGCTGTTCTTTTTCTCGCCCTTGTTAAAGCGCACGTTTTCGAACAGCACGACGTCGCCGGCTTTAACGTCAACGCCACCCAGGTAGTCAGCCACCAGCGGCACGTCGCGTCCCAGGGCTTTGCTGAGGTACTCGGCTACAGGCTTGAGGCTGTTTTCGGCGGAGAACTCACCTTCGGTCGGACGACCCAAGTGGGAGCAGACCATCACGGCCGCGCCTTTTTCCAGGGCCAGCTTGATGGTCGGCAGCGAGGCCAGGATTCGCGCATCGCTGGTGACAACACCGTCCTTGACTGGGACGTTGAGGTCTTCGCGAATCAGTACGCGCTTACCTTGCAGATCGAGGTCGGTCATCTTCAACACGGTCATGGGTCGCAGTTCCTGAATTACTGTTGAGGTTGTTGAGTAGCGATGTGCAGGTAGTGTCCCGCAACATCCAGCATGCGGTTGGCAAAGCCCCATTCGTTGTCGAACCAGGCCAGGATGTTCACCAGCCTCGGGCCGGAAACGCGGGTCTGGCTGGCATCGACAATCGCCGAATGCGGGTCATGATTGAAGTCACAACTGGCGTGGGGCAACTCGGTGTAGGCCAGCAGGCCTTTGAGCGGGCCGCTGGTGGCGGCGTCGCGCAGGATCCGGTTGACCTCCGTCGCATCGGTGTCGCTGACGGTTTGCATGGTGATGTCCAGACAGGACACGTTCACCGTCGGCACCCGTACGGCTTTGGCCTGGATTCGCCCGGCAAGTTCCGGCAACAGTCGCTCGATGCCGCGCGCCAGGCCTGTGGACACCGGAATCACTGACTGAAACGCCGAACGCGTACGGCGCAGGTCTTCGTGATGATAGGCGTCGATCACTGGTTGGTCGTTCATCGCCGAGTGAATCGTGGTGATCGACACGTAGTCCACGCCAATTGCCTGATCCAGCAGGCGCAACAACGGCACGCTGCAGTTGGTGGTGCAGGAGGCGTTGGACACCAGCAGCTCATCACCGGTCAGGCAATCCTGGTTGATGCCATAGACGATGGTGGCGTCGACATCCGCCTCGCTGGCCATCGGCTGGGAAAACAGCACACGCGGCGCGCCGGCGTCAAGGAAACGCTGGCCATCGGCACGGGTGTGATAGACACCGGAACACTCCAGCACCAGGTCGACGCCCAGTGCTTTCCAGTCGATGCCTTCGGGGGTGGCACTGCGCAAGACCTTCACGCAGTTGCCATTGATATGCAGACAATCGTCCTCGACCCGCACTTCGCCGGGGAAACGGCCATGGGTGGAGTCAAAGCGTGTCAGGTATTCGATGCTGGCCATGTCAGCCAGATCGTTGATCGCGACAATTTCAAACCCGGCCGCCGCCCCTCGCTCGAACAGAGCACGCAAGACGCAACGACCAATGCGGCCGTAGCCGTTGAGTGCAACTTTGTAGGGACGCGGTTGAGGCATGGGGTTCTCGATCAAGGTTAGTGCGGTGCTGAATGTTCTGACGCCATCGCGGGCAAGCCCGCTCCCACATTTAGACCGCGATCCAATGTGGGAGCGGGCTTGCCCGCGATAGCGCCAGTGCAGACAACGCAGACTGACTTAGTCTTCCAGCAGCTCTTCAGCCTGACCCAGGATGTTGTCCAGGGTGAAACCGAACTCTTCGAACAACGCAGCTGCCGGCGCCGACTCACCGTAGGTGGTCATGCCGATCACGCGGCCTTCCAGGCCCACGTACTTGTACCAGTAGTCGGCGTGAGCCGCTTCGATGGCGATACGCGCGCTGACCTGCAACGGCAGGACCGATTGCTTGTAGCTGGCGTCCTGGGCTTCGAACACGCTGGTGCAGGGCATCGACACCACACGCACCTTGCGGCCTTGCTCGGTCAGTTTGTCGTACGCCTGAACGGTCAGGCCCACTTCGGAACCGGTGGAGATCAGGATCAGCTCCGGCTCGCCAGCGCAGTCCTTCAACACATAACCGCCACGGCTGATGTCGGCGATCTGCGCATCGGTACGCACTTGGTGTTGCAGGTTCTGACGCGAGAAGATCAGCGCCGAAGGGCCGTCCTTGCGCTCGATGGCGTGCTTCCAGGCCACGGCGGATTCCACCGCGTCGGCTGGGCGCCAGGTGTCCAGGTTCGGTGTGGTACGCAGGCTGGTCAGTTGCTCGACCGGCTGGTGCGTCGGGCCGTCTTCACCCAGACCGATAGAGTCGTGGGTGTAGACGTGGATGACCTGCTTCTTCATCAGCGCGGCCATGCGCACAGCATTGCGTGCGTATTCCATGAACATCAGGAAAGTCGCGCCGTAAGGCACCAGGCCACCGTGCAGGGACACACCGTTCATGATGGCGCTCATGCCGAACTCACGTACGCCGTAGTACATGTAGTTGCCGCTGGCGTCCTCAGCCGTCACGCCTTTGCAGCCTTTCCACAGGGTCAGGTTGGAACCGGCCAGGTCAGCCGAACCGCCGAGGATCTCAGGCAGCAGCGGGCCAAAGGCGTTCAGGGTGTTCTGGCTGGCTTTACGGCTGGCGATGGTCTCGCCCTTGGCCGCGACTTCGGCGATGTAGGCCGAGGCTTTTTCCGAGAAGTCGGCAGGCAGGTCACCGGCCAGACGACGGACCAGCTCGTTGGCCAGCTCCGGGAATTCGGCGGAGTAGGCAGCAAAGCGCTGGTCCCACTCGGCTTCGGTGGCCAGGCCTTTTTCCTTGGCATCCCACTCGGCAGCGATATCAGCCGGGATTTCGAACGGACCGTAGTTCCACTTCAACGCTTCACGGGTCAGGGCGATTTCCGCGTCACCCAGTGGGGCGCCGTGGCAGTCTTCTTTGCCTTGCTTGTTCGGCGAGCCGAAACCGATGGTGGTCTTGCAGCAGATCAGGGTTGGCTGCGCGCTCTTGCGAGCGGTGTCGATGGCGGTCTTGATCTCTTCCGGATCGTGGCCGTCGACGTTGCGGATCACCTGCCAGTTGTAGGCTTCGAAACGCTTCGGGGTGTCGTCGGTGAACCAGCCTTCGACTTCGCCGTCGATGGAGATGCCGTTGTCATCGTAGAAGGCGATCAGCTTGCCCAGGCCCAGGGTGCCGGCCAGGGAAGCGACTTCGTGGGAAATGCCTTCCATCATGCAGCCATCACCCAGGAACACGTAGGTGTGGTGGTCGACGATGTTGTGGCCGGCGCGGTTGAACTGCGCGCCCAGGACTTTTTCTGCCAGGGCAAAACCCACGGCGTTGGCCAGGCCTTGGCCCAGGGGACCGGTGGTGGTCTCGACGCCTGGGGTGTAGCCGAATTCCGGGTGGCCCGGGGTGCGGCTGTGCAACTGACGGAAGTTTTTCAGGTCGTCGATGGTGACGTCGTAGCCGGTCAGGTGCAGCAGCGAGTAGATCAGCATCGAGCCGTGGCCGTTGGACAGCACGAAGCGGTCACGGTCGGCGAACGATGGGTTGCTCGGGTTGTGTTTCAGGTAGTCACGCCAAAGTACTTCGGCGATATCCGCCATGCCCATTGGGGCACCGGGATGGCCGCTGTTGGCTTTTTGCACGGCATCCATGCTGAGGGCACGAATGGCGTTGGCACGCTCACGACGGCTGGGCATCGCTGATCTCCTGGGGTTTGCTGAAAAGAAACGGAAAAAAGGACCGGCATTTTCCCTCAGCCACCGCCTGCGGGCAATGACAGATAGTCACTTGAGGGTGTTTTTCCTGTGCATTGGGCGCCATTGCCTTGCAGAAACCGGCCACTCGTTCGTCTAAAGGTTATAGCGGCTGCTTATAACCGCCACTTATCGATCAATATCAAAACTTTTTGATATTGGCCTTGCAGGGATATCCCCCCGTCTCTAGACTGCTGGCCTTATGAATCTACCCATGCCCTCCCTGCGTCCCGACGACGGCGATGAACTGGCAGCCTTGTGCAAGGCCGCTGGCGATCCGTTGCGGTTGAACGTATTACGGGCATTGGCCAACGATTCCTTCGGCGTACTGGAACTGGCGCAGATCTTCGCCATCGGCCAGTCCGGCATGAGCCACCATTTAAAGGTATTGGCCCAGGCCGACCTGGTGGCCACCCGCCGCGAAGGCAATGCGATTTTCTACCGCCGCGCCCTGCCCCACACCGACCTGCTCGGCGGCAAGCTGCATGCTGCCCTGCTTGAAGAAGTGGACGGCCTGAGCCTGCCGACCGACGTGCAGGCGCGTATTGGCCAGGTTCATGGGCAACGCGCCGCAGCCAGTCAGGACTTTTTCGCACGGGTCGCCGAGAAGTTTCGCGCCCAGCAAGACCTGATCGCCGGCCTGGCCCAATACCGCGACAGCGTACTGGCGTTGCTCGACAAACTGAGCTTCAGTCATGAAGCCACGGCGTTGGAAGTCGGCCCTGGGGATGGCGGTTTCCTGCCGGAGCTGGCGCGGCGCTTTACGCAAGTCACGGCGCTGGACAACAGCCCGGCGATGCTCGAACTGGCACGCCAGCTGTGTGAGCGCGAGGCATTGGGCAACGTCAACCTGCAGTTGGCTGACGCGCTCAATGGCACACCGATCAAGGCCGATTGCGTGGTGCTGAATATGGTCTTGCACCATTTCGCCGCCCCCGCCGACGCCCTCAAGCAAATGGCCGGGCTGCTGCACCCCGGCGGTAGCCTGCTGGTTACAGATTTATGCAGCCACAACCAGAATTGGGCCAAGGAGGCCTGCGGTGATCTCTGGTTGGGTTTTGAACAGGACGATCTGGCCCGTTGGGCCACCGCTGCGGGACTCGTTCCCGGGGAAAGCCTCTATGTAGGCTTACGTAATGGTTTCCAGATCCAGGTCCGCCATTTTCAGCGACCGGCTGGCGACACTCACCATCGGTAAATATCAGGAAAACATCGAGATGAGCGAATACTCCCTTTTCACCTCCGAGTCCGTGTCTGAAGGGCATCCGGACAAAATCGCCGACCAGATTTCTGACGCGGTGCTGGACGCCATCATTGCTGAAGACAAGCACGCCCGCGTGGCCTGCGAGACTCTGGTGAAAACCGGCGTAGCGATCATCGCTGGCGAAGTGACCACCACCGCCTGGGTTGACCTGGAGCAGATCGTTCGTGACGTAATCACCGACATCGGCTACACCAGCTCCGACGTCGGCTTCGACGGCGCAACCTGCGGCGTGATGAACATCATCGGCAAGCAGTCTCCCGACATCAACCAGGGTGTCGACCGCGCCAAGCCAGAAGACCAGGGCGCCGGCGACCAGGGCTTGATGTTCGGCTACGCCAGCAATGAAACCGACGTGCTGATGCCAGCACCGATCACCTTCTCGCACCAACTGGTGCAACGTCAGGCCGAGGCCCGTAAATCCGGCCAACTGCCTTGGCTGCGCCCGGACGCCAAGTCCCAGGTGACCTGCCGTTACGAAGGCGGCAAGGTGGTGGGTATCGACGCCGTTGTCCTGTCGACCCAGCACAACCCGGACGTGTCCTACGCCGACCTGCGCGAAGGCGTGATGGAGCTGATCGTCAAGCACGTGCTGCCGGCTGAACTGCTGACCAAGGACACCCAGTTCCACATCAACCCGACTGGCCAGTTCATCATCGGTGGCCCGGTAGGCGACTGCGGCCTGACCGGTCGCAAGATCATCGTCGACAGCTACGGCGGCATGGCCCGTCACGGCGGCGGCGCGTTCTCGGGTAAAGACCCATCCAAGGTTGACCGTTCGGCGGCGTACGCCGGTCGTTACGTGGCCAAGAACATTGTCGCGGCCGGCCTGGCTGAGCGTTGCGAGATCCAGGTGTCCTACGCCATCGGTGTGGCCCAGCCTACGTCGATCTCGTTGAATACCTTCGGCACCGGCAAGATCAGCGATGACAAGATCGTGAAGCTGGTGCGTGAGATCTTCGACCTGCGCCCTTACGCGATCACCACCATGCTCGACCTGCTGCACCCGATGTACCAGGAAACCGCAGCCTACGGCCACTTCGGTCGTACCCCTGCGCAGAAGACTGTCGGCGACGATACCTTCACCACCTTCACCTGGGAAAAAACCGACCGCGCCAACGACCTGCGCACTGCCGCCGGCCTGTAATCGCTCTCGGTACATCAAAGCCCCGTCAGGTTCGCCTGGCGGGGCTTTTTAGTGCGCGGCCATTTGCGCGATGATCTTCACGTTTTTTGGATCCAAACCTTGCAGGCCCAATGATGGCCCTCTAGAATCCGCGCCCTCTCGGGCCCTTCACCTTATTTGGATATTGCATTGCGCCTGCCCGGGATTCATAAGCGCGCAAGCAATCGAACATTGAGGTTTTCCATGCGCATCTCCACGCTCGCCCCTGCTGCCCTGTTGCTCAGCCTGTTTGCCCTGCCCGCTCACTCCGGCACCGACCTGAGTGCACTGAGTGGCGCCCTGAGCTCCCAACTGGGCGGCGGCAACGCCGGCGACTGCCAGCAACACGCCAAGGACCTGCAAACCAAGATCGATGCCGCCGAAGCCAAGAACGACACCCTGTCCGTAAAGGCTTTTAAAGCAGCGCAAGACCAGGTCAACAAAGGTTGCAACAAATTGGCTGAAACCCAGGCCAAAGCCGATGCCAAGCAGCAAACCACCGAGGCCAAGGCCGACAAGAACGACGCCGTGAAAGCCCTGGGCGGTCTGTTCAAGTAAGCAGAAACACCCGGTAAAAAGCCCCGCGCCGTCGGGGCTTTTTTGTGGGCAATGGGATCCTTTAGGCTGGGCACCCTTTCCGGGCAAGGATGCTCACAATGCTTCGAATGATGGCTTTTTTACTCTGTGTTTTACCCGTTTGGGTCTCTGCCGAAAACTGTCCCGATGAGCCTCAGGCCCAGGTCGATCACCTGGCCACGCACATCAGCCAGTGGGACGACCGTTATCACCGACTTGGCCAATCGCCTGTCAGCGATGAACTCTATGATCAGGCCCGACAGCGCCTTGACCGCTGGCGCGAATGCCTGCCCCACCCTATCGCAACCTCCGACCATCCGCTGGCGACTTCGCGAGGCTCTTTGCCTCACCCCGTCGCCCATACCGGCCTGGAAAAACTGCTGGATGAGCAGGCCGTCGGCACCTGGCTGGGTACGCGCCAGGATGTATGGGTCCAGCCCAAGGTCGACGGCGTTGCCGTGACCCTGGTGTATCGCCAGGGCCGGTTGGGCCAGGTGATCAGCCGTGGCGACGGTGCGCTTGGCCAAGACTGGTCAGCCTCTGCGCGCAAGATCCCCGGCATTGTCCAGCAACTGCCCGAACCCATCGACCTGGTGCTGCAAGGTGAACTGTATTGGCGCCTCGATGACCATGTGCAATCCGCCCATGGTGGGCTCAATGCCCGTAGCAAAGTGGCCGGCTTGATGAACCGTCGACAGCTGAGTGACACCGATGCTGCGGGTATCGGCCTGTTTGTCTGGGCCTGGCCTGATGGTCCGGCCTCTTTTACCGAACGCATTGCGACGCTAGCCCGCCTGGGCTTCAGCGATAGCCAGCGCTACAGCCAGCCCATCCAGCACATCGGCGATGCCGCGCATTGGCGCACCTTTTGGTACAACCATCCATTGCCCTTCGCCAGTGACGGCGTGGTGTTGCATCAAGCAGCGCGCGCACCCGCCGAGCGTTGGCAGGTCAGTGCGCCGTACTGGGCGGTTGCCTGGAAGTACCCGGTCACCCAGGCGCTGGCGCTGGTGCGCAAAGTGCACTTCAAGATCGGTCGCACCGGACGCATCACCCCGATGCTCGAACTGGCGCCGGTGCAACTGGATGACCGACAGATCAGCCGCGTCAGCGTCGGCTCATTGAAGCGTTGGCAAGCGCTGGATATCCGCCCTGGCGATCAAGTGTCCATCAGCCTGGCAGGCCAGGTGATTCCTCGGCTGGACGAAGTTGTCCTGCGCGCCACTTCAAGGGTTGGCCTGCCCGTTCCCGATCCTCATGACTTTCACGCCCTGAGCTGTTGGCAACTGGACCCCGGCTGCGAAGAACAGTTGCTCGCGCGCCTTACCTGGCTCAGTGGCAACCAAGGGCTGGCGCTGCCCCATATCGGCCGCGAGACGTGGAACGTATTGATCCAGGCCGGTCTAATCGCAAGCTTTCTTGATTGGTTGACCCTGGACCCGGCAGAGCTTGCTAACATTGAGGGCTTCGGTGATCGCAGCCGCGCACGGGTGCTAGAGAGCCTCCACAGCGCGAGGCAGCGGCCCTTTGCACAATGGCTCAAAGCCTTGGGTGTACCGCCTGCGGCACGTAACAACCTGGAAGGTGACTGGCAGACGCTGGTTGCCAGAGACACCCAAGGCTGGCTGGCCATTGATGGCATCGGCCCGGGCCGTGCGGCGCAATTGAGCGCCTTTTTTCACGACCCGCAAGTACAGGCCTTGGCTGAAACACTACACGTGGCCGGCATTGACGGGTTTTGAACCCGACCCGGCTATCAGATTGCGACCTTGGAGCCCCACATGAAATTTCTAGCCCCTCTTGCCCTGCTGACCGTCGCAAGCTTCATGGCCACGCCGCTGCTGGCTGCCGAAGAAGCACCGCAACTGACTGGCTGCGCCGCCAAGCGCCAGGCCATCACCCTTCAGATCGAGCAAGCCAAGGCCCACGGCAACGCTGAACAACAAGCCGGCCTGGAAAAAGCCCTGAGCGAAGTTACTGCCAACTGCACCGATGCGTCATTGCGCAAAGAGCGCGAAAACAAGGTGCTCGACGCCAAGCATGAAGTCAGCCGCCGCCAGGCCGACCTCGACAAGGCGATGAAAAAGGGCGACGCCGAGAAGATCAACAAGCGCAAAGACAAGCTCGCCCAGTCCCGCAAAGAATTGCAGGACGCCGTGGAAGAGCTCGACCAGTAAACCCGGTCAGTGGTCTCGGAACTGTTTATGGCAAGCGCTGCAGGCATCTTCAACCTTCTGCACCGCTGGCCCCAGATAACTGGCCGAGTAAGGCTGCACTTTACTGGCGATCACCAATTCACCGGTGGCCGCCTCAAGGTTGCGGGCCAACTCCTGGAAACGTGCCTGCTGCTGCCACACGTCATCCTTGGCGCTGGTGTGGTCTTCTTCACGTACGCTCGGGAAATGTTTCCACGGCTCATGGGACAACGCATCCAGCTTGACCGCGCCTTCGGCGAATTTGGCGCCGTCGAACGGGATGCGTCCGCGCAGCATGCCGCCCAGGTCTTCGCCGGTCTTGAGCATCTGCTTGAAGATCGCCTTGCGCTGGCCCAGGGGTGAATTCGGATCGACGCCGCCACAGGCGGACAGTGTCAGGCAGGCCAGCAATACAACGGTCAGTCTTTTAAAAGTCATGGTGGCTTCGAGGTCACGGGAAACGGCGGCCAGTATCCTCGCCCCGCCCACAAAGACCAATAGCCCTATTAATAATAAGGGTTGCCCAACGGCGCTGCGGCGCGGGCAATCGCTTCAGGAAGTGTTTGTATGAATGCCATTTCAAAACGCTGGAGCCGCCGATTGGCGTGGGCTCTGCCGATGATCGCCCTGCTCGCCGGCTGCGATGCAGGTAAAGAGCCTGCCAAAGATGAAACCTCAAAACCCCACGCGGTCGCCACCTATGTGAGTGCCCCGTGGGAAGCACTGCCCGCCGTGTCCGACAGTGATTTGCTGGCGGGTTTCGAGTCTTGGCGCAGCGCCTGCCAGCGCCTCAAGGCCGACCCGATCTGGGGCGCGACCTGCGCGGCAGCCGCTGCGGTGCCGAGCAATGCCGTGGCAGTGCGCGGTTTTCTCAAGGAGCGCCTGGATGTGTTCGGTTTGCGCTCGGCAGACAACACGCCGAACGGGTTGATCACCGGTTACTACGAGCCGGTCTACCCCGGCAGCCTGACCAAAACCGCCAAAGCCAACGTGCCGGTGTATGGCGTGCCGGATGACCTGATCATCGTCAACCTGGAAGCAATCTACCCCGAACTCAAGGGCAAGCGCCTGCGCGGTCGCCTGGAAGGTCGCGTGGTGAAGCCTTATGACAACGCCAGCGCCATCAACGGCCAAGGCTCCACGGCCAAGCCGATTGCCTGGCTCACAGACCCGATGGACCTGCAATTCCTGCAGATCCAGGGCTCGGGCCGCATTCAACTGGCCGGCGGGCGCCAACTGCGCGTGGGTTATGGCGACCAGAACGGTTACCCCTATCGCCCTATCGGCCGCTGGTTGGTGGAGCAAGGTCAGTTGAAGAAAGAAGACGTGACCATGGGCGCCATCAGCGCCTGGGCCAAGGCCAACCCGCAACGCATCCCGGAACTGCTGGCGAGCAACCCCAGCTACGTGTTCTTCAGCGCCCGCCCCGACAGCAATGAAGGGCCACGTGGTTCGCTGAATGTGCCATTGACCGCAGGTTACAGCGTGGCGGTGGATCGCAAGGTGATTCCGCTGGGCAGTCTGTTGTGGCTGTCCACGACCAAACCGGACGGCTCGCCCATCGCACGACCTGTCGCCGCACAAGACACGGGCGGTGCTATCACCGGCGAAGTGCGTGCCGACCTGTTCTGGGGCACCGGTGATGCGGCGGGTGAATTGGCGGGGAATATGAAGCAGCAGGGGCAGATCTGGATGCTGTGGCCCAAGGGGGCGGCGTTGCCTCACGTGCCTGATGCGCCTGCCGGTACCTGACAGACACAGAGGGGCAAATGTGGGAGGGGGCTTGCCCCCGATTGCGGTGTGCCAGTTGCAGGTGTACTGGCTGATGCGCCGCTATCGGGGGCAAGCCCCCTCCCACAAAGGATCCATTTCAGCCTTTAGATCGAGACAAAAAAGAAACTCGCAATCAACGCCATCCCCACAAACCACACCAGCGAACGCAGGATCGCCCAGTCCGCCACGTAGCAAATGATGTACAACAGGCGACTGGTGATAAACAGCACCGCCAGCACATTGATCGTCACCAATTCAGCCGTACCGGCCAGGTGCGCGATAATCACCGCCGCCGCAAATGCCGGGGTGACTTCAAAACTGTTGAGCTGGGCATTGTGCGCACGCCGGGCGAACCCCTCGAGGGTCTCCAGGAAGGCACGCGGGTCGTGGTTTTGCCGAGGCCCGAACTTGCCTTGGCTGAACTTGGCCAGGCCCGTGCACAGGTAAGGCAGGAAAATTGCGATCAACACACACCAGAACGCTACCGTCATCACCGATTCCTTTTTTGTTTTAAAACAGAAATTAGAGTTTTAGCACTAAAACCACCAAGCCGCACCCATCACTATGAACGGTCACATCCTGAATGGTTCTATGGGTGTTTTTCGCGCCACACTGCAACATCACGCCGCAACAGCGGTCCATCCACCCATTAACGCCCCGCCACCCAACTTCCAAGGACCCCGGATGCTTGAACTTGTCGCCGCCTTTATTTGCCTGACCACCCTGCTCACGTATGTGAACTTCCGCTTTATCGGCCTGCCACCCACCATCGGCGTGATGGTCACGGCCCTGATGTTTTCCCTGATCCTGCAAGGCCTGAGTTTTCTCGGCTATCCAGGCTTGGAAGAACGCATCCAACAACTGATCGGCCAGATCGATTTCGGCGACCTGCTGATGAACTGGATGCTCTCGTTCCTGCTGTTCGCAGGCGCCCTGCACGTCAACCTGAACGACCTGCGCAGCTACCGCTGGCCCATTGGCCTGCTGGCGACCTTCGGCGTATTGATCGCCACCGTAGTGATCGGCAGCCTGGCTTACTACATCTTTGCCCTGTTCGGCTGGCACGTGAGCTTCCTGTACTGCCTGCTGTTCGGTGCGCTGATCTCGCCCACCGACCCGATTGCGGTGCTCGGCGTACTGCGTACCGCCAATGCGTCCAAACCCCTGAAAACCACCATCGTCGGCGAGTCGCTGTTCAACGACGGCACGGCGGTGGTGGTGTTTACCGTATTGCTGGGCATCGCACAGTTGGGCGAGACACCGACCGTCGGCGCCACGGCCATGCTGTTCGCCCATGAGGCGATTGGCGGCGTGGTGTTCGGCGGCCTGATCGGCTACCTGGTGTACCTGATGATCAAGAGCATCGAGCAACACCAGATTGAAGTGATGCTCACCCTCGCCCTGGTCATCGGCGGTTCGGCGATGGCGACGGAACTGCACGTCTCCGCACCGATCGCGATGGTGGTCGCGGGCCTGATCATCGGCAACCTGGGCCGCAAGCTGGCGATGAACGAGATGACCCGTCGCTACCTGGATGGCTTCTGGGAATTGCTCGATGACATGCTCAACGCCTTGCTGTTTGCACTGATCGGCATGGAGCTGCTGCTGCTGCCGTTCAACTGGCTGCACGTGTTCGCTGCCAGTTTGTTGGCCGTCGCGATCCTGCTCTCGCGCCTGCTGACCGTAGCCCCGGCAATCCTGTTGCTACGCCGCTGGCGCACGGTGCCACGCGGCACCATCCGCATCCTGACCTGGGGCGGGCTGCGCGGTGGGGTCTCGGTAGCCTTGGCGCTGGCCTTGCCGCTGGGCCCTGAACGTGACCTGCTGCTCAGCATCACCTATATCGTGGTGTTGTCGTCGATCCTGTTGCAGGGGTTGAGCATCGGCAAACTGGTCAAGCGCGTGACCCAGGGCGAGCCCCAGGCCGCATCTGAACATCACTGACCCTTGTTGATCTGCTGCGGATGCCTCGGGTCCGCAGTCGCCTTGCCCGGCAAGCTGCTTTCACTGCGCACCTGGGCATGGCTGATCAAGGCGAAGATAAAGCTGCCGCCAATGATATTGCCCGCCAACGTCGGCCCGGCGAACACCTGCCAGAAATCCTTCCACGGCAACTCGCCGGCAAACACCAGGTACGACACCTCCGCCGACCCCACCACGATGTGGGTGAAGTCGCCCAAGGCCATCAGGTAGGTGATCAAGATGATGATGAACATCTTGGCGCTTTCCATGGACGGGATCATCCACACCATGGTGGCGATCATCCAGCCGGAGACGATGCCCTTGGCGAACATCTGGCCGGGATCGTTCTCCATGACCTTGCGCCCGATTTCCAGGAAGGCCAGGTCAGTCTTGGTATCGAAGATCGGCAAGTGCAACATTACGTAGGCCACCAGCAAGGTGCCGCACAAGTTGCCTACCAGCACCACCGTCCACAACCGCAACAGCCGCCCGGCATTCGCCAGCGTGGGCTTGCTCATCACCGGCAGCACGGCGGTCAGGGTGTTTTCGGTGAACAATTGCTGGCGCGCCAGGATGACCGCGAGGAAGCCCGCGCAGTAACCGAAGCTGGCGATCACCTTGAAGCCCTCACCGTCCGGCAGGCGCGAGTTGAGCAGGCCCATGCCCATCAACGACAGGCCCATGGTCAGGCCAGCAGCCAGTGCCGACCACCACAGCGCCGCCACATTGCGTTCAAGTTCCTGATCACCCTGGGTGCGGATGATTTCATGCAGCACCGCCGCGCGGGGCGGCTGGTTCTTGTCGACGTCCTGTTGCTCTTCTTGCGACAGGTTGGGGGTCTTGCCGTCGTCTTGAGTGGTCATGATCAGCTAAGTCCAAGGGGCGCCTGTAGCTACGACACGCCGCGACAATGGCTGTTCAATGGCCAGATGACGAAATCGGTATGCGCCAGGCCTTCGCCATCTCAACGGTGGTGGACTTGAACGCTGTGCGCCACGGCTTATTGCGCGCCGTGTAGTGTTGAACGATGGCGTCAAGCGCGGCATTGAACTCGCCTGGCGTGCTGGCCTCGGCCAGATCACGGGCTACGCGTTGCAACAACTCAACGTTGGACGCCGGTTGGCCCGGCCGATAAAGCGATGGATATATCACCTCCCGCGTGAAGTTCTCGGCTTTCACCGCAATGTCACGTCTTTTCATTTGAGCGACGCCGCTGGCCATGACCTTGGACAGAGGTGCAGCCTTATCCTGCCTGGCCGCCACCTGCAGCAGTTGCTGGAAGTTGCGTTGCCCTACCGCGCTGAGGCGCTGCCCCAGCCACTCAATGTGTTCCGGCCGACGAGCGAGTGCATCCAGATTTCGCAGCGCAGCAGCCAGCTTCGGCGTGATTGCCAGCGCGTCGCTGGATTGATTGGCTTCGGCAATCGCACTGTCCAGGGCCAGCAGTGCTTGTTGCGCGCTCTTGCGAAACATCATTACATCTGCTGCGGCCGAGTCCTTGCGCAATTCATCCTGCGCACTGGCGAGCATTTCATCGTCCATTGCCAGCACCGCTGCATCCACAGAGTCAAACGAAAAACGTTCACGCGCGTCACTACGCGCCTCCAAGTGCGTCGCCACCGTTTGGCGGGCCCGCGCCTGCAGATGCAGTTTCTGTTCGAGGCTCATGGTGAAATTGACAGTGCCATTGAGCAGCCCACGGAAATCGCCTTTTTCCGTGTTCAGCGGCAAGGTCACCGTCTGGTCGGCATACGCCTTGAGTCGTTCTTCTTGATAAGCCCCGGCCGCCGAATGCGGTGTACCGGTGACGGTGTCGACAATGGCACTGAAAAAGTTGCCACTTTTGTTCGGGCTTTCCTTTTCCGACTCGAACTTGACGACCAGCGACTCAGGCCGGCTCAGCGGGCTCTGCGCAAACGACCGCTCAATTACACCAGGCGCCGGCGTATTAACGAGCAACCCACCGTCCTGGAACGCCGTGACTTCGGCCGACGCCTGGAACCCATGACCTTGTTCTTCCGGGCTCTTGAACAGCCCCGGCAACGAACCCGAGATATGGGCGGCACGGGCGATATCCAGGTCTGGAGTCAAGCTGGCATTGAACACCACCAACTGCGGGCGCCCGTCGAACATGCCCGTGCCAGTGATGTTGAGCTGCTTGATCGCCGGGATATGCCGGCTCAAGACCTCAAGGTCACGAAACGTCGGCGCCCCTCCGGCACTTAGTCTGTCAGCAATTTTCATGACGTCGGCGGGACGACTGGCCCTGGGCGTGTCGGCAATGTGGGCCAGGATCGATTTGCGCGATTCGTTGCGCATCATCTCTTCCAGGGGGGATGCTTCGGTCTGCAAGCGTGGCAGCAGGGTCAACAACAATTGAGAAATATTCCCAGCGGGGCCTGGAAGGCGCCCGGCCAATTGACCAAGCTTGGTGCTTGCTGTTTGCAGCCAAGCCGTCACCGGGTCTTTGCTGTTGAGCAAGCCCGGCAGATCCATCGTGTTGGACAGCTCACCAAACGCCTTGCCCCCCATGCCACTGGCAAGCAATGTGGCGGAAATCGCCCCGGCGGATGAGCCGGAGATAACCTTCACACCTTGCAGTTTCCTGCCGTCCTCCAGCGCCTGCACCACTCCCGGAAAAGCAACGCCCTTGGCGCCACCACCGCTGAGCACCAAGTGGCCGGGTGGTGGCGGCGACGCAGTCACGGTCACTCGCCCATCACCATGGCGATGAAGGCTCAGCTTTCGAGGCCCCACCTCCTTGACCAGCGCAGTCTTAACCTCAAGGTCAATGGTTGGCGCTGCAAGGGGCCGGATTGGGACAGGAGACATGGACACTTTCATACAACAGCTCTCTCTTCAGGAAGTAGTCCTGAGTGACGAGAGAGCCTGGGAAAGATCCATACGGAATGATTTGGCAAAGCAAATCAGACCGCTGTGCATTACTCGGAGAGGCTGTCGTCCTGGAACTGGTCTTTGACGTACTTGATTTCGGTACGGCCATGGGGCGCAGGCAGACCGTCGTCACCCAGGTTGACGAAGACCATCTTTTCCACGGTGAGGATGCTTTTGCGGGTGATCTTGTTGCGCACTTCACAGGTCAGGGTGATCGAGGTACGGCCGAACTCGGTGGCGGTGATGCCCAGTTCGATGATGTCGCCCTGGCGCGAGGCGCTGACGAAGTTGATCTCGGAGATGTACTTGGTGACGACACGCTGGTTGCCCAGCTGGACAATCGCGTAGATCGCCGCTTCTTCGTCGATCCAGCGCAACAGGCTGCCGCCGAACAGGGTGCCGTTGGGGTTGAGGTCTTCAGGTTTTACCCATTTGCGGGTGTGGAAGTTCATGGTCACTCCAAAGCGTCTTGCCGAATGATGGGCAACATCATGGCAGAGGCCGCGCCCAAGCTCTACGAGCCATTGCCTATCAAGCCCATGAGGGATCTTCATGCACCCGACAGAAAGGCTTGGGAAGTGCGGCGCACACGGCTATAATCGGCGCCGTTTCAAAACGGTCATATCCAATTGTTACCGTTTTCCCGCCACCTGTCCGAGGGGCGCTGCAGCAGGTTCAACCTGTCAGGCTCGGATGGGGCGTTGTCCGGCCTGGTTGCCCTGGCCTGATACTAAACGCACAACGGCGCCCATTCGCACACTACGAATGGAGGCTCTTCATGAGCGCTGTCAACACGCCTGCAGATTTCAACGACTACAAAGTCGCCGACATGTCCCTCGCCGCCTGGGGCCGTCGCGAAACCTTTATCGCCGAATCCGAAATGCCAGCCCTGATGGGTCTGCGCCGCAAGTACGCCGCTGAGCAGCCGCTCAAAGGCGCCAAGATCCTCGGCTGCATCCACATGACCATCCAGACTGCCGTGCTGATCGAAACCCTGGTTGCCCTGGGTGCCGAAGTGCGTTGGTCGTCCTGCAACATCTTCTCGACTCAAGACCAGGCCGCTGCCGCTATCGCCGCCGCCGGTATCCCGGTATTTGCCTGGAAAGGCGAGACCGAAGAAGAGTACGAGTGGTGCCTGGAGCAAACCATCCTCAAGGATGGCGCGCCTTGGGATGCCAACATGATCCTCGACGACGGCGGCGACCTGACCGAGCTGCTGCACAAGAAATACCCGGCCATCCTGGACCGCGTCCACGGCGTGACCGAAGAAACCACCACCGGCGTCCACCGCCTGCTGGACATGCTGGCCAAGGGCGAGCTGAAAATCCCGGCCATCAACGTCAACGACTCGGTGACCAAGAGCAAGAACGACAACAAGTACGGCTGCCGTCACAGCCTGAACGATGCCATCAAGCGCGGCACCGACCACCTGCTGTCGGGCAAGCAAGCCCTGGTGATCGGCTACGGCGACGTGGGCAAGGGTTCGTCCCAGTCCCTGCGTCAGGAAGGCATGATCGTTAAAGTCTCCGAAGTTGACCCGATCTGCGCCATGCAAGCCTGCATGGACGGTTTCGAAGTGGTTTCGCCGTTCATCGACGGTCAGAACGACGGCACCGAAGCGAGCATCGACAAGGCCCTGCTGGGCAAGATCGACCTGATCGTGACCACCACCGGTAACGTGAATGTTTGCGACGCGAACATGCTCAAGGCCCTGAAGAAGCGCGCTGTTGTCTGCAACATCGGCCACTTCGACAACGAGATCGACACCGCTTTCATGCGCAAGAACTGGGCATGGGAAGAAGTGAAGCCACAGGTACACAAGGTTCACCGTACCGGTGCTGGTGATTTCGACCCACAGAACGACGACTACCTGATCCTGCTGGCCGAAGGCCGTCTGGTTAACCTGGGCAACGCCACTGGTCACCCAAGCCGCATCATGGACGGCTCGTTCGCCAACCAGGTCCTGGCACAGATCTTCCTGTTCGACCAGAAGTACGCCGACCTGTCGCCTGCCCAGAAAGCCGAGCGCCTGACCGTAGAAGTACTGCCGAAGAAACTCGACGAAGAAGTGGCCCTGGAAATGGTCCGCGGCTTCGGCGGCGTAGTGACTCAACTGACCAAGACCCAGGCCGACTACATCGGCGTGACGGTTGAAGGCCCGTTCAAGCCGCACGCTTACCGCTACTGATAAGCCTGTGCCCGCTCTCTATCTAAAGGGGAGCGGGCTTTAAATGTGGGAGGGGGCTTGCCCCCGATGGCAGAGTGTCAGCCAACAAATTCATCTACTGACACACCGCAATCGGGGGCAAGCCCCCTCCCACACAAGCCTTCCAGTTTCGAGTTTCAAAGGGTATTACCATGTCCCAAGACCGTCGCTACAGCTTCGAGTTCTTCCCGACCAAGACCGATGCTGGGCATGAAAAACTGATGGCCACGGCCACCCAGTTGGCCAGCTACAACCCCGACTTCTTCTCCTGCACCTACGGCGCCGGCGGCTCGACCCGTGACCGCACGATCAACACCGTGTTGCAGCTGGAAAGCCAAGTCAAAGTTCCCGCCGCCCCGCACCTGTCGTGTGTGGGCGACAGCAAGGCCGACCTGCGTGGCCTGCTGACCCAATACCAGCAAGCCGGCATCAAACGCATCGTCGCCCTGCGTGGCGACCTGCCGTCCGGCATGGGCATGGCCAGCGGTGAGCTGCGCTACGCCAACGACCTGGTGAGCTTCATCCGCGAAGAAAGCGGCGATCACTTCCATATCGAAGTGGCCGCGTACCCGGAGATGCACCCCCAGGCGCGCAACTTCGAAGACGACCTGCACAACTTCGTGCGCAAGGCCAACGCTGGCGCCGACAGCGCGATCACCCAGTACTTCTTCAACGCCGACAGCTACTTCTACTTCGTCGAGCGCGTGCGGGCCATGGGTGTCAACATCCCGATCGTGCCGGGCATCATGCCGATCACCAACTACAGCAAGTTGGCACGTTTCTCCGACGCATGCGGCGCAGAAATCCCACGCTGGATTCGCAAGCAACTGGAAGCCTACGGCGACGACGTCAAGAGCATCCAGGCGTTCGGCGAGCAGGTCATCAGCGAAATGTGCGAACGCTTGCTGCAAGGCGGCGCGCCAGGGTTGCACTTCTACACCCTGAACCAGGCTGAGCCGAGCCTCGCCATCTGGAACAACCTCAAGCTGCCACGCTGAGGCGAGTTCAAGCGGCACCCAGGCCCTCGCTCATGCGGGGGCCTTTTCATTTGCCCCCCTCTTGCCTGCCAATGCGCGCCCCAGAGCTTCTATTTAAACAAAGAGCATCGTAACCTCAGGGCATGCCCATCCTTTTGAAGCTGTTGACTGCCGCCCTCTTTACTTGCCTGAGCCTGGCCGCTTATGGCGAGAAATTGCGCATTGTCACCGAGCCCTGGGCGCCCTATGTCTACGATGACAACGGCACCATGCGCGGGCTGGACTACGAAACCACGGTGACCGTGTTCCAGCGCCTGGGTGTCGAGGTGCAGTGGCAGTTCCTGCCGTGGAAGCGCTGCCTGGCCATGCTTGAACAAGGCCACGCCGACGGCGCGCTGGATATTTTCCATAGCCACGACCGCGATGCCCTGCTGCTTTACCCCAGCGAACCGCTCTCGGAAGTGGAGTTCGTGGTGTTCTACGCCAACGACCGCCCCCATCCAGCCCAGACCCTCGACGACCTGCGCGGCCTCACCATCGGCACCTCGCCGGGCTATTTGTATGGTGCACCGTTCAGCGACTCCACCGTGTTCAACCGCGAACCGGCCCCCAGCCATGAAGCCAACTTCGGCAAATTGCTGCTGGGGCGCATCGATATGGTGATCACCGACCGCCGAGTGGGCCAGCATGTGATCAAGGCGATGGGCCTGGAGGGCAAGGTCAGCCAGGCGCCGGTGGTGGTGAGCCGCCAGCAGCAATTTCTTGCGGTGCGCCGTGGCGCGGGCATGGACCTGCTGGTGCAGCGCTTTGCCGCTGAACTCAAGCGCTTCAAACAAGAACCGGCCTACGTCGCCTTGAGCGCCAAATACGGCGGATTCCAAGTCAGCAACGCCTCCGGACACACCGTTGAGCAGCAGGAAAGCGGCGCGCCGTGATTGCTCTGTTATACTCCGGCCTTTCCGCCAGGCTTACGCCCGGCCGCTGAGGTCTTGAAAAAGGCACCCAACCCCGCTACTGCGCAGCTTTCAGCCCGCGCGAGCCGGTGGAGTGCCCGCCAGACGCAGCAGGACCGGACGGGATAACGCTCCCCTAAGCGTCATTCACGCCCGGCAAGATTATCCCTTTGGGCCAAGCCCTAACTAAAACAGGATTACTCATGTCCTTTGCTTCCCTCGGTCTCTCCGAGGCTTTAGTCCGCGCCATCGAGGCAGCGGGGTATACCGAGCCTACTCCGGTGCAACAGCGGGCCATTCCCGCCGTGTTGCAAGGTCGCGACCTGATGGTTGCGGCGCAGACAGGTACTGGTAAAACCGGTGGTTTCGCCCTCCCGATCCTGGAGCGGTTGTTCCCTAACGGTCATCCGGACAAATCCCAGCGTCATGGCCCGCGCCAACCGCGCGTACTGGTCCTGACCCCCACCCGCGAACTCGCCGCCCAGGTGCACGACAGCTTCAAGCTGTATGCCCGCGACTTGAAGTTCGTCAGTGCCTGCATCTTCGGCGGCGTCGGCATGAACCCACAGGTTCAGGCCATGTCCCGTGGTGTGGACGTACTGGTCGCTTGCCCGGGTCGCTTGCTCGACCTGTGCGGCCAAGGCAGCGTCGACCTGTCCCACGTGGAAATCCTCGTGCTGGACGAAGCCGACCGCATGCTCGACATGGGCTTTGTCCATGACGTGAAAAAAGTCCTCGCGCGCCTGCCGGCCAAACGTCAGAACCTGCTGTTCTCGGCAACGTTCTCCCAAGACATCACCAATCTGGCCGGCAAGCTGCTGCACAACCCAGAGCGCATCGAAGTCACGCCGCCGAACACCACGGTCGAGCGTATCGAGCAACGCGTGTTCCGCCTGGCAGCCAGCCACAAGCGTGCGCTGCTGGCCCACCTGATCACCCACGGTGCGTGGGAACAGGTGCTGGTGTTCACCCGCACCAAGCACGGCGCCAACCGCCTGGCCGAGTACCTGGACAAGCACGGCCTCACCGCCGTTGCCATCCACGGCAACAAGAGCCAGAACGCGCGCACCAAGGCCCTGGCCGACTTCAAGGCCGGCACCGTGCGTATCCTGGTGGCCACCGATATCGCCGCTCGCGGCCTGGATATCGACCAACTGCCACACGTGGTCAACTTCGAGCTGCCAAACGTCGATGAAGACTATGTGCACCGTATCGGCCGTACCGGCCGTGCCGGTCGTTCGGGTGAAGCCATCTCCCTGGTTGCACCGGACGAAGAAAAACTGCTGAAAAGCATCGAGCGCATGACCAAGCAGAAAATCGCCGACGGCGACCTGATGGGCTTCGATGCCAGCGCCGTGGAGGCCGAGAAGCCAGAAGCGCGCGAACGTCCGGACGTGCGTAACCCGCGCAACCCACGCGGTCCGAAGGGCGATGGCCCGAACGGCGGCGGTGGTGGCGGTGGTCGCCGCGACAAAGGCAAAGACAAGGGCAAGGAAAAATCCGCCAGCAACGGCCGTGGCGAACGCCCAGCCCGTGAGCAGAAGCCCCGTGAAGGCACCCCGGCCCGCGAACAGCGCCAGCCGAGCCAGCCGCCACGCGCTGCGGCTGACCGTGCACCGGACGAGTTCCTCGACGACGATATCGATAACTTCGGTAACCGCGTCGACTACGTGCCTCAGGCCAAGCCGGCCCAAGGCCGTGGCCGCCGCCCAGGTGCCCCGGCACAGGGCGCGGGCGCTCCACGTAACGGCCAACCTCAAGGCGGTCGCCAGAACGGCCCGCGCAACAGCAGCGGCGGCACCACCGGAACTGCGCCAGCCAAGCGCAACGGCCCGCGTAATGGCGCGCCACGTGATGGCCAGGCCCGTCGCGAAGACTCGCGCAACCGCCGCCCGGCCCGTGACGACCAGCAACGTTCGTCCGAGCCAGCCGTGCAGAACCCGCGTGGCGGCCCGGCACCGAAGATCATCCACAAGGAGTCGAAAGCGGATCGCTTCCCGACACCCGAGCAGTTGGATCAACTGCCAGGCCGTCCTCGTGGTGAGAAGCCAGCACTGCTGACCCGCAACCGCTGAGTTTCAACGTCACATAAAAAATGCCCCGCCTCTTTCGAGCCGGGGCATTTTTTTTGAGTCAACGCAGATCAAATGTGGGAGGGGCGGTGCGACGATTCGACTTGCCCCCGATAGCAGTGTGTCAGCCAAAAAATCTGTTACTGACCCACCGCCATCGGGAGCAAGTCGAATCGTCGCACCGCCCCTCCCACATTGAACGCATTGCCAGGCAGCAATTACTTCTGCTTCACACCTTCCAGCGAGATGTCCAAGTCGGCAGTCTGGGACGTCGGGCCTGGGCCCTTGATGCCGAAGTCGTTCAGGTTCAGCGTGGTGGTGGCGTTGAAGCCAGCACGTTCGCCGCCCCATGGGTCCTTGCCTTCACCGTTGAACGTCGCCTTGAACGTCACCGGCTTGGTCACGCCGTGCAGGGTCAGGTCGCCGGTCACGTCAGCGGTTTTTTCGCCGGTCGGTTTAACGGCAGTGGAGACGAACTTGGCGTCGGCAAACTTGGCCACTTCCAGGAAGTCTTTGCTGGCGATGTGCTTGTCACGCTCGGCGTGGTTGGACCACAGGCTGGCGGTTTTCACGTCGACCGAGATCTTGCTGGCCTCGGGCTTGGCCGCGTCCCAGCTGAACGTGCCGTCCCAATCCTTGAACGTACCGTGAATGAAGCTGTAGCCCAGGTGGCTGATCTTCCAGTCGATGAAGGCGTGCTGGCCTTCTTTGTCGATCTTGTAGTCAGCAGCCATCACCTGGCCTGCGGACAGCAGGGCAGTACCGATTGCCAGAGCGGCGAGGGTCTTTTTCAACATACTTTCTATTCCTTGTGAGTCGAGGTTGAACATCAGGCTTTGCGTCCCAGCATTCGCAGCAGGGTCACATCACGATCAATGAAGTGGTGTTTCAGTGCAGCCACGCCGTGCAAACCGGCAAACACCACCAACACCCAGGCCAGGTACAGGTGCACCAGGCCTGCGTTGTCTGCCTGGTCCGGTAGCCCGGAAACCACGGCAGGAATCTCAAACAGGCCAAACACCGGGATACCGACACCGTCTGCGGTGGAAATCAGGTAACCGGCAATCATCACGGCAAACAGCCCGAGATAAAGGAACCCGTGGCCAAACGCGGCACCGATACGGGTCATGCGGCTGTAGCTCGCCAGCGGCGGTGGTGGCGGGCTAAGCAAGCGCCAGACAATGCGCACCAACATGACGGCAAACAAAGTAATGCCAATGCTCTTGTGCAGGTCCGGCGCTTCTTTGCGCCAGGCGCTGTAGTAGTCGAGGCCGACCATCCACAAACCCAGGGCGAACAAACCAAACACCACCAGGGCCACGCCCCAGTGCAAAACAATGCTGACCCAGCCATAGCGGGCCGATGTGTTACGTAGCTGCATGTCCCAAATCCCGTAAGAACTGTGCCAAGACTAGCGATTTACCTATCGAATTAAAGCGCAAATTTTTGCTTCGAAATATCGAGAAATACGATAAGGAGCTTACGCAGAATACGTTAACGAAGAATTAAGACTATTCCCAAGAAACGTGACAGACCGTCCTACGTTTACCTTCAATTCACGTGTAATGACTTGTGACACCGCCGCCCATTGCATAGGCTTGCGCGATTGTTTTACCTGCGCGCGACGCAGGACCGCTTCGAGGAGATCACCGATGGGCCTGAACAACCAGTGGATGCAACGCGACCTCGCCGTGCTGTGGCATCCCTGCACCCAGATGAAAGACCACCAGCAACTGCCACTGGTCCCGATCAAGCGCGGGGAAGGCATCTGGCTGGAAGACTTCGAAGGCAAGCGCTACCTCGACGCCGTCAGTTCCTGGTGGGTCAACGTGTTCGGCCACGCCAACCCGCGCATCAACCAGCGCATCAAGGACCAGGTGGACCAACTGGAACACGTGATCCTCGCCGGTTTCAGCCACCAGCCGGTGATCGAGCTGTCCGAGCGCCTGGTTCAGATGACACCCGAAGGCCTGACCCGCTGCTTCTACGCCGACAACGGCTCGTCCTGTATCGAAGTCGCGCTGAAAATGAGCTTTCACTACTGGCTCAACCGCGGCTTGCCGAACAAGAAACGCTTCGTCACCCTGACCAACAGCTACCACGGCGAAACCATCGCCGCGATGTCGGTGGGCGATGTGCCGTTGTTTACCGAAACCTACAAGGCGTTGCTGCTCGACACCCTCAAAGTGCCAAGCCCGGATTGCTACCTGCGCCCCGAAGGCATGAGCTGGGAAGAACACTCGCGCACGATGTTCCAGGCCATGGAGCAGACCCTGGCGGAGAACCACGACACCGTCGCCGCAGTGATCATCGAGCCGCTGATCCAGGGCGCCGGCGGCATGCGCATGTACCACCCGGTGTACCTCAAGCTGCTGCGTGAAGCCTGCGACCGCTACGGCGTGCACCTGATCCACGACGAAATCGCCGTAGGCTTCGGCCGTACCGGCACGATGTTCGCCTGTGAACAGGCCGGCATCCGCCCGGACTTCCTGTGCCTGTCCAAAGCCCTTACCGGCGGCTACCTGCCGTTGGCGGCCGTGGTCACCACCGATGACGTGTACGACGCCTTCTACGACGACTACCCCACCCTGCGCGCCTTCCTGCACTCCCACAGCTACACCGGCAACCCGCTGGCGTGCGCCGCGGCGTTGGCGACCCTGGATATCTTCGAAGAAGACAACGTCATCGAGAACAACAAGGCCCTGGCCCAGCGCATGGCCACCTCGACCGCACACCTGGTGGACCACCCCCACGTCTCGGAAGTGCGCCAGACCGGCATGGTGCTGGCCATCGAGATGGTGCAGGACAAAGCCACCAAGGCCGCCTACCCGTGGCAGGAACGTCGTGGCTTGAAGGTGTTCGAGCACGCCCTGGAACGCGGCGCACTGTTGCGGCCACTGGGCAGCGTGGTGTATTTCCTGCCGCCTTATGTGATCACGCCAGAGCAGATCGACTTCCTCGCCGAAGTGGCCAGCGAAGGCATCGATATCGCCACCAACAGTAAAGTCAGCGTCGCCGTGCCGAAGGATTTCCACCCAGGCTTTCGCGATCCGGGCTGATGGCCTGCACACCTTTTCCAGAGAACAGAAATGAGACTGTCCCGTTTTTTCACCGACACCCCGCTGAGCCTCGGCGAGCACGAATTGCCCGAAGCCCAGGCGCACTACATCAGCCGCGTACTGCGCATGGGCGAAGGTGACGCCGTGCAGCTGTTCGACGGCTCAGGCACGGAGTTCCTGGGCAGCCTGCTGGAGGTCGGCAAGAAGCGCGTCACCGTGCAACTCACCGAAAGCTTCCCGGGCCAGGCTGAATCGCCCCTGCATATCCATCTCGGCCAGGGCCTGTCCCGTGGCGAGCGCATGGATTGGGCGATCCAGAAAGCCACTGAGCTGGGCGTCAACGCCATCACGCCGATTTTCAGCGACCGCTGCGAAGTGCGCCTCAAGGACGAACGCGCCGACAAGCGCCTGCTGCACTGGCGCCAGGTGGCGATCAGCGCCTGCGAGCAATGCGGGCGTTCGACAGTGCCGGTGATTCATCCGCCACTGTTACTGGCGGATTGGTTGAAGCAGACCGAGGCGGATTTGAAGCTGGTGCTGCACCCGGTGGCGGAGCCGATGGTGAGCCATGCCAAGCCTGCGAGCCTGGCGTTTTTGATTGGGCCGGAGGGTGGGTTGACTGAAGGTGAAGTCCAGACCGCCCAAGCTGGCGGCTACCACGCGGCACGCCTGGGGCCGCGGGTGCTTCGTACCGAAACGGCGCCAGTGGTGGCGCTGGCGGTCGCGCAACAGTTGTGGGGCGATTTCTAACCTAGGGCTGCAAACCCAATCAAAAATGTGGGAGGGGGCTTGCCCCCGATTGCGGTGGATCAGCCAACTTATCTGTAGCTGACACACCGCTATCGGGGGCAAGCCCCCTCCCACATTTAGATTGTATTACCAGGCAACTACTCCACCGGATCACTCACCGGCTTGGCAATGATCGCCTTCAACTCGCTGGTCATCGGGAATTCCAGGTTCAAGCCCTTCGGCGGAATTGGCTGTTCGAACCAGCGCTGGTAAATCCCGTTGATCTCGCCGCTGCGGTACAGGTCACCCAGTGTCTCGTTGACCACGGCGAGAAACTGCGGGTCGTCCTTGCGCACCATGCAGCTGTAGATCTCCCGCGATTGCTCTTCACCCACCACGACCCAGTTGTGCGGGTCCTTGGCCTTGGCGCGCTCGCCGTAAAGCAACGCGTCGTCCATGTAGAACGCCGCCGCGCGGCCGGTCTCGAGCATCTTGAACGCTTCGCCGTGGTCCTTGGCGCTGATCACGAACATATTGGTCTTGTGCTCGGCGTTGTAGCTCTTGAGGAAACGTTCGTTGGTGGTGCCGGCGGTGGTCACGACGTTCCTGCCCTTGAGGTCACCAAAGCCTTTGATACCGCTGTCTTTGGCGGTCAACAACTGGCCCTTCACGTAGATGAAGCCGTAGGAAAACGCCACCTGCTTTTGCCGCTCGGCGGTCACCCCGGTGGAGCCGCATTCCAGATCGACGGTGCCGTTCTGTACCAACGGAATACGCGTCTGGGAGGTCACCAGGTTGTACTTCACATTGAGGTTGGCCACCCCGGTTTTTTGCTGGATACGCTCGACGATCTTGTTCGCCAGCTCCACCGAATAGCCCATGGGCTTGCCACTGTTATCCCCCACGTAGGAAAACGGCACCGATGCATCGCGATAGCCCAAGGTGATGGACTTGGCGTTGGCGATCTTGGCCAGCGCACCGTCCAGCGGCGCTTCATTGGCATACGCCTGCCCGCCCAACAAAAGCCCCAGGGTGCAGCCGGTCAACAGGATTTTTTTCATTGTTATTCTCCGTTGGTTTTTTGGTTATTTACGTACAGCGATCACGCTGATTTCCACCAGCACGCTTGGGCGCGCCAGCTCTGCTTGCAGGGTGGTGCGGGTGGGCGCCATGCCCGGTGACAGCCAGGCGGACCATACCTCGTTCATCGGCGCAAAACCGTCGGCGATGTCTTTCAGGTAAATCGTCGCGTTGAGCAGGTGGTCCTTGTCGCTGCCGGCCTGGGCCAGCAGCGCGTCGATCTTGGCCAGCACTTCCTGAGTCTGGGTGGCCACGTCCTGGCCGTCGCCCGGCACTTGGCCCGAGAGGAACACCAGGTCCTTGAACGTGGCGGCGCCGGAAAGACGCTCATTGCTGCTGATTCGGGTGATGGTCATCGGTGCATCCTTATGCAGCGCGGGGCGCCAGGCCCTGCATATCAATGGAAGGGGTGTGCTGGCCGATCAGTTCGGCGAGCAATTGGCCGCTGCCGCAGGCTAGGGTAAAGCCCAGGGCGCCGTGGCCCAGGTTCAGCCACAGGTTGCGGTAGACACTGGCGCCAATCAGCGGCACGCCGGTGGGGGTGGCCGGGCGCATGCCGGCCCATTCCACCGCGTGGGCGTAGTCGCCGGCATTCGGAAACGTCTCCAGCGCCTGGCGTTTCATCAGCGCCAGGCGCTTGGGCTCCAGGCCTGCGTCGAAGCCGACGATATCCACCATCGCCGCCACTCGCAGTTGTTCGCCGATACGGGCGTAGACGATCTTGCGGTCGTAGTCGGTGATGCTCACGTTCGGCGCCTGATGCTGCGCGCCAATCGGCACGCTGAGGCTGTAGCCCTTGAGCGGATACAGCGGCAACGACACGCCCAGCTCGGCGCTGCGATAGCCGGCCGCCAACACCAGGTTATCCACCGGCATCACTTCGTCACCCAACTCGATGGCCTGCACGGCGCCGGCGGCGTGGCGAATACCGGTCACCTTGCGCCCCAGCAAAAGACGGCAGCGCCCGGACGCTTCCAGCCGCGCCGCCAGGCGCTGGCAGAAGGCATGACAATCGGCCACTTCCTCGTTCGGCGTATAGATCCCCCCGACAAAACCGCCGCTCCCCAACGCTGGCTCCAAGCGTGCGCAGTCCACCGCTGACAGCACCTGTTGCTGCAGGATATCGGTGACTTTGCTACGGGCATGTTCAAAGGAGTTGGCATCGCGGAAGGTCACCAGCTTGCCGTTGCGCCGCCAGTGGAAACCGTCCAGGCGATCATCCACGCGCCATTGCTGCAACGTGGTCTGGCTCAGGGACGCCAGGCGCAGCAAGTGCGCGGCATTGCGTTTGTTCACCGAGCCCCGGCACGCGCCGAGGAACGCGGCCATCCAGCGCCACTGTTGAGGGTCCAGGCGCGGGCGCAGCTTGAGCGGCGAGTCACCGCGCAGCAGCCAGCCGATGGCTTGCAGCGGCACACCGGCATCCGCCAGCGGAGCGACATAGCGATAGGACAGTTGCCCACCGTTGGCAAAGCTGGTTTCACTGCCCAGGCTGTCGCGGGCGTCGATCAGCGTCACCTCATGGCCGGCCCGTACCAACGCATACGCACTGGCCAAACCGATAACCCCACCGCCAATGATGCAAACCTGCTTGGCCATCCCGGCCCCCCAGTCATTGAATGAACAGGCCTCAAGCCTAGGGGCAGGTGACAGGCCGGCGACAATGAATAAAGATGGATCACCTATAAACAAAGGTTATGGACTTGCCATGCGCCTGCGTCATATCGAAATCTTCCAGGCTATCCGCCAGACCGGCTCCGTCAGCGCCGCCGCGCAGTTGCTGCACGTGTCGCAACCGGCGGTGACCAAAGTGTTGCAGCACGCCGAGTTGCAGCTGGGCTTCCCGCTGTTCCTGCGGGTGCGCGGCAAATTACAGCCCACGCCGGAAGCCCTGGCGCTGGAAAGCGAAGTGGAGAAAGTCACCGAGAGCCTGCAAGGTGTGCGGCGCCTGGCCAAGAGCCTGCGCCGCGAGCCGGGCCAGAGCGTGCGCATCGGCGCAATCCCGGCACTGGCGCTGTCGCTGCTGCCACCGGCGATCCTGGAATGGAAGCGCGATTACCCGGACATGGCCTGCGAGCTGTCCAGCGACCATAGCCGCGAGTTGGTGCAGAAGCTATTGATGCGCGAGATAGACCTGGCGCTGACGCTGAATTTCTCCGGCCATCCGGGGTTGACCACCCAAGTGTTGGCCAACGGTGTGCTGGTGGCCCTGGCCTCAAAGGGTTATTGGCCCGACGCAGAAATGAGCAAGCCACTGGCCCTGGCCGACCTGGCAGGCGCGCCGTTGATTGGTCTTTCCAGCGCCGACCCCTTGGCGACCAAGCTCGACAGCTACCTGGAAAACGTCGACCCAGCGCCTCGGGTGACGATCTCGGTGCAGACGTATTCCCTGGCCCGGGCCATGGTGGAATCCGGGGCGGGCCTTACGGTGATCGACCCGTTCACGGCGCTCGGTGCATCCACGACCAGCACCTGCATCCGCACGCTTACGCCGCCGTTGCCGATCACGTTGTATGCGTTGACGCGAGCGGATGAACCGCCGCCGCATATGTTGGCCAAGTTGCTGGAGATTTTCGGGCAGCGTGCACAGGCGCTATTGGAACGCTTGTAGTAATCACAATGAGGTCAAAAATGTGGGAGGGGCGGTGCGACGATTCGACTTGCCCCCGATGGCGGTGGATCAGCTGGCTTATCTGTAGCTGACCCACTGCAATCGGGGGCAAGCCCCCTCCCACACAAGCCCCTTCCACATTTTTGACCTCATTGGCTGTTACAGCACGTAGCGCATAATCGCCACAAAATGCAGCAAACTCCCGCCAATCACAAACAAATGCCAGATCCCATGGGAATGCCGCAGGCGATCCTCCAGGGCAAAAAAGATGATGCCCACGGTGTACAACACCCCGCCCGACGCCAGCCAGGTGAACCCCGCCGTGCCCAACGCGGCGATCAGCGGCTTGACCGCCACCAGCACGATCCAGCCCATCACTGCGTAGATCACGATGGACAGAATCCGCGCTTCGGAACGCGGCTTGATCTCCTGCAAAATCCCGATCACCGCCAGCCCCCACACGATCCCGAACAGCGTCCAGCCCCACGGGCCGCGCAAGGTCACCAGGCAAAACGGCGTGTAGCTGCCGGCGATCAACAGGTAGATCGAAAAGTGATCGACCTTCTGCATGATCTCTTTTCGCCGCCCCCGCACGCTGTGGTACACGGTGGACGCGCTGTACAGCACCATCAAGGTAAAGCCATAGATCGCCACGCTGACGATCTTCCAGGGGCTGCCGTCCAGGCTCGCCACCACCAACATCCAAACCGCGCCCGCACAGGCCGCGACGGCCCCGAGCAAATGGCTCCAGGCGTTGAACCGTTCTCCGTGATACATCTTCCCTTCACCTCGAATTACCGTATGTGCATTCTGACGCCTGCGACGGGCATGCAGGTAACCGGCTTTTCTTCATTTGCCCAAACGCCACCGCGCAAACGATGATTGTCACCCCCGCCGTCGCCCCGGAACGCCCCCATGCCCGAGCTTGAACCCACCCCGCCGTCCCCCAGCCTATGGCAGTTGTTTTACAACTTCGCCATGGTCGGCCTGTTCGGCTTTGGCGGCGTGATGCCGTGGGCGCGGCAGATGATGGTCGACCGCAGGCAGTGGGTCAGCGAGCAGGGGTTCAACGAGTTGCTCAGCACCGGCCAGTTCTTTCCGGGACCCAACATTGCCAACGTCGGCATCATCTATGGCAGGCGCCTGCATGGGTTGCCGGGTGCGGCTGTGACCGTGTTCGGGCTGTATCTGTTCCCCTCGCTGATCACCGTGCTTGCCGGTTTCGCCTACACCCGCTGGTGGAGCCTGGAGGTGGTGCAGCAGGTGTTCGGCGCGGTGATGCCGATTGCCACCGGCCTGATCCTGGGCACCACCCTGCGCCTGCTCAAGGCCATGCCCAGGACCACGGCCAACTATGTCGCGTTCCTGATGACCTTCATCCTGATGGCGATTCTGGTGCTGCCGCTGTGGATGGTGTTGCTGATCTGCATCCCCAGCTCCCTGGCCCTGGGCTTCATCGATAAGCCAAAGGAGGCGCGCTGATGCAAGCCACCCTCCTGCACCTGATGCTCCAATGCGCGCTGTGGTCGCTGATGTCGATTGGCGGCAACATGGTTGCCATCGGCGATATCCACCGCTACTCCGTCAATGATATGAACTGGCTCAGCGACGCGCAGTTCGTGGCGTTCTTCGCCCTGTCCCAGGCCCTGCCCGGCCCGAACGGCATGTTGCTGGTGTTTATCGGCCAACAAGCCGCCGGCCTGGCCGGTGCACTGGTGGCGCTGATGGCCAAGCTGGTGCCGTGCGCGGTGCTCACCTACGTCGGGGCCGGCTGGCTGGAGCGTCATACCGACACGCCGTGGGTGCAGCGGGTCAAACGCAGCTTGCTGCCGATCTCCATCGGCCTGATCCTCGCCGCCACCTACATCCTGATGAACAGCCTGGAAAGCAGCGTCACCAGCCTGGTGCTCACCCTGGCCAGTGCCGCCGTGGTGTATTACACGCGACTCAACGCTATTTGGCTGATCATCCTCGGCGTGGTGCTGGGCCTGTGCAGCGCGTGGCTGGGAGTGAACTGGTTTTAGGGGCACAATCGACGGCATTCGAATAAGAGCCACCGCCATGCTGATCGATGAAGAGTTCACCCTCAAGAAGCTGGAAATCTTCCTGGCGTTCATGCGCACCGGCAACCTGGCCCGCGCGGCGGCCGAGCTGCAAACCAGCAATGTCAGCGTGCATCGCGCCATCCACTCCCTGGAAAACGCCCTGCGCTGCCCATTGTTCAAACACGAAGGGCGCAACCTCACGCCGCTGGAGAGCGCCTACGTCCTGGAGGAACGCGCACAGAAACTGGTGGCCGATGTGGTCGACAGCGTGCGCCTCACCCGCGAAGCCGCCGGGTTTTCCGCCGAGCGTTTCAAGCTGGGCTCGTTGTATTCGCTGACGGTGAAGACCGTGCCGCAACTGATCATGGGCCTGAAAATCCGCCGCAGCGAACTCAATATCGACCTGATCCTGGGCTCCAACTTCGACCTGCTCTACAAGCTCAAGAACATGGAAGTGGACGCGGTCCTCATCTCCCTGGATGAACAGGTCAACGACCCCGATTGCGAGCAAATCGCGCTGTTCACCGACGATATCTTCCTCGCCACCCCGGCGGATTCACCGTTCGACCGCGACCAGCAAATCGACCTGGCGGATGTGCGCGACGCGACGTTCATCACCCTCACCCAAGGCTTCGCGACGCACCAGGATGGCAACCGTGTGTTCAAGCAGGCGGGGTTCGAGCCGAAGGTGGCGATGCAGGTGAACGACATCTTCACGCTGTTGAGCATGGTCAGTTCAGGGGTGGGTTATGCGTTGCTGCCGGGGCGGATTGCGGCGGTGTATGAGAACCGCGTGAAGCTGATACCGCTGCAACCCAGGTATCGGTTGCAGCAGCATATCGGGGTGGTGTTCCTGAAGGCCAAGGAGCGTGACCCGAACTTGCTGGCGTTGTTGGCGGAGTGTCGGATGTATGCCAATCGGCAGGTTTGAGACCGCCATCGGGGGCAAGCCCCCTCCCACATTCGACCGCATTCTCATGCTGGAACCCGGTCAACTGTGGGAGGGGGCTTGCCCCCGAATGAGGCCCTAAAGGACAACAAAAATCAGCCGACCAACCCCCGCACAACGAAGTACAACAACGAAGGCCCAAGCAAGCACCCCAGCCCGGTATGGAACGTCGCCGTCAACGCCCCATACGGCACCAACCGCCGATCCGTCGCCGCCAAGCCTGCGGTCACACCGCTGACGGTGCCAGCCAACCCACCAAACACCATCGCCGAACGCGGGTTATCCAACCCCATCCAACGCGCCGCCACCGGCGTGCCGACCATCACCAGGATCGCCTTGATCAACCCCGTGGCAATCGACAACGCCATCACATCCGAGGTCGCGCCGATCGCTGCACCGGTTACCGGGCCAACGATGTAGGTCACCGCGCCCGCGCCGATGGTGGTCATGCTGACCGCATCGCGATAGCCAAACGCCCAGGCCATGCTCGCGCCGACGATAAACGGCAGGATGGTGCCCAGCAGCAGTGCAACCACGCCGATCATCCCGGCCTTACGCGCTTCGGTGGCTTGCACTTCGAACGCCGTGGCGACAATCGCGAAATCCCGCAGCATCGCGCCGCCCATCAAGCCAATGCCGGAGAACAGCGCCAGGTCGGCCAGGCCTTTTTGCCCGCCGGTAATCGTACCGCCGACCCAGGCCAGTACCAGGCCGATGACGATGGCAATCGCCGAGCCATGAATGCGTCCGAACGTGAGGCGCTTGGACAGCACCACGGAAATCCACATCACCACGCCAACGAAGGCGAACGCGGTGATCAAGCCGTTATGTTCCAGGCCTTTCTCGATGAGATCCCACATATCAGCGGCCTCCCACTGGAACGATCAGCGGTTCTTCGGCGGGCAACGGTTCACCCTTATGGGTGCGGCTGATCAGGGCAATGGTGCAGCCGCAGACCACCACCGAACCGATGGCCGCCAGTACCGCCACCGGGCCGCCGTGCAAGGCGGTCACGACGTTCTGTTGCGCGGCCATCGCCACGACAACCGGGATGTACATGGCGCCCCAGAAGCCGACGCCCATCTCGCAGTCCTTGGTCATGCCGCCGCGTTTTTGCATCCACAAGCGTGCGCAGATCAGCAGGATCATTGCGATGCCCACCCCGCCCACGTTGGATTTGACGCCCAGCAACACGCCGAGCATGTCGCCCATGATCACGCCCGCAAGCGTGCAGATCGCCAGCAATGCCACACCGTAGATAATCATTGTTGTTGTCCTCAAAGTGCTCGATCGAAATTGTTGTTGTTGTGCTTCGAAAGCCTTGGGTGGTGCTTTATCGGTGGCGGCGCTCCTCCTCTTGCAGCAGGGCCTGCAACGTATCCAGGCGCGCGCCTTCGCAGGCGATCACCGTGCCTTGTTCAAACACGCGGCGTGACAGGCCAGTGAGCACGGCGCCGGGGGGCAGTTCGATTTGCAGGCGCACGCCGCGCTCGTAGGCGCTTTGCACGGTGCCGCGCCAGTCGACGATGCGGCACATGTTGAAGGCCAGGTCGTCGCGCAATTGTTCCGGGTTGTGGATAGGTCGCGCACGGGTGCTGCTCAGGTAGGTGATGCGCGGCGCCTTAAGCGCAACGAACGCCTCGGCCAGGGCCTGGGCCGGTTGTTCCAGCAATGCGCAATGGGACGGCACGCTGACGGCCAGGCGCTTGGCGATGCCATTGCCCTTGATGCGTTGAGCGACGAGCTGCATCGCAGCGTCGCTGCCGGCGATCACGGTTTGGTTATCGGCGTTGATATTGGCCAGGTACACCGGGGTTTGCGGGCTGTGGATGTCGGCCAGCAGCGTTTCGACGGTGGATAACTCCGCGCCGATGATCGCCGTCATGCCGTAGCCCTGTGGATAAGCGTTTTGCATCAGTTCGCCGCGCAGGCTGACCAGTTTGAGCGCATCGGCGAAGTCGAGGGCGCCGGCGATGACCGCCGCCGGGTAGGCGCCGATGGACAGGCCCGCGACGTAATCCGGCGTGTGTTGCAGCAAGCGGGCGTGGGCCACGCCAGCGATCAACAGGCACAGCTGAACGGCACGGGTATTGGCCAAGGCCTCGGCCGAATCCAACGCGCGGGCGTCTTCACCCAAGGCGTCACTGGCCTCTTCCAACACCGGCGCCGGCAACGCCTTGAGCATGCCTGGTCGCTGGGCGCCCTGCCCCGGAAACACCAGAAGACTGCTCATGCCACGGCCTGCCAAGGGTCGAGCACCAGGTGCGCACCGCTGGCGGTTTTCAGCAGCACCCGCCGTGAGCCACCAGCCCATTCGCGCAGGGCGACGGCGCCGAAAGGGGTTTGCAGCTGCATGTCCACGGCGCACGCGGCGTGGTCCAGGGTGGCCAGCAGGTCGCGGGCGTCATTGCGAGCCAGTGGCTCGGGCGTGCGCAGAATCAAATCCAGATCACTTTGCGCATGCAGCACTTCAATGCTGGTGGCCAGTTCGAAACCCGCACTGCCAGTGACGCCCCAGCTCAACGGCGCCAGCACCGGCCGCAGTTGATCGAGTGCCTGCAACGCGGGTAAGTCCCGTGGCGAAACGACGTCGCACAATGCCTCCGGTACAACGCGACGTTGCACAGCACTCATCGGCATCACCGCCGCCAGGCGCTGCTCACGGGAACGTCCCCGCAGGCCCACGGCGACCCAACCCGAGGCCACGATGGCGCGACGCACCACCACCGCGCCCAGGGCGTCCACCGCCCACGCCGGAGCGTCGGCAGGCAGATGCGCCGGGGTCATGCCCCAGAGCAAATCGTGGGCGTTCACCATTGCTCCCGCAGCAGTTGGCGCACATGGCTGGAGGCAGCGCGATTGGTCGCACCGAGGCGGCCGCTCAAGTCCGACGTGGCGACATCCTTGATCGCACTCACCAGGCAATCGTTGACCCGCGCCACATCTTCCGCCGTGGGCTGTTCGATCTGGCTGATCGACAAGGTTTCCCACAGCAAACCGAGGCTCCCATAGCTGTCGATGTCATACGCCATCGGCGGCACGCTGGCGGCCAGGGCTTCCAATTCTTCAACGCTGCGCAAGGTCACCCGTGCTGCCGATGCCTTGCCCATGGCGTGCACCATCACGCCGGGGTCACGCAAGGCGATCAGGCGGTTGGCCTGGTAACCGTGGGCAAGGAATGCACCCGACATGGCCTTGCCCACCAACAGCGCGATCACCGGATGCCCGGCCAGGCGGGCACGGGCATAACTGTCGGCAGCGGCGGCCAGGGCTTGATGAATGCCGAGGGCTTCTTCGCGACGGCCATAGGCTTGGCTCGGCACATCGACGATGGCGATCAGCGGGCGCTTGTCGCCACGGGCGATGGCCTCATCCACGGCCTTCGCGATGCCCCAGCCTTCCAGCAAACCGACTTCGCCGTTACGGGCGCGGGGAAAGCGATTGTTCGGGTCGGTGACCACCGCAATAAAGCGCGCCGGTTGTTCGCCCACTACGCCGTCGGCGACTTTCAAGGACTCCGGCAAACCCTCAACGGTTGTTGCACCGGCACTCAACGCGTTGAACCACTGCTGCCCTCTCATGAGCGTTCTCCTTGGTACAGCGCACGCACCGTCGCTGGGTCGATTTGTGGCGTGGCGTCCAGTTCGGCGAGACGGGCCAGGTAGTGCTCGGTCTGACGGCTGCGTTGTTGTTCCGGCAGACCCTGTCGCAACAGGGCGCTGACGGTCTGCTGGATATCGGCGACGTCGTCGGCCACATAACGGTCGGCCAGGCCACTGTTGAAACGTTGTTCGCCGCCGGTCAGGCTCCAAATGAATGGCCGGTCGCGGGAGTCGTACTCTTCAAGGCCGGCCTCCTGCTCGATCACCTGCGGGCCGTTCAAGCCCACGCGGGCTTCACGGGTCACCACGAGGTAACTGCACAACCCAGCGGCGATGGACATACCGCCAAAACAGCCGACGCTGCCCGCCACCACGCCGATCACCGGCTGGTATTGGCGCAGGTCGACAATTGCCGCGTGAATATCGGCAATCGCCGCCAGCCCAAGGTTGGCCTCCTGCAAACGCACGCCACCGGTTTCCAGCAGCAATACGGCGCGGGTGGGAATGCCCTTGCGATTGTCTTCGGCCGCCAGCTCCAACGCACCGGCGATTTTTGCACCGCCGACTTCACCGAGGCTGCCGCCCTGGAAGTTGCCTTCGATCGCCGCGATTACCACGGGCTTGCCATCGATGCTGCCCTTGGCGATCACCACGCCGTCATCTGCTTGCGGCACCACACCCTGGCGACTGAGCCACGGCGACATGACGCGCTGGAACGGGTCGATCAGCTCGCGGTAGGAACCAGCATCCAACAAGGCCTTGGCCCGCTGCCGCGCTCCCAGTTCGACGAAGCTGTGTTTGGTCAGCAAGTCAGTCATGGCCCATCTCCTCGAAACCCTGCTCCAGGCGCAAGCGCACCACGCCGGGTGTCGCGCCGAAATCGTGGATATCGATCTTCAAGGCCGGTGGCGTCTGTTCTTGAAAGATACGTTCGAACAGGTGCTGCCAACGTTGCTCCGCACCGTTCACCGAGGTCTGCACTTGAATCGTCAGCGTGCCCGGCGTGCCCGGTTCCAACAGCACTTCCAGGTCGCCCGAACCGACACACCCCACCAGCGCACGGCCCTTTGGCGGCTGCCCGGCGGGGAATTCAAAGGATAAGGTTTCCATCACAACGCTCCGTCGAGGCGGTCGATAAACAGGCAGGCGGCCAACAGGTCGGCGGCGCCACCGGGGGAGGCATTCAGCGCCAACAGTTGGTTGTCCAGTTCGTGCAGTTGGCGGCGACCGGCCAGGGTGGCGCTGCCGCCGGCATCCAGCACGGCTTGGGCGCCGCGTTGCATGGCAGCGATGCCTTCGGGGCCAGCGCGGTAGAGCACGCAGGTGTCGGCCAGCTCAGTCATGATCGCGAGCAAGGCATCCAGGCGGGCGTTCTGCTCGCCGATGTTTTGCTGGCGGCTTTTACGCAATTGCGGCAGGCCGCGTTGCGTCACCGAAGGGAAGCCCAGCTGGGCTTCTTCGCGGGCACCGCGTGCGCCGTAGCGTTGGGCAACCTGGGCGCCGTGGCTCAGCGGTTGCGGCGCATAACGGTCGTTGAGCAAGGCCAGCCGGGCGGCGTTCAGGGTGATATCGCGGGGAGCCAGGGCGGCGGCGGCGGTGAGCAAGCCCAAGGCCCAGATCGCGCCGCGATGGGTGTTCACGCCGTTCGTGGTGACGAGCATCGCTTGCTCGCCTTCACGGCCAATGCGCCCAAGGGCTTCGCGCAGCGGCAAACCGATCTCGCCGATATCGAGCGCCGCTTCGGCCATTGCCTTGAACATCGGCCACAGCGACAACGCCGAAGCGTGCATCAGGCCCAGGTGTAAATCGCTATGCGCGCCGTTGCCGCGACGGTCGACCAGGGCGGGTTTGGGTGACAGGTCCGCTTCATCGATCAGCGCATCCACGGCCATGTCCGCCAGGCGTTCGGCGAGGGTCAATTCATGCAGTTTGAGGGCGCGCATTTACCAGCTCCTGAACTTGGCGGGCGGGTTGTACAGGCCACCGGACCAGTCCACCAGGTCGGCCACGCTCTTGGCGGCCAACAGCTCGCGGGTGGCGTCGGTGCGGCGGATGTCGAGGTCTTCGGGCAAGGCGATCAGGCCCTCGCGGCGCATGCGCGCGGTGTCCTTGGGGTTGTGGCGCAGGCCGATGGCGGTGACGCCGGCGACGGCAGCGATCATCGCCTGGCGTTCTTCCAGGGAACGCGCCTTGTACAGATAGGCGATGCCTTCTTCGGTGAGCAAGTGGGTAACGTCGTCGCCGTAGATCATGATTGGCGCCAGGGGCATGCCGCTTTTGCGGGCGACCTCGACCGCGTCTAAGGTGTCGACGAAGGTCGGTTTGCCGCCTTCCTGGAAGGTCTCGACCATTTGCACCACGAGTTTTTTGCCGCGTTCGAGCAGCGCTTCCGGGGCGTCGTCGTGGCGCATATCCAGCCAGGCGGGCGTGCCATGGCGACGGCCGCGCGGGTCGTGGCCCATGTTCGGTGCGCCACCGAAACCGGCGAGGCGGCCACGGGTCACGGTGGAGGAATGGCCATCGCCGTCCACTTGCAAGGTGGCGCCGATAAACAGGTCCACCGCGTATTGCCCGGCCAGTTGGCAGAACATGCGGTTGGAGCGCATCGAGCCATCGCGGCCCGTGAAGAACACATCCGGCCGGGCGGCGATGTAGTTCTCCATGCCCAGTTCGGTGCCGAAGCAGTGCACGCTTTCGACCCAGCCGCTTTCAATCGCAGGGATCAGCGTGGGGTGCGGGTTGAGGGTCCAGTTGCGGCAGATCTTGCCCTTGAGGCCGAGGGATTCGCCGTAGGTGGGCAGGATCAACTCGATGGCGGCGGTATTGAAACCGATGCCGTGGTTAAGCGACTGCACGTTGTGTTTTTCGTAGATGCCACGGATCGCCATCATCGCCATCAGCACGTGCACCGGCTTGATATGGCGTGGGTCGCGGGTGAACAACGGTTCGATGTAGAACGGCTTGTCGGCCACCACCACGAAATCCACCCAGCTCGCCGGGATATCCACGCGGGGCAAATCCGTAACGTCATCAACCAACTGGTTGACCTGCACGATGACAATGCCATCGCTGAAGGCGGCGGGCTCGATCAGCGCCGGGGTGTCTTCGGTACTGGCACCGGTGTAGATATTGCCTTCGCGGTCGGCCATGAAACCGGCGGAGAGCACCACATTGGGGATCAGGTCCACCACCAGCCGCGCATAGAGTTCGATGTAGGTGTGGATCGCGCCGACTTCAAGCAGGCCGTCTTCCAGCAACTGGCTGATGCGCAGGGATTGAGTGCCGGCGAAAGAGAAATCGAGCTTGCGGGCGATGCCCTTTTCAAACAGGTCCAGGTGCTCGGCACGGCCGACACTGGGCATGATCATGTGCAAATCGTGGAGCTTGGCCGGGTCGGCCTTGACCAGGGAGCGCGAGAGAAAATCGGCTTGCTTCTGGTTGTTGCCTTCCAGGACCACGCGGTCACCGGGGAGGATCAGCGCCTCAAGGGCTTCAACGATCTTGTCGCTGGGCAGTACTGCGCCGTCTGCCCATTGTTTGACCAGCCCGAGCCGCCGCTGCTTCTCGTCGCGCCGCCGCGTCCAGCGCGAGTCGGGGGTTCTTGTTGTTGTCATGGTCGCTCCACGGGTTTGCTGTCGTGGGGCTTACCTTAGGAGTGAATCCGGGGGCTATCAATCAAGCTCGGCGGCGGAACGTTACGGCCAGGGTAATGAAGGTTCAATAAACACGGGCATTACGCCCGCCGCCATTCGATGCGATGGAACCATAGGGTTCTGAACAACGCCAAGGCTGTAAAGGTGTGCAGGCCCAACACAGCCCACCCATTCCACTGCCAAAGGCCTGACAGCGCTTGGCCGTACACCGGCAACAGCAGCAAGAGCAACGCCACCAGCGCGCAGGCACCCAGTTGTTCCCAGTGTTCCAGCCGGCTGGGACGGGACACTATCGCGTAGCCGAGCAAGGCGCCCAGGCACACGATCAACAGGCTAAAGACGTCATGCTCGGTGACGTGAGGCCACGCCAGCAGGTGCAGGGGCAGGCAGACTGCAAACAGGGTGAACGAGCAAATCCCGAAGAACACAAAGGCATACTCCAGGGCGTCCACCAGGCGATCACGGATAAAGCCGCGAGCTTGCTCATCTTCTTCCTCGGTTGGGCCTTGGGAAATCGCCACCGCCAGCAAACCTGAGCCGAGGCCGCCCAGCGTCATCACCACGAAGTTAGTCACAACTCCTCTGATCGCTTTGTCTGCGCCGACAAGCTTGAGGCTTTCGAGATACACCAGAATAAACACCGCCCCAGCCGATGTGATCAGGAACCCCCACAGCTTCCCGCGGTTGTTTTGAACATTCATCGTCACCGTCGCCGTGAGCACCAGCACCACAAACCACATCAGCAGCGCGCCGGTAAAACGATTGAGGTTGTACAGCCACGCGAACCCATCCAATAGCCACATTGCGTCGATACTTCCGTCGGAAAACCCCTTGGGCTATCGGCAGGGGGGTGGGGATCTTTATGCAGGGGCCACCTACAGTCTGTTGATCGTTCCCACGCTCTGCGTGGGAATGCCGCATGGGACGCGCCGCGTCCCACTAGACCGCGCAAGGGTGACGCGGAGCGTCACGGGATGCATTCCCACGCGGAGCGTGGGAACGATCAAATGTGGGAGGGGCGGTACGACGATTCGACTTGCCCCCGATTGCAGTGTGTCAGCCAATACATCGGGTGCTGACCCACCGCCATCGGGGGCAAGCCCCCTCCCACACTGGGTTTGGTGGTGCTTCAGAGAGCGCGGGTAGCGGGGGATATTTGCTCTAGCGCTCTATCGACCAACAACTGCCCAAGCTCTGCCATTTGCTGGATCCCGAGCATGATTGCGCGTTGGGAGGCGTCGAGATCGAAGGCCAGGTTGCAGGTGAGCGCGTTGAGGGATGACAGGGTTTCGCTGGCGTTGACCAGCAGGGTTTCGGTGTTTTGGTGGGGGTTGACGGTGAAAATCGCTGATGAGGAAGAGTTCGACATATTGTGCGGTTCCTGAACAAATGAGTAAGGAACACCTCTGGATCTAGGCGTTATGTGCGCCTAAACAGATTTCCCGGACTTGCACGTCCGTGTCACCGTTTTTTGCGATGACGGGATGAAGACTAGGCCCGCCGACCGCACTCGACAAGTTCATGCCCTGCCCAAAATCTTGCAGGAAAAATCCGAAGCCCAACCAACTGACCGATCCCGCCACGGTCGACGAAACAACGAGGATCAAATGTGGGAGGGGGCTTGCCCCCGATTGCTGACTGTCAGTTGATACATGTTTAGCTGACCCGCCGCCATCGGGGGCAAGCCCCCTCCCACATTTTGATCCTCGTTGGGGTTAAGAAAGCGTGAGTCAGGCCAACCCGGACTCCACCAGCAACGCTTCCAGCCCCATTAAATCCGGCACCTTTGCCACATGTTCGCCCACCTGTACCGCCGCCAGTTCCAGCGGACACAGCGGCACGTCCACGTAGCTCAACTGGCTGTCGAGCTTGTAGGAACGTGGAATCCCCTGGATCACCAGCGCAATGAACTTCAACGTCGGCCGCCCGCCCAGGGCGTTCAGCACCACGATCCGTGAGCGTTCGCCGGTGACGATGGCTTCGCCGCACGCCGCTTCAAAGCTGATCAGCGGCAGTTGCTGGTCGCGCCAGGTGACTTGGCGCAGGTACCACGGCGGTGCATCGCTGGCCGGTTCGCCGCGTTGGAAGTCGATCAGCTCGGCGACGGCAACGTTGGGCAATACCAGGTGGCGATCAGCCAGAGGCAGCAGCAGGCCGGTGAGTTGGCTGGTGCGGTGGTCAAGCATGGGACTTGCTCCAGTAGGCGATGCTGTCCAGCAGCACCGACTCTTGGTAAGGCTTGCCGAGGTAGTCATTCACCCCAATGGCCATGGCGCGGTCGCGGTGTTTCTGGCCGGTGCGGGAGGTGATCATGATGATCGGCAGGCGCATCAGGCGCGGGTCGTTGCGCACTTGGGTGGCGACTTCGAAGCCGTCCATGCGCGGCATTTCGATGTCCAGCAGCATCAGGTCCGGGGTGTGTTCTTCGAGCACGGCGAGGGCGTCGATGCCGTCTTTGGCGGTGAGGACGTTCATGCCGTTGCGTTCCAGCAGGCGACTGGTGACTTTGCGCACGGTCACCGAGTCGTCCACCACCAGCACCAGCAGCGGGCGTTTTTTCAGCGGGTCGTTGAGGATCAGCGGCGCCTCCACTGCCTGGGCCTGCACCGCCGGTTGCCGTGCGCGGATGTGCGCCAGCAGGTCAATAATCAGCACGACGCGGCCATCCCCAAGGATCGTCGCGCCGGAAACCCCTTGCACCCCGGCAAATTGCGGCCCCAGCCCCTTGACCACGATTTCCCGCGTGCCGGCCATGGCATCCACATGCACCGCGACGCGGCGTTCGTTGTAGTGCACCAGCAGCACCGGCACCGGCTGGTACTGGCCCAGCAGTTTCGGGCGATTGACGGTGTGCAGCAGGTCGCCGAGGTAGAACAGCTCATAGCGCTGGCCGGCGTATTCATAGTGCGGCGGGTCTTGCTGGTAATGCCCGGCCAGCTCATGGGGCAACACCCGCACCAAGCCTTCGATGGTATTGAGCGGGATCGCGTATTGGTCGTCGGCGCACTGCACCATCAACGCACGGTTGACCGACACGGTGAACGGCAGCCGAATGCGAAAGTGCACCCCCACACCCGGTGTCGACTCAATGAACATCGTGCCGCCCAGCTGGCGTACCTCTTCGTGCACCACGTCCATGCCCACGCCACGCCCGGAAATCTGGGTGATTTTTTCAGCCGTGGAGAAGCCCGGTTGCAGGATGAACTGCAACACATCGCGGTCACTGATCTCTTGGTCAGGGTCGAGCAACCCGCGCTTGATCGCCTTGCGCCGCACGGCTTCGAGCGGCACACCGGCGCCATCGTCGCGCATATCGAAGACGATATCGCCGCCTTCGTGGGTCAAGTCCAGGGTGATGCGCCCCGTCGCCGGCTTGCCCGCCTGCAACCGTGCCTCGCGGGGCTCCAGGCCGTGGTCGACGGCGTTGCGCAGCATGTGTTCCAGCGGCGCCACCATGCGCTCCAGCACGTTGCGGTCCATCTCACCCTCGGCATTGCCGACGATGAATTCCACGTCCTTGCCCAGCTCTTCTGCCACCTGGCGCACGATGCGCTTGAGGCGCGGCAACATGCGTTCGAACGGCACCATGCGCGTGCGCATCAAGCCTTCCTGCAACTCGGTGTTGATGCGTGCCTGTTGCTGCAACAGGTCGTGGGCGTCCTGGTTGCGACTGTCGAGGGTGTCCTTGAGGTCGAGCAAGTCCGACACGGATTCAGACAGGGCACGGGACAACTGCTGCAACTGGGAATGGCGGTCCATTTCCAGCGGGTCGAATTCTTCATAGCCCAGGCGCTCGGCCTCGGCTTGCTGGCGGCTGAGGATGCGGCCCTGGGTTTCGGCATCGAGGCGGCGCAGTTGGTCGCGCATGCGCTCGATAGTGGTTTCCACCTCGGTCAGCGCAATGCGGGCGTCGTTGACTTGCTGTTCGATGCGGCCACGGAAGATCGAAGTTTCGCCGGCCAGGTTGACCAGGTCATCCAGCAGCTCGGCGGAGATTTTCACCATATCGGCCGCCGGGTCGACTGCCGCTTCGGCCTTGCCCGCTGGCAACGCGACCGGCACTACCGGTTCGTCGCTGGGGTGCACCAGGCTTTGGATACGCGCAATCAGCTTGTCCACCGAGCCCACCGGCAAACCATCCGCCACCGCGTCGATCATCTGCGCCAAACGGTCGTGACAGCCTTGCAGCAACGCGAACAGCTCCGCCGTTGGCGCCAGCAAACCCGCCGACAAGCCTTCGTAGAGAAACTCCAGCTCATGGGCCAAGTCGCCTATCGGCCCGATCTCGACCATGCGCGCACCGCCCTTGAGGGTGTGCAGGTCGCGCAGCAGGGTTTCGACTTCCTGGCGGTTGCCGGGCTCGGCTTGCCAGCGCGACAGGGCAGCACTGGAGCTGTCGAGGATATCGGCGGCTTCTTCTAGGAAAATATCGAGCAGCTCAGGGTCGGCAGTTGCTGTTGCCGGCGCCGCAGTGGCAACCGCTGGTGCATTGCCCTGGCGGATCGCGCGTACCTTGGCCACCAGTTCGGCGCTGTCGCTCAAGGGCTGTTGGTCTTGCAGCTCATCGAGTTGCAAGGCCAGCCGCTCGTGGCTGGCCATCAGCACTTGGGACAACTCGGTGGAGTAGCTGTAGCGACGGTCCACCAAGCCTTCGTAAAGGCATTCCAGCTCATAGGCCAGGTCGCCCACCGGCTCGATGCCAGCCATGCGCGCGCCGCCCTTGAGGGTGTGCAGATCGCGCTGCAACGACGACAACGGCGCCGTGTTATCGGGCTCCAGCAACCAGCGCTTGAGGGACTGCCCGGCGCTGTCGAGGATGTCCACGGCTTCTTCAAGGAAGATCTCGACGATTTCATCGTCAATTGCCGTTTCATGCCCCAACTGCCGGGTGGCAGCGCCCAGCTCGGCAATGCTCTGGGCGTGGCTGCCGTCGCTTTTGATCAGCCCGGTGGCGGACGGGTCGAGGGCTTCGTCCAACAGCTCGCGCAGGGCTTCGACCCGCACCGGCGCCGGGCTGATTTCCTGGCCCGCGGCCAGTTGGTCGAGCATGCTGATCAGCGCTTCATGGGCGTGTTCGGCCTCATGGAAAAACCGCTCGCTCACCGCCAGGCTGCTTTCTTCCACCGCGCCGTAAAGGTCGAGCAGGGCCTCGCACAGTTCGTCGATGGCATGCAGGTCGGCGTCGTGCGCGCCCTCCCCCAGCGTGGTCAGTTCGTCCAGCAGCGCGGTGAGTTCCTGGCGCTCGCCGGGGTGCTGTTGCCAGCGGCGCAGCAGGTTTTCGGCGTCGAGCAGGATGTCCATGCCCTGGGCGAGGAAGTTGGCGATCAGTTGCGGGTCGCGCTTGATGCGCAGGCCGGTATTCGGTGCGTCCAACAGCGCTGCCAACTGCTGATCGAGCAAGCGTTGAGTGCGCAGGATCAACTCCGGCGCGCCTTTGATCGGCGCCACAGGGTCACTGTCCAGGTCACGCAGCCCGCGCTGGAACAGCGCTTCTGCCTCCAGCAGCAATTCCACTTCGTCCAGGTCCAACGGCAGGCGATGGGCCTTGTACTCGCGGGTCAGGTGGTCCAGCGGGCGCGTGAGTTCGGCAATCGGCAACACGCCAGCCATATAGGCGCTGCCCTTGAGGGTGTGCAGGGCGCGTTGCAGTTCATCACTGACTTGCAGCGGCACATGTTCGGCGGCCTGTTGCAGGAAATGGTTGATGCTGTCGAGATGGCTCTGGGCTTCGTTGCGGAAGATCTCCAGCAGCATCGGATCATGGGGTTCGGCAACCGGTAGGGCCACGCCGTCCGTCACGAGCGCGGCCTGGCGCCACGGTTTCTCGGCGGGAAGATAACCCAGCGCGGACAGGCCTTGGGTGGCCCGTTCCAAGACCCGCTCGCCGCCGGCATCGGGGTCTTGCAGCAGACGCTCCAGGTAGTATTCCAGGCTGCTGATCACATCGGCGAAATGACTCAAGTGCACCTCGGACGGCGCCCCTTCGCTGCCCATCAGCTGTTCATCGACGTAATCGGTGCAACCACGCATCAGGCTGGCGGCTTTCGGCAGCGGAATCATCGCCAGCGCACCGCGCACCTGGCTGAGCAATTCGGGCAACGACTCCAGGCGCAGGCTGTCCCAACCGGCCTCAACGCAGTCGATCACCAGTTCTTTGGCCTGCTTCAAACACTGGACGGATTCGCGGATGACCAACTGGTGGATCTGGGTCAGATCCGTGGTGGGCAAGCGGCTGTCTTCGCGGCTTTCCGGCTCGACGGTGCCGACCATCCCCGCCAGCGTGGCTTCGACGTAGAGCAAGGCGCCCGCGACGTCCATCAACACCGCGTCGCTGGGTTCGCGTTGGCCCTGGGCCAGGCTCAGTACCACGGCGAGTTGGTCGATGATGACCTTGCGTGGCTGGCCGAAGCCCAGCACCGCCAAGGTATCGGCGATCTGCCGCAGGGGGGCGAGCAACGCGTCAAGGTCGCTGGTGTGTTGACGGTCGCTGCGCACGAATAAATCCAGGCGTTCTTTTACCCGCACCAGTTCCTCACACAAGGCACCCAGCACCGAGCCCATGCCATCACGGTTCGGCCCCGCCAGGCGCGCGCGTTCGGCGTCGACCACGGCGCTGTCGGGCAGGGCTTCGTCGAGGCCGTAGCGCTCCTTCAAACTCTGCATGCGCGGCGTCGGTCGGGTGACTTTGGCCACGTAGAACAACAGGCTCTTGAGCAGCTCATCCGGTGCGGGTTGGTTGATGCCGCCAATGCCTTGGGCGAGCAGACGCTTGAGTTGTTTGCCACTGGCCTTGAGCAGGCTGCGCAACGCCGGGCTGTTGGCAATCACGCCGGTGAGCATGCCTTCGACCAACGCCGAGGTGACTTGCCACAGCGGCAGCAACGGCGCGCCCTGGCACAGCGCTTCCAGGCGCGCAAAAACCCGCGCCATGTCTTCCAGGTTGCTGGGGCCATGGTCCTCGCGCAGCAAACCGGAGAGAGCCTGTTGTAACAGTGAGTGCCATTGGCGCAGTTGGTCTTGCAGGTCGGGTACTGCGCGTTGGGCCAGGGCTTCATCGGGCAGCGGTGCAATCGACAGCAGTTGCGGGCTGAACAGACTGGTCTCCGACAGCAGGCTTTCGCCACGGGCGCTGCGCAGATCGTTGAGCAACGGCAACACCACCAGCGGCAGGTCGCGGCGGGCGCTGTGCACGCGGTCCAGGTAGAGCGGTAATTGGGTGAGTGCCTGTTGCAGCAAGCGAATGCTTTCTTCGCGCTGGCTGACCTGCCCGGCCTGGAGCGCCAGGGCCAGCGCTTCGAGCTCTTCGGCCAACAAGGCTGCGCCGTAGAACTCGACCATTTGCAATGCGCCATGCACTTGGTGGATGGCGGCCAGGCACTCGTCGAGGGCCTCGGCATCCAGCGCCGAACGGGCCTGGCTCAGGGTTTCGGCAATGTCGCCCTTGACCCATTCGAGGGCCACGTAGTCGTGCCGATCAACCATAACTGCTCCGCTTAGAATTCGTGGGTTGCTGGTGCTACAGAGATCCCCAGATAGATGGAGATCAACTGTGGGAGGGGGCTTGCCCCCGATAGCGGTGTATCAGTAGCAAGTGTTTTAGCTGACCCACTGCAATCGGGGGCAAGCCCCCTCCCACATTTGGCTGCATTTCAATCTTCGGCCTGTTTGGCCGCTGGAAGGGTGAAGCCGGACACCGAGCGCCGCAACTGACTGGCCATTTTCGCCAGGTTACCAATGCTCTCCGCCGTGGCCGTCGACCCCGACGACGTCTGCGTGGTGATCTGCTGAATCACGTTCATCGTCAGGGAAATCTGCCCCGCCGACGACGTCTGCTGCTGCGCCGCGTTGTAGATGCTCTGGATTAACGCCGCCAGGGTTTTCGACACGCCTTCGATCTCTTCCAGCGCCACTCCGGCGTCCTGGGCCAGGCGCGCGCCGCGCACCACTTCGGTGGTGGTCTGCTCCATGGAAATCACCGCTTCGTTGGTGTCGGCCTGGATCGCCCGCACCAGGGTTTCGATCTGCCGGGTAGCGGCCGACGAGCGCTCGGCCAGCCGCTGCACTTCATCGGCGACCACGGCAAAGCCGCGCCCGGCATCCCCGGCCATGCTCGCCTGGATCGCGGCATTCAGCGCAAGGATGTTGGTCTGGTCGGCAATATCGTCGATCAGGCTGACGATATCGCCAATCTCCTGGGACGATTCGCCCAGGCGCTTGATGCGTTTGGCGGTGTCCTGGATCTGCTCGCGGATGTTGTCCATGCCGTGGATGGTGTTGTGCACCACCTCGTTGCCCTTGTTGGCGATCTCTACCGAACGCTCCGCGACCGCCGAGGATTCGGCGGCGTTGGCCGACACCTGGTCGATGGATTGGGCCATCTGGTTGATCGCGGTGGAGGCTTCGGCAATCTGCTGGGCCTGATGCTCCGAGGCCTGGGCCAGGTGCATGGCGGTGGCCTGGGTGTCCTGCACCGCACCGGCCACCTGCCCCGCTGTGAGGTTGATGGTGGCCACCAGATCACGCAGTTGGTCGACGGAATAGTTGATGGAGTCGGCGATGGTGCCGGTGAAGTCCTCGGTCACCGAGGCCGTGACCGTGAGGTCACCGTCGGCCAGGTCTTCGATCTCATCCAGCAAACGCATGATCGCGTTCTGATTGCGCTCGTTCTTCTCGGCGGTTTCATGCAATTGGCGGTTGGTTTCGCGCACCATCACCAGGCCGATCAGGATGATCGACGCCAGCGCCAGCAAGCCCAGCACATAACCGCCGATGGTGTCGAAGCTGCGCCCGCTGGCGAGGTTTTCAAATCCGGTGGCCAGGTGCGAGGCTTCATCGAGCAGGGTTTGCGACAGGTTGAAGATATTGCTTGCCGAGGCGCGCACCTGGAACAGTTGCGGCGAGGTTTCGAGGATTTCATCCACAGAGCCGGAAACGAACTCAAACAGCTCAGCGATTTCCGCCAACCGCGCCCGGGCGTCGTGGTCTTCGACCTGGGTGATGCGCAACCCGGCGTTGCCCTGGAGCATGCCGTTGAGCACCTGGCCGAAACGGTTGGCATCGCGGCCAAAGGCATCGGCAGCCTGGGCGGCGGATTCGTCGCCAGCCAGCACCGTGTTTACCGCACCCAGTATGCGTTCAGCCAGCAATGACTGGCGCTGGGCCAGCGCCACCTGGCTGGCCGGGGCGCCGCGTTGCAACAGGATGTCGACGACCTTCTCCGACTCCATCTGCAATTGCGGCACGGTTTCGGCCAGGGTGGCGGCGACCTGGTGCAGGGACAGCACGGTCTGCTCGCTGGCGAGGATCGCATCGGTGTTTTTCAGCAATGCTTCCCAATCGGTCTGCACCGCACGCATTTCGGCGCGCACCGCGTTGGGCGCGGCGGGCAGGCCGGTTTCCGGGTCGCCTTTTTTCAGGTAGCCCCAGCGCCGCGCGAAGTCGTTGCGCGCATCGCTCAAGAGCTTGAACGCGGCAGCCTTGCCGGCGGCGGCTTCGGTGGCGTTCTTGGCGATGCGCTGGGACAGTACCCGCAGTTCACCGGCATGGCCGATGTACTGTTTGTCGTAGGTCGACTGGGTGTTGAGGTACGCGAAGTTGGCGAACAACAACATGATGAACACGATCAACGCGATAAACAGCACGATGATCTGCGAGCGGCTACGCGAAGCGGCCTGGGGTTTGGGCGTGGTTGGGGTGGTCATGCGGCAACATCCATGAAGCCTGGGGACTGCGCCAGGGCGAAGGGGCTGAAGACCTGCCACAGCGGGTCGCCGTCGAACTGGCCCTGGATAAACGACGCGCCGGGCGCGGCCTCGGCCTGCAGGGCGTCTTGCGCGAAATGCTGCATGCCTACCACCTCATCCACCAGCAACCCCACAAACAGGTCGTTGTATTCCACCACCAGCACCCGCCGTTGCTTGCGCGCCTTGGACAGCGCAAGGCCAAGGAACCCGCCCAGGTCCATCACCGGCAACAACCGCCCGCGCAGGTTGGCCACGCCCTTGACCCAGGCCTTGACCCCCGGCATCAAGGTGCAACGCGGTTCATGCAGGACTTCGGCGACTTCGCCCATGGGCGCCACGTACCAATGCTGCCCCACGCGAAAGCCGATGCCGCTCCAGCGTTGCAGGCGGGTTTCCTGCGACGGCAGGTCGGCGGCCAGCAGGCGACAGCGGCGGTCGATGTCCAGCAACAGCTCGAAGGCGGTTTGCGACTCGGTCATGATGGCCTGCCGTCAGCCGGCCAGCACCTTGTTCAGGGTGGCGATCAGGGTGTCTTCTTCCACCGGCTTGGTCAGGTAGTCCTTGGCGCCCTGGCGTGCGCCCCAGATCTTGTCGGTTTCCTGGTCCTTGGTGGTGATGATGATGATCGGGATGCCGTTGGTTTCCGGTTCCTTGGACAGCTGGCGGGTGGCCTGGAAGCCGTTGAGGCCCGGCATCACGATGTCCATCAGCACGGCGTCGGGTTTTTCCTGGCGGGCCAGGGCCACGCCGTCCGCGCCGTTTTCGGCCTTGAGGACCTGGTGGCCGTGCTTTTCCAGCATGCCGGTCAGTTTGTACATTTCGGTCGGCGAATCGTCGACGATCAGAACACGTGCCATGGTTTTCCCCACTACTTAGGTAGACGCCAGCCCTTGTGAGGCGGTGTCAATGTGCTTGTTCTACTGCGGCGAAGGCAGGCACGTAGGCCTTGATCGCACCCAGCAGTTCTTCCTTGCTGAAAGGCTTGGTCAAAAACTGATCGACACCCACGATGCGCCCCTTGGCCTTGTCGAACAGGCCGTCCTTGGAGGACAGCATGATCACCGGGATCGACTTGAACGCCGGGTTGTTCTTCACCAGCGCGCAGGTCTGGTAGCCATCCAGGCGCGGCATCATGACGTCTACAAAGATAATGTGCGGGTGATGGTCAACAATCCGGGCCAGGGCATCGAAACCGTCGATGGCCGTGATGACATCGCACCCCGCGTTCTTCAACAAGGTCTCGGCGGTGCGGCGGATCGTCTTCGAATCGTCGATCACCATCACTCTCAAGGCGTTGGAATGCTGTTCCATATCTGCTCTACCATCGCCACAGCGAATCGGTTTTCGGTGTGTACTGCCTGATGTTGCACAGGATGAGCGCCGCAAGCCTTGGAATTCAAGGGCTGCTGCGCCGTGGCAGTCTTTTTAGCACAGTCTTTGGGCGCAATCTATCGAGCAACCGGCCAGGTGGTTTTTCCTTGACCCACAACAGCCGCAGCGCCACTCTGACGCCACTTTTATGCGCCCTAATTTGCTAGAGGAAATCCCCCATGAGCGTTCGCGTCGGCATTGTCATGGACCCTATCGCCAGCATTTCCTATAAAAAGGACAGCTCGCTGGCCATGCTGCTGGCCGCCCAGGCCCGCGGCTGGACCTTGTTCTATATGGAGCAGCGCGACCTTTACCAGGGTGACGGCGAGGCCCGCGCACGCATGCGCCCGCTGCAGGTGTTTGCCAACCCGGAAAAGTGGTTCGAACTGCAAGGTGAAGTCGACAGCCCGCTGAGCGACCTCGACGTGATCCTGATGCGCAAGGACCCGCCGTTCGACATGGAGTTCGTCTACTCCACCTACCTGCTGGAGCAAGCCGAACGCGCTGGTGTGCTGATCGTCAACAAGCCGCAAAGCCTGCGCGACTGCAACGAAAAGCTGTTCGCCACCCTGTTCCCACAGTGCACGCCGCCCACCGTGGTCAGCCGCCGCGCCGACGTGCTGCGTGAATTCGCCGCCAAGCATGGCGATGTGATCCTCAAGCCGCTGGACGGCATGGGCGGCACTTCGATTTTCCGTCACCGCGCCGGCGACCCGAACCTGTCGGTGATCCTGGAAACCCTGACTGTACTGGGCACCCAGCAGATCATGGGCCAGGCTTACCTGCCGGCGATCAAGGACGGCGACAAGCGCATCCTGATGATCGACGGCGAGCCGGTGGACTATTGCCTGGCGCGCATCCCGGCAGCGGGTGAAACCCGTGGCAACCTGGCGGCCGGTGGTCGTGGTGAAGCACGGCCGTTGTCGGATAAGGACCGTTGGATCGCCAGCCAAGTCGGCCCGACCCTGCGTGAAAAGGGCCTATTATTTGTAGGACTCGATGTAATCGGTGAGCACCTCACTGAAATCAACGTCACCAGCCCGACCTGTATCCGCGAGATAGACAATGCATTTGGCACAAACATCGGTGAAATGCTGATGGCGGCCATTGAGCGCAAGCTACAAGCCAAGTGACATAGAACAGCCGGACACGCACCAACATTGCGTTATCATGCGCCACCTGTGAAACGCGCGATGTTGGTTTTTTTGTCATGACACTCCCGTCCGATCTGCCCCCCGAACTCTCCCACAGCGGCGTGCGCCCGGCTGATCGTCTCGGTTTTACCCTGTTTCTGGCCGCGTTGATCCACCTGGCGCTGATCCTCGGCCTGGGCTTCACCTTTGCCGAACCCAAGCAAATCTCCAAGACCCTGGAAATCACCCTCGCCACGTTCAAGAGCGAAAAGAAGCCTGAAAAAGCGGACTTTCTTGCCCAGGACAACCAGCAAGGCAGCGGCACCCTCGACAAGAAGGCTGTGCCCAAGACCACCGAAGTGGCGCCGTTCCAGGACAACAAGGTGAATAAAGTCACCCCGCCGCCGGCGCCCAAGCCCGAGGTCAAGCAGGCCGCGCCCAAGGCTGCCGTGGCGACTGTCGCACCCAAGCCGCAAAAAGCCCCGACCCAACGTGAAAAAACCAAGACCGAGCCGACGCCTGAGCCCGTCAAGCCCGCGCCGACCTTCGACAGTTCGACGCTGACCGATGAAATTTCCAGCCTGGAAGCCGAGTTGGCTCACGAACAGCAGCTGTACGCCAAGCGCCCGCGCATCTACCGGCTGAATGCCGCCTCCACCATGCGCGACAAAGGCGCCTGGTATAAGGATGAATGGCGCAAGAAGGTCGAGCGCATCGGTAACCTCAACTACCCGGATGAAGCACGGCGCCAGCAGATTTATGGCAATTTGCGCTTACTGGTATCGATCAATCGTGACGGTACGTTATATGAGGTGCAGGTACTGGAGTCCTCCGGCCAACCGCTGTTGGACCAGGCCGCGCAACGCATCGTGCGCCTGGCCGCGCCTTTCGCCCCGTTTACCGGCGACCTGAATGACGTCGACCGCCTGGAAATCATCCGCACCTGGAAGTTCGCCAAGGGTGATCGCCTTTCCAGCAACTGACTGCTGCTCTCAAATGC
>NZ_QUZT01000003.1 GCF_004682045.1 Pseudomonas nabeulensis
GAAAGCTGCTCATCTGCTGTTTCCTTAACTGACTGGCATTAGGGCTTGCCCCCGATGGCGTCCGCCCAGGCGCCTCAGACCTTTCCGACACGTCTTTCAGGTTGTCCCTCGGAACTGGCGTCACTAGTCTTCTTGGGTCGCCATCCATGTGGTGACCGGGACTGCAAGCCTGAAATTCTCACCAGGAGCCTTTTCCGCATGGAGTTTTACGATGATCCACGAAAACGTACGACCTGAATCAAGCACCTCTGAAACCATGTCCCAGATGACAGGCGACCAACTCTTCACCGTCCGCCCCAGCCTCGACAGCGAAACCCTGCTCGCCAACGCCGCCCAGGATATTGCCTCGGTGCAGGCGCTGATGGGCCATTTGGCCTTTGAAATCGACGGCGCTCAGCGGGATATTGCGTTGGGCATTCACCGGATGCTGGAAGGTATCCAGTTGATGGTGGATCGGGTGTTGGATTTGAATGAGGTGGCTGAACTCAAATCATTAGCCGGCAGTTAAAACCAATCGGGGGCAAGCCCCCTCCCACACTGGCCTGTGTTCACAAGTCAAAATAGGTGAACACAGCAAATGTGGGAGGGGGCTTGCCCCCGATGAGGCCTGGTCAGCCAATGAAAATTTAAGCCCCAGCCCCAACCTGCCGACCACTGACCAACCGCTCCAACACCTCACCCAACCCAGAAGCCTTGTCACCCATCAGCAGGTGCCAAACACCACTGTCGAGCTGGGTCACGCCCTGGCACCCAAGCGCCACAAGCTCCGCTTCAGACACCACCGAATCATCCCCCAGTTCCACCCGCAACCGGGTCATCGCCACCGCTTCCAGTTGCCGAACATTCCCCCGGCCACCCAATGCGCTCAGCCATTTCTCGGCTTCCTGTGCATTCACCGTCGCCGGCTTATCCACAGGCACGGCAGCGATGGCGTCAACAAACCCTGGCATCGCCAACCGAATCTCATCGGCAATGCTATCGGCCATCGGCCCGACCACCACCTGCAAACTCCCGCCATTGCCGGGCCGTACAACCGCCATGGCGCCCAGCGCTTTCAAGTCCGCATCCACCGCTTTGTTGCGATCCACCATGTCCAGGCGCAAGCGCGTGGTGCATGCGCCCACACTCAACAGGTTCGAAGCGCCGCCCAATGCGCGGATATACGCGCTGGCCCGCTGGTTATCGCTCATCACCTCGGCCTGCACCACCTGAATATCTTCACGCCCCGGCGTCTTCAAGTTGAACCGGCGAATGCAGTAGTTGAACACGCTGTAATAGACCAGCGCATACGCCAGCCCCACCGGGAACACCAGCCAGCCATTGGTCGATTTGCCCCAACCCAACACCATGTCGATAAACCCACCGGAGAAGGTAAAGCCCAGGTGGATATTCAACAGATTGGTCACCGCCATCGACAGGCCGGTGAGCAGTGCATGGATCAGGTACAGGAACGGCGCCAGGAACATGAACGCGAACTCAATCGGCTCGGTCACCCCGGTCAAAAACGAGGTCAGTGCCATCGACAGGAAGATCCCGCCCATCACCTTGCGTCGCTCCGGCAGTGCATTGCGGTACATCGCCAAACACGCCGCAGGCAGGCCGAACAGCATCACCGGGAACATACCGGTCATGAACTGGCCGCCTTTGGGGTCGCCGGCAAAGTAGCGCGTCAGGTCGCCGGTCACTACCGCGCCGGTCACGGGATCGGTAAAGCTGCCAAACACAAACCACGCCATATTGTTGAGGATATGGTGCAGCCCGGTGACGATCAGCAGGCGGTTGAACACACCGAACACGAACGCACCCAGGCTGCCGCTCTCCATCAGCAACACGCCGAAACTGTTAATGCCATGCTGGATCGGCGGCCAGATCAAACCAAAGATCACACCTAAACCCACTGCGCTGAAGCCAGTCACAATCGGCACAAACCGTCGCCCACCAAAAAACGCCAGGTATTCCGGCAACTTGATGTCCTTGAAGCGGTTATACAGCCCGCCCGCCATCAAGCCGCTGGCGATACCGGCGAGCATGCCCATATTGATGGTGCTGTCCATCACCTTGAGGGTGGAGATCATCACCAGGTAACCGATCGCTCCGGCCAGCCCGGCGGTGCCGTTGTTGTCGCGGGCAAACCCCACGGCGATGCCGATGGCGAAGATCAGCGCCAGGTTGGCGAAGATCGCCTGTCCGGCATCGTGCATCACGGCGATGTTCAACAGATCGGTGTCACCCAGGCGCAGCAACAGGCCGGCGATGGGCAGGATCGCAATGGGCAGCATCAGCGCACGCCCGAGGCGTTGCAGGCCTTCGATAAAGTGTTGGTACATGGCGAGTCTCCTTTTTTCTTGTTGTTGTCAGCTCAGCGGCCAGTGGTGTTGACAGGCTTGGCGAACGGCCCTGGCGCTGCTCAGGTCGAGCAGGCCGTGGCTCAGTTGCCGGCAGTGCGCCGCGTCCAGATGGCGGACGCGGTCCTTGATTTCGCCGATTTGCAGCGGGCTCACCGACAGCTCGCGAACCCCCAGGCCGATCAGCACCGGTGTGGCCAGCGGGTCGGAGGCGAGGGCGCCGCACACGCCGACCCAACGCCCATGCTTGGCCGCACCGGCGCAGGTCTGGGCAATCAGCCGCAGCAGCGCCGGGTGCAGGGCATCGACCCGCGCGGCAAGGCCGGCGTGGTCGCGGTCCATGGCCAGGGTGTACTGGGACAAGTCGTTGGTGCCGATAGACAGGAAGTCCGCATGCTTGGCCAGGTGTTCGGCCATCAGCGCGGCGGCGGGCACTTCGATCATCACGCCCAGCTCGGGGCGCTGGGTCAATTCCAGCTCAGCGCAGAGTTCGTCCAGGCGCTGGCGGATATGCAGCAGCTCATCCACCTCCGTCACCATTGGCAGCATGATCCGGCAGCGCGACAACGGGCTGACTTGCAGCAGGGCGCGCAGTTGTTGGTCCAGCAATTCAGGCCGCACCTGGGCCATGCGAATGCCGCGCAAACCCAATACCGGGTTGGCCTCGACGGGCAGCGGCAGGTAGTCGAGCTGCTTGTCGCCGCCCACATCGATGGTGCGGATGATCACGGATTTATCGCCTATGGCATCCAGTACGGCTTGATAGGCCTGACGTTGTTCCTGCTCATCCGGCGCGGTATGGCGGTCGACGAACAAAAATTCGGTGCGCAGCAGGCCGACGCCATCGGCGCCGTTTTCGAAGGCCACTTGGGCTTCGGCACTGGAGGCGACGTTGGCGGCCACTTCGATATTCACGCCATCGAGACTGCGCGCCGGCAATCGCGCCTGGGCCTGTTGCTGCTGGCGCCGCAGCTTCTGCGCATCACGAATCTGATGCACCTCGGCATGGCGCGCCTCGCTCGGTGCCAATTCCAGGCGACCGTTGGCGGCGTCCAATACCACGCGCTGACCTTGGGGCACGTCGAGCACTTCGCTGCCCAACGCCACCACGCACGGCAGCCCTTTGCCCCGCGCCAGGATGGCCACGTGGGACGTCGCGCCGCCTTCGGCCATGCAGATGCCGGATGCGTGTTGCGCACTCAGTTGCAGCAGGTCCGAGGGGGTCAGTTCATGGGCGCTGACAATCGCCCCCGCCGGCAACTCGAAGTGCCAGGCTTCACCGAGCAATGCGCGCAGTACCCGTTGTTGCAGGTCGCGCAAGTCATTGGCGCGCTCGGCGAACAGCGGCTTGCCGAGAGCCAGCAACACCGCGCATTGCGCTTGCACCGCATCACGCCAGGCGTGAGTCGCCGCGCTGCCGTGTTCGATGGCCGTGGTGGCCGCGTCCAGCAGGGTGGGGTCTTCCAGCAGGGCAAGGTGGGCGGCGAAGATCTCTTCTTCCTCGACGTGCTTGCGCTGTCGGGCGTGGGCCAGGGTGCTGCGGATTTCACTGCGTACCTGTTCCAGCGCGGTGTCCAGGTGTTGCAGTTGCTGGTCGGCGATATGGTTGCCAGTGTCGGCCGGCAACTCGATGCCCGTGAGACGGAACAGCGGCCCGCAGACCAGGCCCGGCGCGGCACACACGCCTTGCAACACGCCGGCCTCGGTATTCGCCCGACGAGGCGCCACGGTGACAGGCGCGTGATGTTCTTCCTTTATGACGGCTGACAATGCCGCGACCAGTGCCTGCAACGCTGCTTCGGCGTCCTTCCCCCGACAGCTGACACGTACTTCGTCGCCTTCGCCAATGCCCAGCCCCAGCAAGCCCATCAGGCTGTCACATGCGGCGGATTTATCGCCATAGTGCAACCATGCCTGGCTGCTGAACCCTTGCGCCGTCTTGCGCACCAACGCCGCCGGGCGCGCATGCAAACCACCACGATGAGTAATACGTACGCTGGCGCTGGCTTCGGCGACCGAGTTATCCACAGACGCTTGATCGGACGACGTCGAGCGGGCAACGACCTGCAACAACGGCTCACCGACCTTGACCGTCCTACCCGCCACGGGGCTTAGTTCAAAGCGCTCACCATTGGTCAGGATAATCAGGCTGACCAGGCTCCTGCAGTGCCGCGCCACCCGGTCCAGGTCAAACTGCACCAGCGCCTGGCCTCGACTGACGCGGGCGCCGTCCTTGACCAGCAATTCAAACCCTTCGCCGTTGAGCTCTACCGTGTCGATGCCTACATGCATCAGCACCTCGGCACCGTTGTCGGCGCGAATGCTCAGCGCATGCCCGGTGCGGGCGACGTGGATGATCACGCCATCACACGGCGCATGCAGGCAATCGTTCAGCGGGTCGATGGCAATCCCGTCGCCCAGGGTGCCGCTGGCGAACACTTCATCGGGAACGTTGCCCAGGGCCAGCACCGGGCCGCTTAACGGGGCGCTGAGGATCAATTCATTATTGTTGTAGGACATGGGCACGGTACTCATCAGGAAAACGTCACTCAGTGAGTGCGGGTGACTTTGCTCAGGTGGCGCGGTTGGTCCGGGTCCATGCCCCGGGCGACCGCCAAGCCTGCCGCCATGACGTAGAAGCTTTGGATGGCCAGGATCGGGTCGAGACTTGGGTGTTCGGCGCGGCCCAGGGTCAGGTCGCGTTCGGCGATATCGTCCGGCGCGGCCAGCAAGACGCGGGCGCCGCGTTGGCGCATATCGGCGGCCAGGCTGAGCAGGCCGGCTTGTTCGGCGCCGCGTGGAGCGAACACCAGCAGTGGGTAGTTGTCGCCAATCAGCGCCATCGGGCCGTGGCGTACTTCGGCGCTGCTGAATGCTTCGGCCTGGATCGCCGAGGTTTCCTTGAGCTTGAGCGCGGCTTCCTGGGCGATGGCAAACCCGGCGCCACGGCCGATCACCATCAATTGCTGGCAGTCGCGCAGGGCTTCAATCGCGGGGCTCCAGTCTTGCTGGGTGGCGGCGCGCGAATCGTCGGGCAAGGCCTGGCAGGCTTGCAGCAAATCGGTTTCCTGGTTCCAGTGGCCGATCAACAGCGCGCTGGCGCTGAGGGTGGCGATAAAACTCTTGGTCGCCGCCACGCTGAGTTCCGGCCCGGCGCACAGCGGTACATGGAATTCACAGGCGGCTTCCAGCGGTGAGTCTTCGGCATTCACCAGCGAGATGCTCAGCGCGCCACGTTTGCGCAGCAGGCGCAGGCTGTTGACCAGGTCCGGGCTCTGGCCCGATTGGGAAAAGCCAAACGCCACCTGGCCGCTGACCTTCATCGGCGCCTGCAACAGCGTCACCACCGACATCGGCAACGACGCCACTGGAATGCCCACATGCTGCATCGTCAGGTAGGCGAAATAGCTGGCGGCATGGTCCGAGCTGCCGCGGGCGATGGTCATCGCCACTTGCGGCGGCTGGCGGCGCAGGCGACCGGCGATCTCTGCAAGCAGCGGCTCCAGGCGTTGCAGTTGGGCGGCGACGGCGTCGCAGGAGGCCAGGGCCTCTTCAAGCATTTTTGAAGTCAATGGTGTCTCCTTCGACCATTACGTCGGTGAGTGTGAGGGAGCGGTCCAGGCGCACGCAGTCGGCAAAGCTGCCGGGTTGCAGGCGGCCGCGTTCTTCCAGGCCCAGGTAGTCCGCCGGAAATTGCGACAGGCGTTGTGAGGCTTCGCTGATGGGCAGGCCGATCTTCACCAGGTTGCGCAGCGCCTGGTCCATGGTCAGCGTGCTGCCAGCCAAGGTGCCGTCGGCCAGACGCACGCCGCCCAGGCATTTGGTCACGGTGTGGCTGCCCAGCTTGTATTCACCGTCGGGCATACCGGCGGCGGCGGTGGAATCGGTGACGCAGTACAGGCACGGGATCGAGCGCAAGGCCACACGCATGGCGCCGGGGTGCACGTGGAGCAAGTCGGGGATCAATTCCGCGTATGTGGCGTGGGCCAACGCGGCGCCGACGATGCCGGGTTCGCGGTGATGCAACGGGCTCATGGCGTTATACAAGTGGGTGAAGCTGGTGGCCCCGGCGGCGAGGGCGGCGACGCCTTCTTCATAACTGCCCAGGGTGTGGCCGATCTGCATGCGCACGCCGCGCTCGCTCAGTGCACGAATCAGGGCGTCATGCCCGGCGATCTCCGGGGCGATAGTGATGACGCGGATCGGCGCCAGGCGCAGGTAGGCCTCTACTTCAGCCATCAACGCGGTGTGGGCGAAGTTGGGTTGGGCGCCGAGTTTTCCGGGATTGATGTAGGGCCCTTCCAGGTGCACGCCGAGTACCCGGGCGCTGCCGGTAGGACGTTGCTCGCAGAAAGTACCGAGTTGGCCGAGCACGCGGGAGATTTCATCCACCGGCGCGGTCATGGTGGTGGCCAGCAGGGAGGTCGTCCCAAAGCGCACGTGGGTGCGGGTGATGGTCTCGAACGCGCTGGCGCCTTCCATAATGTCTGCGCCGCCACCGCCGTGTACGTGCAGGTCGATAAAGCCGGGCAGCAGGTACGGCAGGTCGTTGTCCGCCGGGTCGCAAGGCTTGCCCTCGATGGCGGTCACCTTGCCGTGTTCGTGCACCAGGCGGCCGCGGATCCAGCCGTTGGGCGTGAGGATGTTGTCTTCGGACATGGGCTGTTCTCTAAAAATCGTAGCGGCGCAGTTCGGCTACAAAGTCGTAGTAGTCGTTGCGGCAGTAGGTGTCGGTGATTTCAATCGGCGTGTTGTCGGCGGTGTAGCCGACCCGTGTCATCAGCAACATGGCGGTGCCGGGGGCAATCCCCACCAGCTTGGCGAATTCGTCGGAGGCATTGATTGCCTGGATATGTTGCAGGGCGCGCACGATGGGTTTGCCGATGCCTTCCAGGTATTCGTACAGCGAATTGCCAATAGCTTGTGGGTGGGGCAGCACGGAGGCGGGCATGGCGGTCATTTCAATGGCCATCACCGTGTCATCGGCTTTGCGCAAACGCTTGAGGCGGGCGATTTTGTCGGTGGGCGACAGGCCCAGGCGGATCAGTTCTTCATGGGTCGGTTGGGTGATGTCGCGCTCCAGCCACTGGGAACTGGGCACAAAACCCTTGAGCCGCAACATTTCGCTGAACCCCGACAGGCGGGACAGCGGCTGCTCCAGGCGCGGCGTGATAAAGGTGCCGGAGCCCTGATTGCGGCGGATCAGGCCTTGGGTGAACAACACTTCCAGTGCTTTGCGGGCGGTGACCCGGGAAATGCTCAGTTGTTCGCTAAGCACACGCTCCGACGGCAGCGCCTGTTCGGAGGTCCACTGGCCGGCATGGATCGCCGCTTCCAGTTTGCGCGCCAATTGCAGGTACAGCGGCGTGGATTGTTTGTCGTCGGGGCGCAGGGCCAGGATCGAATTCATCTGTCGGTGTCCGATGCGGTTATTGGAGTGTTGTCGCCCGGTATTGGCCGGAAACTAATACCACTTAAATACCATGTCAATGCAGCCAAAACGGTGCAGGCGCAGGGTTGTAGGCCCTGTAATAGAGCTTTCTATCAAGTGGTATTAGAGAGGTCTTTATCGCGCGCAGAACTGCGCAGCCCGCGGGGTGAACTGGTATTCACCGGCAGGCGCTGCCAAGGGGCGGGATTTTTTTTGAATTATTTTACGAACGGTATGAGGTTACGGGCGAATCTCGACCATGGTGCCGTCTTTGACCAGGTTCCAGACTTCGCGCATGTCCACGTTGCGCATGCCGATGCAGCCGTCGGTCCAGTCCAGGGTGTGGAACCACTGCTCCGGGTAGTCCTCGGTGTCGGGCGTGCCGTGGATCATGATCATGCTGCCAGGGCTTACCCCTTCGCGGCGGGCGCGGGCGGCGTCGCTGATATTGGGGTAGGAAATGTGCATGGACAGGTTGAAACGGTCGCTGGTCTTGCGCCAGTCGATCCAATAAAAACCTTCCGGGGTGCGGCGGTCGCCTTCGATCAGCTTGGCGCCCTTGGGGTTTTTACCCAGGGAAATGCGGTAGGTCTTGAGCGGCTTGCCATCGTTGATCAACTGCAACTGGCGGGCGGACTTGAGCACCAGCACTTTCTCGACGGGTTTGCCGTTGATGATTTCCACTGTGGAGGCCGAAGACAGGGTGGCGAACGACAAGCAGATAAAAGCGAGCAACCAACGCATTGAAACGACTTCCCTGGGGACCAGATTATTATTGGGTGGGCTTGGACAGTGGGGGTACGGCTTCGCTGCGCACCGGGTACGACTGCTGCCGACGGTCAGCGAAAAAGTATTCTAGGGTACGCCCGACCGTGCGGAAAGCCAGCTCGGACCAAGGGATGTCGGCTTCGTCGAATAGTTGTACTTCCAGGCTTTCGGGGCCGGCGGAAAAGTCCAGGTCGACCAGGTCGGCGCGGTAGAAGATATGCACCTGGTTGATATGCGGCACGTCGATCAGCGTGTAGATGCTCAGGTTGCGCACGCGGGCGCAGGCTTCTTCCAGGGTTTCGCGGGCGGCGGCCTGTTCGACGGTCTCGCCGTTCTCCATAAAACCGGCGGGCAGGGTCCAGTAACCCAGGCGCGGCTCGATGGCACGGCGGCACAGCAGCACTTTGTCGCCCCACACCGGGACCGTGCCGGCAACGATATTGGGGTTTTGGTAGTGAATGGTCGAGCAGTGATCACACACAAAGCGCAGGCGGCCGTCGCCTTCGGGGATGCGCTGGGTAACCGGTTTACCGCACTGGCTGCAGAAGTTCATGCTGGGGTTCCTGGAAAGTGCACCTATCTTGGCGTGGCGGGCAGGGCCCTGCAAGTTGTCGTTTAGCGACAACCCCTGGGTTTTGGGGTTGGGCGCCCGCACGCTTTGGTGCATGATGCAAGGTAGCCAACAGACCGAGATGACTCATGCTGGACGAGCTACTTCGCCGGGTAAGCAATCACACCCCCCACACGCTGGAAACTGACGGACGTTTCCCCGAGGCGGCGGTGTTGGTGCCGATCACCCGCAGTGACGAACCTGAGCTGATCCTGACCCTGCGCGCCAGTGGCCTGTCGACCCATGGGGGCGAAGTCGCCTTTCCCGGCGGGCGCCGCGATCCCGAAGACCCGGACCTGATCTTCACCGCCCTGCGCGAAGCCGAAGAAGAAATCGGCCTGCCGCCTGGCCTGGTGGAAGTCATCGGGCCGTTGAGCCCCTTGATCTCCCTGCATGGTATTCGGGTTACGCCTTATGTAGGCGTTGTCCCTGATTACGTCGAATACCTGGCGAATGACGCCGAGATCGCCGCCGTTTTCAGCGTGCCTTTGGACTTTTTCCGACAGGACCCGCGTGAACATACCCACAGGATCGATTACCAGGGCCGCAGTTGGTACGTGCCCAGTTATCGATTTGGTGAATACAAAATCTGGGGGCTGACCGCGATCATGATCGTCGAGTTGATCAACCTGCTCTATGACGACGCCAAGATCAGCCTGCACCAGCCGCCGAAAAGCTTCATCAACATCTAATAAGCCATCGTCTGAATGGCAATGCCGTGAGGAAATACCATGAAATACCGCCTGGGCGACGCCCGCGTAGAGACTCATCCACACAGCTGGGTCGCACCGAATGCCACGCTGGTGGGCAAGGTCAAGCTGGAGGAGGGCGCTAACGTCTGGTTCAACGCGGTGTTGCGTGGCGACAACGAGCTGATCCTGATCGGCAAGAACAGCAACGTGCAGGATGGCAGCGTGATGCACACCGACATGGGTTTCCCGCTGACCCTGGGCACCGGCGTGACCATTGGCCATAACGCCATGCTGCATGGTTGCACCGTGGATGATTACAGCCTGATCGGCATTAACGCGGTGATCCTCAACGGCGCCAAGATCGGCAAGCATTGCATCATCGGCGCCAATTCGTTGATCGGTGAAGGCAAGGAAATCCCCGACGGTTCGCTGGTGATGGGTTCGCCGGGCAAAGTGGTGCGTGAGTTGACCGAGGCGCAAAAGAAGATGCTCGAAGCCAGCGCCGCGCACTATGTGCATAACTCGCAGCGGTATGCGCGTGATTTGGTTGAGCAGGAAGAATGAACCCGGTCGAGCGCCCCGTTGCATCGCCGTGCGTAAGTATTTGCGCGTTGGATGATGACGATATCTGTACCGGTTGCCAGCGAACGGTGGCTGAGATTACGCGCTGGAGCCGCATGGACAATGCCGAACGCCGAGTGGTGTTGGGGTTGTGTCATGAGCGGGCGAAGGCGAGCGGTTTGGTGTTTATGGTTTCCGGGAAATCGGGCGTCTGATAGACCGCTATCGGGGGCAAGCCCCCTCCCACACTGACTGTATTCACAAGTCTGAATATGTGAATACAGTCAAATGTGGGAGGGGGCTTGCCCCCGATAGGGCCCTCCCAGACGACATATTTCCCATTGTGAAGTACCCTGTGCGGCATAACCCACAGGTCCACTTCTCCATGCTCTTCCTGATCGCCTACATCAGCAGCGTCGTGCTGATCAACTTCGCCTTCTCCACCGCCCCACACCTGGATGTGATCTGGTCCGCCTGGGGTGGTCTGGTCTTCATCCTGCGCGATATGGTGCAAACCCGCTTCGGCCACGGCGCAATCGTCGCCATGCTCGCGGCGTTGGTGCTGTCGTATATCACCTCCGACCCGTCCATCGCCCTGGCCAGCGCCACCGCGTTCGCCGTGTCCGAATGTATCGATTGGTTGGTGTTCAGCATCACCAAGCGCCCGCTCCACGACCGTCTGTGGATAAGTTCGGCGCTGAGCATTCCCCTGGATACCTTTATCTTCTTCGGCCTGATCGGCGCACTCACCCCAGCCGTGGTGGGCACCGCGTTGGCGTCGAAATTCGCCGGCGTCACCGCCGTGTGGCTGATCATGGCCTGGCGTATCCGGCGGCGTGCCGTCGCCAACTGAGGCCAATTCTTACAGTTCATGTAAAATGCCGGCCTTTCTCCAAACGATCCGCTCCCCTGAGGACCTGAGATGACCCGAATCGGAACTCCATTGTCGCCGACCGCGACCCGCGTTTTGCTGTGTGGCTGCGGTGAGCTGGGCAAGGAAGTGGTAATCGAACTGCAACGCCTGGGCGTTGAAGTGATTGCCGTGGATCGCTACGCCAATGCGCCTGCCATGCAGGTGGCGCACCGTAGCCACGTGATCAACATGCTCGACGGCGCTGCACTGCGTGCGGTGATCGAAGCCGAGAAGCCGCACTTCATCGTGCCGGAAATCGAAGCCATCGCCACCGCCACCCTGGTGGAACTGGAAGCCGAAGGTTTCACCGTGATCCCGACCGCGCGTGCCACCTCGCTGACCATGAACCGCGAAGGCATCCGCCGCCTGGCCGCCGAAGAGCTGGACCTGCCGACTTCGCCGTACCACTTCGCCGATACCTTCGAAGACTACAGCAAGGCCGTGCAAGACCTGGGCTTCCCGTGCGTGGTCAAGCCGGTGATGAGTTCGTCGGGCAAGGGCCAGAGCCTGTTGCGCAGCGCCGACGACGTGCAAAAGGCTTGGGACTACGCCCAGGAAGGCGGTCGTGCGGGTAAAGGCCGGGTGATCATCGAAGGCTTTATCGACTTCGACTACGAAATCACCCTGCTGACCGTGCGTCACGTTGGCGGCACTACGTTCTGTGCGCCGGTTGGTCATCGTCAGGAGAAGGGCGACTACCAGGAATCCTGGCAGCCACAGGCCATGAGCCCGATTGCGCTGGCGGAATCCGAGCGTGTTGCCAAGGCGGTGACCGAGGCTCTGGGTGGCCGTGGCCTGTTTGGCGTGGAGTTGTTCATCAAGGGTGATCAGGTGTGGTTCAGCGAAGTGTCGCCGCGTCCGCATGACACCGGCCTGGTGACGCTGATTTCTCAGGATCTGTCGCAGTTTGCGCTGCACGCCCGCGCCATCCTGGGCCTGCCGATTCCATTGATCCGTCAGTTCGGTCCTTCGGCTTCGGCGGTGATCCTGGTGGAAGGGCAGTCGACTCAGACGGCATTCGCCAACCTGGGCGCCGCCTTGAGCGAGCCGGACACGGCGTTGCGCCTGTTTGGCAAGCCGGAAGTGAATGGCCAGCGTCGGATGGGTGTGGCATTGGCGCGGGATGAGTCGATTGAAGCGGCTCGGGCTAAAGCCACCCGTGCTTCCAAGGCTGTTGTTATAGAGCTTTAAAAAGCATCGGGGCGGTGCGACGATTCGACAAGCCCCCTCCCACACTGGATTGGGTTCACAAATTAAACTATGTGAACCCAATCAAATGTGGGAGGGGGCTTGCCCCCGATAGCGATCTATCAGGCAACCCGATTCAAATCATTATCCCGCGTCTCTTTCAGGCACAGCACAGCAATCAAGCTGAGTAACGCTGCCGCCGACACATACCCGCCGACATAACTCAGCCCACCCATTGCCACCAGTTTGGTCGCGAAGAACGGTGCCGCTGATGCCCCCACAATCCCACCCAGGTTATACGCCGCTGACGCACCGGTATAACGCACGCGGGTCGGGAACAGTTCTGGCAACATCGCGCCCATTGGTGCAAAGGTCACGCCCATCAAAAACAGCTCCAGCGCCAGGAACAACGCCACCGCCCAGGTCGAACCGTGGGTCAGCAGCGGCTCCATGGTAAAGCCCGACAGGATCGCCAGGATGGCACCCGCGATCAGCACCGGCTTACGCCCGTAACGATCACTGGCCAGCGCCGCCAATGGTGTGGCCAGGCCCATGAACAGCACCGCAAAGCACAGCAGGCCGAGGAAGGTTTCGCGGCTGTAACCCAGGGTTGAAACACCGTAGCTCAGGGAAAACGCGGTGGTGATATAGAACAACGCATAGCACACCACCATCGACGCGGCGCCCAGTAGCACCGGCAACCAATGTTGGCTGAACAGCTCTACCAGTGGCACTTTTACCGGCGCTTCCTTGGCGACCGCATTGGCGAACACCGGTGTCTCATGTAGCTTGAGGCGCGCATACAAGCCGACCATCACCAGGGCTGCGCTGAGGATGAACGGGATACGCCAGCCCCAGCTGCGGAACTGCTCGTCGCTCAGGCTCATGGCCAGGATCAGGAACAAGCCGTTGGCCGCCAGGAAACCAATCGACGGGCCCAATTGCGGGAACATGCCGAACCAGGCACGTTTGCCCTTCGGCGCGTTCTCGGTCGCCAGTAGCGCCGCTCCGCCCCATTCCCCGCCCAGGCCAAGGCCCTGGCCAAAACGCAACACGCAAAGCAGGATCGGCGCCCAGGCCCCGATGCTGTCATAGCCCGGCAGCAAACCGATCAGCGTGGTACACACGCCCATCAACAGCAGCGAGGCCACCAGCGTGGATTTACGCCCGATGCGGTCACCAAAGTGGCCGAACAACGCCGAGCCGAGCGGACGGGCGATAAACGCGATACCGAAGGTCAGGAACGACGCCAGCATCTGCGCAGTACCGGACGTCTGCGGAAAGAACACCGGGCCGATCACCAGCGCAGCGGCCGTGGCGTAGATATAGAAATCGTAGAACTCGATGGCGGTGCCGATGATGCTCGCGGTGGCAACCCGTGCGGTCGAGTTGGTCGGGGCGGCGGCGGGCGCGGCCTCGTTATAGGTGGTGCTCATGGCAGTATCCCTGACGGTCATTGCGCGTTTGAACGCGGATTATTATTGGTCGAACACCCATGGATCAGGGTAGTGCGCGGGGTGGCTCGGGATGGGAGCGAACACCGGTCAGACACGGTAAAGCGGTGCCTGGACGCTTGAAGTGCGGGTAGCACGCGGCCGGGCGGGGCTTGGGTAAGCCGCAGGGATTATAGGAAGGGGTTTGGACATACAACAAGAGGCACCGGTGCACCATAAATCAAATGTGGGAGGGGGCTTGCCCCCGATTGCTGAGTGTCAGCCACTGTATCTGGTGACTGACCCACTGCTATCGGGGGCAAGCCCCCTCCCACATTTAACTGTGTCCTGGCTGAGGACTAGGCGGCGACCGGCATTCTGCTGGTATGCCAGATCAACACCTTGCTCACCCGGTTGTCCTCGGTCTCGAGGATCTCCAGTCGATAACGCCCGATCTTCAAGCACACCGCGCAATCCGGAATGGTCTCGAGCGCTTCCGTCACCAAGCCATTGAGGGTCTTGGGGCCGTCGCTGGGCAGGTGCCAGTTCAAGCTCTTGTTCAACTCACGGATCGACGCGGCGCCATCGATAATGTAACGACCATCCGGTTGCGCTTCGATATGCGGGTTGTCCGCGCTCTGCTCGCTTTCGAATTCGCCGACGATCTCTTCGAGGATATCTTCCAGGGTGACAATGCCCAGCACTTCGCCGTATTCGTCCACCACCATGCCCAGGCGGCGCTGTTGTTTGTGGAAGTTCAGCAGTTGCAGTTGCAGCGGCGTGCTTTCCGGGACGAAGTAGGGCTCGTGGCAGGCGGCGAGCAGCGCTTCTTTGGTCAGGCTGGCGTCTGGCAGCAGGTGCTGGACCTGCCGAGTGTTGAGCACGGCCTCGACCTGGTTGATATCGCTGTGGAATACCGGCAGGCGTGTGCGCTGGGAGGTGCGCAGCTGTTCGATGATGTCCTCGATCGGGTCATCCAGGTTGATGCCGTCCACTTCGCTGCGGGGCACCAGGATATCGTTGACGGTGATGTTATCCAGGGCATGGATGCCGGGCATGCCAGGCGTGCGGCCTTCGTCGGCTTCGGGCTCGGGTTCGTCATCGTGATCGGGCAGCGGTTCGTCGCTTTTCTTCACGACGCCGGATGTGCGCGCAAAGGGTCGCAGCAACAGCAAGGCGATGCCATTGAGCAGCCAGGCCAAGGGATAAAGGATTTTCAGCGGGACGCCCAGCAGCGCATTGCCGAAGCCGAGCACGGCTTGCGGGTAACGGACGGCGAGGGCGCGGGGCAGGTAGTCGGCGAGTATGAGCAGGACGGCGCAGGAGATCAGCCAGCCAAGCCAGGGACCGTTTTGTGCCCAGGCGTAGATCGCCAGCAGGGTGCACAGGATCACCACGGCGGCGCGGCACAGGCTGTTGCACAGGATCAGGCTATGGCGCGGAAAGCTCAGGCGGGCCGCCGCCTTGTCACCCTGGCGTGTGCCGGGGCGCAGGGCCAGCAGATGTTGTTGCGCAGCCTCAATGGCGGTGAACAGCCCGGCCCACAGCACCAGCAGGGCAATTACCGCGAGCATCGGCCCCAAGGGCAAGTTGTCCATGTTCGCTGCCCGTCAGATATGCAGGATGTATTCGCGGACCAGCTTGCTGCCGAAATAGGCCAGCATCAGCAGGCAGAAACCGGCCAGGGTCCAGCGGATCGCCTTGTGCCCACGCCAGCCGAGGCGGTTGCGGCCCCACAGCAGCACGCTGAACACCACCCAGGCCAGGCATGCCAGCAGGGTTTTGTGCACCAGGTGCTGGGCGAACAGGTTTTCGACGAACAGCCAGCCGGAGATCAGCGACAGCGACAGCAGCGTCCAGCCCGCCCACAGGAAACCAAACAACAGGCTTTCCATGGTTTGCAGCGGCGGGAAGTTCTTGATCAGGCCCGACGGGTGCTTGTGCTTGAGCTGGTGGTCTTGCAGCAGCAGGAGCAAGGCCTGGAACACCGCAATGGTGAACATGCCGTAGGCCAGGATCGATAGCAGGATGTGGGCGAGGATGCCCGGTTCTTCATCAATAACCTGCACCGTGCCGGTCGGGGCAAATTGCGCCATCAGCACCGTCAGCATGCCGAGCGGAAAGAGCAGCACCAGCAGGTTCTCGACGGGGATCCGATAACAGGCGATCAGGGTCAGCGCGATCACGGCGGCCGCAATCAGGCTGGCGGCACTGAAAAAATCCAGGCCCAGGCCGACCGGCGTCATCAAGTGGGTAAACAGGCTGGCAGCGTGAGCCAGCAGGGCAAGGACGCCAAAGCCTACCAACAGGCGTTTATCCGCCTTGGTGCCTTGGGCCAGACGAGTGCCCTGATAGAGAGTCGCAGCGGCGTACAAAACGGCGGCGGCGAGGCTGGGTAGCAAACTGGGTGACAAAGGGAGCATAAATCCTGTTAGGCAAGCCCGAAAGCCGCTGAGTTTGGCATACCCCCGCGTAACACGAAAGACTCTCAAGCCAGACAGCGGGTGTGCATGGCGGCAGTCTTCGCTATAATCCGCGACCTGCCCACGCCGCAGGCTCGTCGAGCGCTGTTGTTCATAGCGATTTAGCACAGCCTGGGCCGCCATTACCTCGGTCTACCACTGCACTTCGCTGGATAGGGCCTTAAAGGATCGCGCATGTTTGAAAACTTGACTGACCGTCTCTCGCAGACGCTGCGCCATGTAACCGGCAAGGCCAAGCTGACCGAGGACAATATTAAAGACACCCTGCGCGAAGTGCGCATGGCGTTGCTGGAAGCCGACGTGGCCTTGCCCGTGGTGAAGGACTTCGTCAACTCGGTCAAAGAGCGCGCAGTGGGCACCGAAGTGTCCCGCAGCCTGACCCCGGGCCAGGCATTCGTGAAGGTCGTCCAGGCCGAACTCGAAAGCCTGATGGGCGCCGCCAACGAAGACCTGAACCTCAGCGCCGTGCCGCCGGCCGTCGTGCTGATGGCCGGTCTGCAGGGTGCGGGTAAAACCACCACCGCCGGCAAGCTGGCGCGCTTCCTTAAAGAGCGCAAGAAGAAGTCCGTGATGGTGGTGTCGGCTGACGTCTACCGTCCGGCGGCGATCAAGCAGCTGGAAATGCTCGCGGGCGAAGTGGGCGTGACGTTCTTCCCGTCCGACCTGAGCCAGAAGCCGGTCGACATCGCCAACGCGGCTATTAAAGAAGCGAAGTTGAAATTCATCGACGTGGTCATCGTCGATACCGCCGGTCGCCTGCACATCGACGAAGAGATGATGGGCGAGATCAAGGCGCTGCATGCCGCGATCAACCCAGTCGAGACGCTGTTCGTGGTCGACGCCATGACCGGCCAGGATGCGGCCAACACCGCCAAGGCCTTTGGTGATGCACTGCCGCTGACCGGCGTGATCCTCACCAAGGTCGACGGCGACGCCCGTGGCGGTGCGGCGCTGTCGGTTCGTGCCATTACTGGCAAGCCGATCAAGTTCATCGGTATGGGCGAGAAGAGCGAAGCGCTCGAACCGTTCCACCCTGAGCGTATCGCCTCGCGCATCCTCGGCATGGGCGACGTGCTCAGCCTGATCGAACAGGCCGAAGCCACGCTCGACAAGGACAAGGCCGACAAACTGGCCAAGAAGCTGAAGAAGGGCAAGGGCTTCGACCTCGAAGACTTCCGTGACCAGCTGCAACAGATGAAGAACATGGGTGGCCTTGGCGGCCTGATGGACAAACTGCCAAATATGGGTGGTGTGAACCTGGCGCAAATGGGCAATGCCCAGGGCGCGGCAGAGAAGCAGTTCAAGCAGATGGAAGCCATCATCAACTCCATGACCCCGGCCGAGCGCCGCGACCCTGAGCTGATCAGCGGTTCGCGCAAACGTCGGATCGCCATGGGTTCCGGCACCCAGGTGCAGGACATCGGTCGCTTGATCAAGCAACACAAGCAGATGCAGAAGATGATGAAGAAATTCTCCGCCAAAGGCGGTATGGCCAAGATGATGCGCGGCATGGGCGGTATGTTGCCCGGCGGCGGCATGCCAAAGATGTAAAGAATTCGAGCAGAAGTTCGCTTCTGCTCCGACCCACAGGGAAGTGGGATCTCCAGCAAACCCGCCGTTGGCGGGGGCTGACTCGCCGTTTTAACCGACGGCTCTATAGCAGATCTGAATGGCACGCTGATAGGCGCCAGAAAAAGACATTTGCAAAAGTCCGGATATTCCTTAGAATATGCGGCCTTTCGGGCACCTATGCCCGCTGTGCATTTAGATTTGCAGCACCGACTACAGGAACGATGTTCACATGCTAACAATCCGTCTTGCCCTTGGCGGCTCCAAAAAGCGCCCGTTTTACCACTTGACCGTAACTGACAGCCGCAACCCACGTGACGGCTCTCACAAGGAACAAGTTGGCTTCTTCAACCCGATCGCTCGTGGTCAAGAAGTTCGTCTGTCCGTGAACCAAGAGCGCGTAGCCTACTGGCTGAGCGTTGGTGCACAACCGTCTGAGCGTGTTGCTCAGCTGTTGAAGGACTCGGCTAAGGCCGCAGCCTGAGCAATATGAACGCGACGCCAGCTGTTGCTGATGATTTGATCGTTATCGGCAAGATTTACTCTGTTCATGGCGTTCGCGGCGAAGTGAAGGTGTATTCCTTTACTGATCCGACTGAAAACCTGTTGCAGTACAAAACCTGGACGCTCAAGCGCGAAGGTAGCGTGAAACAGGTCGAGCTGGTCAGTGGACGCGGGAGCGATAAGTTCCTGGTCGCAAAGCTCAAGGGTCTTGATGATCGTGAAGAAGCTCGTCTTCTGGCTGGTTATGAGATCTGCGTGCCGCGCAACCTGTTCCCTGAATTGACCGACGGCGAGTACTACTGGTACCAGCTGGAAGGTCTGAAGGTTATTGATCAACTCGGGCAGTTGCTCGGGAAAATCGATCATCTTCTGGAAACCGGCGCCAATGATGTAATGGTGGTCAAGCCTTGCGCTGGCAGCCTGGATGATCGCGAACGCCTGTTGCCGTATACCGAGCAATGTGTGTTGGCCGTCGACCTGGCCGCGGGCGAGATGAAGGTGGAATGGGACGCGGACTTCTAAGCGTGGCTAATTTGCGCATTGAAGTGATCAGTTTGTTTCCCGAGATGTTCTCCGCCATCAGCGAGTACGGCATCACCAGTCGGGCGGTGAAACAGGGGCTCTTGCAGCTCACCTGTTGGAACCCGCGAGACTACACGACGGATCGACATCACACTGTGGATGATCGCCCATTTGGCGGTGGTCCGGGCATGGTGATGAAGATCAAGCCCCTGGAAGACGCATTGGTTGAGGCCAAGGCTGCTGCCGGGGAGAAGGCGAAGGTAATTTACCTGTCCCCTCAAGGCCGTCAGCTGAAACAGGCTGCGGTACGCGAACTGGCGAATGAGGAAGCACTGATCCTGATTGCCGGTCGCTATGAAGGCATTGACGAGCGCTTTATTGAGGCTCATGTCGATGAAGAGTGGTCGATTGGGGACTATGTCCTGTCTGGCGGCGAGCTGCCGGCGATGGTCCTGATAGATGCGGTTACACGACTGCTGCCTGGAGCTTTAGGGCATGCGGACTCCGCGGAGGAAGATTCCTTCACGGATGGTTTGCTGGATTGCCCGCACTACACCCGTCCGGAGGTGTATGCGGATCAGCGTGTTCCCGACGTGTTGCTAAGTGGCAATCACGCACACATCCGGCGTTGGCGTTTACAGCAGTCCCTTGGTCGGACCTATGAACGACGCGCCGATCTTCTGGAAAGCCGCTCGCTTTCTGGAGAAGAGAAGAAGCTGCTCGAGGAATACATCCTCGCGCGGGACGATAGTTAACAACGTATCGATGGTAGGTCCATTGACTTACCTTAGGAGCACAGCATGACTAACAAAATCATCCTTGCACTCGAAGCAGAGCAGATGACCAAAGAGATCCCTACCTTTGCCCCGGGCGACACCATTGTCGTTCAGGTGAAAGTGAAGGAAGGCGACCGTGCGCGTCTGCAAGCGTTCGAAGGCGTGGTAATCGCCAAGCGTAACCGTGGTGTGAACAGTGCTTTCACTGTTCGTAAAATCTCCAACGGTGTTGGCGTAGAGCGTACTTTCCAGACCTACAGCCCGCAAATCGACAGCATGGCCGTTAAGCGTCGCGGTGACGTACGTAAAGCCAAGCTGTACTACCTGCGTGACCTGTCCGGTAAAGCAGCTCGCATCAAGGAAAAACTGGCTTAAGTCCAGCTTCCCGATGCAGAAAAAAGCAGCCTACGGGCTGCTTTTTTGTGCCTGAAATTTGTCTATTCCCCGGTATTTGTTAATGACCACCCGCCTTGAAGAAATCCAGCGCCGCACCGACCTGTCCGTTACCCATGTGACCAAGGCAGTGTTCCCGCCGACCACCAACCATCACAACACGTTGTTCGGCGGCACTGCGCTGGCCTGGATGGATGAGGTGTCGTTTATCACCGCCACGCGGTTTTGCCGGTTGCCGTTGGTGACAGTCTCCACAGACCGTATCGACTTCAATCATGCGATCCCGGCGGGCTCTATCGTTGAGCTGATTGGGCGTGTGATCAAAGTGGGTAATACCAGCCTCAAGGTTGAGGTCGAGGTGTTCGTCGAGAGCATGAGTGCCGATGGTCGTGAGAGGGCGATCCAGGGGGTGTTCAGCTTTGTGGCGATTGATGCGGATAAGCGGCCGGTGCCGGTGCTGCCGGGGTTTGTGGACTGATCCGTGACCGAGTCGCGGCTATCGCAGGCAAGCCAGCTCCCACATTTGACCGGTGTCGGTCACAAATCATTGGTCAGACACAAAACCCCTGTGGGAGCTGGCTTGCCTGCGATAGGATCTAATAGACACTACAGTAATCCGCCCGAGCCCCCATGCCCGCCATTGACCACCCCTTGATCGACCGCTTCCTCGACGCTCTCTGGCTGGAAAAAGGCCTGTCGGACAACACCCGCCAGGCCTACCGCAGCGACCTGGCCCTGTTCAACGGCTGGCTACAGGAGAAAAATCTCGAGCTGGTCAACGCCGGACGCGAGTTGATCCTCGATCACCTGGCCTGGCGCCTGGAGCAAAACTACAAGCCTCGTTCTACTGCGCGATTCCTTTCCGGTGTGCGCGGCTTTTATCGTTATTTGCTGCGGGAAAAACTGATCGCCCTCGACCCAACCCTGCAAGTCGACATGCCGCAGCTTGGTAGGCCTTTGCCTAAATCCCTGTCGGAAGCTGACGTCGATGCCTTGCTCGCCGCGCCCGACTTGAGCGAAGCCATCGGCCAGCGCGACCGTGCCATGCTCGAAGTGCTGTATGCCTGCGGCCTGCGGGTCACCGAGTTGATCAGCCTGACCCTGGAGCAAGTCAACCTGCGCCAGGGCGTGCTGCGGGTGATGGGCAAGGGCAGCAAGGAACGATTGGTGCCGATGGGCGAGGAGGCGATTGTGTGGGTCGAGCGCTATATGCGCGACGGGCGCAGCGAATTGCTCGGTGGTCGCCCCAGTGATGTACTGTTTCCCAGCCAGCGTGGTGAGCAGATGACACGCCAGACGTTCTGGCACCGCATCAAGCATCAGGCCAAGGTGGCCGGTATCGGCAAGAGCCTGTCGCCCCACACATTACGTCACGCTTTCGCCACCCATTTGCTCAATCACGGCGCAGATTTGCGCGTGGTGCAAATGCTGCTCGGCCACAGCGACTTATCCACAACCCAGATCTACACCCACGTCGCCCGCGCGCGCTTGCAGGATATGCACGCCAAGCACCATCCGCGTGGCTGAATAACGCCAATTTAAGCCACTGCGGGCTGCCCTGCGGCCCAACTGTGGTAGGCTTTGCCGGTTCGCAAAGGGGACGGCCCAAACCTGTGTTTTCCGTTCAGTGTTCTTGCTCCCGTCCCTGCATCTGCCTTCAGGAGTTCCCATGCGCTTGACCCAGATTATTGCCGCCGCAGCCATTGCGTTGGTTTCCACTTTTGTTGTCGCCGATGATGCTGCCGAGCAGACCATCCGCAAGAGCCTGGCCAACCTGCAGCTCGACACGCCAATCGAAAGCATCAGCGCCAGCCCAATGGCCGGCCTGTACGAAGTCAAGCTCAAGGGCAGCCGCGTGCTGTACGCCAGTGCCGATGGCCAGTACATCGTGCAGGGCTACCTGTTCCAGTTGAAAGACGGTAAGCCGGTCAACCTCACCGAGAAAGCCGAACGTCTGGGCGTGTCCAAGCTGATCAACGGCATTCCGGTGGCTGAGACCGTGGTTTACCCGGCCATCGGCGAGACCAAGACCCACATCACCGTGTTCACCGACACCACTTGCCCGTACTGCCACAAGCTGCACGCCGAAGTGCCTGCGCTGAACAAGCTGGGTGTGGAAGTGCGCTACGTAGCGTTCCCGCGCCAGGGCCTGGGCTCGCCGGGTGATGAGCAGTTGCAGGCGGTATGGTGCTCGGCCGATAAAAAGGCCGCCATGGACAAGATGGTCGATGGCAAGGAAATCAAGGCGGCCAAATGCGCCAACCCGGTTTCCAAGCAGTTCGCCCTCGGCCAGTCCATTGGCGTGAACGGTACACCGGCCATCGTTTTGGCTGACGGCCAAGTGATTCCGGGCTACCAGCCGGCACCACAAGTTGCCAAACTGGCGCTCAGTGCCAAATAAACCGTATCGTTAATTTAAAGCCGCAGTTGTGCGGCTGTTTTCCACGGCCGACCTCGCGTCGGCCGTTTCATGGGGAGTTCTTCAGTGAAACCGGTCAAAGTAGGCATCTGTGGGTTAGGGACCGTCGGTGGCGGAACCTTTAACGTACTTCAGCGTAACGCTGAGGAAATTTCCCGCCGTGCAGGTCGCGGGATTGAAGTGGCGCAGATTGCCACGCGTTCGCCAAAGCCTCAGTTCGAAACGACCGGTATTGCGATTACCAACGATGTCTTCGCCGTTGCCACCAACCCTGAGATCGATATCGTTATCGAGCTGGTCGGCGGCTACACCGTGGCCCGTGACCTGGTGCTCAAGGCCATCGAAAACGGCAAGCATGTGGTCACCGCCAACAAGGCGCTGATCGCCGTGCACGGCAACGAGATCTTCGCCAAGGCTCGCGAGAAGGGCGTGATCGTAGCGTTCGAAGCCGCCGTCGCCGGTGGTATCCCGGTGATCAAGGCGATCCGTGAAGGCCTTTCCGCCAACCGCATCAATTGGGTGGCCGGCATCATCAATGGCACCGGTAACTTCATCCTCACTGAAATGCGTGAGAAGGGCCGTACCTTCGAAGACGTGCTGGCCGAGGCCCAGGCCCTGGGTTACGCCGAAGCCGACCCGACGTTCGACGTGGAAGGCATCGACGCTGCGCACAAGTTGACCATCCTGGCGTCCATCGCCTTTGGTATCCCGCTGCAGTTCGACAAGGCCTACACCGAAGGCATCACCCAGCTGACCACGGCCGATGTGAACTACGCCGAAGCCCTGGGCTACCGCATCAAGCACCTGGGCGTGGCGCGCAGCACTCCGGCCGGTATCGAGTTGCGTGTGCACCCGACGCTGATCCCGGCTGATCGCCTGATCGCCAACGTCAATGGCGTGATGAACGCCGTGATGGTCAACGGTGACGCTGCCGGTTCGACGCTGTTCTACGGCGCCGGCGCTGGCATGGAGCCAACGGCTTCCTCGGTGATCGCCGACCTGGTGGACGTGGTTCGCGCCATGACCAGCGACCCGGAAAACCGCGTGCCGCACCTGGCTTTCCAGCCGGACTCGCTGTCGGCCCACCCGATCCTGCCGATCGAAGCCAGCGAAAGCGCCTACTACCTGCGCATCCAGGCCAAGGACCATCCGGGCGTGTTGGCGCAGGTGGCCAGCATCCTGTCGGAGCGCGGTATCAATATAGAGTCGATCATGCAGAAGGAAGTCGAGGAGCAAGACGGCCTGGTGCCGATGATCCTGCTGACTCACCGTGTGCTCGAACAGCACATCAACGATGCCATCGCCGCCCTGGAAGCCCTGCAAGGCGTGGTTGGCCCGGTGGTGCGCATCCGCGTCGAGCACTTGAACTAACCGATCTGTTCCAGAGGCCCCGCGTGTGTGGCGGCCTCTGTTCGAGAATGTTTTAGAGGAGCCAGTCATGCGTTACATCAGCACCCGCGGCCAGGCACCGGCCCTGAATTTCGAAGACGTCTTGCTGGCAGGCCTTGCCACTGACGGCGGCCTGTACGTGCCGGAAAACCTGCCACGCTTTACCCAGGAAGAGATCGCTTCCTGGGCCGGCCTGCCGTATCACGAGTTGGCGTTCCGGGTGATGCGCCCGTTTGTCACCGGCAGCATTCCGGATGCGGATTTCAAGAAGATCCTCGAAGAAACCTACGGCGTGTTTTCCCACAGCGCCATCGCACCACTGCGCCAACTGAACGGCAATGAATGGGTATTGGAGTTGTTCCACGGCCCGACCCTGGCGTTCAAGGACTTCGCCCTGCAACTGCTGGGTCGCCTGCTCGACTACGTGCTGCAAAAGCGCGGCGAGCGCGTGGTGATCATCGGCGCGACCTCCGGCGATACCGGCTCGGCGGCCATCGAAGGCTGCAAGCACTGCGAAAACGTCGACATCTTCATCCTGCACCCGCATCAACGGGTATCGGAAGTGCAGCGTCGCCAGATGACTACCATCTTTGGCGAGAACATCCACAACATCGCCATCGAAGGCAACTTCGATGACTGCCAGGAAATGGTCAAGAACAGCTTCGCTGACCAGAGCTTCCTCAAAGGCACGCGCCTGGTGGCGGTAAACTCGATCAACTGGGCGCGGATCATGGCCCAGATCGTTTACTACTTCCATGCAGCCCTGCAACTGGGCGGCCCGGCGCGTTCCGTGTCGTTCTCGGTGCCGACCGGCAATTTCGGCGACATCTTCGCCGGTTACCTGGCGCGCAACATGGGCCTGCCGATCAACCAATTGATCGTCGCCACCAACCGCAACGACATCCTGCACCGCTTCATGAGCGGCAACCAGTACGTCAAGGAAACCCTGCACGCCACGTTGTCGCCGTCGATGGACATCATGGTCTCGTCGAACTTCGAACGCCTGCTGTTCGACATGCACGGTCGCAACGGCGCGGCGATTGCCGGTTTGATGGACACCTTCAAGAGCGGTGGCGGTTTCAGCGTCGATGAGGAGCGTTGGACCGAAACCCGCAAGCTGTTCGACTCCCTGGCCGTGGACGACGCGCAGACCTGCGAAACCATCGCTGAAGTCTACGCCCAGACGGGCGAGGTGCTGGACCCGCACACCGCCATCGGTGTGAAGGCTGCCCGCGAATGCCGCCGTAGCCTGGACATCCCGATGGTGATCCTGGGTACCGCTCACCCGGTGAAATTCCCGGACGCGGTGGTCAAGGCGGGCGTTGGCAAGGCGCTGGAATTGCCGGTGCATCTGGTCGACCTGCTGGAGCGCGAAGAGCGTTGCACCGTGTTGGCCAATGACTTGAAGGCGGTGCAGGCGTTTGTAAGCCAGCATGGCAACCGGGGCAAGCCGTTGTAAGGCGAACTGCGTAAAAAAAAACGCCGCTTTCCCTTCCTTGGGTCAGCGGCGTTTTTATAGGGCCCGTACCGCGCAAGTACTACGTGAGTAGTTTTTGTACGATTGCCAATACAGTGCTGAAAGCCGTAAACATGGCCATGACGACGCCCAAGGGGTACCAAAAATTCTCTCGAGTTATCTTGTGGGTCTCGGCAGTCAGTTTGCGTTGCTCCGCATAGATGCGTGATATGTCGGCGTGAATCTTCTCCAGTGCGGCTTGTTCTTTGTCGTGTTCCAACATCGTCTTCATCCTTCGCAAAATAAGGGCCTTTTGACATGCGCTTTTATCTGCATAGCAGCGTGACCAGCGCTCACCGAGTATAGGATTCACCTTCGGGCTCAGCCGTGGGCGAACCCCAAAACGACTCGCCATTGCGTAAGCAGTTATGTGCCGCCGTTTTTTCCCTGTCATGTTGCGAGCGCATGCTGGAATCCGTCACTCCCTGACGACCCCATAAAGACGATAAAGCGAACTTTCCTACGTCACAAACAGTCACTTAGGATAGATGCAGCTCCCGTTGAACCGATTGTTCCCGAACTATTGAGTGGTGATCGAGATGGAAAGTATCAGCCTATTGCTCGAAGAAGCACTGAGCCCTTATCAGGTTACGCTGACCACCTCTGGTGTGCAGGACGAGTGTCTGGTGACCGTGAAGAACCCTGCTGGCGCTATCGTGGTCGAGCGTGACGTCGACCGGGCGCAATTGCTGGACAAACGCGTGTTGGTGGATGTGGTGGATTGCCTGCTGCGCGACATCAAAATTGCCGAAGGGCGCCTGGAACCCTCGGTCATCGCGGCCTTGCGTAATGCCGCCCAGACACGTAGCGCCGCTGCTGCATGAAGAATTGTTTATTCAGGGAAACTTCCTACAACGTGCCCGGTCAGATTTCATAACAGCAAGCGCAAACATTGTGCTCCGGTGTTTGTGCCTTGTTGTACTGGTCTCTATTGGTAGGCCACGTTTAACCCCGAGTTGTCTCCCCACTGCTCGGGGTTTCTTTTTGCCCGCGATTTGTCACGGCGCTGGCGCATCCTGGAAGAAGCTTGGGTTGTCGTGCAGATAACGCTCGCGCATCACTGGGTCCAGCCACGAGGCGTAGGACTGTTGCACCTGCTCCAGCGGGACCTTGCGCAAAACCTGGTTGATCCGCTCGATGGCCTGGCGCCCTTGAGGTGTATCCGAGCAACCAATGTACGTGCGCTGGTAAGGCGATGAACCTTTGATCGGATAGAACCGCAAGTCTTCGGAGGCAATGCCCTGCTGCATCGCGTGGTAGCGGATTTCCGGCCAATAACCCAGCACTGCCTCCAGCCGCCCAAGACGCTGCATCTGCAACAGGCTGCCCAAGGCATCGTTGCCGTAATGGAGCGCCAATTTGTGTGCGTCGGCATGCTTGAGTTGTTCATCGATGGCCGGGCCGTAGCTGCGTTCTGCAATGGTGCCGATCCGGGTGTTATGGGCCTCCAGGAAGGCGTGCAGGTCGAATTGATCCTGGGTGATAAACGCTGACAGGGCTTCGAGTTGGCTGCGTCGCAGCGTGACCCCATTGCTGGCGACTACAAATGCCTGGCTCGAAAACACCACGTACTTCGCCCGCTCCGCCGTCCACAGCAGGGACGGGTCGCAGGTGAACGAGGGTTCGCGCAGCATCTGCGTGCCACGGGCGCGGTTGACGTGCAGCACTTGGTGCTGATATTCCGGCAAGCGCTCGATCAGCATCGGCAGCAGTTGATCCAGGGCGCCTTCGCCACTGCGTGGTCCTTCGAAGATGGTCAGTGGCGGCAAGTCGCGCAATAGCCAGATCAACGTGTCTTGGGCGTTCGCCGCAAGAGGCCAGCCACACGCCATAAGCGCAGCGAGGCACAGCTGAGTGAGCCGAGCGGCCATCAGATCGCGCCTGCCTCGCGCAAGCGAACAATGGCGGCTGCGTCATAACCCAGCCCATTGAGTACTGCGCTGTTGTGTTCACCCAGCTGGGGCCCGACCCATTCGCAGCTGCCGGGGGTGTCCGACAGCTTGGGCACGATGCCGGGCATCTTGAAGTCCTTGCCGCCGGGCAACTGGGCGTTGAGAAACATCTCGCGGGCGAGGAATTGTGGGTCACCCAGCATGTCCTCGGCACTGTAGATGCGGCTCGCCGGTACTTCGGCGTTGTTCAAGGCCTCGATCACCTGATCCAGTGGCAGCGAATTAACCCAGCGATCGATCACACCGTACAGCTCATCCCGGCGGCTATCTCGCCCGTCATTGCTGGCAAGCGCAGGATCATTGGCCAGATCCTCTCGGCCAATGGCGACCATGAAACGCTTGAAGATGGCATCACCGTTGGCGCCAATCTGCACATGCTTGCCGTCGGCACTGGTGTGAATGGAGGAGGGCGTAATGCCGGGCATGATGTTGCCGGTGCGCTCGCGAATAAAGCCGAACACGTCGAACTCGGGGATCATGCTTTCCATCATGGCGAAGATGGCTTCATACAGTGCCACATCCACCACCTGGCCCAGCCCGCCGTTGACTTCGCGGTGTCGTAGCGCCATCAGCGCACCGATCACGGCCCACAAGGCGGCAATCGAATCACCGATGGAAATGCCTGTGCGCACAGGGGGGCGGTCCTCGAAACCGGTGATATAGCGCAAGCCGCCCATTGACTCACCCACCGCGCCAAACCCCGGCTGATCCTTCATCGGCCCGGTCTGGCCAAAGCCCGAGAGCCGCACCATGACCAGTTTCGGGTTGAGTGCGTGCAAGGTCTCCCAGCTCAGGCCGAGTTTCTCAAGCACTCCGGGGCGGAAGTTTTCGATCAGGATGTCGGCGTCGACCAGCAACTGCTTGAGAATCGCCAGGCCGTCCGGGTGCTTGAGGTTCAGCGTCAGTGACTGCTTGTTGCGTGCCTGCACAAACCACCACAGCGAAGTGCCTTCATACAGCTTGCGCCACTTGCGCAGTGGGTCGCCGCCGTCCGGCGATTCGACCTTGATCACCTCGGCACCGAATTCGGCGCAGATACGCGAGGCGAACGGGCCGGCGATCAACGTGCCGAGTTCGATGACTTTCAGGCCAGCAAGCGGTTTGGCATTAAACGACATGGGGATCCTTGTCTGCGCGGGGCGGGGGTGTGAAGCCTTTTAACATAGGCGAGCGGCGCCGTGCAGTGGAGGATTCGTTGAATCACCCCACCATCGGTTAGACTGGCCGCCTTTCCCTGTCTCTAGAAGTCCGTTCATGGCCCAGCCGTCCACGACCTACAAATTCGAACTCAACCTTACCGACCTTGATCGCTCGGTGTACGAGAGCGTCAAACAGACCATCGCCCGCCATCCTTCGGAAACCGAAGAGCGCATGACCGTGCGCCTGCTGGCCTACGCCCTTTGGTACAACGAGCAGTTGGCATTTGGCCGTGGCCTGTCAGATGTAGACGAGCCGGCCCTGTGGGAAAAGAGCCTGGATGACCGGGTTCTGCACTGGATCGAAGTCGGCCAGCCCGACGCCGAGCGCCTGACCTGGTGCTCGCGCCGTACCGAACGCACTAGCCTGCTGGCCTACGGCAGTCTGCGTGTGTGGGAAGGCAAGGTGGTGCCGGTGGCCAACAACCTGAAAAACGTACACATCGCCGCCGTGCCTCAGGAGGTCCTGGAGACCTTGGCCAAGGACATGCCCCGCGTGATCAAGTGGGATGTGATGATCAGCGAAGGCACGATGTTCGTCACGGATGACCGTGGCCAGCACGAAGTGCAGCTGCAATGGTTGGTCGGCGAACGCGGTTAAACATGTGGGAGGGGCGGTGCGACGATTCGACTTGCCCCTGATAGCGGAGGGTCAGTTGAAGATAAGCTGACTGATGCATCGCCATCGGGGGCAAGCCCTTTCCCACTTTTATCCATATTGTTTCCAAGATAGTTGTTTAACCGTTATATCAATAGAGAAGCCCTCAGTACCCCATGCGTATCGATCCCCGCCCGTTACCCGCCACCCTGCCATTCCTCGGTGAATTGCCACCGCTGTTGACCCGTCTCTACGCCGCGCGTGGCGTGCAGTCGGAGGCCGAGCTGGATAAAAGCCTGGCGCGGTTGATTCCCTATCAGCAGCTCAAGGGCATCGATGCGGCGGTGGATTTGTTGGTGACCGCCCTGGAGCAGCGCCAGCGCATCCTGATCGTCGGTGACTTCGACGCCGATGGCGCCACTGCCAGTACCGTGGGTACGCTGGGCCTGCGTTTGCTTGGCGCCGCCCATGTCGATTACCTGGTGCCCAATCGCTTCGAATACGGCTATGGCCTGACCCCGGAGATCGTCGCTGTCGCCTTGCAACGCGAGCCGCAGTTGTTGATCACGGTGGATAACGGTATTTCCAGTGTCGAAGGCGTGGCGGCGGCGAAAGCGGCGGGGTTACAGGTGTTGGTCACCGACCACCACTTGCCGGGGGATGAACTGCCGGCGGCGGACGCTATCGTCAACCCGAACCAGCCGGGCTGCGCGTTCCCCAGCAAGGCCCTGGCCGGTGTGGGCGTGATCTTCTACGTACTGATGGCCCTGCGTGCGCGCCTGCGCAGTCTGGGCTGGTACGAGAACAAACCGCAGCCGAACATCGGCGAACTGCTGGATCTGGTGGCCTTGGGCAGCGTCGCCGACGTGGTGCCCCTGGACGCCAACAACCGCATCCTGGTGCACCAAGGCCTGGAGCGGATTCGCGCAGGGCGTGCGCGGCCGGGGATCAAGGCGATCCTGGAAGTGGCCAAGCGCGACGCGGCGCGTATCACCTCCACCGACCTGGGCTTTATCCTCGGGCCGCGCCTGAACGCCGCCGGGCGTCTGGATGATATGAGCCTGGGCATCGAATGTTTGCTCACTACCGACGTCGCCGCCGCACGGGAAATGGCCGCGCAACTGGACGGCATGAACCAGGATCGCAAATCCATCGAGCAAGGCATGCAGCGTGAGGCCCTGGCCCAGCTCAAGGACTTGCCGGTGGAGTCGATGCCCTACGGTTTGTGCCTGTTCGATCCGGAATGGCACCAAGGCGTGATCGGCATCCTGGCGTCACGCATGAAGGAGCGTTACTTCCGCCCGACCATCGCCTTCGCCGACGCCGGTGACGGCCTGCTCAAGGGCTCAGGGCGCTCTGTGCAGGGCTTTCACATCCGTGATGCCCTGGCGGTGGTGGCGAGCCAGCATCCCAACCTGATCGCCAAATACGGCGGCCACGCCATGGCGGCGGGGCTGACACTGCCGGAGGAAAACTTCCCACTGTTCGCCGAGGCGTTTGACGCCGAAGTACGTCGGCAACTGCGCGAAGAAGACCTGACCGGACGCTTGTTGTCCGATGGCACGCTGGCAGTGGAAGAGTTTCACCTGGAACTGGCCCGCGCCTTGCGTCATGCCGGTCCTTGGGGCCAGCACTTTCCCGAGCCGGTGTTTCACGGTGTGTTCCAGTTGGTGGAGCAGCGCGTGGTGGGGGAGCGACACTTGAAGGTGGTGCTCAAGACCGAATGCGGGTCGGTGAAGCTCGACGGTATTGCGTTTGGCGTGGATCGAGAGGTCTGGCCGAACCCGACGGTGAAGTGGGTGGAGTTGGCCTACAAGCTGGATGTGAACGAGTTTCGGGGTAATGAGACAGTGCAACTGATGATTGCCCATATCGAACCGCGTTAAACCTCACCAACACCGCAAAACCAATGTGGGAGGGGCGGTGCGACGATTCGACTTGCCCCCGATAGCTGAGTGTCAGTCACTGAACCTTTGACTGAACCACCGCTATCGGGGGCAAGCCCCCTCCCACATTTTTTGCGTACAGCCTGAAATTACTCAGCTTTATCCTTGGCCTGATGCTTCACGATGATATCCACCAACCGCTTTGCCAGCGCCGGGTAGTTCTCATCAAAGTGATGCCCACCTGGCAGCTTCAACGCTTCACCCACCGCAGTCTTGTCCGTGCAGCCGCTCTCGTCGACTTCCTCTGCACCATAGATGCACACCACTTTGTCCGCCGGCAGCTTGGCCATTTCCGGGCCCGTTGCGGCTTCTTTGCCCGCGTTGCCCAGCCAGCCTTCCACTTCGATCTCAAAGCTGCCGGTACGCGCGAACGCCAACAGGATGATCGCATCCACACGCTGCTGTTCGTTCTCCGGCAGGCGGTTGTAGATGGCGGGGAGGACATCGGCGCCGAACGAGTAGCCGGTCAGCACGAAGCGTTTGGTGCCCCACTTCTGACGGTAATGCTGCATTAGCTCAGTCAGGTCCTTGGCGCTTTGCTCAGGCGTCTTGTGCTGCCAGTAGTAGCGCAAGGTGTCGATGCCCACCACCGGGTAGCCGATCTTGGCCATCTCGCCCGCGACGTCGCGGTCCAGGTCACGCCAGCCGCCGTCACCGGAGAGGAACAGGGTCACGGTGTCCTTGGCTTGACCGGCCGGTACTTCGACCACTGGAATGGCCAGGCCGCCATTGTCCGAGCCCACCAGTTGCTTGCGCAGTTCGTTGTTCAGCACTTGCGGGTAGTGAATGTCGTAGTCGCTGATGCTGGTGGTGGCACGTGGTGTGTCACGCACGAAACTGGCGCTTTCATCGTCAGGGTTATCGTTCCAGGCCACCAGCCAGTTACCGTGGGCCGACGTTTTTGGCAGTGGGTCCTTGCAGCCTTCCTGCACCAGGGCGAAGCCGACGGAGATGGCGTTGGCCTTGTCGTCGTTCTGGGTGGCCAGCCAGCGCCAGGCGAGGGCGGCGCCAGGGCCGATGCCGCTGACCAGCGTCGCCGGGCCCTTGAGCTGGCCCAGGGCGTTTTGCAGCGCTTGCTCCTGCAGCTTGCAGTCATCCTTGGGCAGGATCACTTGGACAATCTGTGCCGTGCCTCCCTGGCTGAGGGCGATCAGTTGGCTGTCGGTCAGGGTTTCATCGGCCATCACGGCCACTGCGACGCGGGCTTTGGCTGTGCCGTACGGGGTCACGCGGGTCATCACCGAGCCGTCGGCCTGGGGCAGTTGCTCCAGGGTCGGTTGCGGGGCAGGGCGGTTCCAGTACCAATAGCCGCCACCCAGGATCAGGGCGAGCAGCACTACAAAAGCCAATACATACCGCCAGGAACGTCGAATCATCAGCGTTTCACCAATCCAGTCAAGCCGCCCGCGATCAGGGCGGCGGTATCGGCCAGTGCCACCAGCGGATCAAGTCCTGCGGGCACGGCCATGTAACGGGGTTCCCAGTCAGGCTGGAACTTGTCTTTGAAGCGGCGCAAACCTTGGAAGTTATACAGTTGCTCGCCACGACGGAACACCATCGAGCCCAGGCGCTGGGTCAGTGGCGCGCCGCGACGGGGTTGCAGGCCCGACAACGGCACCATGCCGAGGCTGAAGCGGGCGTAGCCGTGACTCTTATAGTGTTGAATCAGGCCGACCATCATGAATTCCATGGTCAGCTTGGGCGCGTCCGGGTGGGCACGCATCAAGTCGAGACTGGCCAGGTCGTGGTTGAAGGTCTCGAGCAGGTTGGCGAAGGCCACCGGGCGCCCTTCGAAGCGAATGATCGCAATGCGAAAGTGCTTGAGGTAGTCGTCGCTGAAACGGCCCAGGGAAAAGCCCTTTTCCCGCACGTTCTTGCCGGTCAGCCAGGCGTCGGAGATGACCTTGAGTTCATCCATCGGCGCCATGCCCGCATCGCAGATCTCCAGGGACAAGCCGTCCCGGGTGCCACGGTTCCAGGTGTAGCGCAGGTCCTTCATCTCTTTGCCCTTGGCTTCCAGGTCAAAGCGTTTCAGGTCGACGCGGGCTTCTTCGCCCAGCTTGATCGCGGTAAGGCCGATGTCCATGTAGTACGGCAGGTTCTCCGCCCGCACCTGATAGAACACCGGGCGCGCGTGGTGAATGTCGCAGAGGTCACGGAACTGCCAGATCATTTCGGCCCGTGCCAGGGTCGGCCCGATCGGGTCGTACAAGGCTACCAGGCTACGCCCGCGACGGGCGTACATGAGAAAAGCTTCATCATTGGGATGGAACAGCAGCGCTTTGTCGCCAGTGAGCGCCAGGCCGCCGTCGGGTTGGGACGAGGCCATCAGGATCTTGCTGGCGCGTTCCAGTTCATCCGGGGTGGGCAGGTGGATCACCGGGCGCGCGGTGCGCAGCAGCCAGGTCAGCGACACGATCACCAGCACGACAGCGGCACCCAGCAACGAGCGCAGGCCGCGTGGGGCGTTGGCGTCGAGGGTGAACTGCCACCACAGTTGATGGCTGTAGGGGACGTCCTGGTAGGCAAACAGCAGCAACCAGATCGAAGCCCCCAGCACGCACACACTGGCCACCAGGTACAGCGGCGAAAACGGCAACTCGGTCAGGCGGCTGGCGCGGTAGAACGAGCGCCGGAAAATCGCCAGCAGCACCGCCGTCATGGTCATCAGGCTGGCTTCTTCCCAGTCGAAACCCTTGAGCAGCGAGAGCAGGGCGCCGGTCAGCAGCAGCACCATGGTCAGCATCCAGGCCGCCGAGAGGCGTCGGCGCAAACCTTGGGCGAGCAACAGGCACAGCACGCCGATCAGGCTGGCACCGAAGTGCGAAGCATCAATCAGGCGGTGGGGAATCAGGAAGCCGATGTTTTCCAGGCGTGAATCGATTTCCGGCGTGGCGCCGGAAAACAGCAGGACCACGCCGGACAAAAAAACCAGTACGGCCAGTACTGGCGCTGCCAGCCCTGACGCAACCCGCAGACTTTGCTGAGTCTGGAACAGGCGCTGCGCTTCGTTGACCAGCAGGAACACGCAGGCGATCAGCAGTGGCAGCACCACGTAGATCATGCGGTACAGCAGCAGGGCGGCGGCCAGTGGCGCAGCGCCGAGTTTGTCGGCAAAGGCGGCGAGCAGGATCGCTTCGAATACACCCACGCCACCGGGTACATGGCTGAGCACACCGGCGGCCAAGGCCAGCAGATACACCAGCAGGAATGGGCCGAACGGCGGCGCTTCCGGCAATAGCATATAAAGGACGGTAGCGGCTGCGGCGACGTCGAGTGCGGTGATGATCAATTGCAGGAACGTCAGGCGGGCGCCAGGCAGGCGCAGTGTGCGACGGCCAATCTGCACCAGCAGGTTGTCGGCAAAGGGTTGCTCTGGCAAACGACGCCGATAGAGACCGATACACAGTGCAACCGTCAGCAACAGCACAGCACCGGCAACGCCGCCGAGCAAACCTTCGGATAACCCCAACGCGGTTGCGGCGGCCGGCAGGTTGCTCAAGGTCGCCAGCGCCGCCAGCGGGGGCAGGGCGCAACCGAGCGCGAGGCTGGCGAATACCGTCATGCGCGCGACTTCCGATGCGCCGATGCCGTGGCGGGCATACAGGCGATAACGCACCGAACCACCGGACAGCATCGACAGGCCAATCGCATTGCCAATGGCAAAGGCGGTAAATCCACCATGGGCCAAGGTCTTGGCTGGCAGCTTCACACCGGCGTAGCGCGCGCCGGAAAATTCGTAACCCAACAGAATGACGAAACCGGCGACTGCGGCGGCAAAGGCGCCGAGCAACGCAGGCTTGGGCACTTCCAGGATGGAGTCATGGAGCGCGTAGAGATCCAGTTCCAGCAGCAGGTGTCGGCAGGCGATCAGGGCGATTGCGAACAGCAACAGGGTAACGGCCAGCCCGATGGGTTGCCGGTATTTGCTTAACAGATCCAGCCAACGCAGACGGGTAGGAGTGATCGGTTGTTCTGCTGTGACGGTGTCTTGTGTTTCAGACGAGTTGGCGCGCATCAATCACCTCGTGGATTGTGCGCGACAGGATGGAGGTATCCAGCCAAGTTACCAATCCCTATGGACAAAATAATTACAAATATTAACGCGTATCACCGAGTGCGGCGACAGCGGCCATTGGTCGTAGAGGGGTAGCGCTTGAGCATTGAGCATAGCTTGCAATGAAATGGACTCTACAAACCATTTACGGTTTCATGAAAGATGCCATGTCATTGTTTCAGAAGAACTTTTTTTGCGGATACAAAAAAGGCCACTCTTTCGAGTAGCCTTTTTTGATGTTTGGTTGCGGGAGCCGGATTTGAACCGACGACCTTCGGGTTATGAGCCCGACGAGCTACCAGACTGCTCCATCCCGCGTCTGTGGGCGGCATTCTACAGTCAAGTGGCGGGGTGTCAACCGTTAATGTCGTAAAGGGTCAAATAACGGTGAATTGGTCACTCGAGCGCCCTAAGTCCGCGATTGAAAACGGTTTTGCTTGTGTTCCCCATTTTGTGAGGCGCACAAAAAAGGCCACTCTTTCGAGTAGCCTTTTTTGATGTTTGGTTGCGGGAGCCGGATTTGAACCGACGACCTTCGGGTTATGAGCCCGACGAGCTACCAGACTGCTCCATCCCGCGTCTGTGTGGCGGCATTCTACAGAGGAACTCGGGTGTGTCAACCCGTGAATGAAAGAAAAGCGCTTGTGGTTCAATCGGTTAGCTCTCCATGTAGGCGCTTGGGTGCCCTCGGGGCCAGTCTGGCTAGGGGTTTCGGCTCTATTGAGGGCTAGGATTCGATTGAAAAAATAAATTCATTTGGGAATCTTCCTACCGCTTATACGGAAGATTCAAACTACTGGTGCTATATACAGGGGTGAATGCGATACTGGCCACCCGTTGAATCAACCCTCTGTTTATATGACGCAACGCAAAATCATCCACGTCGACTGTGATTGCTTCTACGCCGCCATCGAGATGCGTGATGACCCGAGCCTGGCGCAAAAGCCGCTGGCGGTCGGCGGCTCGGCGGATCGGCGTGGGGTGATCGCAACCTGCAACTACGAAGCACGGGCGTATGGGGTGCGTTCGGCCATGTCGTCACGTCATGCCTTGAAGCTGTGCCCGGACCTGACCATCGTCAAGCCGCGTATGGATGCCTATAAGGAAGCATCGAAGGAAATCCAGACGATTTTTCGTGACTACACCGACCTGATCGAGCCGTTGTCGCTGGATGAGGCGTATCTGGACGTTTCCGACAGCCCGCACTTTGGCGGCAGTGCCACGCGTATTGCCCAGGATATTCGGCGCCGGGTCTCCAATCAGTTGCATATCACTGTGTCTGCCGGTGTTGCGCCGAACAAATTCCTGGCCAAGATCGCGAGCGACTGGAAAAAGCCCAACGGCTTGTTTGTGATTACGCCAGACCAGGTTGAAGACTTCGTCTCCCAGCTGCGCGTGAGCAAGTTGCACGGCGTGGGCAAGGTCACCGCCGATAAGCTGGCGCGCCTTGGCATTGAGGACTGCCTACAGCTTCGCGAGTGGAACAAGCTGGCGTTGGTGCGAGAATTCGGCAGTTTTGGCGAGCGGCTTTGGAGCCTGGCCCGTGGGATTGATGATCGGGTAGTACAGAACGACAGTCGTCGGCAATCGATCAGCGTGGAAAATACCTACGATGTGGATTTGCCGGACCTGTCCAGCTGTCTGGCGAAACTGCCTGAGCTCATGGAAACCCTGGCGGGGCGCATGGCGCGTATCGACAGCAGCTACCGGGCGGGCAAGCCGTTCGTTAAGGTGAAGTTTCATGACTTTACCCAGACCACCTTGGAGCAGGCAGGGGCGGGGCGGGATTTGGAGAGTTATCAGCAGTTGCTGACGCAGGCGTTTAATCGGGGTGGGAAGCCGGTGCGGTTGTTGGGGATTGGGGTGAGGTTGCTGGACTTAAGCAATGGCAACGAACAACTCGAATTTTCCTGGTAGAAACCGGGAGCAAAGTGTGGGAGGGGGCTTGCCCCCTCCCACATTTTGATCTTCAACAGTCTTGAGAAATCAGCGAGCGCCGGGATCTGCGACGAGGCGCCCCGCATCCTTGGTCAACGCCTGCAAAAACTCCTGCTGCAACTCCGGATCATTGCGCGTCAGTTCGATCAGGCTTTGTTCCAGCTCACTGGCTTCTTCTTCCAGGCCCAGTTCCGACAGGCGTTTGACCCGGTGCACCCACTGGTTCACTTCGTCATCTTCCAGGTCGTCATAGATCAGGCCATGGGCTTCCAGCAACTTGTTGCGCAAGGTGCTGCTGACGGCGAGGGTCGAGTCCGAATGCACGTCGTCCTGGCCATCTTCCACGCTGATCTTCAGGGTGGTGACGCGGTTCAAGTCTTGCTCGGCAAACGGGCTGTCCAACAGGTTCAGGCGCAGCACGCCGTTACGGTCGGTGGTCAGTTCGTGAGTCTGCTTGCCAGCGGTGACCTGTACCGGGCGTTCGCTCCAGGGCAGGCTCGAATACTCCGTGCGTTTATCACGCTGGACTTCATCGATACCCGCCAGGTTCTGTTGCGCGCGGCCGTGGGATTGCACGTTCATGAACGGGTTGAGGCCGTCCACGCCGTAGGTCAGCCAATCGTGGGTCATGCTGGTGGGCAAGTGACCCAGAGCGAAGATATTCGCCACGTTGGCCCCCGCGCCCGCCACCAGGGCTACCGCACCCAAAGGCATCTCGTAGACTTTGCGCCAAGGCTGGTAGGGGGTGTAGCGGTCGTAACGACGGGTGACTTCGAACTCGGTGACCTCAAAGGTCTTTTGCTCGTGAATCCGCACCCGGCGTTGCGGCAGTTCCAGCACTTTGGGTTCGCCCACGTCGATCTGCAAGCTGTGGTCGAGCAACTTACGCTCGACCCGTTCCTCGTGCTCACTGCGTTGCGACATCTGGTTGGCGCAGCCGCTGACCAGCAGGGCGCCGCACAAGGCGGCGCCCCCCAGGGCTCTGGTGTTTCGCTTGAACATGACGTCTCTTGATCTGGTTTTCAGCGACGAATACGCGCCTGGAGGAAAGACAGCACGTCAGCCACCGGCAACGGTTGGGCTTCGGCTTCGGTCCGGCTCTTGTATTCCAGATTGCCATCGGCCAGACCGCGGTCACTGACCACGATACGGTGCGGGATACCAATCAGTTCCATGTCGGCAAACTTGATGCCGGGGCTGGTTTTCTTGTCCCGATCATCCAGCAGCACTTCAAAACCGGCAGCCGTCAGTTCGGCATACAGTTTGTCGGTGGCTTCGCGTACTTGCTCGGTTTCATAGCGCAGCGGCACCAGGGCGATCTGGAACGGCGCCAGGGTGTCGCTCCAGATGATGCCTTTTTCGTCGTTGTTCTGCTCGATGGCAGCCGCAACCACGCGGGAAACACCAATGCCGTAGCAACCCATGTCCAGGGTGATCGGCTTGCCGTTTTCGCCCAGCACTTCGCACTTCATCGCCTTGCTGTACTTGTTGCCCAGCTGGAAGATGTGCCCGACTTCGATACCGCGCTTGATTTCCAGGGTGCCCTTGCCATCCGGGCTTGGGTCGCCAGCGACAACGTTGCGCAGGTCGGCCACGGTTGGAACCGGCAGGTCACGCTCCCAGTTCACGCCGAAGTAGTGCTTGTCGTCGATGTTCGCACCGATGCCGAAGTCGCTCATCAGCTCGACCGAACGGTCGATGATGATCGGCAGCGGCAGGTTCAGCGGGCCGAGGGAACCGGCGCCAGCGCCAATGGCGTCGCGCAGTTCGGCATCGGTGGCCATGACCAGCGGGCTGGCCACGCCAGGTTGCTGGGCGGCTTTGATTTCGTTGAGTTCGTGGTCGCCACGGATCACCAAGGCGATCAGCTTGCCTTCTTCCTCGGCGCGCACGATCAGGGTCTTGATGGTCTTTTCAATCGGCAGATTGAATTTTTCCACCAGGGCCGCGATGGTCTTGGTCTCCGGGGTGTCCACCAGGCGCAGTTCTTCGGCCGGCGCAGCGCGGGAAGTTTCCCGTGGCACGGCTTCGGCTTTCTCGATGTTCGCTGCGTAGTCGGAACCGTTGCTGAACACGATATCGTCTTCGCCGGACTCGGCCAGTACGTGGAACTCGTGGGAGCCCGCGCCGCCGATGGAGCCGTTGTCCGCTTCAACCGGGCGGAATTTCAGGCCCAGGCGGGTGAACACGTTGCAGTAGGCCTGGTGCATGCGGTCGTAGGTGACCTGCAACGAAGCCGGGTCGGCATGGAACGAATAGGCGTCCTTCATGATGAATTCACGGCCGCGCATCAAACCGAAGCGTGGGCGGATTTCGTCACGGAACTTGGTCTGGATCTGATACAGGTTCAGCGGCAGTTGCTTGTAGCTGCTCAGCTCGTTGCGCATCAGGTCGGTGATCACTTCTTCGTGGGTCGGGCCGGCGCAGAAATCGCGGCCATGACGGTCCTTGAAGCGCAGCAACTCGGGGCCGTACTCTTCCCAGCGCCCGGATTCCTGCCACAACTCAGCCGGTTGGGTGCTCGGCATCAACACTTCGAGAGAGCCGGCGGCGTTCATTTCTTCACGAACGATGGCTTCGACCTTGCGCATCACCTTCAAGCCCATGGGCAGCCAGGTGTACAGGCCGGAGGCCAGTTTGCGGATCATGCCGGCGCGCAGCATCAGCTGATGGCTGATCACGACCGCATCGGAAGGCGTTTCTTTCTGTGTGGCGAGCAAATATTGACTGGTACGCATGGTAGGCCGTTGTCGGTTGCTTGGACTTGAAATGACTTGGGATTGTACGGGCGGTTGCTGCCGGAGTACAGGCGTCAGAATGCGGAGGGGTAGGTGGGAGGGGGCTTGCCCCCGATAGCGGAGTGTCAGTCACGGCAAATACAACTGATACAGCGCAATCGGGGGCAAGCCCCCTCCCACATTGACAGTGGTGTATCAGTCTTCGACCGGGGGATTCAAGCGCGCCCGGCGGTTTTCCTGGAACCAATGCAACGCAATCAAAAACAACGTCGGCACACCCAGCAGGCAGGTGATCAGGAAGAAGTTGTGATAGCCGAACTTCTCCACCATCACCCCCGAATACCCGCCGATCAAGCGTGGCAGCAACAGCATGATCGAGCTGAGCAGCGCGTATTGGGTGGCGGAGAACTTGAGGTTGGTCAGGCTCGACAGGTACGCCACGAACGCCGAGGTGGCCAGGCCCGAGCTGAAGTTATCCAGGGAAATGGTGAAAATCAGCATCTGCAGGTCCGGGCCCATATCCGCGAGCATCACGAACAACAGGTTGGTGCCGGCTGACGCCACACCGCCGATAAACAGGATCGGCAAGATACCGAAGCGCACAATCAGCAGGCCACCCATGCCGGCGCCGAGCAGGGTCATGATCAGACCGAAGATCTTGCTGACCCCGGCAATCTGGTCCTTGGTGAAGCCCTGGTCGATGTAGAACACGTTGGCCATCACGCCCATCACCGTGTCGGACATGCGATAGGTGGCAATCAGCCCGAGCAGCAGCAATGCCTGCCAACGGTAGCGCAGGATAAAGTCGTTGACCGGCGTCAGCACCGGCGCCAGGCCACGTCGGCCCATGGCTGACAGGCACAGTGCGGTAAGGGTGATATAGAGGATGGCGCGCAGGAAGGCGCGGTCTTCCATCAGCAGATCCCACAGGCTCATGCCGTGGAACAGCACGCTTTCGAAGTCCGTATTGAACAGCTGGGTGAACATCGCCGGCACCGACACCAGCAACACGATCAGCACAAACACCGACACCAATTGATGCACGAAGCTGTAGCGCCCGGCCTGCAATTGGGTACGCAGTGGCACGTTGGGTTCACGCATGAACAGGGTGGTCAGCAGCGCCGGGATCATCAGCACGCCGAACAGCACATAGGTGCCGAGCCACGCCGAATGTTGATAGTTGAAACCGGTAGAGCCGAAGCCTTCGGCAAAAAACAGCGCACCGGCTGTCGCCAGCAGCGCCGCGATGCGGTAACCCGACATATAGCTGGCAGCCAGGGCGGCCTGGCGGCTGTCGTCGGCGATTTCCAGGCGGTAGGCATCGACGGCGATATCTTGGGTGGCAGAAGCGAAGGCGACCACGACGGCAATCGCGATCAACCATGACAGGTGCTTCTGCGGGTCGCAAAAGCCCATGCCGATCAAGCCGAGGATCACCAGCGACTGCGCCAGTACCAGCCACGAACGGCGCCGCCCGAGCTTGCCCAGCAACGGCAGGCGCCATTGGTCGAGCAGCGGCGACCAGACCCATTTGAAGGCATACGCCAGGCCGATCAGGCTCGCATAGCCGATGGTCTCGCGGGCCACACCGGCCTCACGCAACCACACCGACAGCGTCGAGAACACCAACATGTAAGGCAGGCCGGCGGCAAAGCCGAGCAACAACAGGACTAACGTCGAGGGGCTGGCATAGGCGGCGAGCGCGGCGCGCCAGGTTTTACGGGGCATGGGCTGGAGTCTGCCTCAGATTTGCGGAAACAAAGCGCGCACTCTAACCGCTGTGCTCTACCGGGCGCCAGCCATGGCGCTGAATATCAACGCGATTGTTCAGGATAGTGACGCCTTCGCTGCGTAAACGTGCCCGTTGCTCGTCGCCTGAGGCGCTGCCCACTGGCAGACTTATCCGACCACCGGCACCCAGCACGCGATGCCAGGGCAGCCTGGTGTCCTCGGGAAGTTGGCTGAGGGTGCGTCCCACCCAACGTGCCGCGCGCCCCAGTCCGGCCAGGTGCGCCAGTTCGCCGTAACTCACCACGCAGCCTTCGGGCACCTGTGCCAGGGTCAGGTACAGCGCCGTGCGGCGCATTTCGGCGGGGCTTTGTGGGGTTTCGGCAGGTTGATTCACTGTGGGGCTACCCGTTGAGATCGTCGGTCTTTTGTAAGAAACGTCTGTAAACATGGCGATGAGAATTGAACTCAACCCCAATCCTTGAGTCAGTCCTTGCTAAGACGTTATCTAACACGATAATGCCCTTTTTTCGCCAAGCCCGAGCCCCGAATCTGCTTATGTTGTCCAGAACCCTGCTGTGCCTTGCTGTTTTCAGCGCCTCCACGCCCTTGCTGGCCGACACCGTCTGGTTGAAGAACGGTGACCGCCTGACCGGCAAGATCAAAGTCTTCGACGGTGGCAAGTTGCTGGTTCAGACCGATTACGCAGGCGCCATTCCCATCGACTGGAAGCAGGTGAAAACCCTGGAAAGCGACCAGGAGCTGCTGGTCAAGCAGGACGCCTACACCGGCGAAAAGGCCAAGTCCCTGAAAGCGGCGGATGACGGCAAGGTGACGCTGGCCAATGGCGAGGCACCCAAGACCGTCGAATTGGCGAGCATCCAGCAGATCATCAAGCCCAAGCCGGTGATTGAGGACTTGGTGTGGAAGGGCAATGTCGACCTGGCGCTGGACTACAAGCGCGCCGAAAACGACACCAACGATTACGACATCGATTTCAAGACCACCGCCCGCCACGGCAAGTGGCGTCACACCGGCCAAGGCGAGTACAACCGCGAGTTCCAGGACGACGTCACCACCACCGATAACTGGGCCCTGGAGTATGACCTGGACCGCTTCCTGACCGACCATTGGTTCTGGCAGGGGCGTTTGACCTACAAACGCGACAAGGTTGAAGACCTGGCCCGACAACGCACCGTGGGTACCGGCCCTGGCTACCAATTCTGGGACGATGAACTGGGCGCGTTCTCCCTCGGCTCGCTGGTCAACCGCACCGACTATGAATATGCCGACGGCGGCAAAGACAACTTCTATTCGGTGGCGATGAAGTGGAATTACAACCGCTATCTGGTGGGCAAGACCGTCGAATTCTTCACCACCGGTGAGCTGGGCCGGCCGATTGACGGGCCGGTCGACTACTCCCTGGATGCGGAAATGGGCCTGCGCTACAAAGTCACCGAGTGGGCGTCCCTCAACCTCAAGGCCGAGCGTGACATTATCAGTGGCGACTCCGACAGCAGCCTGAGCAAGACCCGCTATACCGCAGGCTTCGGCGTGGCCTGGTAATAAGGTCGAACAAAACCTGCTTGGCAACCGCTGTGCATATTGATTACCGTGTGTTGAGATCCATTCCCATATGCCATGGGCGGCGCAATACCCGAGGAGTCATACGTTGAGCACACAGGTTGCCAAGAACGCCCGAGAGCTGTTGCTCAAGGAATACCGTGGGGCGCTTTCCACATTGTCCAAGGCCATGCCCGGCTTCCCGTTCGGCTCGGTCGTGCCGTATTGCCTCGACGAGCAAGGCCGCCCGCTGATCCTGATCAGTCGCATTGCCCAACATACTCACAACCTGCAAAAAGACCCCAAGTGCTCGTTGCTGGTGGGAGAACGTGAAGCGGATGACGTGCAAGCCGTCGGCCGTCTCACGTACCTGGCCGAAGCCGAGAAACTGGAGGAGGGCGCTGCCATCGAGGCGGCTGCCGAGCGTTACTACCGCTACTTCCCCGAGTCGGCCAACTACCACAAGGCGCATGATTTCGACTTCTGGGTGCTCAAACCGGTGCGCCACCGCTATATCGGTGGTTTCGGTGCGATCCACTGGATCGACCAGCTCACCCTGGCCAACCCCTTTGCCGGCAAGGCCGAGCAAAGCATGATCGAGCACATGAACAGCGATCACACCAAGGCCATCGCCCATTACGTCGAGTTGGCCGGTTTGCCGACCTCGGAACCGGCGCAACTGGCCGGCATCGACAGCGAAGGCATGCACCTGCGCATTGGCCAATCGTTGCACTGGCTGCCTTTTGCCGAGTCTTGCAACACCCCGACACAAGTGCGAGAAGCCCTGGTTTCATTGGCCCACGCCGAGGTCTGGCCGAAAAAAGCACCTGCCAACGCTTGAATTCACGAAACGGCGACGTCATCTAAGGTGGACTAGCAAGGCATTCTTGCGTTGAGGAACCTTTTGATGCGCCCTTTTTTGTTGCTCTTTCTGCTGTTCCCGGTGTTGGAGCTGTTCGTATTCGTTCAAGTCAGCGGAGCGATCGGGTTTTTCCCGGCCCTGTTGCTGATCATTCTCGGCTCGATGCTTGGCGTACTGGTGCTGCGCGTCGCCGGCCTGGCCACGGCGCTACGTGCCCGTGAAAGCCTGAACCGCGGCGAACTGCCAGCCCAGACCATGCTCGAGGGCCTGATGATGGCCCTGGCCGGTGGCCTGTTGATCCTGCCGGGTTTCATCAGCGACGTGGTCGGCCTGGTCATGTTGCTGCCGTTCACCCGCAAGCTGCTGGCCGGCAAGATGCGTCAGCGCGCCGAAGAAGCGGCGATTCGCCAACGTGCGTTTGCCGATGACCTGCAATCCCGTGGTGGCCCGGCTCCGCGCCAACCGCTGGAGCGGGAAGGCGACGTGATCGAAGGCGAGTTCGAGCACCGCGACAGCAAATAACCGCTTCACTGGCACGGCACCTTCGGGTGCCGTGTTGCTTTGTGCCGCCGGCAGCTGCAAAAAAAATCCGCCGAGGCCTCTTGTAATAACCTTATGCGCCCTTATGTATCGGTCACCGCAAGGTTTCTGGTGGCGACACCAGACAGACTTCAGCGTCTTGCTTGGCGAGGCGCGACCGGTATAGCCGGAATACAACTTGCCGGTACTGACACCGGCCGATGAAAAACACAATTAGGAGAGATCGACAATGAGCAAGCTTCGTCCTCTGCACGACCGCGTCGTAATCCGTCGCAGCGAAGAAGAAAAGAAAACCGCTGGCGGTATCGTTCTGCCAGGTTCGGCTGCTGAAAAAGCCAACCACGGTGTGATCGTCGCTGCAGGCCCAGGCAAGACTCTGGAAAACGGTGAAGTACGTGCGCTGGCCGTTAAAGTCGGTGACAAGGTTGTATTCGGCCCTTACTCCGGCAGCAACACTGTGAAAGTCGACGGCGAAGACCTGCTGGTCATGGCTGAGAACGAGATTCTCGCCGTACTGGAAGCGTAATTCCCGCTCATTTTCCCGTTACTTCAAAGTATTTAAGGATTATCGATCATGGCTGCTAAAGAAGTTAAATTCGGCGATTCCGCCCGCAAGAAAATGCTCGTTGGCGTAAACGTCCTGGCTGACGCGGTTAAAGCGACCCTGGGCCCGAAAGGCCGTAACGTGATCATCGAGAAGAGCTTCGGCGCTCCGACCATCACCAAGGACGGCGTTTCCGTCGCCAAAGAAATCGAACTGGAAGACCGTTTCGAAAACATGGGCGCGCAGCTGGTCAAAGACGTTGCCTCCCGTGCCAACGATGACGCAGGCGACGGCACCACCACCGCTACCGTTCTGGCTCAGTCGATCGTCAACGAAGGCCTGAAAGCCGTCGCTGCCGGCATGAACCCGATGGACCTGAAACGCGGCATCGACAAGGCGACCATCGCCATCGTCAAAGAGCTGAAAAACCTGTCCAAGCCATGCGCTGACACCAAGGCAATCGCTCAGGTAGGTACTATCTCCGCCAACTCCGACAGCTCCATCGGCGACATCATTGCCGAAGCCATGGAAAAAGTCGGTAAAGAAGGCGTGATCACCGTTGAAGAAGGCACTGGCCTGGAAAACGAACTGTCGGTTGTAGAAGGCATGCAGTTCGACCGTGGCTACCTGTCCCCGTACTTTGTCAACAAGCCAGACACCATGGTTGCCGAGCTGGACAGCCCGCTGATCCTGCTGGTCGACAAAAAGATCTCCAACATCCGCGAAATGCTGCCAGTGCTGGAAGCCGTTGCCAAAGCCGGCCGCCCACTGCTGATCGTGGCTGAAGACGTTGAAGGCGAAGCCCTGGCGACTCTGGTTGTGAACAACATGCGTGGCATCGTCAAAGTCGCAGCCGTCAAGGCGCCAGGCTTCGGCGACCGTCGCAAGGCCATGCTGCAGGACATCGCTGTTCTGACCGGCGGTACCGTAATCTCCGAAGAGATCGGGCTGAGCCTGGAAAGCGCCACCCTGGAAAACCTGGGTAGCGCCAAGCGCGTCACCCTGTCCAAGGAAAACACCATCATCGTTGACGGTGCTGGCGTTGAAGGCGACATCGAGTCGCGTATCGCTCAGATCCGTGCCCAGGTTGCCGAGACTTCCTCGGACTACGACCGTGAAAAACTGCAAGAGCGTCTGGCCAAGCTGTCCGGCGGCGTAGCAGTGATCAAGGTTGGCGCTGGTTCCGAAGTAGAAATGAAAGAGAAGAAAGCCCGCGTTGAAGACGCCCTGCACGCAACCCGCGCAGCCGTTGAAGAAGGCGTGGTACCTGGCGGTGGCGTTGCGCTGATCCGTGCTCTGGAAGCGCTGACCAACCTGACCGGCGACAATGCTGACCAGAACGTAGGTATCGCTGTACTGCGTCGCGCGGTTGAAGCTCCAATGCGTCAGATCGCTGCAAACTCCGGCGACGAGCCAAGTGTTGTGGTCAACGAAGTCAAGAACGGCAAAGGTAACTTCGGTTACAACGCTGCGACTGGCGAATACGGCGACATGATCGACATGGGCATCCTGGACCCTACCAAGGTGACCCGTTCGGCACTGCAGGCAGCTGCCTCGATCGCTGGTCTGCTGTTGACCACCGACGTTGCGATTGCTGATGCACCGAAGAAAGAAGGCGCTGCTGGCGGCGGCATGCCAGACATGGGCGGCATGGGTGGCATGGGCGGCATGATGTAAGCCAGCCTTACCCCCGTACTGAAAAAGCCCCGCCTGCAGTGATGCAGGCGGGGCTTTTTTATTGGAGCTGTGTGCTGTTTGTGAGGGCCTCATCGGGGGCAAGCCCCCTCCCACATTTTGAATGTATTCACAGATCAAAGTGTGGGAGGGGCGGTGCGACGATTCGACTTGCCCCCGATAGCGGCCTTACACCCGCCGCAGATATCGGCTACCGCCCACTCAACTGCGGACTAGCCTCCTTCGGCCCCTTCCAGCTCAACAATTGCTGCTTGAACCCATAACTGGCCGCCTGGTAATAAGTGATCGCCCGCTGAATCAACGGATCATCACTGCCCACCCGCGATTCCTGGCTCTCACCCAGCGCCTGGTCGTGACGACGCAAGCCCAGGCGTGGACTGAGAATCGCCAGGTCCTTGCCATCGAACAACCCCAGATGCTGATAGTTGCCCACCACCACACGCGGTGGCAGCGGGTTGTCCTGCAACAGATTGCGACCAAAGAAGGTGGATTCGTAGCTCAGGTTGATCAACCCCAGCAACGTCGGCGCCAGGTCAATCTGGCTGGCCAACAGCGCCGTCTCCCGGGCGTCAACCAACTTGGGCGCATAGATGAACAGTGGAATCTGGTAATTGGTGATCGGCAGGTCTTCCTTGCCTGCGCTGCCAGCGGTGTGGTCGGCGACGAACACAAAGACCGTATTGTCGAACCAGGGCTTTTGGCGCGCAGCGGTGAGGAACTCACCGATGGCGTGGTCGGTGTATTTCACCGCGCCGTCACGACCATTGCCGGATTTGATATCGATACGCCCGTCCGGGTAGGTGTAGGGGCGATGGTTGGAAGTCGTCATCAACTGCAACAAAAACGGCTGCTGCTTGGCATAGTCGGCATCGGCCAGTTTCAGGGTCTGCTTGTAGAGGTCTTCGTCAGCCATGCCCCAGGCATTTTTAAACGAGATTTCCGATTCCGGCACGCTGCTCTGGTCCACCACTCGGTAACCGTTGCCGCTGAAAAACGCATTCATATTGTCGAAATAACCGCGCCCGCCGTAGACGAACACACTGTCATAACCGATGGCGGTGAGCTGTTGGCCCAGGCTGGCGAAACCGCTTTCACGACCAATACGCTTGACGATGGAGCGCCCCGGCGTCGGTGGAATCGCCAGGGTAATGGCTTCCAGGCCACGGTCAGTGCGAGTGCCGGTGGCGTAGAAGTTGTTGAAGTACAGGCTCTGTTTGCGCAGTGCATCCAGATTGGGCGTGAGGTTACGCCCATCACCATTACTGCCCATGTACTTGGCGCTGAAACTTTCGATGGTCACCAGTACGATATTGGGTTTACGCAAGGTGCCGGGGTTGTCGATGGCGCGGCGAATATCCAACGGGTCTTTGCCGATAAAGCGTGCATTGGGCTCGCTGAGTTCGGCGCGCAATTGTTGGGCGACGACATCTGTCGGCAAGGTTTTGTAGAACTGGGGGTAATCCAACTCGTTGTTACGGAAGGCGGCGAAAAACTGGTAGGGGCCGTTGCTGGCCAGCTCGTTGTTGTAGGCATTGCCGCCCTGGGTGCGAGGGCTGTCCTGGCTGATCAATTGCAGGCTGAGGCCGGCAATCACCAGCAGGCCCAGTGCATTCACCAGACGGCCACGCAGTGGCGGCAGCGGTGCGTTCATCGCGGCGTTGAAAGGTTTGCGCAGGGCCAGGCTCAACACCACGGCCAGCACGGCCAACAAGCTGAGGAGTTTGCCGATTGGGTACGACTCCAGCAGGTTGTTCAGCACCTCATCGGAATACACCAGGTAGTCGACGGCGATAAAGTTGAAGCGCACGCCGAATTCATCCCAGAACAGCCATTCGGCCACCGAGGTGAACAGCATGGCGAACACGCTCACGGTCAGCACGGCTTGCAGGAACCAACGATGGCCCCGGCGGCGCCACAGGGCAGGTGGACACAGCAACAAATACAGGCCCAACGGCAACGCGGCATAGGCCAGAAAACCCAGGTCGTAGAGCAAACCCACGCCAAACACCGGCAGGAGATTACCGCTGACTTCATCCAGATGGGTAAGCAGTAGAACGCTGCGCGTGAGCAGGAAAATCACCAGCCAGGTGCCGGTGACGAGCAGCAGATAGCGCATAGGCGCTGTTTTGAGAAACCCCATGTCCAACTTCCTTATATCGATGGGCGGCGATCTTCGCCCTGACACTGTAGTCAGTTTGTGAAGCTATAGTGAAAATCTCGTTCAACTTAAATAACGGTTGAAAACCCTTATCGGCAGGCCGTTCAGGTCTATCCCTTAGCCCCACTTGGCCTTAAGCTGCGCGAGCCAACACGGCTGTTACCGCGTACGGAGACACTGCCCATGCGAATTCTATTGGTTGAAGACAACCGCGATATTCTGGCCAACCTGGCCGATTACCTGGGGCTAAAAGGCTATACCGTGGACTGTGCGCAGGACGGTTTGTCGGGCCTGCACCTGGCCGCCACCGAGCATTACGACTTGATCGTGCTCGACATCATGCTGCCCGGCATTGACGGTTACACCTTGTGCAAACGCCTGCGCGAAGATGCCCGCCGCGACACGCCGGTGATCATGCTCACCGCTCGCGACCAACTGGATGACCGGCTGCAGGGCTTCAAGTCCGGCGCCGATGACTACCTGCTCAAGCCTTTCGCCCTGTCGGAACTGGCCGCACGCATCGAGGCCGTGCTGCGCCGTGCCCAGGGTGGCGGGCGCCGTGCCCTGCAAGTGGCTGACCTGCATTACGACCTCGATACCCTGGAAGTCACCCGCGAAGGGCGCCTGCTCAAGCTCAACCCGGTCGGCCTCAAACTGCTGGCGGTGCTGATGCAGAAGAGCCCCCACGTACTGCGTCGCGAGATTCTCGAAGAGGCCCTGTGGGGCGATGACTGCCCGGACAGCGACAGCCTGCGCAGCCATGTTCATCAATTGCGCCAAGTGATCGACAAACCGTTCGCCAAGCCGCTGCTGCAAACCGTGCATGGCGTGGGTTATCGCTTGGCCGAGGGGCGTGATGGAGTTTAAGCAAAGCCTTGCCCAACGGATCATCATCGCCTTTGCCTTGATGAGCGCGTTGGTAGCAGGGGCCTTCGCCATGGGCATTGTGGCGACTGTGCACCTGGTGGAAGAGAAGCTGATCTCGGCCGGGTTGGGCGGTGATTTGCAGCGCCTGTTGCTGATGGACACCGTGGAGGACTGGCGGCATCGGCCGGAGCCGGACCAGCTGTTTTACTTCAGTGGCGGCCCGGGCGATTTTGAGTTGCCCAAAGACTTGCGCCACCTTGAGCCCGGTTTTCATGAAGTCTTTCGTGAGGCCTTGTCGTACCACGCCATGGTTGAAGTGGTGGATGGTCGGCGTTATGTGCTGTTGCAGGATCAAAGCGATTTCGAAGAACGCGAGCGCGTTCTGTTTGCCGTCGTGCTGGTGGGCTTTGTGCTCAGCCTGGCATTGGCGGTGTTTCTCGGCTGGGTGCTGGCCCGCAAAGTTATGGCACCGGTGGTGCGACTGGCCCGGCAGGTGCGTCACCGCGACCAGTTGCTCGGGCTGGCGCCGCCCTTGGCGCCGGATTACGCCGCCGATGAGGTGGGCGAGTTGGCGGTGGCGTTTGATGCCACCCTGGGTCGGTTGCGTCAGGCATTGTCCCGTGAGCAGCTGTTTACCAGCGATGTCAGCCACGAACTGCGCACCCCGTTGATGGTATTGGCCAGCTCCTGTGAGCTGTTGCTGGAGAACCCGGCGATTGATCAGCGCGGTCGCAACCAAGTGGAACGTATCGCCCGTGCCTGCAGCGAAATGCGCGAACTGGTGCAGACCTTCCTGATGCTGGCCCGTGCGCAACATAACGATGCGGCGATGTCTCCCCAAGTGACCCTCAGCCAAGTGGCGGATGATTTGCTCGGCATTTGGCGCGAACCCATCCAGCAAAAGGGCTTGGAGTTGATCTACCAGCCGGGTAACCCACTGGATACGCGCTACAACACCACGTTCCTGCATGCGGTGATGGGTAACCTGCTGCGCAATGCACTGCATTACACCGAGCATGGCTTTATCCGCTTGACCCTGGAACCCAGCGGTTTTGTGGTGGAGGACAGCGGCGTGGGTATTCCTGAAGAAAAGCGCGAAGCGATGTTCGAGCCTTTTGTACGCGGCAGCGAGAAGCGTGGAGAAGGCCTGGGCCTGGGCTTGTCCTTGGTGCAGCGTATCTGTGAAAACCAGGGCTGGAGCGTGAGCCTCAGCACCATGGAGCCCAATGGCTGCCGCTTCCATGTTGAATTGAGCCAGGTCAAATCCTGACTGCCCTCCCTGCCGCTATCCTGCGGCAGATCCCAGCCTATTCGGCGAAGATGGCCCCATGCCACCTCTTGTGTCTGTAAAGTCTTGAAATGTATGAAACTGGACAGGACAAGTTTTTCACAACGAGTTGACCTGTTGATCACAGGTCGCTGTTTACGGTTGTAGGCATCAGTAACCGGAGACCCGTTGATGTCTAGTCCGATCAAGCTCGAATTTTCCGATAAGTACGACGATCAGCACGCCCAAGAGTATTTGCTCAAGCACAAGGACAATCTGGCTCGCCGGCTGTCCCATAAGCGCGATGAGCAATTGGCGCGCGGTGCGCTGGCCATGGCCGGAGAGCCTGGCCTGGTGCTGGACCTGCCCTGTGGTGCAGGGCGGTTCTGGCCGCTGCTGGCCGAAAAACCCAACAGAGTGATTATCGGCGCGGACAATTCCGGGTCGATGTTGAAGGTCGCGATGGCCGCCCAACCCGCCGATGTGGTGAAACGGGTACGACCCTTGCAGACATCTGCCTTCGATATCGATTTACCGGACAACTCGGTCGACAGCATTTTCTGTATGCGCCTGCTTCATCACATCGGTGACCCAGCGCATCGATTGGCGATATTGCGTGAGTTTCAACGTGTTACACGAGACAGCGTGATCCTTTCGCTGTGGGTTGATGGCAATTTCAAGGCTTGGAAACGTAAGCGCCTCGAAGGGCAGCGCCGTAAAAACGGTGAGCAGGACGGTTACCAAAATCGATTTGTGTTACCGGCTGCTACTGTTGAAGACGAGTTCGAGCAGGCCGGTTTCCGTGTTCAGGAGTCCCTGGACTTCATGCCGCTTTACGCCATGTGGCGAGTGTATGTATTGCGAAAGAGGTAACAGGATGGCAGTTGAGTGCATAGCAGGCAGTCATGTAGCTCCCGAAGAAAGATTCGATTATTTCTGGCGCCAGCAGGGCGAATGGGTCGAGGAACCCAACCGTCGGCGTGGTGGTGAAAGTGGCGTGAAACGCGTGCTGGGTACCAATGGCCGTTTGCTCTACAGCAAACGCCAGACAGGGCATATCTACCGCAGTTGGCTGCACCCGTTTGGACGGCCGACGGTGCTGCGTGAGCGGGACGCGATCAGAGGCTTGCGTTTGCTGGATGTGCGCGTGCCGGAGATGGTCTTTTGCGAGGCGCGTCGTGACCCGCAGCACCAATGGAAGGCATTGTTGGTGACCGCAGCCCTCGATGGCTTCGATGAAATTGAAAACTGGTACGCGGCCGGTGGTCGTGAACAGTACGGCGAGCTGGTGCACGAACGTTTGCTCAAGGAATTGGCCGGCACTTTGGCGCGTATGCACAAGGGCCGTTGGCAGCACGGTTGCCTCTATATCAAGCATATTTTCGTACGGGTCACCGGTGAGGGCGACGCGGCCAATGTCGAAGTGGCCTTGCTGGATTTCGAGAAGTGCCGCCAGCGTCTGACCGCTTATCGGGCTGCGTCCCACGACATGCTGCAGTTGCGCCGCCATTCGTCGTGGAACAGCGCTGACTGGGCAAAACTCAGCTACTTTTACGAGACGGCGTTTGGCAGCGCTATCAAGGGTTTAACCAGATGAAGCTAGAAATAGCACGAGGTGTGTTCCTGGTGGGGGCGTTGGGCGTTGCAGCCCTGGCCCTGGCCGCCTGGGAACAGCCTCGGACACAGGTGCTCAGTGCCACGCAGGGTGGGGCGCAATGCCTGCTGCCACGCGTGGCCAAGGCGAGCACGGCGGCCAAGCCTGATCATGAGTTGTTGCTGTTCATGTTTGGCATGTCTCAAGGCATGAGGCCGCAGAGTTGAAACGATTCAAACCCCCGGAAAAGGGCCTTGCGATGCGAGGCCCTTTTTTTGCCTTCAGATCAGATGCAGATGGTTGTCCCACAGGCCTGCCGGTAGCTCCAGCGGCTTGGCGACCAATGGTTGCTGGCGACAATCGTAGAAACGGCAGCGCCCTTGGCCTGAGGTCACGACAAAGCCGTCGGCCACAGCGCCGACGCCGGCACAATCCGGTAACGGCCCATCCAAACGCAGCGCACCGCTGTCCATGTCCCAGATAAAGAATCGATTACCACGCGGGGCCGTCAACGCCACCAGGCGCAATTCGCTGTGCACCGCGACGCTGGCGGTGTAATGCCCCATTGCCTGCAACTGCTCGTCCGCCACCGGGAAGGCTTCGAACGGCTGGCCTGGACGTTTGATCGCCAGTAGTTCGGAACGCTCCTGGGACGGCCCCATGAACTGCTGCCCGGTAAGGATCGTGCCATCGCTGGCAATCCCCATATGGCGCACGCTGTTCATCTGCTGGCCGAGGGTTTCCTTGCTGATCAAGGTGCCGTCACGATGCATCAGCACCAGGCTCGGTTCCATGGCGTTGAGGTTCATCTCCACGCGGCTTTCGGCTTCGGTGCGAATACCCCCGTTGGCCACCACCAGGGTTTCACCGTCGGGCATCCATGACACCTGATGCGGGCCGATGCCATGGGTGGAGATCTCGCCGGTATGCACCAGCCGCTCACCTTCGAACTTGTACACACCGAGCAGGCCACGGCCAGCGTCGGAGGTGTCATTCTCGGTGGCGTACAGCCAGTCGCCGCTCTTGTGGATCACCGCATGGCCATAGAAATGGCGATTGGCCTTGGAGGTGATGGTTTGCAGCAGCGCGCCATCACGCAGGTCGATCAGGTAACTTTCGGTGCCCGGGCGGCGGGCGACGAACAGCGCAATCGGCAGCGTCGGGTGGTTGATGATGTCGTGGCAGCGCTGGCCGACCTGGGTGGTAAACACCGGTTTGCCATCCAGTCGATAGCCCACGGCGTAATGCTTGCCGTCGGCATCATCCCGCGCCGACAGCAGCAGCGGGCCCTTGTCCTTTTGCCTGGACAGCGTCCAGCCCCCCAGCGTGATCGCACTGAGCAGCATGCTGCCAACCGCCAAAGCCTGTCGCCTGAGCATCATCAGTCACCGTCGTTGGCGTTAAAGCCCAGTTGGATGCCCAGCGCCTTGGCCAACTCGCCTTCGTGCAGGCGGTGGACAACGTTGAGGCTGTCGTAGATATCGTTGAGTTGCTGGCGCCCGGCGTCGTCGGCCAACAGTTCATTGAGGGTGCGCTGGTTGCTGGCGAACAGTTTCAAGGAGGCAGCATAGGCGGCGTCGATCTTGTCGGCCAACGGCTTTTGTTCAGACGGCAACAGGCCGCGCAGGCCTTTGTTGTCGACGCCGACCCACACGGTCTGGGCCGCGGCAAGGCTGGCTTCGAGGCTTTGCAGGGACGATTCGCTGCGCCACGCATCGGCCTGGAATGGCTGCGGGATGCCTTTGGTCTGGCGACCCATTGGCGTGCCGAGTTTTTTCTTCAAAGTGTCCAGTGCGGTGACCTGGACGCGCAGCAGATCGGCGATGGCTTCGTGGGAATCGGCGTAGCGCTGGTTCGGAAACTTGGTCATCTGCGCGAGCATGCCGTCGGTGCTGTTCCAGCTCGCCAGGATCTCTTCGGCGAGGGCCTTCTGGCGCTCGCCAATGGCCACCAGCAGCGGGCAGTAACGGGCTTTCTGCGCCTCGTTGGCGACGTCGGTCTTGGCGTCGTAGAGGATGTATTCGTAGGCCGACAGGCCTTGTACCACCACACTCGACTTGGCCAGGGCGGCGCTGTCGATCTGCGGCTGGGCGGTCACCAACTGTTCAACCTGACGCCCCACCAGGTTCTTTTTGTCCGGCCAGAACTGCACCTGCCACGAACGGTTGCCCTCGGCCAACGGGCCGATCAGCAACGGTTGCAACTCGGCCCAGGCCTTTTGCGCGTGGAGGAAGTCGGCGCGGGCGGTCTCCAGGCTTTCCTTGCCCTGGCAGTAGGCCAAGGCACTGACGGCCAGTTGACGGTCAGCTTCGACCCAACGGCTGTAGGTCGGCAGGATCACTTGCTTGGCGATGGCCGCCGAGGTCACGGCTTGTGGGTCTTGCGGCGAGCAGGCGCCGAGGGCGAGGGCGGCGAGGCTGGTGAACAACAACTTGGGACGGAACATGTAGAGCTCCCTTCTGTAATTGGGGCGAAGCTTATAAAGAATTCAGGAACGCCAGCAACGCGGCACGTTGCTCGGCATTAAACGACAACACATGCTGCTGCGCCGCGTGTGCTTCACCGCCGTGCCACAGCACGGCCTCCAGCAGGTTGCGGGCGCGGCCGTCATGCAGGAACTGGGTGTGGCCACTGACGGCTTGCGTCAAACCGATGCCCCACAACGGCGCGGTGCGCCAGTCGCGGCCACCGGCCTTGAATTCGCTGCGGTTGTCTGCAAGGCCTTCGCCCATGTCGTGCAACAGCAGGTCGCTGTAGGGGCGGATCACCTGGTTGGCCAGTTCAGGTTCGGCAGCCGAGGCTGACGTGGTGAACGAGGGTTTATGGCAACCCTGGCAACCGGCCTGGTAGAACAGGTTTTTGCCGGCCAGCACTTGCGGCGAATCAACGTCGCGACGCGCCGGTACGGCGAGGTTACGGGTGTAGAACAGCACCAGGCGCAGGATGTTGTCGCTGACTTCCGGCTCGCCATCGGGGCCATTGCCATTGGGCGCCTGTTTGCAGGCCACTTGGGCATCGGTGCAGTCATCAAAGGGTCTCAGGGTGGTGGTGAGGCCCATATCACCAGAAAACGCGTGAACATTTTGTTGATTGAGGTTGGGTTGTCCGGCTTTCCAGCCAAAACGCCCCAGTACAGTCTTGTGTTGGGCGTCATCCCAGACCCGGTTGGCACGACCAACGATGGCTTCTTTGTCGGCGGTTTTCGGGTCGGTGTTGCGCAGGATATCGGCGTCGCTGATGGCTTCCAGCAGACCCAGGCCGATCATCGGTGGCGCAATGCGCGCTGAAAAAAGTGTATCGGGATGCATCGGGCCGTAGCCGAGTTGGGTGATTTGCAGGTCTGGCTTGCGCAACTCGACCACGGTGCCGTCCTTGAACGTCACGTTGACCGGTGTGTAATCCACCCGCACTTTGCCTTCCGGCGTCACGCCGGGCACGGCCATGTCTTGCAGTTGCCCGCCGTAGACCGGCTCGGGAACCACGCCGACTTGCTCGATAAGCTTGGCGTAGGCGGGGGAGTCGGGAATCGAGAGCCGCACCAGCATCGACACCGCATTCGCCGCGTCCGGCAGCGGCGGGTGGCCGCGACCGTCCTTGATATGGCAGTTCTGGCAGGCATTGGTGTTGAACAGCGGGCCCAGGCCATCCCGCGCCGTGGTGGTGGACGGAGCAATCACCCAAGGGCTGCGAAAGAAGCTGTTACCCACGCTGAAATCCAGGCGACGGGTGGGCGACAAGTTGGCCGAGGGCAGGGAAAACGCGTTCTGGTCACGCTTGTTCACCGTCGTCGCGCCGCCGGCCCGTGATTCACCGGGCTCGGCCTTGGTGAAGCGCGGGGCGTCATCGCAGGCCGTCAGGCTCAAGGCCAGCACGGCAGCAGACAGGCGAAAAAGCGAACGGAACATCGAGTTTCCCGGACGAAGGCGAAAAATAAGGTCGCAAAGTCTAACAGGGCAGGGCCGAATGAATAAGAGCAATTATCGTTTGGTGGGGGGCGATGCATTCCCGCTAGAATGGCCGCACATTTTTTTCTGGAGGTGGCCAATGCAGGCTCTCGACGCTTTGCTCAACCGTGTTTCCGTGCCGCGTCTGCTGGAACCGGCGCCCACCCAGGAGCAGCGCGACGTGCTGTTCGCCGCCGCCATGCGTGCGCCGGACCACGGCCAATTGCGGCCTTGGCGGTTCCTCACCGTGGAAGGCGCGGCCCGCGAGCAGATGGGCACGTTGCTGGCAGAAGCCGCCCGCCTGCAGGACGCTGATGCGCCGCAAGCGGTGATCGACAAAGCCCAGAACGGTCCTCTCCGTGCGCCGCTGGTGGTGGTGGTGATTGCGCGTTTGCAGGACCACTACAAGGTGCCGAAGTCCGAGCAACTGCTGGCGGCAGGCTGTGCGGCCCACGGTATTTTGCTGGCGGCGTACGCCCAGGGGATTGGGGCGGTGTGGCGTACGGGTGAGTTGTCGTACTCGGCCCATGTCGCCAAGGGGCTGGGATTGACGGCGGATGAGGAAGTGATTGGCTTCCTGTACCTGGGCACGCCGCAGAACCCGCCGCGGACAGCGGCGAAGGAAGACCTGGCAGCGTTCGTTCAAGCCTGGCCCGGTCTCTAAGTTCACTGTGATCCAAATGTGGGAGGGGCCCCCTCCCACAAAGGCCCCATTCCACATTTGATTTGTGGTGTTGATTAAACCCTGAACTGATCCATCAATTTCATCTGCTGGCTGGCCAATGCATTGAGCTGGCTGCTGATGGCTGCCGACTCGGTGGCCTGCCCCGTGAGGGTTTCCGTCACGGTACGGATCGCCGAGACGTTGCGGTTAACCTCTTCAGCCACGGCGCTCTGTTGTTCGGCGGCGCTGGCGATTTGCAGGTTCATGTCGCTGATCACCGTCACGGCATCGCTGATCTTGCCCAACGCTTGCACGGCCTGATGGATCTGCCCGGCATTGTTCTGGGCCTGGCTCTGGCTCGAATGCATGGTTGCCACCACGCCACGGGTGCCGCTTTGGATGCGTTCGATCACGTGACGGATTTCTTCCACCGAATCCTGGGTGCGCTTGGCCAGGTTGCGCACTTCATCGGCGACCACCGCAAACCCACGCCCGCTTTCCCCGGCGCGCGCGGCTTCAATCGCGGCGTTGAGGGCCAGCAGGTTGGTCTGTTCGGCGATGCTGCGGATCACTTCCAGCACTGAACCAATCTGTTCGCTATTGACCGCCAGGGCCTCGACTTCGCCCACCGCCTTGCTGACTTCTTCGGCCAGGGTGGTGATGTCGCGAGTGCTCTGCTCGATGATCGACATGCCCTCGCGCGCTGACTGATCGGCGCCGCGTGCTGCGCTGGCGGCATTGGAGGCGCTGTTGGCGACGTCATGGGCGGTAGCGCTCATTTCATTGGAGGCGGTGGCCACCTGGTCGATTTCGCGGAACTGCACCTGCATGCCTTCGCTGGTCTGGCGCGCGATGGCCGAGGACTGATCGGCGGTGCCACGGGCTTCGGTGATGCTTTGCTTGATCTGGGCGATGGTCGGTTGCAGCTTGTCGAGGAAGCGGTTGAACCAGTTCACCAACTCGCCCAGCTCGTCCTTTTTGGCGTATGCCAGGCGTTGGGTGAGGTCACCGTCGCCGCTGGCGATGTCCTTGAGCATGGCGGCCACGCTATTGATCGGACGGGTCACGCCGGTGGCGGTCAACCAGATCAGCAGCAGGCCAAGCAGGGCTGCCAGCGCACCGACCAGCAGGGCCTTGAGGGTGCCGGCGGCCTGGGCCTCGTCGAGTACTTCTTGAAGCTTGACGTTATCGGCGAGCATCACCTGCTTGGGCAGTTTGATCACCACGCCCCAGGGCTTTGCATCGGCGATTGGCTTGACCGGGTACACGGCACGGATAGTGTCGTCTTGCTCGCGAATCGTGGGCGCGCCATTGGCCAGCAGTTGCACGATCTCCTTGCCCTCGACGCCCAGGGTATCGATCAGGTTTTTGCCGACGCGGCCGGGTTCACCGCTGTAGGCCGCAATCAAGCCGCTGCTGGATAGGATCTCCAGGTGCGCGGCGCTGTTGAACAGTTCTTTTTGCGCGACGTCCATGGTGGCTTGCAAAGTGTCGAGAGCGATGTCGATACCGACCACGCCAATGACGTTGCCGTCCACGATCAGCGGCAGGGAGATGGTGGTCATCAGCATCGACTTGCCCGCCACGTCGTCGGCATACGGGTCGAGCAGGCATACGCTGCGGGTATCCCGTGGGCAGGTGTACCAGATGTTGTAAGGCGTACCGCTGAGGTTGAGGGTGGTCTTGGTCAAATCTTCTTCGACCATGATGGTGTTCAGGCCTTCGCCGCCCGCCCGGCTCCAATAGGTGGAGAAGCGGCCCTTTTCATTGGAGACGCGGGCTTTGTCGTCGATGAATTCGCTGTCCTTGCCATCCAGGCCGTTGGGTTCGAACGACAGCCAGATACCCAGCGCCTTGCGGTTGCGCTCAAAGGCGGTCTTGACGCTCTGGTTGAGTGCTTCGCGCAAGGCGCCGGGTTCCAGGCCACGTTGCGTGGCGAGGTTGCGCAGGTCTTTGACTTGATCGGCGAGGGCGGTGGCCACAAACAGGTTTTCGCCAAAGATTTTTTGCAGTTGCACCGCTTGCTCGGCGGCTTTGGATTGCAGCAGGTTCTGCACGCTGCTGGTGAGCATCCGCGAGCTTGAGTCGCTGATCAACTGGTCATTCTGGTTGGTCTGATAGAGGTTGACGCTGATGATCAGCCCAATCACCCCCAGCAGGCACAACCCGGACAGCAGCACGATTTTCAAGCGTATGGAGAGGGTGTCGAACATAGGTTCACTCGCGAATGGACGTGTGGGTTTGCTAGGCGCAGCCAAGTCCATTCGGCGCTATGTCTTGAGCATCGGCGCGGGCGGTTGTTTCATGAGGGGAAGGCGATGAGCGGTAGGACATGTCCTACACGTGGCGTTATACGGGCTGTGCGAGCCGTTCAGGGCGAGACCAGATCCACAGGTTACCCAGGCCCATGCCGGCAATCGCCAGGTAGATCGGCCAGCCGTGATCGAGCATCACCAGCATCAGAATGGCGCACACCAACATGCTTACCGTGGCGCTGACTTTGGCCCTGCGCGCGATGATCTTGCCGTTGCGCCAGTTGAACAGGATCGGCCCGAACAGGCGGTGGTTTTCCAGCCAGGCGCTGAGGCGGGGTGAGCTTTTGGTGGCGGCCCAGGCGGCCAGCAGGATGAATTCGGTGGTGGGCAAACCCGGTATGACAATCGCCACCAGCCCGATGCCCAGGCTGACGTAGGCCAGCAGGCCGAAGAGGATCTGGGCGATTTTGGAGGTGGATTGGGTTTTGCCGGTCATGGGTAGGCGGATCACAGAAAATCAGCTTGAAATGATATCTAAGTGTGGGAGGGGGCTTGCCCCCGATGGCGGTGGGTCAGCCATAGATTAGTTGACTGACATATAGCTATCGGGGGCAAGCCCCCTCCCACATTTTGATTGCATTTCAATTTTGGAAGTCAGGCCAGTTCAGGGGCGCTAGCGTACGCCTGTTCCAGCAGTACGGTGAAGCGCACGAACGCATCGATCGCACCTTTTTCCACCGCTGCTTCTTCTTCGGCACTGAATTCCAGGCCATCGAGGGTGCGGGTAAAGCTTTTCCAGCCTTCGGCACGACCACCGGCCGGTTCACCCAGGTGACGGGCACCGAAGGTTTCGCTCAGGCCCAGGCCTACGGCGCGCTTGATCAGGAACGCGGCGCCCAGCTTGGAACCTTCGGACACGAACAGCCAGCCCAGGGCTTCGGCCTTGCTCGGGTTGCTCACCGCGCCAGCCACCGGTGCAGGCACTTCGGTGTCGAGGTCGCCCAAGTCCAGTTTGGCGGCTTCGGCGCGGCAACGCGCGGCCAGGTCCGGGACGATCTTGATCAGTTCGGCATCGTTGTACAGGGCGACGAGTTCGGATTGGAACAGGTATTGCGCCACCACGAAACGCGCGAAGTTGGCCTGGGTTTCGAATGGGGCGTGGGCTTTTACCAGGGCGTCGAGCTTGGTGTGCGGCTCGTTGGTGATCTGGTTCAGGCGCTGGGAGCGCAGGCTTGGGCGTTCTGCGGTAGGAGATGCGGTCATGAAAAAAGTCCTTGAGAAGGGGAGCGCCTTATTGCCCTAAAGAGAGCTGTTATCAACTAGACGAACAAGAAGACGCGGCACAGTAAAAAATCCTCACCCCGTCGCTAACATTTCGACGAGGTGAGGCGGGCGCTGTCAGATATCCCAGATCACGTTGATCGCAAAGTTGCGGCCAGGCTGGGTCAGGCGGTCGATATTGGCGGGCGCGGTCACGCCGGCTTCACCGATGCTGTCGAAGCTGCGCACGTCGTCCCAGTTCCAGTATTTCTTGTCGGTCACGTTGTACAGGCCACCATTGATGGTCACGTCTTGGGTGACTTTGTAGAAGCCGGTCAGGTCAACGATGCCAAAACCCGGGGTCTTGAACGGGGCCTTGGTCTTGTCGCCATCGGGCGAGAAGAAGGTCGCGCTGTCGACCCGGTTTTGTTTTTTGACCAGGGTCCAGCTGACCAGGGCGCCGTAGGTTTCTTGCTCGTAGCCCAGGCCGAACACGCCCTTGAGCGGGTTGACGCTGTTGATCGGCTCGCCGGTGTCTTCGTTACGGCCGTAGGCATAGGCCACCGAGCCTTGGGTGTACAGGCCCTGCGGTGCACCAAAGGCATCCAGGTTCAGGCGGCCTTTGGCTTCCACGCCCTTGATGGTGGCGCGCTTGATATTGCCAGCCTTGAACGCAACGCCTGTCGGGGTCAGCAGCGCGGCATCTTCGTTGATGAAGTCGCGGTACTTGTTATAGAACACCGCCACGTCGAAATTGCCCGACTCAAAGTTGCCGCGCAGGCCGGTTTCAAAGCTCTTGCTGGTTTCCGGCTTGAGGTCTGAGTTGGGTTCTACGGTGTAGCCTTGCTGGATATTTTCAAAGCGACCGTACAAGGCTTTGGCCGACGGCGTGCGGAAGCCTTCGGCGTATTGGCCGAACCAGGTGTAGTTGTCGGTCAGGGCGTAAGTCAGGCCGAATTTGGGCGACACGCGGTGCCAGGTTTTATCGCTGTCGTCGTGGGAGTAGACGCGGTTCGGGTCGGTGGAGTTGAGGAAGTCCTCGGTCAGCTTGGGCTTGAGCTGGGTGTAGTCATAACGCACGCTGGGCAGGAAGGTCCATTTTCCCCAACTGATCTGGTCCTGGGCGAACAGGGCGTAGGTGTTGATGGTCGGGTCCGGGAAGTCGCTGGCTGGCTTGACGATATCCAGTGCATTGGTGCTGGGGGCGCCGACGGCCACGCAACTGGCGCTGACGGTCAGGCAGGTTGCGCTGCCGGTACGCGAGCCGGTGACCTTCGCCTGTTTGAGGGTGGTGCCGTAGGTGACGACGTGATCGGTGTCGCCGATGGCAAATGCCTTGTCCAATTGGGCATCGAACACCCACTGCTTTTCCTTGTAGAGCGTCTCGCGCTCGCGCAGCAAATTACGTGCGCCGGATACGTAGTGCTCGGCGGTGGTCTGGTCGGTCTTGCCGACCTGGTAGTTGAGGCTGGTCTTGATGTGATCGGCGAACGGCGAGTCAACGGCGAAGCTGTTTTCCAGGCCAAAACGTTCGCGGCTGATGGTGTCGTTACCCGAGCGGGCACGGTAGAGGTTGCTGTTGAAACCGGTGTTGTACGGGCCGCCCACGGCGCTTTTCTGGTTGGTGTCGCGGTCATCCTTGTATTTCTCGTACGTCAGGACCAGGCGGTTCTCATCGCCATAGTTCCAGCCCAGCTTGGCCAGCACGTTGGTGGTGCGCACATCTTCCGGGTTGGCGCCGGTGCGGTTCAGGCCGGTGGCGTTGTTGCCATCGTAGGTTTCAGTCTCGTGGCCATTACGCTGGCTCAGGTGCAGCAAACCGTCGAAGTCCTGCACGCGGCCGGCGACGGTGCCGGAGGTCAGCCAACTGTCGTCGGCGGAGCTGTAGCCGGTTTTCAGGCGGGCGCCCACGTCTTTGCCGGGCTTGATGATGTCGTCCGGATCGAGGGTGAAGTAGCTCACCGCGCCGCCGATGGCGCTGCTGCCGTAGAGGGCCGATGCAGGACCACGCAGGATCTCGACGCGCTTGACGATTTCCGGGTCGACATAGTTGCGGCGGGTCTGCGCGTACGGGCCGTTGGAGAAGTGATCGGGCACTTCGACGCCGTCGACCTGGGTGAGAATGCGGTCACCGTCAATGCCACGGATATTGAAACCGGCATTGCCGGAGCGTGTACCGGCGCCACCGACAGAGACACCGGGCTCGTACCGCACCAGCTCACGGCTGTTGCCGACGTTGAGACGGTCCAGCTCCTGGCGGTCGTGCACGCTGACGGTGCTCGGAACGCTGTTCACATCCTGCTCATGGCGGGTAGCGCTGATGGTCACCTGTTGCAGGTTAAGGGTGCTGCCGGCGGCGCGCTTTTCCAGGACGATAGTGTTGCTGCCCAGTTTGCGGTAGCTCAGGTTGGTCCCCACCAACAGCTGATCCAGGGCTTTCTCCGGCGACAACGGGCCGCGCACGCCAGGGGACGACACACCCTGGCCCAGCTCTGCCGACAGGCCGACTTGCCAGCCGGTCACGGCCGTGAAGGCATTCAGCGCGGAAACCAACGACTGTTGCTCGATGCTGAAATTGTAATTGCCGTGGCTGCGTGAAGCGGGCTCAGCGGCGCTGGCGCTCATCAGCGGCGCGCCGGCCAGCAGGATGGCGGCAGTCAACAAGGACAGGACGGGCGAAGAAGACCGGCGGTTGAAACAAGAGGACATCGAGAGTGCTCCGGGGTACGAATCTTTTTAGTTGCGAACTGAACAAATAGGAATCAGTTGCATTGGCTAAGACGAGACGTACCACCCGAGGCTATCGAGTAAAAATAATTCTCATTTAGTTCAGGATCACCAGCGCCGGGTATTCCGAGAGCTTGGCCGAGGTGATGTGGGCCAGGGAGCGCACCACATCCAGAGGTTGGTCGAGGCGGTAATTACCCGTGACGGCGACGCTGGCGAGCTTATCGTTGGTGTTGACGATCCACCCGGGGTAATAGCGGCGCAGTTCGGCGAGTACTTCGCTCATCGGGCGGTTTTCGAAGATCAGTCGGCCCTGCACCCACGCCAGGTCCTTGTTGGCGTCCAGTTTGGCCGGCGAGCCGAAGCCCTTGGGGCCGATGCGGATGCTTTCACCGGCACTCAGGCGCACGCGGGCGTCGTCGACGGTGTTGCTCAAATCCACATTGCCGCGTTGCACCTGCACTTGCGCCTCGCCATTGAGGTAGCGCACGGCGAAGTCGGTATCGCGCACGCTGGCGCGTACGGGGCCGGCGTCGATTTCCAGGGGCAGGCCGTGGTTGGGGACAATTTCGAAAAACGCTTCGCCCTGGTAGAGGCGGGCAATGCGCTGCTGGTCCTTGATGCTGCTGGAAAACGCCGAGTTGGTGTTGAGTAGCACCTTTGAGCCTGCATCCAGTTGCAGGCGCTGGCGTTCGCCCACCACGGTGAGGTGGTCGGCTTGCAGGCGCACTGGCAGGTTGCTGAAGCTGAACAGGCCGATCAGCAACACAGCAGCGGTGGCCAGGGGTTTCCAGTGGGGTTTGATCCGGCGCCAGGCGCTCGGCTTGCGCGGCGCAGCCAGGGCCACGGCGGCGCTGTGTACCGGCGCGCCACCCCAGGCCGCCTGGGCCTTGGCAAAGGCGTGGGCGTGGGCGGAGTCGCTGGCGAGCCAGGCTTCAAATTCAGCTTGTTGCCCCGGCAGCGGGCACTGCAAGGCGATCAGCCAGTCGAGGGCTTGGTCCACAGCCGTGTCTTGCAACACCTCATGAGCCAGCTCATGGGGCCGCAGTTTATTCGGGTCCGTCACGGTGTTCCTCGGGTCTTCGCCACGTTTGTTCGGTTTTCCTACAGCAAGGGCTGAAGCTTAAGGCCGATCCAGCCTTTCGGCCACACCTATGCAGATGGCCATGATCAACTTGAGTTCCTTTTGCACGGTGCTCAAGGACACGTCCAACTGATCGGCAATCTCCTGGTAGCTGCAACCGTGCAGGCGGCTGAGGATAAAGATCTGTTGTTGGCGGGCGCTCAACTGGCCGAGGCTGACGCTCAAGGCTTCGAGCATTTGCTCGGCCTGGGTGGCGTCTTCGGGCGTGCTGATCGGGGCGGCGACGCTTTGCAGGACATCCAGCGGGACATCTTCCTGCAACGTACGGGCCTGGATCCTGCGCGAACGCAGGTGGTCCAGCGCGAGGTTGCGCGCCGTCTGGTAGACGAAAGGTTCGAGGTGATCGATAGGGCGCTCACTCAAGGCCCGAGTGACGCGCAGGTAGGTTTCCTGCAACAGGTCCTCGGCGGTGCTGTGGTTATTCACCATCCGCTGCAAGGTGCGAAGCAGAATCACCCGTTGGGTGAGAAAGACGTGGTTGAAGCGAGATTGGCTCACAGTGATACCAGACCGATTTGCAGTGAATGATAATGCTTATCATCAACTCAAATGGCAAGTGGCACTTTCTGTGGGCCAACACCACATCAATGAGATTGCACAAAACCCATGTGGGAGCGGGCTTGCCCGCGAATGCGGTCTATCAGAGCCAAATGTGCTGTCTGATCCACCGCTTTCGCGGGCAAGCCCACTCCCACACAAGCCCGGTTCTCACACAGGATTATTCTGCGTTACACAACGCCAGGCAGTTATCCAGCATCCGGTTCGAGAAACCCCACTCGTTGTCATACCAGGCCAACACTTTCAGCAATTTGCCGCTGACCTTGGTGTGATTGGCATCGAAAATCGACGACAACGGGTTGTGGTTGAAGTCACTGGAAACCAGCGGCAGGGTGTTGTAACCGAGGATCTTCGAGTGCTGGCTGGCGGCCTTGAGCAGTGCGTTGACCTCTTCAGCGGTGGCTTCTTTCTTGAGCTGCACGGTGAGGTCCACCAGCGACACGTTGATCACCGGCACCCGCACGGCCATGCCGGTCAGCTTGCCTGCCAGCTCCGGCAATACCAGGCCGACCGCTTCGGCAGCACCGGTCTTGCTCGGGATCATGTTCTGGGTAGCCGAGCGCGCACGGTACGGGTCGGTGTGGTAGACGTCGGTCAGGTTCTGGTCGTTGGTGTAGGCGTGGATGGTGGTCATCAAGCCGCTTTCGATGCCCAGTTCGCGATGCAGTACCTGGGCAACCGGCGCCAGGCAGTTGGTGGTGCACGACGCGTTGGAGATGATCTGGTGGGATTGGCGCAGAATGTCGTGGTTCACGCCGTAGACCACGGTGGCGTCCGCGCCTTTGGCCGGTGCAGAAATGATCACCTTGCGTGCGCCGGCGGTAATATGGGCGGCAGCCTTGTCACGGTCGGTAAACAGGCCGGTGCATTCGAACACCACGTCGATCTTCAACGCGGCCCATGGCAGGTCGGCCGGGTTGCGAATGGCACTGACAGCGATCCGGTCACCATTGACGGTCAGGCTTTCCTGATCGTGGGCAACCTCTGCTTCGAAAGTGCCATGCACGGTGTCGTATTTGAGCAGGTGGGCATTGATCGAACTGTCGCCAAGATCGTTGATGGCGACGATCTGCAAATCCTGGCGGTAGCCTTGGGTATACAGTGCGCGCAGGACATTACGGCCAATACGGCCAAAACCATTGATTGCGATACGAAGAGTCATTGGAAAGTGCCTGTCGTCGATTTGTTGTAAGAATTACAAGATTATTCGCATAAAAATAGAAAACAAGCCTTTTTAGTGGCAATATTTTGTTCAATCTACAACGAGTGACCTGAATCAACTGGTCCGATTGGTCAAGTAACAGCCTGCCAACCTCTTCGCGGCGGGCGTTTGACCAGCATAGACACTCAGGTCGCCACATCCGTTAGCCTGGAGTTCTACACATGCATCCCCGCGTCCTTGAGGTCACCGAACGGCTTATCGCCCGCAGCCGCGCCACCCGCGAGGCTTACCTTGCGCTCATTCGCGGCGCAGCCAGCGACGGTCCGATGCGCGGCAAGCTGCAATGCGCCAACTTCGCCCATGGCGTGGCCGGTTGCGGCACTGAAGATAAAAATAGTCTGCGCATGATGAATGCCGCCAACGTGGCAATTGTTTCGTCATATAACGACATGCTCTCGGCGCACCAGCCGTACGAACATTTCCCTGAACAAATCAAGAAAGCCCTGCGCGAAGTCGGCTCGGTCGGCCAGTTCGCTGGCGGCACCCCGGCCATGTGCGACGGCGTGACCCAGGGCGAGCCCGGCATGGAGTTGAGCCTGCTCAGCCGCGAAGTAATCGCCATGTCCACGGCGGTAGCGCTGTCCCACAACATGTTCGACGCCGCGCTGATGCTGGGCATCTGCGACAAGATCGTCCCCGGCCTGATGATGGGCGCGCTGCGCTACGGTCACCTGCCGATGATCTTCGTGCCGGGCGGCCCGATGCCTTCGGGTATCTCCAACAAGCAGAAGGCCGATGTGCGCCAGCGCTACGCCGAAGGCAAGGCCACCCGCGAAGAGCTGCTGGAGTCGGAGATGAAGTCCTACCACAGCCCCGGCACCTGCACTTTCTACGGCACCGCCAACACCAACCAACTGCTGATGGAAGTGATGGGCCTGCACTTGCCGGGCGCCTCGTTCGTCAACCCGTACACGCCGCTGCGCGATGCGTTGACCCGCGAGGCCGCGCACCAGGTCACGCGGTTGACCAAGGCCAACGGCAACTTCACGCCCATCGGCGAAATCGTCGACGAGAAATCCATCGTCAATTCCATCGTCGCACTGAATGCCACGGGCGGGTCTACCAACCACACGCTGCACATGCCGGCCATCGCCATGTCGGCGGGCATCATCCTTACCTGGCAGGACATGGCTGATCTCTCCGAGGTGGTGCCCACCCTGTCCCACGTGTATCCAAACGGCAAGGCGGATATCAACCACTTCCAGGCGGCGGGCGGCATGTCGTTCCTGATCCGCGAACTGCTCGAAGCGGGTCTGCTGCACGAAGACGTCAACACCGTGGCTGGCAAGGGCCTGAGCCGCTACACCCAGGAACCGTTCCTGGTGGACGGCGAGCTGATCTGGCGCGACGGTCCTATCGAAAGCCTCGACGAAACCATCCTGCGTCCCGTGGCCCGTGCATTCTCGCCGGAAGGTGGTTTACGTGTGATGGAAGGCAACCTTGGCCGTGGCGTGATGAAAGTCTCCGCCGTCGCCCTTGAACACCAGATCGTCGAAGCCCCGGCGGTGGTGTTCCAGGATCAACAGGACTTGGCGGACGCCTTTAAGGCCGGCCAACTGGAAAAAGACTTTGTCGCGGTGATGCGCTTCCAGGGCCCACGCTCCAACGGCATGCCGGAATTACACAAGATGACCCCGTTCCTCGGGGTGTTGCAGGACCGTGGTTTCAAGGTCGCGCTGGTGACAGACGGGCGCATGTCCGGCGCCTCGGGTAAGATTCCCGCCGCGATCCACGTCAACCCCGAAGCCCAGAGCGGCGGGCCGCTGGCGCGGGTGCGCGATGGCGATATCATTCGCGTCGATGGCGTTACAGGCACCTTGGAGCTTAAGGTGGACGCCGACGTATTTGCAGCGCGCACGCCTGCCACGGGCCTGTTGGGCAATAACGTGGGGGCCGGTCGCGAGCTGTTTGCATTTATGCGCTTGGCCGCAAGCTCCGCAGAGCAAGGCGCCAGCGCCTTTACCTCTGCCTTGGAGACGCTTAAGTGAAGCTTGCGCTGGTCGGTGACATCGGTGGAACCAACGCCCGTTTTGCGTTGTGGCGGGACCAGGCGCTGCATTCGATCCGCGTGCACGCCACGGCGGATCATGCCAGCCCCGAGGAGGCCATCCAGGTCTACCTCAAGGAAGAAGGCCTGCAAATCGGCGACATTGGTGCGGTGTGCCTGTCGGTGGCCGGGCCGGTGAGTGGCGACGAATTCAAATTCACCAACAACCACTGGCGCCTGAGCAAGACTGAGTTTTGCAAAACCTTGCAGGTCGATGAGCTGCTGTTGGTCAATGACTTCTCGGCCATGGCGCTGGGCATGACCCGCCTCAAGCCCGACGAATTCCGTGTGGTCTGTGAAGGCACGCCGGAGCCGTTGCGCCCGGCAGTGGTGATCGGCCCAGGCACCGGCCTGGGTGTTGGCACCTTGCTGGATTTGGGTGGCGGCCGTTTTGCCGCGTTGCCGGGGGAGGGCGGCCATGTCGACCTGCCCCTGAACAGTCCACGGGAAACCCAGCTATGGCAGCATATCTACACCGAGATCGGCCATGTCAGCGCCGAAACCGCCTTGAGCGGTGGCGGCTTGCCGCGTTTGTATCGCGCGATTTGTGCGGTGGACGGGCATACGTCGGTGCTGGACACGCCTGAAGCCATCACGGCCGCAGGCCTTGCCGGCGACCCGGTGGCGATGGAAGTGTTGGATCAGTTCAGCATCTGGCTGGGCCGGGTGGCCGGCAACAATGTGCTGACCACCGGTGGACGCGGTGGCGTGTATATCGTGGGCGGAGTGATACCGAGGTTTGCCGACTTCTTTATCCACAGCGGTTTCGCCAAGAGCTTTGCGGACAAAGGCTGCATGAGTGATTACTTCAAAGGTATTCCGGTGTGGTTGGTGACGGCGCCGTATTCCGGGTTGACTGGGGCTGGAGTTGCGCTCGAGCAGGCTTTTGCGTAGGTGCTGATGGCCCTATCGGGGGCAAGCCCCCTCCCACACTTTGAATGTATTCACACATCAAAATGTGGGAGGGGGCTTGCCCCCGATGAGGCCCTAGAGAACACCCCATAACAACAAGGAGGACCCCGTGAGCGTAATCAGTAAATCCATTCTCCTCGTCGACGACGACCAGGAAATCCGCGAATTGCTGCAAACCTACCTCAGTCGCGCCGGTTTCCAGGTGCGTGGCGTGCCGGATGGCGCGGGGTTCCGCCAGGCGATGAACGAGGCGCCGTGCGATCTGGTCATCCTCGATGTGATGTTGCCGGACGAAGATGGCTTTAGCCTGTGCCGCTGGATCCGCCAGCACCCGCGCCAGGCGCAGGTGCCGATCATCATGCTCACCGCCAGCTCCGACGAAACCGACCGGGTGATCGGCCTGGAACTGGGCGCCGACGACTACATCGGCAAACCCTTCAGCCCCCGTGAGCTGCAAGCGCGGATCAAGGCGTTGCTGCGTCGCGCGCAGTTTGGCCAGGAGCGCAGCGGCAGCAGTGATGTGCTGGTGTTCGACGAGTGGCGCCTGGATATGATCAGCCACCGGCTGTTCCATGTGGACGGTGAAGAGGTGATTCTTTCCGGCGCCGACTTTGCCCTGCTCAAGTTATTTCTCGACCACCCGCAACAGATCCTCGACCGCGACACCATCGGCAACGCCACCCGTGGCCGCGACCTGATGCCGTTGGACCGTATCGTCGACATGGCCGTCAGCCGGCTGCGCCAACGGCTGCGCGACACCGAAAAACCGCCGAGGCTGATCCGCACCGTGCGCGGCAGCGGTTACCAACTGGCAGCCAGCGTGGTTGCCGGCAATGCCCACTGAGCGCCGCCTGCCGGTGCCGCGCTCGTTGTTGGGGCGCATGTTGCTGCTGACGCTGCTCGCGGTGCTGTTTGCCCAGGCGTTGTCCAGCGTGATCTGGGTCTCGCAACTACGCGCCACCCAGCTCGAAGGCCTGGTGACCAGCGCCCGCAGCCTGGCGCATTCGATGACGGCCAGCGTCAGCTATTTCCGTTCGTTGCCGGTGGCCTATCGCCCTTTGGTGCTGGACCAGTTGCGCAGCATGGGCGGCACGCGGTTTGTCGTGACCCTCAACGACCGCCCATTGGACATGCAAGTCTTGCCGCAAACCCCGCGCAAGCAGGCCGTGCTGGTGGCGGTGGATGAAGTGTTGCGCCAGACCCTGGGCGCCGACGTGCATATCTCGGTGGAGTTCGTCAGCGCCGAAGACCTGCGTATTTTCAATGCCGGCTTGAAGCTCGATGAACTGCCGCGTTCCTGGGCGCATTACGCGCTGACTCTGGAGCCGGTGAACCCGCCCGTGCTGGTCACCCAGATTCAGCTCGCCCCCGGCGAATGGCTGTACATTGCCTCGCTGTTGCCTGAGCCCTACACCAGCCTCGAAGAACAAGGCCTGCCGTCCCAGCAAGTGTGGTTTATCGTGCTGACCAGCGGCTTCCTGCTGCTGTTTATCGGCCTGTTGGTGCACTGGCAAAGCCGGCCACTCAAGCGCTTGGCGCGGGCCGCGCGGGACATGTCCCTGGGCGCCGATGTACAACCGGTGGCCGAAGGCGGCGGCAGTGAAGTGGTGGAGGTGGGCCGCGCCTTCAACGCTATGCGCGAACGCATCAGCCGCTATCTCACTGAACGTAGCCAATTATTCAGCGCGATCTCCCACGACTTGCGCACACCGATCACCCGCCTGCGCCTGCGTGTGGAGTTGCTGGAAGACGAGAACCTGCAAACCAAATTTGGTCGCGACCTGGATGAGCTGGAGTTGCTGGTGAAGGGCGCATTGCAATGCGTGAAAGACACCGATATCCACGAAAACATCGAGCCGGTAGACCTTAACCACGTACTCGATTGCCTGGTGGAGCCGTACGTGGCGCCCAACGGTAATGGCCGCGTTACCCAGCATGGGCGCGCGCTGACGCCTTATCCCGGCAAGCCGCTGGCGCTGAAACGGTGTATCGGCAACCTGATCGACAATGCCTTGAAGTACGGGCAGAACGCCCATTTGCATATTGAAGATGATGGCGCCGAGTTCATCCTGCATGTGGATGACGAAGGGCCAGGCGTACCGGAGCAGCGGTTGGAGCAGGTGTTTGAGCCGCACTTTCGGCTGGCCGGGCAGCAGCAGGGCTATGGCTTGGGGTTGGGGATTGCGCGAAACATTGCCCACAGCCATGGGGGCGAGGTGAGTTTGCAGAATTTGCGGGAAGGGGGGTTGCGGGTCACCTTGCAGCTACCCCGCGGATTAGACTGAATGCATACAGAACCAATGTGGGAGGGGGCTTGCCCCCGATAGCGGTGTATCAGCCTCAATATTTTTGACTGACAGACTGCCATCGGGGGCAAGCCCCCTCCCACATTTGGCCCTCATTGAGTCTGGGTCAGATGCTTTGGCGCAGTCTGGCCAAATCCCTCAGTGGCGGCGCACCAAACAACCGGCTGTATTCTCGACTAAACTGCGACGGGCTTTCATACCCCACCCGATACCCCGCCGCCGACGCTTCCAGCCCTTCGGCAATCATCAACCGCCGCGCCTCCTGCAAGCGCAACTGCTTCTGGTACTGCAACGGGCTCATGGCGGTGATCGCCTTGAATCGGTGGTGCAAGGTCGACACGCTCAGGTTCACTTCCTTGGCCAGGTCATCAATGCGCAGCGGTTGTTCGTAGTTGCCGTTCAACCAGGTGATCGCCTGGCTCACCCGATGGCTTTGGCTGTTGGCCACGGCAATTTCATACAACCGATAACCCTGCGGCCCACGCAACAGGCGGTAGAGAATTTCGCGGTTGATCAACGGCGCCAGCATGGCGATGTCTTTGGGGGTGTCCAACAGGCGTGCCAGGCGCAATACGGCGTCCAGCAGCTGATGGTCGATGCGGTCGACGTACATCCCGCGAGAAGTAGGCCGGGACGGTACACCCATCGGGCCGGCCTCGGCGATCAGCGCCGTGAGCTGAGCCGGGTCGATATTGATGCGCACCGACAGATTCGGGTCTTCCGGCGTGGCCTCGATGATGCGCCCAGCCACCGGCATTGCTACCGAGAACACCAAGTAGTTGAGCGGGTCGTAGGCAAAGATTTCGTCGGCCAGGCGTACTTCCTTGCTGCCGCTGGCCAGGATGCACAGCGCAGGCTCCACCAACACCGGCATAAAGTCGCGCGGTGCGTTGTGGCGGTTGAGGTAGAGCGAGGTAACGGCCGTACCGTAGGAACCATCCTCCCAGGTATGCCGGTGCACAATACTGGCGAGTTCGGCGCGCTGTTTTTCCATCTCGGCGTCAAGGGGAAGGGACGGGTGTTCAGGCGACGACATGGGATGTCCTCTACAGGCTTTTTTGATGGGGTCAGCTTAGCGGCGGCTTTTGAAAAAGTGTTACGTCGATTCTGCACAATCCTTGCCTGATCCTGCGATAAGTCGTGAATCAGGCAAGTGGGTGGCCTGTCATCTGCCTGAAACACTGGGCCAATACATGGGATAAACCAGGGGACTCAAATGCCCTCTTTGGACTTCTCGCAGGATTGTGCAATAAGCCGGCAGGAATCGACTAACGGCACTAACACCTCAATCGTTATCTTTGATCCTGTGGCAACACGCCCCCACTGTGCTTGCCGAGCATCACTTCTCAACGGGAGAGTCGAACATGTCCACCCCCATTCCCGCGAGCCATATGGCCTTTATCCGTGCCCGTACCGGGTGCAGCACCGAACTCGGTGCACGCTTGAGCAGTTTGATCGAACCGGGTCGCCAGGCTCAGGGTTGCCTGCAATTCTCGTTGCAGCATTCCCAGGTTGACCCGGATGTGTGGCTGATCTCGGGCTTCTGGAGCAGCGAGCAGGCGATGAGCGCCTACTTCAACTCGCCGGCCCTGATGATCTTCACCGAGTTGTTGAATGACATGGTGGTTCGTAGCATGGACTTCCAGACCTTCACCGACGCATCCGCTGTGCATGCCTATGGCGAGTACCTGCAACTGGCGGGTTAGAATGGCCGACTTTCCATTGGCCAGGACCTGCAACATGGCACGTAAACAATTTGCCCACCACGAAGCCGTATCCGCCGTAGTGCCGGGAGAGGGCGGCTATAGCGCCGCCGTCGCCGTCAAGGCACTGGATGGCATGGGCGCCCCGCGCTTTCACAAGATCCTGGATGGGCAGACGTTCAAGACGGCGTCCGATGCCGATGATGCGGCGGCGTTGCAATTGGAGCGGTTGGTGGATGTGGATGAAGAGGGCCAGCTGGCCTGGGCAACTGCCACCCTCTAAACAACACCGCTGTTCAAAGGTGGGAGGGGGCTTGCCCCCGATAGCGGGGTGTCAGTCACAGATGTATCACTGGCACCCTGCTATCGGGGGCAAGCCCCCTCCCACATTTTTTCTGCATTTCAGTCAGGGTTTTGTGGCACCTGGGCGATACATCTTGAACAGCGCCTCCGGCCCCAGCTGGAAGTAATCCGCCGGCCCACCTCCACGCAAGATCGGCTCAGCGGCAGCAGTGTCATAGATGCCATCCTTGAGCAGCCACTTGGCAATATGCACGGCCACCACCTCACCCAGCACCAGCCAGCTTGGCACCAACTCCTTGTCAGCCCGTTGCAGCTGAATAATCTGCGTCACCTTGCACTCGAACGACACCGGGCTCTCGCCCACCCGTGGCACCTTGATAACTTTCGAGGCCACCGGCGTCAGGCCGGATAACTCGAACTCATTCACTTCCGGCGAGACCGCCGCGCAACTCTGGTTCATCTGCTCGGCCAACGGGCGGGTTGCCAGGTTCCACACAAACTCGCCGGTCTGTTCGATATTGTTCAGGCTGTCTTTGCGCCCGACACTGGAAAACCCAATGATCGGCGGAATGTAGTTGAACGCATTGAAGAAACTGTAGGGCGCCAGGTTCAGGCGGCCGTCGCTGTCGTGGGACGAGATCCAGCCAATCGGACGGGGGCCGACAATCGCGTTGAACGGGTCATGGGGCAGGCCGTGGCCGTTGGCGGGTTCGTAGAAGTGGATATCGTCAGACATGGCCGGGGTTCCTGCGCTCGGGTTCGATGAAGCGGCCATACTGCAAGGCATGGCGGCGAATTTCCATCGGCGATATGGAATTTTCATACAGTGCCCACCTATTTTTCACAGCTCCACGTTCAGTCTGCGCCCAAATAAATGACTGAGCTTCGGAGCCGTCCACCCCATGAATAAACTTCCTCAGATCACCCTGGCGTTCTGGGTCATGAAAATCTGCGCGACGACCTTGGGCGAAACCGCCGGGGATTTACTGTCGATGACCTTGAACGTGGGTTATGCCCTCAGCTCGATGATTCTGATCAGCGTGTTCCTGGTCACGTTGGTGACGCAGCTCTGGTCGAAAACCTACAACCCGGTGCTGTACTGGATCGTGATCCTGTCCACCAGCACGGCGGGCACCACCATGTCGGACTTCATGGACCGCACCCTGGGCCTGGGGTATGCGACGGGCTCGATGATTTTGATCGTGATCCTGATGATCATCTTCGCCATGTGGCACCTCAGCGGCGACTCGCTGAATGTGAACAAGGTGCAGAGCTTTCGCGGCGAGTTGTTCTACTGGATGGCGATCCTGTTCTCCAACACCTTGGGGACGGCGTTGGGCGACTTCCTGGCGGACGATTCGGGGCTTGGGTTTGCAGGCGGCGCTTTGTTGATCGGCTCGACCATTGCGGTCGTGGTGGCGCTCAAGTACTTCACACAAATCTCGTCGGTGCTGTTGTTCTGGGTGGCGTTCGTGTTGACCCGACCGTTTGGTGCGACCTTGGGCGACTTCCTCACCAAACCCCATGAAAAAGGCGGATTGGATTTCGGCACCATTGGCTCGTCGGCGGTGTTGGCGGCGGTGTTGGTGGTGATGATCGTCGGCGCATCGTATGCGCAGCGGCGGTATGGCTCGGTGAGCCAGACAATACAAAACTAAATGTGGGAGGGGGCTTGCCCCCTCCCACACAGCCCTGCATTTTTCCTGAATTTAGCTGTTAGTCAGTGGTAATCCGCGAATGCTTGCGGGTGTCCTTCATGGTCACATAGACCACCAGCGACACCGCAATGCACGCCGTCACATACCAGTAGTACCCGGTTTCCATACCGATGCTCTTGAACCACAGTGCAATGTATTCAGCCGTGCCGCCGAAGATCGACACGGTCAGCGCATACGGCAGGCCTACACCCAGTGCGCGGATTTCGGTCGGGAACAGTTCGGCCTTCACCACCGCGTTGATCGAGGTGTAGCCGCTGACGATGATCAGTGCCGCCATGATCAGGAAGAACGCGCCCCACCAGGTCTGGATGGTGTGCAGGGTGGTGAGGATCGGCACGGTGCACAGGGTGCCGAGGATACCGAAGGCGATCAGGATCGGCCGACGACCAACTTTATCCGACAGCCCGCCAATGATGGGTTGCAGGCACATGAACAGGAACAGCGTCGCCGCCGAAATGGTGGTGGAGTCGGAGATGCTCATGCCGACCGTGTTCACCAGGTATTTCTGCATGTAGGTGGTGTAGGTGTAGAACGCCAGGGTGCCGCCCATGGTCAGGCCGACCACGGTCAACAGTTCCTTGGGGTGGCGCATCAAGGTGCGCATGGCGCTTTCCTTGGCTTTTTCCTTCTTGGTGAACGACTCGGTTTCTTCCATGCCGCGACGCAGGTACAGCGCAACTACGGCGCACAGTGCGCCGATGGCGAACGGAATACGCCAGCCCCATGCGTACAGCTGCTCGGTGGTCAGCAATTGTTGCAGCACGATCAACACCGCCAGCGCGATGAGCTGGCCGGAGATCAGGGTCACGTACTGGAAGCTGGAGTAGAAACCCCGACGTTCCTTGGTCGCCATCTCACTGAGGTAGGTGGCGGAAGTGCCGTATTCGCCACCGACCGACAGGCCTTGCAGCAAGCGGGCAAACACCAACAGGATCGGCGCACCGATACCGATGATTTCATAACCGGGGCTCAGGGCAATCAGCAGCGAGCCGAAGCACATCAGGTACACCGAGGCCATCAAGGCTTTTTTACGCCCGACTTTGTCGGCGTAGAGGCCCATCAGCCAGCCACCGATCGGGCGCATCAGGAAGCCCACGGCGAAGATCGCGGCGGTGTTCAGCAGTTGGGCGGTGGTGTCGCCTTTAGGGAAAAAGGTCTTGGCGAAGTACAGCGAGAAGGCGGCGTAGACGTACCAGTCGTACCACTCGACCATGTTGCCGACGGAACCACTGAAAATCGACTTGATGCGGCTGGAGGTGGTGCGTTCTTTTGCCGGCGCGGCCGCCGACCCCAGAGGCAAAGTGTTGGAGTTATCCATTAAAGGATCCTTCGTCTAGTTGTTTTTATGGAGCCGCGTAGACGCAGCCTGGCTCGGGCTATAGCAGGAGCTGTGCCAGGTGGGTGAGGGCCCGGACTAGAAGGGTTGGCGGATTTTTTTGAGCGGAAAGTTGCTGATGGTTTTGGGTGGGTGAGCGGAAATCCGCTTATGGCAACCGGCCTCATCGGGGGCAAGCCCCCTCCCACATTCGACCGAGTTCCAATGTTGGAATACGGTCAAGTGTGGGAGGGGGCTTGCCCCCGATGGCGGCCTGACAGGCACCACAAAAGCGGGCCTAGAGAAACATCTCCCGCACCAAGCCATGCCGCTGCATCTTCTCATTCAAGGTCCGCCGTGGCAGTTGCAACTCCGCCAACACCGCCTTGATATCGCCTTTATGCCGGGTCAACGCCGCTTTCAAGCAGTTCGCTTCGAAGGCCTCCTGCTGCGCCGCCAACGATTGCCCGGCCTCGATCCCTTCCGGTTCTGGCTCACCCAGCCCCAGCACCTGGCGTTCCGCATAGTTGGCCAACTCACGCACATTCCCCGGCCAATCATGGCCGAGCAGTTGCCCCAGCTGTGCGCCGCTGAGGGGCTCAACGCTGCGCCCCAAGCGTTCGCCAGCGGTGTGGGCGAAGTGGTCGAACAACAGCGGAATATCCTCGCGTCGCTCACGCAGCGGCGGCAAACGCAGTTGTGCAACGTTCAGCCGATAAGCCAGGTCTTCACGAAAACGCCCGGCGCGGGCTTCTTCCAGCAAATCCGGTTTGGTCGCGGCGATGATGCGCAGATCCACGTGAATACTTTGGTTGGAGCCCAGCCGCTCCAGTTTCTGTTCCTGCAATACCCGTAGCAATTTGACCTGTTGGGCCAGCGGCATGCTTTCGATTTCATCCAGGAACAACGTACCGCCGTGGGCATATTCCAGCTTGCCGATGCGCTTGCCCTGGGCGCCTGTAAATGCGCCGCTCTCATGGCCGAACAACTCGGCTTCAAACAACGGCTCGGGGATCGCGGCACAGTTGAGTGCCACGAAGGGTTTTTTCGCCCGTGGACCGAAGTCATGCAGGCAGCGGGCGACCAACTCTTTACCGCTGCCGGTCTCTCCACGGATCAACACATTGACCGGCAAACTCGCGAGGTCGAGCACCTGGCGGCGCAGGGTCTGCAAGCCTCGGGACACGCCCAGCAAGGTGGATTCCAACTGCACACGATGATCGGCCTGTTGATGCAGGCGGCGGTTTTCCAGGATCAGCCCGCGTTTGTCGAGGGCGCGACGCAGGCTGTTGAGCAGGGCGTCGGGGCTGAAGGGTTTTTCCAGGAAGTCGTAGGCACCGTCGCGCATGGCTTCGACCGCCATCGGCACATCACCGTGGCCGGTGAGCAGAATCACCGGCAGGTCGGCATCGCGACGCCGTACTTCGGCCAACAGTTCCAAGCCGCTGAGGCCCGGCATGCGCACATCGCTGAGGATCACGCCGGGGAAGTCCCTGGGCAACTGCGCCAGGCATTCCTCGGCGCGGCTGAACAGTTGCACCTCAAAGCCGGACAAGCTCAACCATTGCTCGACAGCCGTGCGAATGCTGGCTTCGTCATCGACCACAATCACTGCGTTCAACATAGGTCGGGCGTCTCCAGCGCAATAGGCAAGGTCAGGGTGAAGATCGCCCCATCGCCACGATTGCCGGCAATCAGGCGACCGCCGAGTTCATGCACGATGGCGTAGGACACCGCCAGTCCCAGGCCGAGGCCATCACCCACCGGTTTGGTGGTGAAGAACGGGTCGAACACGCTGTTGAGGTGTTCTTCGGCAATGCCGCCGCCGCTGTCGCTGACGCTCAAACACCAAAGCTGCTGGTCGGCCTGCAGGCGAATCTCCAAGCGCTTGCGCGGCTTGTCGGCCATCGCATCGAGGGCGTTGCGCAGCAGGTTGATCAGCACTTGTTCAAGGCGAATCGCATCGCCGCGTACCCAGGCCGGCCGGGTTAGGTCGAGTACCACGCCGATGCCTTCATCGCGCAGGCGCGCGTCAAGCAGATGCAGGGATTGGTCGACCACCAGCGCCAGGTCCAGGCGTTCGCGCAGGCCGCTGGGGCTTTTGCGCGCGAAGGTCTTGAGGTGGCCAGTGAGCGCGGCCATGCGCGTGAGCATTTCGTCCAGGGGCGTGAGGGCCTTGTAGGCATCATCGACGCGGCCGTGGTCCAGCAACAGGCGCAAGGTGGCCAGTTGCATGCGCTGTGCGGTCAGCGGTTGATTGATTTCATGGGCGAGGGCGGCGGACATCTGCCCCAGTGCCGCCAACTTGGCCGATTGCACCAGGCCATCCTGTGCGGTGCGCAGGGCCTGGGTGCGCTCTTCCACCAATTGCTCAAGCTCTTCGCGGCTGCGCTGGCGCAAACGGGCCAGGCGCCAGCGTTGGGTCAGGAACAACACCAGGAACACCAGAGCCAGCCAGGAACCGGCGGCGGCGAGGCCGGCGTTGCGTTGGTCCTCGAAGGCGAACTGCGGCTTGCGCAGCAAGTGCAGGGTCCAGCCTTCGGCTTTGAGCGGCAGGGATTCCCAGATGTAGTTGGCGTTGCCGTCCGGGCCGTTGACGCGCATCAAATGGCTGTTTTCGTCGAAGCGCTGCAACGCCTGGGTCTCCAGCGGCTCCAGTTGTTTTTTGTCGTACTGGCGGGTGGCCTTGAGTTCGGTCAGGTCAGTGTCCGACAGCGGCCGCAGGTTGCGGTAACGCCAGCCGGGTTGGTTGGCGATAAACACGATGCCCCGTGCGTCACTGACCAATAAAAGGTCGTTGCCCTGGGCCCACTCGCGTTCAAGCTCGGGGAACTCCAGTTTCACCACCATGGCGCCGAGGAACTGCTCGTGTTCATCAAGCACGGCGCTGGAAAGGAAATAACCGGGGATTCCCGTGGTCACCCCCACTGCATAAAAACGTCCGGTGCCCTGGCTGAGGGTCTGGCTGAAATAGGGGCGGAACGCGTAGTTATGCCCGACATAACTGCTGGGCAGGTTCCAATTGCTCGCTGCTACGGCCAGGCCTGTGCGGTCCATCAGTTCCAGGGTCGAAGATTGTGCGGCGCCGTTGATGCGCTCCAGCTTGCGATTGAGCAGATCCTGGGTGGTGGCATCCAGCGGGCCCTTCAACGCGCTGATCATTTCCGAGTCCAGCGCCAGCACGGCGGGCAGGGCGCGGTAGCGTTCGATCAGGGTGTGCAGGGAGTTGGCGTACAGCGCGAGCTGCTGATTGGCGCGGGCGGCATCGTCCACCAACGCTTGGCGTTCGGCGTGGCGGGTGGCCAGGGCTGCGGCCAGCAGTGCGCCGGCGATGATCAGCAAGGAATAGAAGGTCAGGCGCAGGGGGCGAGGGATCACGATCATACGGTGATGAGCAGGCGCAGTAAGGGGAGTGCACCATACCATGAGCTATCGGGTCTTGTAGTGAGCGGGCTGGCCCCGCGCTGGGCTGCGTAGCGGCCCCAATAAAAAACACCGCGCTCTGCCAGGCAGAACGCGGTGTTTGGTTTTAGGGCTGCTGCGCAGCCCAGCGAGGGGCAAGCCCGCTCACTACATAAAAAGTGCTTACTGCACTTCTACCGCCAGGCTTTCACTGATCTTTTTCTGCCAGATGGCAGGACCGGTGATGTGGACGGATTCGCCCTTGCTGTCCACCGCAACGGTGACCGGCATGTCTTTCACGTCGAACTCGTAGATTGCTTCCATGCCCAGTTCGGCGAACGCGACAACGCGGGACTTCTTGATGGCTTGCGCCACCAGGTAAGCCGCGCCGCCGACGGCCATCAGGTACACGGCCTTGTGGTCCTTGATCGCTTCGATGGCGGTCGGGCCGCGCTCGGATTTGCCGATCATGCCCAGCAGGCCGGTTTGCTCGAGGATCTGACGGGTGAACTTGTCCATCCGCGTTGCGGTGGTCGGGCCAGCAGGGCCAACCACTTCTTCGCGCACCGGATCAACCGGGCCGACGTAGTAGATGAAACGGCCCTTGAGGTCTACCGGCAGGGTTTCGCCCTTGTTCAGCATCTCGACCATGCGCTTGTGCGCGGCGTCGCGACCGGTGAGCATCTTGCCGTTGAGCAACACGGTTTCGCCCGGCTGCCAGCTCTGTACTTCTTCCGGGGTCAGGGTGTCGAGGTTGACGCGGCGAGCCGATGGGCCGGCTTCCCAGACGATTTCCGGGTAGGCGTCCAGCGGTGGCGCTTCCAGCGAGGCCGGGCCCGAACCGTCGAGCACGAAGTGCGCGTGACGGGTGGCGGCGCAGTTGGGGATCATGCACACCGGCAGGGAGGCGGCGTGGGTCGGGTAGTCCATGATCTTCACGTCGAGCACGGTGGTCAGGCCACCCAGGCCCTGGGCGCCGATGCCCAGTTGGTTGACCTTCTCGAACAGCTCCAGGCGCATCTCTTCGATACGGTTCTGCGGGCCGCGCTTTTTCAGCTCGTGGATGTCGATGGATTCCATCAACACTTCCTTGGCCATTACCGCAGCTTTCTCGGCAGTACCGCCGATACCGATGCCGAGCATGCCCGGCGGGCACCAGCCAGCGCCCATGGTCGGAACGGTCTTGAGTACCCAGTCGACGATGGAGTCGGACGGGTTGAGCATGGCCATTTTCGACTTGTTCTCGGAACCGCCGCCCTTGGCTGCCACGTCCACTTCCACGGTGTTACCCGGGACGATGGAGTAGTGGATGACCGCCGGGGTGTTGTCCTTGGTGTTTTTACGCGCGCCTGCCGGGTCGGCGAGGATCGATGCGCGCAGGACGTTTTCCGGCAGGTTATAGGCGCGACGCACGCCTTCGTTGATCATGTCGTCCAGGCCCATGGTGGCGCCATCCCAACGCACGTCCATGCCCACGCGCACGAACACGGTGACGATACCGGTGTCCTGGCAGATCGGGCGATGGCCGGTGGCGCACATGCGCGAGTTGATCAGGATCTGGGCGATGGAGTCACGGGCCGCTGGCGATTCTTCGCGCAGGTAGGCTTCGTGCATGGCCTGGATGAAATCAACGGGGTGGTAGTAGGAGATGAATTGCAGGGCGTCGGCAACGCTCTGAATCAGGTCGTCTTGCTTGATCACGGTCATGAGTCGCGCTCCTCTATAAGGGAACATTCAATAAAGGTGGGCTCAGTGGGGTGTATCGGTCGGCTGAGCTCACCTTTCCAAGGCACGCCAAAATGGTGCAGGCGCGACGCTAAAAAGGCGCGGCAGTATAACCCGGTACGGTGGCCGATACACCCGACTATGGTCAAACTGTCGCAGGCATGATTCCCTGTGCGCATCCCCTGTGATTGAGACCTTTATATGCCTGAACTGCACGTCGGCGAACGCCACTGGTCGGTCGCTTCCGGCAGCAACCTGCTGGATGCGCTGAGCCAGGCCGGTGTGGCGGTGCCCTACAGCTGTCGCGCCGGGAGTTGTCATGCCTGCCTGGTACGCTGCCAGGGTGAAGTCGAGGACAAGCAGCCGGACGCCTTGAGCCCGGCGCAACGCCAGCAGGGCTGGCGGCTGGCGTGCCAATGCGCGGTCAGCGGGGATGTGCGGGTTGAAGCGTTTGACCCGACCCGTGACGGTATGGCGGCCCACGTGGTGGGTGTCGATTGGTTGAGCCCGACGGTGCTGCGCCTGCGCCTGCAATCGGAGCGTGGCTTGCGCTATCGGGCGGGTCAGCATCTGGTGTTGTGGGCGGGGCAGGTGGCGCGGCCGTATTCCCTGGCGAGCTTGCCCCAGGAAGATCCGTTCCTGGAGTTTCACCTCGATTGTCGGTTGCCTGGCGAGTTCAGCGACCTGGCCCGGCAGTTGGGGGTCGGGGATTCCTTGCGCTTGGGCGAACTGCGCGGCGGCGCGTTGCAATACGACCCGGACTGGCAAAGCCGGCCTCTGTGGCTGCTGGCGTCCGGCACCGGGCTTGGGCCTTTATGGGGGGTATTGCGTGAGGCGCTGCGCCAGGATCATCAAGGTGCCATCCGTGTGATTCACCTGGCCCATGATGCCGACGGGCATTACCTGGCCGAACCCTTGGCACAGTTGGCCGCACAGCATGCAAGTTTGACGGTAGAGCTGTGGACGGCGGCGCAGTCGGCCCAGGCAATGGCACAACTGCGGCTTGTTTCGCGGCAAACTCTGGCCTTACTCTGCGGGCACCCTGCCAGCGTCGAGGCGTTCTCCAAGCGTTTGTTCCTGGCGGGACTGCCGCGCAATCAACTGCTGGCCGATGTGTTCCTGCCCCGTGGTTGAGCGCTGAATTCCCTAGTCGCGAGATTCGCCATGACCGACGCCATTTTGCAGCACCGCGAACGCGGGCTGCTGACCTTGCAGTTCAATCGTCCGGACAAGAAAAACGCCCTGACCCGCGCCATGTATACCGAATTGGCCGAGGCGCTTGAGCGTGCGGATGCAGACTCAGCTGTTTATGCGGTGCTGATCCAGGGCAGCAGCGACTGTTTTACTGCTGGCAATGACATCGGCGACTTTCTCGAGCAGCCGCCCAGCGATATCGACAGCCCACCGTTTCACTTTATGAAGAGCCTGCTCAATTGCCGCAAGCCGGTGATTGCCGCCGTAGCGGGTGCGGCGGTGGGCATCGGCACGACGTTGTTGCTGCATTGCGATCTGGTCTATATCAGTCGCGATGCGCGCTTGCGCATGCCGTTCGTCAACCTGGGATTGTGTCCCGAGTTTGGTTCGAGCCTGATCCTGCCGCGTCTGCTGGGGCATGCGAAGGCGGCTGAATTGTTGCTGTTGGGCGAAGGCTTTACCGGTGAGCAGGCGGCGGCCTGGGGGATTGCGACCGAAGCGTTGGGCAGTGGAGAAGCCGCGTTGGCCAAGGCACGGGAAATCGCCGAGCGTTTTGAAACCCTGGCACCGGGGGCGGTGCAGGTGACCAAGCAGTTGATGAAGAGCGTGGATCGGGAGCAGTTGCGCCTAGTGATTGAAGAGGAGGGCGGGTTGTTTACCCAGCGGTTGAAGTCGCCGGAGGCAATTGCGGCGTTGTCGGCGTTTGTCGCTCGGCGGTAGAGGTGTGGTGGCTGGTCGGGCCTCATCGGGGGCTTGCCCCCGATGAGGCCCGATCCAGCACCCTAAAACCTTCAGGCATAAAAAAGCCCCGAACCAGTCGGGGCTTTCTCATTCAGCTGTCACTCAGACCTGCGGGTCGCCCACATGCAGGATCTTCATGCCATTGGTGCCACCGGTGGTGTGGTAGCTGTCGCCCTTGGTCAGGATGACCCAGTCGCCTTTTTCCACAACGCCGCGCTTGACCAGTTCGTCAATCGCCTTCTGGCTGACTTCGTTCGGTGCCAGCGAAGCCGGGTCGAACGGGACGGTGTACACGCCACGGAACATCGCCACGCGGGCCTGGGCTTCGCGGTGCGGGGTGAACGCGTAGATGGGCACCGAGGAGCGGATGCGCGACATGATCAACGGCGTGTAGCCACTTTCGGTCAAGGCGATGATCGCTTTCACGCCCGGGAAGTGGTTGGCGGTGTACATGGCCGCCAGGGCGATACTTTGGTCGCAGCTTTCGAACTCTTTGCCGATACGGTGGCTGGAGGTCTTGCTGGTTGGGTGCTTTTCGGCGCCCAGGCAGATACGCGCCATGGCCTGTACGGCTTCCAGCGGGTACGGACCGGCAGCACTTTCCGCCGAGAGCATCACGGCGTCGGTGTAGTCGAGCACGGCGTTGGCCACGTCGGACACTTCGGCGCGGGTCGGCATCGGGTTCTGGATCATCGACTCCATCATCTGGGTCGCCACGATCACCGCTTTGTTGTGGCGGCGGGCGTGCAGGATGATCTTCTTCTGGATGCCGATCAGCTCGGCGTCACCGATTTCCACACCCAGGTCGCCACGGGCAACCATTACGGCATCGGATGCGTTGATCAGGCCGTCGAGGGTTTCGTCATCGGCCACGGCTTCGGCGCGTTCGATCTTCGCCACCAGCCAGGCGGTGCCGCCGGCCTCGTCGCGCAGTTTACGGGCGTATTCCATATCGGCGGCGTCGCGTGGGAAGGACACGGCGAGGTAGTCGACTTCCATTTCAGCGGCGAGTTTGATGTCGGCCTTGTCTTTTTCAGTCAGGGCTGGCGCCGTCAGGCCACCACCACGACGGTTGATGCCTTTGTGATCCGACAGCGGGCCGCCGATGATCACGGTGCAGTTCAGTTCAGTCGGGGTCGCGGTGTCGACGCGCATGACCACGCGGCCATCGTCCAGCAGCAGTTCGTCACCGACGCCGCAGTCCTTGACCAGGTCCGGGTAGTCGATACCCACGACTTGCTGGTTGCCTTCGGTCAGCGGGTGGCTGGTGGAGAAGGTGAATTTGTCACCGATCTTCAGCTCGATACGCTTGTTGGCGAATTTGGCGATACGGATTTTCGGGCCTTGCAGGTCACCCAGCAGTGCGACGAAGCGGCCGTGCTTGGCGGCCAGGTCACGCACCAGCTTGGCACGAGCCTTGTGCTCGTCCGGGGTGCCGTGGGAGAAGTTCAGACGGGCAACGTCCAAACCAGCCAGAATCAGCTGTTCGAGGACTTCCGGCGAGTTACTGGCCGGGCCAAGGGTGGCGACGATTTTGGTGCGACGGACGGACATGCACGGACTCCTGAGTTCAAGCGCTGAGGAAGGCTACTATGCTCTTTCGTTGTAGTCATTGTTCCTTTGCACTACTTATCGACGATTGACTTGTTTTCGCTGCGGCTGAATACGAACAACCTTGAAGATTTTCGACGAGGGGTCGATACACTGCACAAGACAGGAGAACCCTCATGCGAATTTTGCTCGTTGCTGCCCTGGCCGTCAGTGTTGTCGGCTGCACCCGCTGGTCGATGGACCACCATTTGAACAACGCCTATCGCGCCTACAAGGTCGGTGATTGCGAGCGCGTCACCCTGGAATTGTCCCAGGTTGACCGTGAAAGTCGTAGTCGACGTTACGTGCAGCCCGAGGTCTCGATGTTGCGTGGACAATGCCTGGAACGGCAAAAACTGTTCGTCGATGCCGTGCAAACCTATCAATTCATCATTAATCAGTACCCTTCGAGTGAGTACGCCTACCGTGCCCGTGCACGGCTAGACACCCTGCAACAACTGGGGCATTACCGCGGTGCGAGTGTCGCTCAGCCGCGCCCGGCGTCTTTGTGATGATATTCGTCATTTCATAACTGGCCCGCTGCCAGTCTTGGGCTATCCTTTGAATGTTCGTTTGTACAAGTTTCTATCCGAACGAATGCGGGGCCCGGATTCGGCAGTTGTCTAGTGATACAGCGTTGTCTGTTGTCACACCGAGATCCAGGGAGAGCGGGCGTGTTTTGCTCGTTCCGAATCACTGGCACGGCCAGCGTCTTGGCCACAGGATGGCGATCTCACCATGTTTACCGACCGACGGATCGAGCGGCATCAGCTTCCCTACTTCCTGCAAGTATTTAACCGTCTTACGGACAAGCCCATCGGGTTTTTGGGCAATGTATCGGAAGACGGGCTTATGTTAATCAGTCAGTTACCCATGATGGTCGACGTCGACTTCGAGCTGCGCTTGAAGGTTCCAGGGGCTGACGGCACCCTCCATGCCATCGACCTCACGGCGACGTGTCTGTGGAGCCATGAAGATATCAACCCGCAGCATTACGATTCCGGGTTCAGCGTGCCTCAAGCGCCCGAGGAATACAGGCGGCTGATTAACGTCTTGCTGCAATACTTCAGTTTTGACCCCCAGCAGGCCTCTGTCTAAATCCAGCGAGTTGTCGGCCCGGCCCGGGTGTTACAGCCCTTGCCGTGGCCGTGTGCCGTTTTTTCAGAATACCCCGGCTTTCTTCCAGCCCAGGTAGCGTGTGACCAAGGCTGCGCCGAGTTCAGAGGGTGAGGCGTCCAATACCGACAGGCCGTGCGCGCCCAAGCGTTCATGCAGTTCATCTCGGGTGTTGAGGTAATCGACTGTGCCGCTGTAGGCCAGGGCTTCGGGCAGGGTTTGTACAGGGAACTGGCGCAGATGGTCGAGTACCTCCTCCCGTAAGCTGGCGACCAGTACCCGATGTTGACGGCTGATGCGGTTCGCTGCTGCCAGCAATGCCTCATCGTCCTCATCCCTGAGGTTGGTGACCATAATCACCAATGCCCGACGTTTCTGGCGGGCCAACAATTGGCTGGCCGCTGCCTGGTAATCGGCTGTTCGACGGGTGGTGTCCAGGTCATAGACCGCATTGAGCAACAGGTTCAATTGGCTGCCACCCTTGACCGGTGCCAGGTAGCGCGATTGTTCGCCGGCGAAGGTGCATAGGCCCACCGCATCGCCCTGGCGCAGGGCGACATAACTCAGCAGCAGGCATGCGTTGAGGGCGTGGTCAAAGTGCGAAAGCTCGTCATCCTGACTGCGCATGCGTCGACCGCAATCAAGCATGAATACGATCTGTTGGTCGCGCTCGTCCTGGTACTCCCGGGCGATGGGGGTGCGCTGGCGTGCGGTGGCCTTCCAGTCGATCTGGCGAAGGCTGTCGCCCTCGCGAAACTCGCGCAATTGATGAAATTCCAGCCCCAGTCCACGCCTCTGGTGTTGACGCACTCCTAGCTGGCTGAGCCAGTTATCCACACCCAATAGCTGTGCACCGTACAAGCGGGCAAAGTCCGGGTAAACACGGGTCGAATCGCTCACATCGATCAAGCGTCGTGCTGACCATAACCCCAGGGGGCTGGGCAAGTGGACTTCGCAGCGGCTGAAACGGAAATGTCCGCGTCGCACAGGGCGCAGGCGATAGCCAAGTTCGCTGCGTTCACCGGGACGTAGCTCGATGGACTGGGGCATGTTTTCCACGTTCAAGCCATCGGGCGTGTGGTCGAATACCTGCACCGTCAGCGGCTGAGGGTAATCATGCTCCAGCGTCAGGCGCACTTCGCCCCAACGTCCCAGGGCCAGGCTACCGGGCATTTGTCGTTGGACCCGTACGGATGAACGGCGCCGCAGGCGTATGGCGTCCAGCGTAACCAACAGTAAGAGTGCCAGCAGCAAGCCCCACGCGACCGAATGCAAGGTATCGGGCACGTTGAATTGCAATGCTGTCGCTGCGCCCAGCAGAGTGTTCAAACCCAGCAGCACGCCTAGCCAGCTCAGCAACAAACGGGTTGGTTTCATGGGCGGCTCATTGCCGAGGGGCCGGAATCTGGTCAAGTAACTGCTGGAGCACCTGGTCGACCTCCAGCCCGTCAATGTCCAGTTCGGGTGCGATACGCACCCGATGACGCAATACGGCGAGCGCGCAACCCTTGATGTCATCGGGTGTGACGAATTCACAGCCCCTCAACAGCGCACGGGCGCGGGCGCCACGAACCAAAGCGATGGACGCCCGGGGGCCAGCACCCATGGCCAGTCCTGGCCAACTACGAGTAGCACGTGCCAGGCGCACGGCATAGTCGAGCACTTGCTCGTCCAGGCCCAGTTCGCTGGTTATGTGTTGCAATTGCATTACATCTTGAGCCTGCAGCACCGTGCGCAGCGGTTGCACATCCAGCATGTCGGCCCGGGGCGAGCGCGTTACTTCACGCACCATGTCCAGCTCTTGCCGCGCGTCCGGATAGTCCATGCGAACCTTGAGCATAAAGCGGTCCAGTTCTGCTTCCGGCAGCGGGTAGGTGCCTTCCTGTTCTATCGGGTTCTGGGTCGCCAGCACCATGAACGGCTGGCCGATGGGCAGCGCTTCGCCTTCGAGGGTTACTTGCCGTTCCTGCATGGCTTCGAGCAGGGCGGCCTGGGTCTTGGCCGGGGCGCGGTTGATTTCGTCGGCCAGCAACAGGTGGGTGAACACTGGCCCCTTGCGCAGCTTGAACTGTTCGGTGTGCAGGTCGTACACCGCGTGGCCGGTGACATCGCTGGGCATCAGGTCCGGGGTGAACTGTATGCGCGCGAAGTCACCGTCGAAACACCGCGCCAAGGCGCGAACCAGCAGGGTTTTGCCCAGTCCGGGCACACCCTCGAGCAGCACATGGCCACCGGCGAATAGCGCGGTGAGGACGTCATCGATGACCTGATCCTGGCCAATCACAGCCTTGCTTAACTCGGCGCGCAGGGCTTGAGCCAGCAGGCTGGCGCGTTGCAGGGTTTCACTGTTCAGGGCAGTAGCCGGTGGAAATTCGCTCATAGGGCATTCCTGAGGGTTTGCAGGCACGCCACCCGCCGGCTGAAATCGGCGCTGGAAAGCCGTTTTTCCGGCAGAGGGCCGAGGGCCTGGCTGATGACGTGGGAGGGTTGACGTGTCAGGTGCTCAAGCACTCGCCACTGTTCAGCGTTATCGAGGTGTTCAAAGCCGGGGTGACGGCGTCGCGCTGCGCGCAAGATGTCACGCTGCAGGCCATGTAACAGGGTGCCCTGGCCGCTGCGGCGAAGTAGAAAATCGGCGCTGGCTTTGATGTGTTCTTGCAACTGCCGGCGAGCCTTGGGGGCGGGCGCTTGTATTGGGCCTTTGCGCATGCCTGCATGCCAGAGTGCGAGTCCGATCAACACAATCAGCGCCACCAGGGCTTCTGGAAAGTAGCGGATCAGCAGGGTGAGCAGATCATCGGCGTCATTGTTGAACAGTAAGGTGACTGCTGTGCCCTGGCCCAGATACCACAGCAGCCAGGCATTGTCGTGTTTACCAATGCTGGGGTTTTTCCACAGGTCGCTGTCGGTGACAACTGTCACGCGACCTTTCCCGACGTTGAGTTGCATCAGGTGGCTTGAGCGAGCGCTGTTGGCAGAAAACTGTGCCAGGTGCTTGGGGTCGCTCAGGTTGTAGTCGGTGTCGAAGCTGAAATAGGCCGGCGCGGTCTCATTGTCGATATAGAGTTTGGTGAGGTCCGGCGCCTTGCTTTTATCGGCCGGTGCAGGCTCGTCGGGCTCATCACTTATTCCTTGATGGAGATGCAGGCGATCAAGGAGAAGATCGCCACTTTTACCGGTTTCTTCATCCCACAGTGCTTCGGCCACCAACAGCAGGTGGCCGCCAGCCTTGGCCCATTCGAGCAGTTGTTCAACTTGGCGGGGTGACATATTGCTGCGTTCCCCCAGCAATAAAAGGCTGTTGCCCTTGGAGGGCAGGGTGCTCAGCCGTTCAAGGCTTTTGGCGTGTTCCACGGACAGCCCTTGTTGGCGCAAGAAGTGTTCGGCCGCCAGGTAGGGGTTGGCGAGGGCTTCCGGTGATGGGCCTCGGTCTACGACCTCTTCATAAGGGATCGCCTTGTGCCAGGCGTAAAAGGCACCCGCACCGAGCAGGCATACGAGAAGCAGCCCTGCCCACATGAGAACCCGATTCATTGCGCTGTCCCCGAGCTGAATAGAGCACGCCAGTCGCTGCACAGCTTTAGTTGGACTGAGGTGGGGGGCAGTCGATGACCATAGGCAAGGTTTTGCCAGTGTCGGGTCAGTTCATGGCTGAACGCTTGCAGTTGCGGTTGTTGCAACTGGTGAATACGGTCCAGTACCTGGCCCTCCGTATCGGCGCTTTTCAGCGGCAGGTTGAAGTCATGCAATAGCCTGCTGAGCAGGCCGCGATACAGCAGGCCGAGAGCTTCCCGTGGCTGGGTGTGCCACAGGTGCTCGGCGGTGCTGGCGATGTCGTCGGGTAAGGTTTCGACGCCCAACTCCAGCCCGAACAGTTGTGTAGGCAGGGGCTTGTCGACGTTGGGCACGCGCGGCCCGCGTCGGCTGACAAAGGCATGCAGCCAATCGCGGTAGCGCCAGGCCAGTAGCGCCGAGCCTGCAATCAACAGGCTCCACAGCAGCACTTCCAGGACAAGGGCAATCTGCTTGAAAGCGTCGCTGTCGAGGTTGTCCAGCAGCGCCTGCAGCCACGTTGGAAGTTCACCGTCGGCATGCGCTTTGTTTTTAGCGTCAGGTTTTTCTTCGGCGAAGCGATAGCGAGTAACGGTTTCCGGGTTCTTGAAGGGAGGCTTTTCCAACAGTGACTTGATCGATTGGCTTGCACCCTGCGGGCTCAGCGGCTTGGCGTCATCGGCCATGACCGGTGGGCTCAAAGGCAGCAGCATCAAGCCGACCACAAGCAGTAACAGCGGCGCCGCACTGCTCAGGCGCTGGCGCAGGCGCCGGAACACCAGTTCAATATCCCAGGCTTCCAATACCGTACGGCGATTGAGATAGAGACTGAACCCGCAAGCCACATAGATAGGCTCCCAAAACACCAGGACCAAGGCATAGAAGGCATTGCCCAAGTGCTCCAGCCATAGCGCCTCCGAGCTGGAGGCTAATGCCAGGCGCTGCCAGTCCCAGCCCAGTTCAACCTGTTGTGGAATGAACAGATAGAACAGCGCCATACAGCCAAACCACAGGCCGATTTCCAGATGCACGCCAATGGTCGTCAGCCAGCGCGCGGCACCAGCGTTTCGTTGCAACAGGACGCCGATACGTTTTTGCCGGGCCTCGCCATCCAGGCCTTCGAGTTGGCTTACCGGCATGACAAAGCTGCGACTCAGGCTGAGCCGTCGCCAGGTCAGGCTCGCCAACAGTTGGCCTTTCAGCAAACGTGGCCACTGACGCACGGCCTGCTTGAGGCTGGGTGCTTCGCCAAACAAGGCTTTGGACAGGATATACAGCGGCAAGCGGTCGAACGCCGGCTTGAGCCACCAGAATACAAACATCGCCATGGACGGATATTTCCATAGCAACGCGGTGAGCAGGGCAAATACCGGCAACGTCACTAATGCCCAACTGCCCATCAATAGCAGGCGGTATTCCCGGGCCATTAATATGCCAAGGTCCATCGCTTCCCAGGAGGTGCGCGGGCGAATCACTACGCTGGCATCAGTCAGGCGCATGGCGAGTCCGTCCGGCAAGGGTCAGATAAGCGGCCACCAGCAGCCAAAGTACCGCGCCCACCAGGTATTTGACCCAAGGCGCGATCTGGGTCGTGGATGACCAATAGGCCTCGATGAATGCCGCAATCAGCAGGAACACCATGACGCCACAGAGCATCTGCACGCTTTTGAGTGCCGCCAGACGCAAGGCTTCGCTGCGTGCCAGCCGCCCGGGGGCGATCAGCGCCCAGCCCAATTGCAGGCCTGCTGCACCGGCCAGGGCGATGGCCGTCAACTCGAAGGCGCCGTGCCCTGCAACGAACGACCAGAAGGTCTGGCCATAGCCAATTTCAGTCAGGTGCCCTGAGATTGCACCGATGATCAAACCGTTGAATATCAGGAAAAATACGCTGCCAAGACCGAATAGCAAGCCCGCGGCAAACGTCTGGAAGGCGATGCCGATGTTGTGCATCACGTAGTAGCCGAACATCATCCAGTTTTCGCTCGATGCACGTTCGGCGGCACGGCCCAGGCGGCTGGCATCGGGATCGTACATGTCTTGCATCTCGGCCACTTGCTGGGGGCTGACAATGCTGTAGATCAGGTCGGGGAACAGGTAGACCAGTAGCGCAACACCCAGCAGGCTGCCAAAAAACAACACGCTCGCAGTGAGCACGAAGCGCCACTGTTCGCGCACCAGGCGCGGGAAATCGGCCAGCACGAAGCTCAGCACGCTTGCCGTCAGCTGGCTGCGATGGCGATACAGCTGTTGATGGCCGCGCAGGGCCAGCTGTTGCAGCGGGTCAACCAGGTAACTGCTATAGCCGCGCTCTTGCGCCAGGGCCAGATGTTGGCACAGTCGCCGGTATTGATGCGGGAAGTCGGCCACGTCGCCAGCCTTGGCCTTGCCTTGTTCCAACTGCTTGAGTTGTTCCGCAAAGGCTTGCCATTGGGGCTGGTGGCGGCTTTCGAAAAGGCTCTGTTTCATGTTGGCCCCAACAGGCCGCGGGCCACGCCATTGAGTTGTTCAACTGCACGAGCAGGGGATACCTGCAACGGCGTCGCCAGGATCGAGGCCAGTTCGTGGACCCGCTCGGCGGATAATTCACCCTGGCGTTCCGCAAAACCAAGGATCGCCCGCTGTTCGCTCAACTCCAGGGCAAAAGGCAGGCGCAGCGCGGTAGCGTTGGGCACCTGAGGGCGGGCCAACGGCTGTTCTCGATAGATAACCAATGTGCCGGCAGCCAGGTCACCCAGGCGTTTGAAGTGAGGATGCTGCAGGCAACTGATGGCGCCGAGGAAGTAACCGAAAGGCAGCATATCGACAAAACGCAGCAGGTTGCGGATCAGCGACGCGGACCAGCCAATCGGCGTGCCGTCATCCTGAACCACGCGCAGCCCCATGACTTGTTTGCCCGGCGAACAACCCTGATTGAGCACTTCGAACAGCACCATGTACCACCAACTGACCAGGAACAGCAGCAGTGAGCCCAGGCCGATGCCAATGTTACCCAGTAGGGCGAGTGGCACCAGGAGCACACCCATGATCACTCCTCGTACACACAGGTCGAAAGCAAAAGCGAGCGCACGTGGAACCAGGCCGGCGGGACGCAGGGGCAGGTCGATGCCTTCCGGGGTCTCGATTTGGTAGCGGGTATCCAATGGGGCTGATGGCATCGCAATCCTTGGCAGTGCAAAGCGGCTGGGAGACACGGATGCTAGCAGTGTCGACGATGGAAGCAACCATTCAAGGTTTTGCTGGATGTTTGTACAGTGCATTTGTCGCTGGCCCCGAGGGCCATCCAGCGCCTAGACTTTGTCGATCTTCAGCACAGGAATAGCCCGTGACCTCGATTTTCTGGTACGACTATGAAACCACTGGCATCAATCCGCGCAGTGATCGCCCTCTTCAGGTAGCTGGTATCCGCACGGACCTTGAGCTCAATGAGATCGGCCAGCCGGTCAATCTTTACTGTCAGCCGAGCGACGATATCCTGCCCCATCCGGCTGCCTGTGCAATTACCGGCATAACCCCGCAAATACTCGCAGAAAAAGGCCTGGCCGAGGCTGACTTCATGACCCGGGTGCACGCCGAGCTGGCCGCCCCGGGCACCTGTGGGGCGGGTTACAACACCTTGCGCTTTGACGATGAAATGACGCGCTACAGCCTGTATCGCAATTTCTTCGATCCTTATGCCCGGGAGTGGCAGGGCGGTAACAGTCGCTGGGATTTGATCGATGTGGTTCGCACTGCCTACGCCTTGCGCCCGGAAGGTATCGAGTGGCCGCAACAGGACGGGCGTGTAACGCTCAAGCTGGAGCGCCTGACCGAAGCCAACGGGATTGATCATGGCCAGGCCCACGATGCGCTCTCCGATGTTCGCGCCACCATTGCCCTGGCTCGATTGGTGCGTGAGAAACAGCCCAAGCTGTACGATTGGCTGTTTCAATTGCGCAGCAAACAACGCGTCATGGACCAAGTGCGTTTACTGCAACCGATGGTGCATATCTCCGGGCGTTTTTCTGCCGAGCGTCATTATTTGGGAGTGGTACTGCCCTTTGCCTGGCATCCGCGCAATCGTAATGCGTTGATCGTCTGCGACCTTGGGCTCGATCCCCAGGGGTTGCTGGACCTGGATGCGGAGACCTTGCGCCAACGCCTCTATACCCGCCGGGATGAGCTGGCGGCCAACGAATTGCCGGTGCCACTCAAGTTGGTGCATATCAATCGCTGCCCGGTGGTCGCCCCATTGAATGTTCTTCGGGCCGAAGACCGTGAGCGCCTGCAATTGGACATGAGCACTTATCAGGCGCGGGCGCTGCGGCTAACTGACGCACAAGAACTTTGGCGCGATAAATTACCCGCGATTTATGCCGAGGAGGAATTTGCGCCGACTGCCGACCCGGAACAACAGCTTTACGATGGCTTTATTGGTGATCGTGATCGCCGTTTATGCGAACAAGTCCGAACCGCCGAGCCTGAGCAACTAGCGCGTCAGCAATGGCCTTTTGATGATCATCGGTTGCCTGAATTACTGTTCCGCTACCGCGCACGTAACTTCCCCGATACCTTGAACAGTGAGGAGCAACAACGCTGGAAACTTTTCTGTCAGCAGCGACTGTCAAACCCGGAGTGGGGAGCACCGAATACCCTTGAAGCATTTAACAACGCGCGGCAGGAGTTGGCGATTAGTGCCACGCCATTTCAGCAACGAGTGCTGGAGCAGTGGCAGGAATATGCCGACGATTTAGCGTCTCGTGTGACGCTGTAGCCGGGATTTACACAATATCAAGGTAATAAAAAACGCCAGCAAGCTGGCGTTTTTCAATGCGTCGGGTTTCAGCTGCGAGCCTTAGCCCAGCAGGGTAGCCCAGCCTTCAACCACGTCGCCGCCCCACTTGGCTTTCCACTCTTTCAGTGTTTTGTGGTTGCCACCTTTGGTTTCAATCACTTCACCGTTGTGCGGGTTTTTGTATTGTTTAACCTTGCGAGCACGCTTGGTGCCGGTAGTTTTCACGGCGCCGCGAGGTGCTTTAACTTTCGACTCTGGATCCAGCAGCGCGATGATGTCACGCAGGGACTTGGAGTATTCACCCATCAGGGTGCGCAGTTTGCCTTCGAATTCCAGCTCGGTTTTCAGTTTGTCGTCTTGGGACAGGTTCTTCAAACGGGCTTGCAGCTCTTTGATAGCTTCTTCGGTGGCACGGTATTCGTTGATCAGAGACATGTGGACTACCTTATGTAGAGCGCTGATTGACAGGGAGAGTGGCCCAATAATAGTCAGGCGGTTTCTCCAAGTAAACATTTAAGGGGCATTTATGTGAATTACTTTGGATGTTTGTAGCCACACCCTGCAATCGAGTTAATTACCAGGTCGTATGCCTAAAGATTATTTCCCTGAACACCAGGGTGTGAGCGAAGGGTGAAGCAGAAGGTTCATATAAGGGTGGTAAATCCTTAGGCTCTAAAGGGGGAATGCGGGGGGCAGGCGATCAGAATAAGCGCTAACGAATAATGCAGTTTCGCTGCGCAATCGCTAGAATGGCGGCCTTTGCGAAGTTCTGGAGTCTCCCCCTAATGCGCACTTTTCGGCTGGTGATTGCTTGCCCGGACCGGGTAGGTATCGTTGCCAAAGTCAGTAACTTTCTGGCGTCCCACAACGGCTGGATCACTGAGGCGAGTCATCACTCGGACAATCTCAGCGGTTGGTTCTTCATGCGTCACGAGATTCGTGCCGATACGCTGCCGTTTGGCCTCGAGGCTTTTCGCGAGGCCTTTGCGCCCATCGCTGAAGAGTTCTCGATGACGTGGCACATCACCGACACCGAGCAGAAAAAACGCGTGGTGCTGATGGCCAGCCGCGAGTCCCATTGCCTGGCTGACTTGCTGCACCGCTGGCACAGCGACGAACTGGATTGCGAAATCGCCTGTGTGATCTCCAACCATGACGACCTGCGCAGCATGGTCGAGTGGCATGGCATCCCGTACTACCACGTGCCGGTCAACCCCCAGGACAAGGAGCCGGCGTTCGCCGAGGTGTCCCGCCTGGTCAAGCAGCACGAAGCTGATGTCGTGGTACTGGCGCGCTACATGCAAATCCTGCCGCCGGAACTGTGCCGTGAATACGCTGGCAAGGTGATCAACATTCACCACAGCTTCCTACCGTCGTTTGTCGGTGCCAAGCCTTATCACCAGGCCTCCCTGCGTGGCGTGAAGTTGATCGGTGCAACGTGCCACTACGTGACCGAAGAGCTGGATGCTGGTCCGATCATCGAGCAGGACGTCGTGCGTGTCAGCCACAGCGACAGCATTGAAGACATGGTGCGCTTCGGCCGTGACGTCGAGAAGATGGTCCTGGCCCGTGGCCTGCGTTACCACTTGGAAGACCGCGTGCTGGTGCACGGCAACAAGACGGTCGTGTTCTGATCGACGCGTTGTGATTGAAGAATGAAGGGCCTGGGCGTTAAATCGTCCCAGGCCCTTTTTCTTTGAGGTTGGACAATGAACGATCCACTGGATAAAGCCACTTCCAGGGCGCCTGCGACACTGGGGGAGGGATGCTTGAGTCGCTATGACCCGGATGACTTGAGCAGTGAGGATGGCACTGAGTTTCCAGGTGCCGCCGAGTTGTGGGAGCGTGAACACGCTGATCCAGCGCCCAAGAAAGAATGACGCCACGCCGTTATCTGGCCTACTTTTAGAGTCAGCGACCTGGCAAGACATGATGATTAACCACGGGTGACGAAATGCCTGACTCCACGCAGCTTCTTATCGGCGCAGACCTTGAGGGCCAGCCTATTGGGCAGGCCATGCGCCTGGCCAACCGTCATGGGTTGATTGCCGGCGCCACCGGCACGGGCAAAACGGTAACCTTGCAACGCCTGGCAGAGGCGTTCAGCGACGCAGGCGTCGCCGTGTTCGCCGCTGATATCAAGGGCGATCTCTGTGGCCTGGGGGCGGCTGGCAACCCTCAGGGCAAGGTCGCCGAGCGTATTGCCGGCATGCCCTTCCTTAATTACACGGCCAAGGCCTATCCGGTCACGTTGTGGGATATCCACGGGCAGTCGGGTCATCCTTTACGCACCACCATCAGCGAAATGGGTCCGCTGCTATTGGGTGCGCTATTGGAGCTTACCGACAGCCAGCAGTCTGCGCTCTATGCCACTTTCAAGGTTGCGGACCGCGAAGGCCTGCTACTGCTGGACCTCAAGGACCTCAAGGCGCTGCTCAACCATTTGCGTTATCACCCGGAGTTACTGGGCGACGATGCCGCGTTGATGACCACCGGTTCCAGTCAAGCCCTGTTGCGGCGCCTGGCGGTGTTGGAGCAACAGGGCGCAGAAGCCTTGTTCGGTGAACCGGCGTTGCAACTTGAAGACATCTTGCAACCCACTGGTGATGGACGTGGGCGTATCCATTTGCTGGACGCCAGCCGTCTGGTGCATGAAGCACCGAAGGTGTATGCGACCTTCCTGTTGTGGCTGTTGGCAGAACTTTTTGAACAACTGCCGGAGCGTGGCGATTCCGATAAACCGCTGTTGGCACTGTTTTTCGACGAGGCCCACTTGTTGTTCGCCGATACCCCCAAGGCCTTGCAGGAACGCCTGGAGCAGGTGGTGCGGTTGATTCGATCCAAAGGCGTTGGCGTGTATTTCGTCACGCAGTCTCCCGGCGATCTGCCGGACACGGTGCTGGCTCAACTGGGTTTGCGCATCCAGCATGGCTTGAGGGCGTTCACGACTAAAGAGCAGAAGTCCTTGAAAGCCGTAGCAGACGGATTTCGGCCGAACCCGGCGTTTGATGCCTTGGCGGTGTTGACCGAGCTGGGCACCGGTGAGGCATTGGTCGGCACTTTGCAGGAAAAGGGCACGCCGGAAGTCGTCCAGCGCGTGCTGGTCGCACCGCCGCAGTCGCGGATCGGACCTCTCAGCGAGGCTGAACGCGCCGCCTTGATTGCCAGTTCGCCCTTGCTGGGGCGGTATGACAAGCCCATCGACCGGGAATCGGCCTATGAAGTGCTGATGGCGCGCAAGGAGCTGGGCGCAGCAGAAGAGGCCAAGCCTGCGACCGAAGAGCCGAGTTTCACTGATAGGGCAGGCGAGTTTCTCGGGACCACGGCCGGTAAGGCGCTCAAATCGGCCATGCAGCAAGCGGCCAATCAGATGGGGCGCCAGTTGGTACGTGGCTTGTTAGGGTCGTTGCTGGGGGGGAGCAAGCGTAAGTAGCGGTTCAGGCCTTGGGCTTTGCGTGTGCCGCCAGCCGTTCCAGTGCCGCGCGCAAGCCCGGGTCGCTGATGCCGTCGGCGGTGGCCTGGATGGTTTGCGCGGCATTTTCTGACAGATCGATGGTATGGCCCACTGCACCCTGATGGACAGTGGGCGGCTGCACCTTGAACTGGATTCGCATCAGGTTGGCAAACTCATCAAATGCCATCAATTGTCGCTGCAGGCGTTTTTGCTGGTAGCGCAAACGGGTCGCCCAGTGACCATCGGTGACAATTAACAGCAAATTGCCTTCGCGCCAGGACGCTACGTGACAATGCTCACGTGCCGCCGGTTGCAGCTGGCTTTCAAGCAGGCGTTGCAGATGGCCCAAGCGTTGCGCATGGCCAAAGATGGCTCTGAGCGGCTTGGCTTCGCGAAGCAACACGCCGGGTGCGCGGGCTGTAAGAGGGCGAAATGCCATGGTTAGACACCTTAAGTAACAGAGCGACCATCTTAGCAGAAAGCGCCCACACGCCCCCAGGCAAAGCGTCGACGGCGTTTTACCCGTGAAATCAATCGTTAACTTCTGCGCTCCATGGGTTGAAGTTCCAGCAAAAGCCCTTATTTTAAACAAGCCCTCTCACAGCACCATGCCAGCATCGGGGAACAACGCCACTTTCCTCACCCACGAATCCGGGTAGAATGCGCGTTCGCATGCGGCCGTGAGGGCTGCTCGGGCCACTCACGGTGCGCCCTCCATCCCTATGTGTGGAAGAACCTGCCGATATGTTTGCGCCTTTGTTAAAGAAACTTTTTGGAAGCAAGAATGAGCGCGAAGTCAAACGCATGCTCAAGACGGTGCAGCTGGTCAATGCCTTCGAAGAGCAGATGGTTGCCCTGTCGGACGAGCAATTGCGCGCCAAGACCCAAGAGTTCAAGGCCCGCATAGCCAAAGGTGAAACCCTCGACAAGCTGCTTCCCGAAGCCTTTGCGGTTGCCCGTGAAGCCGGTAAGCGTGTCATGGGCATGCGCCACTTCGACGTCCAGTTGATCGGCGGCATGACCTTGCATGAAGGCATGATTGCCGAAATGCGTACCGGTGAAGGCAAGACCCTGGTAGCGACCCTGGGTGTTTACCTCAACGCACTGTCCGGCAAGGGCGTGCACGTTGTGACGGTGAACGACTACCTGGCCCGCCGGGACGCCAACTGGATGCGTCCGCTCTATGAGTACCTCGGCCTGACGGTCGGCGTGGTCACGCCGTTCCAGCCGCCGGAAGAGAAGCGCGCCGCCTACGCTGCCGACATCACCTACGGCACCAACAACGAATTCGGCTTCGACTACCTGCGCGACAACATGGCGTTCAGCATGGAAGAAAAATTCCAGCGCGAACTCAACTTTGCCGTGATCGACGAAGTCGACTCCATCCTTATCGACGAAGCCCGTACCCCGCTGATCATCTCCGGCCAGGCCGAAGACAGCTCGCGCCTGTACACCGAAATCAACAAGCTGATTCCGCGTCTGACCCAGCACATCGAAGAAGTGGAAGGCGTGGTGACCAAAGAAGGTCACTTCACCATCGACGAGAAGACCCGCCAGGTCGAGCTCAACGAAGCCGGTCACCAGTTCGTCGAAGACATGCTGACCCAGATCGGTTTGCTGGCCGAGGGCGAGAGCCTCTACTCGGCGCATAACCTGGGCCTGTTGACCCACGTTTATGCCGGCCTGCGTGCCCACAAGCTGTTCCACCGCAACGTCGAGTACATCGTGCAAGACGGCCAGGTGGTCCTGGTTGACGAACATACCGGCCGTACCATGCCGGGCCGTCGTTTGTCCGAAGGCCTGCACCAGGCCATCGAAGCCAAGGAAAACCTCAACATCCAGGCTGAAAGCCAGACGTTGGCGTCTACTACCTTCCAGAACTACTTCCGTCTGTACAACAAACTGTCCGGCATGACCGGTACGGCCGACACCGAAGCGTTCGAATTCCACCAGATCTACAGCCTGGCCGTGATGGTGATCCCACCAAACAAGCCACTGGCGCGTAAAGACTTCAACGACCTGGTGTTCCTGACGGCCGAAGAGAAGTACGCGGCAATCATCAACGACATCAAGGACGGCATGGCCCAGGGGCGTCCGATCCTGGTGGGTACCGCGACCATCGAGACTTCCGAGCACGTTTCCAACCTGCTCAATAAAGAAGGCATCGAGCACAAAGTCCTCAACGCCAAGTTCCACGAAAAAGAAGCCGAGATCATCGCCCAGGCCGGTCGCCCTGGCGCACTGACCATCGCCACCAACATGGCCGGTCGTGGTACCGACATCCTGTTGGGCGGCAACTGGGAAGTGGAAGTTGCGGCACTGGAAAACCCGAGCCCCGAGCAGATCGCCCAGATCAAGGCTGATTGGCAGAAACGCCACCAGGCGGTGCTGGAATCCGGCGGCCTGCAGGTGATCGCGTCCGAGCGTCACGAATCGCGTCGTATCGACAACCAGCTGCGTGGTCGTGCCGGTCGTCAGGGTGACGCCGGTTCCAGCCGCTTCTACCTGTCGCTGGAAGACAGCCTGATGCGTATCTTCGCCTCGGACCGCGTGAAGAACTTCATGAAAGCCCTGGGCATGCAGTCCGGTGAAGCGATTGAACACCGCATGGTGACCAACGCCATCGAGAAGGCACAGCGCAAGGTTGAAGGCCGCAACTTCGACATTCGTAAGCAACTGCTGGAGTTCGATGACGTCAACAACGAACAGCGTAAAGTGATCTATCACATGCGTAACACGTTGCTGGCCGCCGACAACATTGGCGAGACCATTGCCGACTTCCGTCAGGACGTGCTCAACGCCACCGTCAGCGCCCATATCCCGCCACAATCGCTGCCTGAGCAGTGGGATGTTGCCGGTCTGGAAGCTGCGCTGAAGAGCGACTTCGGTGTGGACTTGCCGGTTCAGCAGTGGCTGGACGAAGACGACCACCTGTACGAAGAAACCCTGCGCGAGAAGCTGATGACCGAGCTGCTGGCCGCGTACAACGAGAAAGAAGAGCAGGCGAGTGCCGAAGCACTGCGCACCTTCGAGAAACAAATCGTACTGCGCGTGCTGGACGACCTGTGGAAAGACCACCTGTCGACCATGGACCACCTGCGTCACGGCATCCACCTGCGTGGCTACGCCCAGAAGAACCCGAAGCAGGAGTACAAGCGCGAGTCGTTCACGCTGTTCTCCGAGTTGCTGGATTCGATCAAGCGCGACTCGATTCGCGTGCTGTCCCACGTCCAGGTGCGTCGCGAAGACCCGGTCGAGGAAGAAGCTCGCCTGCGTCAGGAAGCCGAAGCACTGGCTGCGCGCATGCAGTTCCAGCACGACGAAGCACCGGGGCTTGAGCAGCCTGAAGTTTTGGGCGAAGAGGTCGATGTGGCCTTGGCCCAGACCCCGGTTCGCAACGACCAGAAGCTGGGCCGCAACGAACTGTGCTGGTGCGGTTCGGGCAAGAAGTTCAAACACTGCCACGGCGAAATCAACTAAGATTTTTGCCTGACGCTGCAACACCCCGCGCCGCGACCGGCCTGTGCCGTCGCGGCGTTTTGCCATTAATTTCACCGTCGATCACGACGGCACAGACATCACCTAATTTTTGAGGAGCGCATTCATGGCTGTTGGTCTTGGTCCTTTGCCCACATTGCACCCGGTTGCCGGTTTTGAACTCGGTATCGCTTCGGCCGGCATCAAGCGCCCTGGGCGCAAGGATGTGGTGGTGATGCGCTGTGCCGAAGGTTCGACCGTCGCCGGTGTGTTCACCCTCAACGCGTTTTGCGCTGCTCCCGTCATCCTGGCCAAGCAACGTGTTGCCGGTAACATCCGTTACCTGCTGACCAACACCGGCAATGCCAACGCCGGCACCGGCGAGCCAGGCCTGGTGGCGGCTGCGCGCACTTGCGCCAAGCTGGCCCAACTGACCGGCGTCGATGCCAGCCAAGTGCTGCCGTACTCCACCGGTGTGATCGGTGAGCCACTGCCGGTCGAGAAGATCGAAGGCGCATTGCAGGCCGCGCTGGATGACCTGTCTGTGGATAACTGGGCGGCGGCCGCCACCGGCATCATGACCACCGACACCCTGCCAAAGGGCGCTAGCCGTCAGTTCGTGCACGACGGTGTGACTGTCACCGTGACCGGCATCAGCAAGGGCGCGGGCATGATCCGTCCGAACATGGCCACCATGCTCGGCTATATCGCCACCGACGCCAAAGTCTCCCGTGACGTGCTGCACAGCCTGATCCTGGACGGTGCCAACAAGTCATTCAACCGCATCACCATCGATGGCGACACCTCGACCAACGACTGCTGCATGCTGGTCGCCACCGGCCAGGCCAACCTGCCGGAAATCACCTCGGCCAGTGGCCCGCTGTTTTCTGCATTGAAGCAGGCGGTGTTCGACGTGTGCATGGAGGTCGCCCAGGCCATCGTGCGTGACGGCGAAGGCGCCACCAAGTTTGTCACCGTTGAAGTCAACGGCGGCGGCAATCACCAGGAATGCCTGGACGTGGGCTACACCGTGGCCCACTCGCCATTGATCAAGACTGCGCTGTTCGCCTCCGACCCGAACTGGGGTCGCATTCTGGCCGCTGTAGGCCGTGCCGGTGTGCCGGACCTGGACGTGAGCAAGATCGACGTGTTCCTTGGCGACGTGTGCATCGCCAGCCGTGGCGCCCGCGCCGAGAGCTACACCGAAGCGCAAGGTTCGGCGGTGATGCAGCAGGAAGAAATCACCATTCGTATCGAACTGGGCCGCGGTGAGTGCAGCGAAACCATCTGGACCACTGACCTGTCCCACGAGTACGTGAAGATCAACGCGGAATACCGGACCTAAGAGGATCAGCGCGGTGAAACGAGTGCATGTAGCAGCAGCGGTGATCCGCGGTGTCGACGGCAGGATCCTGCTGGCGCGCCGCGCCGATACCCAGCATCAGGGCGGCCTTTGGGAGTTTCCCGGTGGCAAGGTGGAGGCCGATGAGTCGGTCGCCGACGCGCTGTCCCGCGAATTGCAGGAAGAGCTGGGCATTCAGGTCACCACAGCGCGACCGTTGATCAAGGTGCAACATGACTACCCGGACAAACAGGTATTGCTGGATGTCTGGGAAGTCTCGGCGTTTACCGGCGAGCCCCATGGTGTTGAAGGGCAGCCCTTGGAGTGGGTTGCCCCGCGGGATCTGATCAACTACGAGTTCCCCGCGGCCAATGCGCCAATCGTTGCCGCTGCGCGCTTGCCTGCCGAGTACCTGATCACCCCGGGCGAGCTGGAAACGCCGACGCTGCTGCGGGGTATCCAGAAAGCCATTGCCGGCGGTATCAAGCTGGTTCAACTGCGCGCGCCCAATGGCTACGACCCCAAATACCGCGACCTCGCGGTGGATGCGGTCGGCCTGTGTGCTGGCAAGGCCCAATTGATGCTCAAGGGGCCGTTCGAATGGTTGGGGGATTTTCCTTCGGCCGGCTGGCACATGACCTCGGCGCAATTGCGCAAATACGCGAGCAAAGGTCGACCGCTGCCCAAGGATCGTTGGTTGGCGGCTTCGTGCCATAACGCCGAGGAGCTGGCCCTGGCGGAATTGATGGATGTGGATTTCGTCACATTGTCGCCGGTGCAGCCGACCCAGACTCATCCGGATGCGCAGCCTTTGGGCTGGGAGCAGGCCGCTGAGTTGATCCGTGGTTTCAGCAAACCGGTATTTCTGCTGGGTGGGGTTGGGCCTGCCGAGCGGGAGAAGGCTTGGGAGGCTGGGGCTCAGGGTGTGGCGGGGATTCGGGCGTTTTGGCCTGAGGTTTGATGGTGTTCTGACTGGCTTCATTGGGGCATAGGTATCTACACAACTACCGGACCTGACAAAACCCGAAGCCCTGGCTCTGGATTTTGATCTTGATCTTAGGCGCCCCGTTAAACCACGCTGGCCGGAGAGAGGGCACACCGAGCCTAGGCGAGGTGCCGAGTGGTGGGGCGAGGACCTTTTGCTTACTTTTGGCTGGGCCGGCATTCCGGTCCTTCCAAAAGTGAGCCGCTGTAAGAGCGGAACCATAAGCCGCCGTTACGCAAATAACGGATATGTACACCGACAGGCCGCTATCGGGGGCAAGCCCCCTCCCACATCAGGGCGGTGTACATCCGGTAAGACTCGGTCGCATGATAGGCCGTCACGGGAGCAAGCTCCCTCGCCACAGGTCCAGCAGCAATGCTCAAAATTGTGTAGATACCTATGCTCATCGGGGGCAAGCCCCCTCCCACCTTTGATTTGTGAATGCATTCAAAATGTGGGAGGGGGCTTGCCCCCGATGAGGCCCTATCAGTCACTAAATAAGCATCAGTGTGGCTTGGCTGCGGCCTGCCACAACACCTCAGCCACCCCCTGCCTTTTGGCAATCACCCGCGCCGCCACAAACAGCAAATCCGACAATCGATTGATATACGCCAACCCAACCCCCTCCAGCGGCTCCACCGCATTCAACTGCTGACACCGCCGCTCCGCACTGCGCGCCAGGCTGCGGCACACGTGGGCTTGGGCAATCAGCGCCGAGCCACCGGGCAGGATGAAGTTCTCCAGCGGCCCGACTTCTTCATTCCATCGATCAATTGCCGCTTCCAGGCGGTCCACTTCCGCGGCGTTCAGTGCTTTGTACACCGGCATCGCCAGCTCACCGCCCAGATCAAACAGGCGATGCTGGCAGGGTGCGAGCACCTCGATGACATCGTTCAGTTCAGGGTATTTGCCGCTCTGTTCCTCCAGATTGGCCAGTAACAGCCCCAACTGGCTGTTCAGCGTATCGACTTCGCCAATCGCCTCCACCCGTGGATGGTCCTTGGGCACGCGGCGGCCGTCGCCAAGGCCGGTTTCACCCTTGTCGCCAGTGCGGGTGTAGATCTTCGACAGGCGAAAGCCCATGGTCAGTGCTCCAGTTGGGTGAGTTCGTAGGGTGGCAGTTGGCTGCCAGCCAAGGGCAGGCGCAGTGTGAAGCACGTACCTTGACCGAGGGTGGAATGCACTTCCATCTGGCCCTTGTGGTTGTTGGTGATGATGAAGTACGACACCGACAGCCCAAGGCCTGTGCCCTGGCCGATTTCCTTGGTGGTGAAGAATGGCTCGAAGGTACGTTTGCGCACGCTTTCGCTCATGCCGATGCCGTTGTCTTCCACCTGAATTTCCGCCCACGGCGGGTTGAGGCGCGTACGCAAGATGATGCGCCCCGGCTCGCTGTCGTCTTCACGCAGGTGAATGGCCTGGGCGGCGTTTTTCAGCAGGTTGAGCAGCACCTGTTCCAGTTCGTTGGCGGTACCTGGTACTGGACCGAGCTGGGGATCGAACTGGCGGACAATGGCCTGGCCCTTGAAGTCGAAACCGATGGCCAGGTCAAAGTCATTACTGGCGATTTCCACTGCCTGATCAATCAAGGCCGGCAAGTCGCAAGGCGCCATCTGCCGATTGCTGCGCCGGCTGAAGCTGAGCATATGGGTAACGATCTTCGCCGCCCGCGCTCCGGCCTGTTGGATACCGTCGAGCAATTGAGGCACTTCGCGGCTTTGCAGGTAATGGTTGACGGTTTCCAGTTCGATGCCCACCTGTTCGGCGTGTTCAAGGTTCTTCGGCAAATCAGGAGACAGGCGGCGGCGGATGTTTTGCACGTTGTGCAGGATCGCCCCCAGTGGGTTGTTGATCTCGTGGGCCATGCCAGCGGCAAGCCCGCCAACCGACAGCATCTTCTCCGACTGCACCATCATTTCTTCGAGGGACAGGCGCTCGGTGATGTCATCGATACGGATCACCACGCCGCGCCCGGCTCCGCCCATCAGCGGGTAGAACGTGAGGGCGTAATGCTTGGGTTCGTCGTCCTTGAACCAGGTCACGCGCTCGATACGCTCCACGGTGTGTTGCTCGACGGTGGCGCGGATCTGCGGCAGGTACGGCTTGAGCGGCTGGAACGCCAGGTAGATGGGCTGGTTCAACGCTTCGTCCAGGCGCGTGCCGGAAAGGGCGCTGGCTTCCTGGTTCCATTGGGTGACGTAAAGCTGCTCATCCAGGGCGATCAGCGCCGAGGGCATCGAGTCGATGATGCTGTTCAAGTAGTTCTGAAAACCGGTAAGTTTTTTCTCGATCTTGCTGCGCACCTGGACTTCCAGCTCCAGCTTGCGGTTGGTATGCCGCGTTTCCTCGGCCAGCCCCTGGGCCTGATCGTAGGCCGCCTGGGAATCGTCCCGCGCGCGCTTGAGTTGCTGCTCGCGGGCTTCAATGCGCGACAGCATGGTGTTGAAGGCTTCGGCGAGGCTGCCGATTTCATCGTGGTTGCCACGACCGGCACGCAGCGCGTAGTTCTCTTCGCGGGTGACCTGGCGTGACAGTTCTTCCAATTCGTGGATCGGCCGGGTGATCAGGCGTTTGATCTGCCGGGCGATGACCAGCCACAGCAGCACGCTGAAAATCAGGATGCCCAGGCTGGCGGTCAAGGTGCCGGTATAGAACGCCACTGGCAGTTCGCTGCTGGCCACCAGCAGCAGATGCCCGGATGGTTGGCCGGCGCGGGGCAGGGTGATGACCTGGTTGCTGCGAAACTCGGTGACGCGCCAGGCCTCGATATGCCGGTAGTTGTCCGGCAGGTGCAGGCGGTCGCCATGTTGCATCTGTGCCAGGCGATTGCCCTCACCGTCGTACAGGGCGGCGGCGCGCAAGGGCGAATAGCTGGTCAATTCGTTGAGCAATGCGTCGGCCTTGGCCGGCGATTCGAGGGCCTCGGCGGCGAGGGCCGGGTTGGACACCAGGCGACCGATGGCCTGCAAGGCCTGGGGAGCCATGCTTTCCTGGGAGATCCAGTAGGCGGCGCTGATAAAGGTGAGGTTGGCCACCAGTAGCACGGTGGTCAACAGCACCAGCAGGGCGGCCAGCAGTTTCTGCCCTACCGGTAGATTTTCTAGACGCTGGCGCAGCGGCATCAGGGTTTTCCCAGGTGATAGACAGGCGGGCAGGGTAGCGCGAGGCTCAGTCGCGGGGCAATCCACGTGCAAGCAAGTGGTCGACCAGGCGCACTTGCAACTGTTGCAAATGCGGCAGGTTCAGTTGATGACGCGCCGCCGCTTGGCAAGCATAGCCCAATAGATAGCTGATTTCGGTGCGCCGGGCGTTGGCCACATCCTGGTACATGGAGGAGTAATTGGCGGCGGTGGCGTGGATCACGCGTTCCACCTCATGCTGCAAGTCCACGGCGGCGGCGGGTTGACCACAGCACTCCAGTAGCTCGCTGAGTTCGGCGCATAGGGTTGCGACTTCGCATTGATGAGCCTGCAAATCACCATTACGGCATTGGTACAGCACTGTCAGTGGGTTGATCGCGCAATTGAGCGCCAGTTTGCGCCACAGTCGCGTGAGGATATCGGTGCTCCATTCGTGGGGGATGCCGGCAGCGTCCAGATCTTCCAACCATAGCGGCGGCGTCGGGTGGCTCGCGTCTCCCAGCCAGGTGTAGCCATGGCCGGCAAACACCACGCGCCAGTCCCCGTCGCGAAACGCGCCCTCGGTGCTGGAGGCAAAAATACAGCGGGCCTGGGGCAGGTGCGCGGCGACGGCGTCCTGGCTGCCGAGGCCGTTTTGCAGCAGGATCAGTTCGGCGTCCGGGGCCAGTCGGTGTTGCAGCTGTGCGACGGCGCCTTGGGCATCGTAGGCTTTGCATGCCACCATCAGGCGATGAATTGGCTGGGGGCTGTCAGGCGTTTCGCCGATTACCGGGTAGGTGTGCGCTATCCCATGCTCCACCAACGTCAAGCCTTGCACAGCCTGGTAACTGGCCAGGCGCGTCTTGTCGCGCAGGATCAGCCGCACAGGCACGCCAGCACGGGCCAGGCGTGCGGCCCAGAGAGTGCCCAGGCTGCCAGCGCCGAGAATATGCCAGGTGGTCGACATCAGTTTGTGCTCCGTAAGGCTGCCCGCAGTGAACGCGGCGAAAGAACCGCTATAATGCCCCGGCATTTTAGCTCGGGCGCGCTCCATCTCTACTGAGCCCGCCCCTTATATTGGAGAAATGACATGCCTTCGTTCGACGTGGTATCCGAACTGGACAAACACGAAGTCACCAACGCCGTCGAGAACGCCGTCAAGGAACTGGACCGTCGCTATGACTTGAAAGGCAAGGGCAGCTTCGAATTCAAGGAAAAGGAGCTGACCGTCAACCTGACCGCTGAAGCCGATTTCCAGCTGGAAGCGATGATCGAGATCCTCAAGCTGTCGCTGGTCAAGCGCAAGATCGATGCGCAGTGCCTTGAAATCAAGGATGCCTACGCTTCCGGCAAACTGATGAAGCAAGAAGCCGTGCTCAAGGAAGGCATCGACAAGGAGCTGGCGAAAAAAATCGTCGCTCACATCAAGGATGCCAAGCTGAAAGTCCAGGCCGCCATCCAGGGTGAGCAGGTGCGTGTCACCGGCAAGAAACGTGACGATCTGCAAGAGGCCATTGCTGCCCTGCGCGCCAAGACCTTCGACATGCCGCTGCAATTCAATAACTTCCGCGACTGATGGCCATTTGGGGAACCTGAGGGCGTTTTTGGCGTCCCACGCCCCAGAACCAGCGCCTACTATTGGGCCCTTCGGGGCTCAATTGCATTTTTGGCCATTTGAAAATACCGAACATCCGCTCGACAGGAGAATGTAGATGGATTTGAACGCTGAAGTGGATCACTTGATCACGACCTCCCAGTCGTGGATCCCGATGATCATGGAATATGGCAGCCGCTTTTTGTTGGCCATCATCACTCTGGCCATCGGTTGGTGGCTGATCAACGTGTTGACCCATCGCGTGGGGCGTTTGCTGGCGCTGCGTAACGCAGACCTGGCGTTGCAACACTTCGTCACCAGTCTTGCGAACATTGCGCTGAAAGTCATGCTGGTGGTCAACGTGGCTTCGATGATCGGCGTGGCAACCACCTCGTTCGTTGCCGCGATTGGTGCCGCGACACTGGCTATTGGCCTGGCGTTGCAAGGCAGCCTGGCAAACTTTGCCGGTGGCGTGCTGATTCTGTTGTTCCGCCCGTTCCGCATCGGTGACTGGATCGAAGCCCAGGGGACTTCCGGCACCGTGGACAGCATCCAGATCTTCCACACGGTGCTGCGCACCGGTGACAACAAGACAGTGATCATTCCTAACGGCAGCCTGTCCAACGGTCTTATCACCAACACCAACCGTCAGCCGACTCGCAAGGTGGTGTTTGACGTGGGCGTGGACTACGAGGCCGACCTGCAAAAAGCCCGTGCGGTATTGCTGGAACTGGCGAAAGACCCCCGCGTGTTGGCCGACCCGGCTCCGGCGGCAGTGGTTTCGACCTTGGGTGACAGCTCTATCACGGTTTCCCTGCGTTGCTGGACCAAGACGCCGGATTACTGGGACGTTGTGTTTATGTTGAACGAACTTGCACGTGACCGTTTGAAAGAGGCGGGAATTGATATTCCGTTTCCGCAACGGGTTATTCGTGTGATGCAGGAAACGGCGCCGAAGTAATAGAAGGCGACTCTGTTGAACTTGGCTGTCAGGTCAGGTTCAAGCCTACGGGAATAATCTCGTTAGTTAGCTTGCTAGTTATTTTTCAGCTGAAACAATACTGCAATAAAAAAGCCACCGCCTTGCATGCAAGGCGGTGGCTTTTTGTTTAAGGCCGAAGCCTTAAGTCATCGTTGTAATTGAACCGGCAATTACAAGATGTTCAGCGGGTATTGTGCGATCAGACGCAACTCGTCCAGCGACGGAGAGTTGTAATACACCGCATCGCTGGAGCGGTAAGTGGCTTGACGCAGGCGCAGGCTGAGATCCTTGGCTGGACCCGACTGAATGACATATTTAGCTTCGATGTCGCGTTCCCACTCTTTGCCGTTGCTGGTGGTGCCGGTGTTGGCACCGCTACCGCTGATGTAACGCGTCATGAAGCTCAGGCCAGGAATGCCGAAGGTGGCCATGTTCAGGTCGTAGCGAGCCTGCCAGGATTTTTCGTCTTCAGCGTTGAAGTCGGAACGCGCCACGGAGTTGGCCAGGAATACGGTGCCGCCGCCGTCGACGCCGTAGCCATAGTCGCCGTCGCCGGTAACTTTCTGGGCTGCCAGGGTGAAGGTATGAGCACCAATGGTGTACGCACCCTGCAGGCTGAACGCACGGTTGTCGAGCTTGGTGGTGCCGTCTTTTTCTGCGCGTTGCAGGCCTGCACCATCGCTTTTGGTGTCGTAGATGTTGAAGTCGAACGCCAGGGACTGGTCATCGCTCAACGCGTGGGTCCAGTTCAGGTTGGCGTAGTATTTGCGCCAGTAGTCTTCGGTTTTCGCGTAGTAAAGACTGCCGGTGAATTCAGGCGTGAACGAGTAGACACCACCGACGAAGTCGGTTTTCTTCAGGCCAAGGCTGTCGTGGTAGGTCTGGGCTTGCGAGATGCTGGAAGTAAAGTGACCGCCTTCGAGCTTGAGGCCTTTGATCTCATTGCTGGTGATCGAAATACCTTGTGGCAGCTCGGGCAGCAGACGGCTGTCATCGGAGGCAAACACAGGCGCGGTGGTGTATTGGTCACCGACCTTCAACACCGTATCGGAGATACGGAATTTGATGGCAGCGCCGCCTTTGGAGTAGTCATCCTGGGAACGACCATCAGCGCCTTTCGGGAACAGGCCTGTGCCGACGCGACCTTTGCCGCTGTCCAACTTGACGCCCAGCAAACCGATGACATCGACACCGACACCGATGGTGCCTTGTGTGAAGCCCGATTGATACAGAGCGTTGAAGCCCAGGCCGGACTCTTCGGAGCGGCTTTGACGCTTGCCGTTGATGATGGTGTAACCATCGCCTGGTTCATTGCGATAGTCACGGCTGAAGTACAGCGCACGAGTGTTGATGCTGAAGGTGCTGTCTTCAACAAAGCCCTTGGAATCGTCCTGGGCGGACGCCATTGCGAACTGCGAGGTGCCTGCTGAAACAGCCAGGGCGATCATGCTCCACTTCATCACGCGCATCGTGATTTGCTCCTTTGGTTTTAGGAAGAGTACTGCCGTCCCACCTGTATTTTTGTCTGGGCGGCTCTTTCTTTTTGTGTCGGCGCAAAGGTATCTCACGCTGACGATCATTGGCGATACTTGCCCATCTTTCCTTTCAGCTTCTTTACGAGGCTGTCGTAAATTGCTAGGTCCATGTCGCAAATTCACAGTCCTTACTGTAACGGGACTGACAACTTCAATACTGTTTCAAACTTTTTTAAAGTTTGAATCCTTCCCTGCATTGCATTGAAACGCTGCTGTTTTAATCGCGTAACACCGGCTTCCAAATGGGTGTTGTTGCCGACGATAGTGGGGTCAATGCAACAAGCGTGCACAAAGCACAAATTGAATGTCATTTTTTCGTGAAAAACGTTACGGCTGTGTCAAAACCTCATAAGCACGGGCTTTTTACGCCGTTTGGTATTCACCGGGTTCCCCGTCCAGAGTCTTGCCTGGCCGTACGTAGCCACTGCTCCAAGAGAAAACGTTACCGCTCCACCCTTGCGAGTGGGTAATTGGCGGATCCCTTTGAAGCACAAGTGGGTCATTTTGGTGCGTCTCGCTGAGGCCCGAATTAGCGTAGTTGAATTAATCGTCTGCATTGAAAAGGTGCATGTCTTTTCGTCGGCCTGCATCCAGCCTGCCGCATTCGCCGTGAAGCCGTGCCCATTCGAAGGTATGCTGGGCGCCTGAAACTGACTTGCCGAATGGAGTGCCCGCGGTGTTCGCCCTAGACCAACGCCTGCAACAAGACACGCTGACCCTCGGGGACTTCCCCCTGTGCCGCCTGCTGCTGTCCAATGATTCCAACTACCCCTGGTTCATCCTGGTGCCGCGTATCAACGCTATCAGCGAAGTGTTTCAACTGGGTGTCGCCGATCAGCAGACGCTTTGGCAGGAAACGACAGCCCTGGCCCAGTGTCTGAACGAAGGTTTCAATGCCGACAAGATGAACATTGGTGCATTGGGCAATGTGGTCAGCCAACTCCATGTGCATGTGATCGTGCGCAAGCGTGACGACGCCGCCTGGCCGGCGCCGGTCTGGGGCAAGCACCCGGCCAAGCCTTACGGCGAAGCACAAGTAGCAGCCATCCGTGCACGTCTACGCGAGTTGTTACCTGCCGACTTCGTTTTTACCCAGGGCTGAATCATGGATTTGCAAGATCGCGTAAATGACCTGGAAAGCCGCCTGGCCTTTCAGGACGACACCATCGAGACCCTCAATGACATCCTGGTTGCCCAGCAGCGGGCCGTCGAGCGTCTGCAATTGCAGATGACCGCGTTGCTCAAACGCCAGGAGGAGATGGGCGGCCAGTTCGAAACCTCCGAAGAGGAAGCGCCGCCGCCGCACTATTGATCAATAGGCGAGCAATAAAAAACCGCGATCCAGCCAACGCTGGGTCGCGGTTTTTTTTGCAGCAGACGCTGGGATCAGCGACGCGGCAGTGCAGCGATCACGTCTTCGGCCTGCAGGCCTTTGTCGCGATTCATCACGGAGAACTCCACGCGCTGGCCTTCCACCAGGACGCGATGGCCTTCGCCGCGAATGGCCCGGAAGTGGACGAAGATATCGTCGCCCGAATCACGGGAAATAAAGCCGAAGCCTTTGGATGTGTTGAACCACTTGACGGTACCGGTATCCCGATTGGTCATGTCGTAGTTTTGCGACGCGGCCGCAGGGGACGAACGGTAGAAGCTGATGGCCAGGTGAAGAACAATGGCGACTACAGCAATCACCAGGCTGAGCAGAATGGCCGGGTGGCCACCGACTTCAGGCATAGGTGCCAGGAGGGTGAGGGTTTGTACGACAACAGTCAGCACCAACAACGCACTGACCAGGTTTTGCAGTTGATGACGTGTGCCTTTGTTCCAGTAAGGAATGACCGGTGCCAGCGTCAGGTTAAGAAGGCCGAACATGGCCAGGTACAGAGCGTCGTTTTGTTCCAGGTAGGGAGGGCTTCCCTGTTGCAAGCTCGGTATAAAGGACAGCAGCAAAGCTGCAACGCCCGTTAGCAGGTGGACGATTTTCAACATTTTGATTAACTCACGTTAAGACGGATCACAAGGAGGAGCTGACTGGCACGGTTCGCTTCTGAACAATGGGAGGCGGTGGACACGTGCGCGGGCATCAGCCTATGCCGCTGTCGCAGGAAGTAACGGCAGTGACACGCCGCCTATTTAACAGCAAAGGCCGTGCCTACTCAAATCAAGCATTTACAGGGGTTGCAAGGCGTAGGGGATTTCTGCGGCAAACGCTTGTCCTAGACAGGTGCAGGTGTTTTACCCGGTTTGCCGGGAAGATTTCCTACACTGTTCAACGGCTTGCCAAATCTTGTAGTGAGCGGGCTTGCCCCGCGCTGGGGGGGCGCAGCCGCCCCAGATCCATACGGCTCGGTATAACTGATACACCGCGGTGCCTGGGTTTAGGGCGGCTTCGCCCCCCAGCGCGGGGCAAGCCCGCTCACTACACGCTACCCGGCTGCACGTTGCTGGCACTCTTGCTAGAGTGGGTCTGCACCTGATCAATGAATGCTCGTCAATTGAAGGGGAAAAACATGGCAATCGATATTGGTATCAGTGAAGAAGATCGTAAATCCATCGTCGATGGGCTTTCGCGGCTGCTGTCCGATACCTACGTACTCTATTTGAAGACCCACAACTTCCACTGGAACGTCACGGGCCCCATGTTTCGTACGCTGCACTTGATGTTCGAAGAGCAGTACAACGAACTGGCGCTGGCAGTGGATTCCATTGCAGAACGTATCCGGGCCTTGGGTTTTCCGGCGCCAGGCGCCTATTCGATCTATGCACGTCTCTCTTCCATCAAGGAAGAGGAGGGCGTCCCCAGCGCCGAGGAAATGATCAAGCAATTGGTCGCCGGCCAAGAGGCCGTCACCCGCACTGCCCGCGGCATTTTCCCGCTGCTCGATAAGGTCAGTGATGAGCCGACCGCCGACCTGCTGACCCAGCGTATGCAGGTGCACGAGAAAACCGCATGGATGCTGCGTTCCTTGCTGGAAAACAAGTAACTGTCAGCCCGCAGCGGCGCCGTCCTGGCGCCGCTTGCTTGTTTCCGCGCATTTCCTGGCGTTGTCCTACATCTATCAACTCCCCGTCTTCTGGCTCCCTCAGTCTGCCTGCGGTCTTATAAGGCCATCGTCCAATGGGAGGCCCCATGGACTGCTGTTTGGCAATGGAGTGTCAGGTGTATGTCACGCGCAGTGGGTAGTGGAATGATGGAAACTGGTGGTTTTTATAAATGGAAGATCGATCCTTTTGTAAAAGGCTTCGATATGGGACTGGCCAGGCCTTTGTCCCGATCAGTCAGGTTGAATGGATTTTCCACCTGCCTGCGGTTGGAGCAGATCTATTGGAATATCCTCACGGAAATCGCCAGGCTCAATGCCTGTTCCGTCAGTGCGCTGCTGTCGTATGTCGACCGAGAAGTGCATTTACGCTATGGCGGGGTGAAGAACTTCAGTGGGCTGGTCAGGGTCGTGTGTGTCGTCCACTTGCTCAAGGGGCGTGTTGAATCCTGAATCATCGGGATTGTTCCAGGGCTGGTCTACCCTGCGGGTGGGCGAGTTCTGGGGCAGAAAGCCGGCTGCGCTGCCTCGATTTACCAGATATAATCCCGCGCTTTGCTGCGCGTGCCGGCGTTTACCCGGGACAGGCGTGGCGCAGTAACGTTCTGATCGCCGAGACATAGCCATGCCCATGTACGACTATCAATGTGCTTCCTGTGGTCATCAGTTGGAAGCCATTCAGAAGATCAGCGCCGCGCCGCTGGTCGATTGCCCGGCCTGCCAGGCACCGGAGCTCAAGAAGATGTTGTCCATGCCAGGCTTCCGCCTGAGCGGCAGCGGCTGGTACGAGACCGACTTCAAGACCGGCTCGAAGAAGAATCTTGCGGGCGGCGACAAAGCAGACTGAGTTGAACTCTACGCGCAGGCTCCTGCATTATCCGTCCCCTGCTTTAATGTACGGTGACGAGGCAAGCCTCCACCGAATTTCGAATTACGAGAAGTGAAACCACTACCATGATGCGCAGCCACTATTGCGGCCAACTGAACGAGACCCTGGAAGGTCAGGAAATCACCCTTTGCGGATGGGTTCACCGTCGCCGCGACCACGGCGGGGTGATCTTCCTCGATATCCGTGATCGTGATGGTCTGGCCCAGGTGGTGTTCGACCCGGACCGCGCCGAAAGCTTCGCTGCTGCCGACCGCGTGCGCAGCGAATACGTCGTGAAAATCACCGGCAAGGTGCGCCTGCGTCCGGCCGGTGCCGTGAACAAGAACATGGCCTCCGGTGACATCGAAGTACTGGGCTACGAGCTGGAAGTGCTGAACGAAGCGGAAACCCCGCCGTTCCCACTCAACGAATACTCCGACGTGGGCGAAGAGACCCGCCTGCGCTACCGCTTCCTGGACCTGCGTCGTCCGGAGATGGCCGAGAAACTGCGCCTGCGTTCGCGCATGACCACCAGCATCCGCCGCTTCCTCGACGAAAACGGCTTCCTGGACGTCGAAACCCCGATCCTGACCCGCGCCACCCCTGAAGGTGCGCGCGACTACCTGGTGCCGAGCCGTACCCACGCGGGTTCGTTCTTCGCCCTGCCGCAATCGCCTCAGCTGTTCAAGCAACTGCTGATGGTGGCCGGCTTCGACCGTTACTACCAGATCGCCAAGTGCTTCCGCGACGAAGACTTGCGCGCAGACCGTCAGCCGGAATTCACCCAGATCGACATCGAGACCAGCTTCCTCGATGAGAAAGAGATCATGGGCCTGACCGAGCAAATGATCCGCAACCTGTTCAAGGAAGTGCTTGACCTGGAGTTCGGCGAATTCCCGCACATGACCTTCGAAGAAGCCATGCGCCGCTACGGTTCCGACAAGCCAGACCTGCGTAACCCGCTGGAGCTGGTAGACGTGGCCGATCAACTCAAGGAAGTTGACTTCAAGGTGTTCAGCGGCCCGGCCAACGACCCTAAATGCCGCATTGCCGCCCTGCGCGTGCCAGGCGGTGCGAGCATGCCGCGCAAGCAGATCGACGACTACACCAAGTTCGTCGGCATCTACGGTGCCAAGGGCCTGGCGTACATCAAGGTCAACGAACGCGCCAACGGCGTGGACGGCCTGCAATCGCCAATCGTTAAAAACATCCCGCTGGAAAACCTCAACGCGATCCTGGACCGCGTGGGTGCAGTCGATGGCGATATCGTGTTCTTCGGTGCCGACAAGGCCAAGATCGTCAGCGAAGCCTTGGGCGCGCTGCGTATCAAGCTGGGCCATGACCTGAACCTGCTGACCTGTGAATGGGCGCCAATGTGGGTCGTCGACTTCCCGATGTTCGAAGAGAACGACGACGGCAGCTTCAGTGCCTTGCACCACCCGTTCACCGCGCCGAAGTGCTCGCCAGCCGAGCTGGAAGCCAACCCGGCTGGCGCGCTGTCCCGTGCCTACGACATGGTGCTTAACGGCACTGAGCTGGGTGGCGGCTCGATCCGTATCCACCGCAAAGAGATGCAACAGGCGGTGTTCCGTCTGTTGGGCATCAACGAAGCGGAACAGGAAGAGAAATTCGGCTTCCTGCTCGACGCTCTGAAATACGGCGCGCCGCCACACGGCGGTTTGGCGTTCGGTCTGGACCGTCTGGTGATGCTGATGACTGGCGCCCAGTCGATCCGTGAAGTGATCGCCTTCCCGAAAACCCAGAGTGCTGCGGACGTGATGACCCAGGCTCCAGGTGTGGTGGATGCCAAGGCACTGCGCGAACTGCACATTCGTCTGCGCGAGACGCCGAAGGCTGAGTAAGGCTGCTGCGTGAAAGCGCATTGAGGTTTACGCAGTCTAAAAAGGCGCATCTTCGGATGCGCCTTTGCGTTAGAAGGGCTGTGTTTTAAAGGTTTCTAGAGAATTTCGGAGTTGTGTTATGGCTGGCCATTCCAAGTGGGCGAACATCAAGCACCGCAAAGAGCGTCAGGATGCCAAGAAAGGCAAGATCTTCACCAAGTGGATCCGCGAGCTGACCGTCGCTGCCCGCCAGGGTGGTGGTGACCCAGGTTCCAACCCGCGTCTGCGCCTGGCGCTGGACAAGGCCCTCGGCGCCAACATGAGCCGCGACATCATCGACCGCGCCGTGGCCCGTGGTGCCGGCGCTGCCGATACCGACGATATGGTCGAGCTGACCTACGAAGGCTACGGCCCGGGCGGCGTAGCGGTGATGGTTGAATGCATGACCGACAACCGCAACCGCACAGCGGCGGCGGTGCGCCATGCGTTCAGCAAATGTGGCGGCAACCTCGGTACTGACGGTTCGGTGGCTTATCTGTTTGAGCGCAAAGGGCAGATTTCCTTTGCGCCGGGCACGGATGAGGACGCGCTGATGGAAGCGGCGATGGAGGCGGATGCCGACGATGTGGTGACCCACGAAGACGGTTCCATCGACGTATTCACCTCGTTTGCGAGCTTCTACGCCGTTCGCAACGCGCTGGAAGCCGCCGGTTTCAAAGGCACTGATGCGGAAATCGTGATGCTGCCGACCACCAGTGCCGAGCTGGATCTGGACGGTGCGCAGAAAGTGTTGAAACTGCTGGATATGCTTGAAGATCTGGACGATGTGCAGAACGTGTATTCGAACGCCGATATCCCCGAAGAAGTAGCCGCACAGCTGGTCTGAGGGTAGATGTAGATCAAAATGTGGGAGGGGGCTTGCCCCCGATAGCGGTGTGTCAGTAACAGATTGTTAATCTGACCCACTGCCATCGGGGGCAAGCCCCCTCCCACATTGGATTTTCTGTGTATCAAAAATTGTGCTTACCCAACCCGCAGGCTTTATGACTTTAATCCTAGGTATCGACCCCGGTTCGCGCATCACCGGTTTTGGCGTGGTGCAACAGACCCCGCGGGGCTGCGTCTACGTCGCCTCGGGCTGCATCCGCACCGGCGCGGGCGAGTTGGCCGAACGCCTGCAGATCGTCTATCGCGGCGTGCGTGAAGTGATCCAGACCTACGGGCCGGTGACCATGGGCATCGAAAAGGTGTTTATGGCGAAAAACGCTGATTCGGCGCTGAAGCTCGGCCAGGCGCGTGGCGCTGCGATCGTTGCCGGCGCTGAGGAAGGCCTGGAAATCGCCGAATACACCGCGACCCAGGTCAAGCAGGCCGTGGTCGGCACCGGCGCTGCCAACAAAGAGCAAGTGCAGATGATGGTCATGCATATGCTCAAGCTCACCGCAAAACCGCAAATTGATGCCTCCGACGCCCTGGCCATTGCCATTTGCCATGCGCATACCCGATCCAGCCTGTTGCCCCACGGTTTGGGCACGGCACGCAGTCGTGGCGGGCGCCTGCGTCTCTGATAGCATCAGCGCAATCGTTATTCCCGGTCAGGCCTTGAACTGACCCTCAAGCTTTAAGGATTTGAACCGTGATTGGACGCTTGCGCGGCACCCTGGCTGAGAAACAGCCGCCGCACCTGATTCTGGATGTCAATGGGTTGGGGTATGAGCTGGAAGTGCCCATGACCACGCTCTATCGCTTGCCGTCGGTCGGTGAGCCACTGACCTTGCACACCCATTTGGTCGTTCGCGAAGATGCGCAGTTACTCTATGGGTTCATTGGCAAGCGCGACCGCGACTTTTTCCGCGAGCTGATTCGCCTGAACGGTGTAGGTCCGAAACTGGCGCTGGCGTTGATGTCGAGCCTGGAAGTGGACGAACTGGTGCGTGCGGTGTCCGCCCAGGACACCTCGGCGCTGACCAAGGTGCCGGGCGTCGGCAAGAAGACCGCCGAGCGCCTGCTGGTGGAACTCAAGGACCGCTTCAAGGCCTGGGAAGTGGTACCGAGCATGTTCGCCCTGGTGCCGAACCAGCCGGACATGCCGGCGGCCCAGGTCGCCAGTGCCGAAAGCGATGCCGTCAGTGCGTTGATCTCCCTGGGCTACAAGCCGCAGGAAGCCAGCAAGGCGGTGTCGGCCATCAAGGACAAGAACCTGAGCAGTGAAGACATGATCCGCCGCGCCCTGAAGGGAATGATTTAAGTGATTGAAGCTGATCGTCTGATCGCGGCCACCGGCCCGCGCGACCGTGAAGAAGTCCAGGACCGTGCCATCCGGCCGCTGAGCCTGGCCGAATACATCGGCCAGCCCACTGTGCGTGAGCAGATGGAGTTGTTTATCCAGGCCGCACGCGGGCGCAGTGAGTCGCTGGACCATACGTTGATCTTCGGCCCGCCGGGGCTGGGTAAAACCACCCTGGCCAACATCATTGCCCAGGAAATGGGCGTGTCGATCAAGTCCACCTCCGGCCCCGTGCTGGAACGCCCGGGCGACTTGGCGGCGTTGCTGACCAATCTTGAACCCCATGACGTGCTGTTTATCGATGAGATCCATCGGTTGTCACCCATCGTCGAGGAAGTGTTGTACCCGGCCATGGAAGACTTCCAGCTCGACATCATGATCGGCGAAGGCCCGGCGGCCCGCTCGATCAAGCTCGACCTGCCGCCTTTCACCCTGGTTGGCGCCACCACGCGCGCGGGCATGTTGACCAACCCGCTGCGAGACCGTTTCGGCATTGTTCAACGTCTGGAGTTCTATAGCACGGCTGACCTGGCGACCATCGTCAGCCGTTCTGCGAGCATCCTCGGCTTGCCGCTGGACCCGGAGGGCGCGTTTGAAGTCGCCCGTCGAGCCCGTGGCACACCGCGAATCGCCAACCGCCTGCTGCGCCGTGTGCGCGACTTCGCCGAAGTGCGGGCCAAGGGGCATATCACCAAGGCCGTGGCCGACCTGGCGTTGAACCTGCTGGATGTGGATGAACATGGCTTCGATCACCAGGATCGGCGTCTACTCTTGACCATGATCGAGAAGTTCGACGGTGGCCCGGTAGGGGTCGACAGCCTGGCCGCGGCCATCAGTGAGGAGCGTCATACCATCGAGGATGTGCTGGAGCCGTACCTGATCCAGCAGGGCTACATCATGCGCACGCCAAGGGGGCGGGTGGTGACGCGTCATGCCTATCTGCACTTCGGGTTAAACATTCCGTCACGATTGGGCGAGATGCCCGTGGTAGACGAATTCCTCGATGCAGTGGACGATTAAAAGCAACACGCGAGTCGATTTATTCGAGGTTTGTGCTGTCCTAGTGGCTGGTGTCGTCATCCAGTCACTGGAATTGTTTCAATGGATGAAAAAACAGTTGCCCAGCCAATTGGCAACCTGAGGAGTAAGCACTAGAGTATGCGCGCGCAAAACGGGGATCAGTCGTTCGCACATCGTTGTCGCGTTTATTACGAGGACACCGATGCGGGCGGCATCGTGTATTACGTCAATTACCTCAAGTTCATGGAGCGGGCTCGAACCGAGCGGCTACGGGAGCTGGGCTTTGCCCAGTCCGAGTTGGCAGGGGAGGACCTGTTATTCGTCGTGCATTCCAGCGAGGCGCGCTACCACGCACCGGCGCGGCTGGACGACGAGTTGTTGGTAAGCGCTGAAGTAATCGAATTGAACCGTGCCAGCCTGCGCTTTAAACAGCAGGTCAGGCGGGCAACGGATGCAACGCTGCTCTGTGAGGGGCAGTTCCTGGTGGCCTGTGTGCGCACCCATAGTTTGAAACCCCGGGCCATTCCCGAAGCTCTACGTACGGCCTTTGCCGACGTAAGCGGCGCGGGTAAACAATCAAAGCAGGAGATTTAGCGTGGAACCTACCGTCGTCGACCATTCCTCCATGTGGAGCCTGGTCAGCAATGCCAGTGTCGTGGTTCAACTGGTCATGCTGACCCTGGTAGCCGCATCGGTTACCTCTTGGGTCATGATTTTTCAGCGCAGCAACCTGCTGCGTGCCGGTCGACGTGCCTTGGAGAGCTTCGAGGAGCGCTTCTGGTCGGGTATCGACCTGTCCAAGCTGTACCGCCAGGCAGGCAGCAACCCGGACCCGGATTCGGGCGTCGAGCAGATCTTCCGTGCCGGCTTCAAGGAATTCTCCCGTCTGCGCCAGCAGCCAGGCGTCGATCCGGAAGCGGTGATGGAAGGCGTGGCCCGTGCCATGCGCGTTGCCATCTCCCGCGAAGAAGAGAAGCTGGAACAGAGCCTGCCGTTCCTCGCCACCGTCGGCTCCGTAAGCCCGTACATCGGTCTGTTCGGTACCGTGTGGGGCATCATGAACTCCTTCCGCGGCCTGGCCCAGGCCCAGCAAGCGACCCTGGCCACCGTGGCCCCGGGTATTGCCGAAGCCCTGATCGCCACCGCGATTGGTCTGTTCGCGGCTATCCCGGCAGTAATCGCCTACAACCGTTTTGCCGCTCGCGGTGAAAACCTGATTGGCCGTTACTACACCTTCGCCGATGAATTCCAGGCGATCCTGCACCGTAAAGTGCACACCAGCGAAGAATAAGCAGGTATTCCCCGATGGCTTTAATCACTCGAGCTCGAACCAAGCGCAAGCCGGTCGCCGAGATGAACGTAGTGCCTTACATCGACGTGATGCTGGTGCTGCTGGTTATCTTCATGGTGACCGCGCCGATGCTTAACCAGGGTGTAAAGGTTGATCTGCCCAAGGTTTCCAGCGAAGCCTTGCCCCAGGACAACAACACCCAGGTGCTGACCATTTCGATCAAGTCCGACAAGACCTATTACTGGAACCTTGGCAGCGAAGTCGACACTCAGAAGCAGCAGGACAAGGCGCTGACCCTGCCGGCGATGACCGATGCGGTGACCAAGATCATTCGTTCGGGCAACGAAGGCGGCAAGCACACCCAGGTCTTCATCCGCGGTGACAAAGCGGTCGACTACGGCTCCGTCATGGGTGCCATGGGCGGGCTGCAGAAGGCCGGCGTCGGTAATGTTGGCTTGATTACCGAGGCGCCCTGATGCAGCAACAGCGAGAGCCGTCCGCCTCGGAAAGCTACTTCTGGCCTAGCGTCTGGGCAATTGCCCTGCACGTGTTGGTGTTTGGCATGCTGTTCGTCAGCTTTGCCATGACGCCGGAGTTGCCGCCAGCCAAGCCGATCGTGCAGGCGACCCTGTATCAGCTGAAATCGAAAAGCCAGGCCACCACCCAGACCAATCAGAAGATTGCGGGTGAGGCCCAGAAGTCGGCGGCGCGCCAGACTGAAGTCGAGCAGATGGAACAGAAGAAGGTCGAGCAGGAAGCGGTGAAGGCTGCAGCGGAACAAAAGAAAGAAGAGGCCGCTCAAAAGGCCGAGGAATCGAAAAAGGCTGACGAAGCCAAGAAGGCTGACGAGGCGAAAAAGGCTGATGAAGCCAAGAAAGCCGAGAAAGCTGCCGAAGCGAAAAAAGCCGAAGAGAAACAATTGGCTGATATAGCCAAGAAGAAATCTGAAGAAGAAGCAAAAAAAGCTGCCGAAGAAGAGGCCAAGAAAAAGGCCGCTGAAGACGCCAAGAAAAAGATTGTCGAAGACGCGAAGAAGAAAGCCGCCGAAGACGCCAAGAAAAAAGCTGAAGCAGACGAGGCGAAGAAGAAAATCGCCGACGACGCGAAGAAGAAAGCTGCCGCTGACGCCACCAAGAAAAAGGCCCAGGAAGCAGCGCGTAAATCCGCCGAAGAGAAAAAGGCCCAGGCCTTGGCAGATTTGCTCTCCGACACGCCGCAGCGTCAGCAAGCCTTGGCCGATGAACGGGGTGATGAAGTCGCGGGCAGTTTCGACGACCTTATCCGGGCACGGGCAGCAGAGGGTTGGACGCGTCCACCTTCGGCGCGCAAAGGCATGACAGTCGTGCTGCAGATCGGCATGTTGCCGGACGGTACGGTGACTTCGGTCAGCGTGGCCAAGGGCAGTGGCGATACATCGTTCGACAGTTCGGCGGTTGCAGCGGTCAAGAACATTGGTCGATTGACCGAGATGCAGGGAATGAAACCAAGCGACTTCGCTCCCTATCGTTCATTCAAGATGACATTCACACCTGAGGATCTAGCCTTGTGAGAAACCTTCTTCGAGGAATGCTTGTCGTTATTTGCTGTATGGCAGGGATAGCGGCGGCAGATGAAAAGAACATCCTGGTCACCAGCGGTAGCGATCGGGCCACTCCGATTGCGGTCGTACCGTTCGGCTGGCAGGGCGGCAGCGTGCTGCCGGACGACATGGCCCAGATCGTCAGTGACGACCTGCGCAACTCCGGCTACTACGCACCGATTCCGAAAGGCAACATGATCAGCCAGCCGAACCAGGCCAGCGAAGTCGTGTTCCGTGATTGGAAAGCCGTGGGCGCGCAGTACCTGATGGTCGGCAATATCGTGCCGGCCGGCGGTCGCCTGCAGATCCAGTACACGTTGTTCAACGTGGCGACGGAACAGCAGGTCCTGACCGGCAGCGTATCGGGCACCGCCGAGCAGATTCGCGACATGGCCCACTACATCTCGGACCAGTCGTTTGAAAAGCTCACCGGTATTAAAGGTGCGTTCTCGACGCGTCTGCTGTATGTAACGGCTGAACGTTTCTCTGTAGACAACACTCGTTACACTTTGCAGCGTTCGGACTACGACGGTGCGCGTGCGGTAACCCTGCTGCAATCCCGTGAGCCGATCCTGTCGCCACGCTTTGCGCCGGATGGCAAACGTATTGCCTATGTGTCTTTCGAACAGAAGCGCCCGCGTATCTTCGTCCAGCACATCGATACTGGCCGTCGCGAGCAGATCACCAACTTTGAAGGCCTGAACGGTGCACCGGCCTGGTCGCCGGATGGTTCGCGCCTGGCGTTCGTGTTGTCCAAAGATGGCAACCCGGATATCTATGTGATGAACATGGCTTCGCGTCAGATCAGTCGTGTTACCAGCGGCCCTGGCATCAACACTGAACCGTTCTGGGGCAAGGATGGCTCGACCATCTTCTTTACCTCCGACCGCGGCGGCAAGCCACAAATCTATAAAGCAAGTGTTGGTGGTGGGGGCGCGGAACGCGTGACCTTTATTGGCAACTACAATGCTAATCCTAAACTTTCGGCTGATGAAAAGACGTTGGTGATGATTCACCGTCAGGATGGTTTCACTAATTTCCGAGTTGCGGCTCAGGATTTGCAGCGTGGAACGGTAAAAATCCTTACAGACACCAACCTTGATGAGTCAGCCACTGTTGCGCCCAACGGCACCATGGTAATCTACGCCACCCGCCAGCAGGGCCGGGGAGTCTTGATGCTCGTATCCATTAATGGACGCGTAAGGCTCCCACTTCCTACCGCTCAAGGCGAAGTCAGAGAACCATCCTGGTCCCCTTACCTGAACTGACGCGGCGCTACAAAAAGAAGTACTTAACACACTGGGGTTCATTAGGAGTTTCACGATGGAAATGCTGAAGTTTGGTAAGTTTGCTGCTCTGGCTCTGGCTCTGTCCGTAGCCGTTGGTTGCTCGTCTAAAGGCGGCGACAATGCCGGTGAAGGCGCAGCTGTTGATCCAAACGCTGGTTACGGCGCTAACACTGGTGCGGTTGACGGCTCCCTGAGCGAAGAAGCTGCTCTGCGCGCTATCACCACTTTCTACTTCGAATACGACAGTTCGGACCTGAAGCCAGAAGCCATGCGCGCTCTGGACGTTCACGCGAAGGACCTGAAAGCTAACGGCGCTCGCGTTGTTCTGGAAGGTAACACTGACGAACGTGGTACTCGTGAGTACAACATGGCACTGGGCGAGCGTCGTGCGAAAGCCGTTCAGCGCTACCTGGTACTGCAAGGTGTTGCTCCAGGCCAACTGGAACTGGTTTCCTACGGTAAAGAGCGTCCAGTTGCTACTGGCCACGACGAGCAGTCCTGGGCTCAAAACCGTCGCGTCGAACTGCGTAAGTAATTCGTCATGCGAACGTGCCGTCGTGCTCTAACTGTATTGGCTCTCAGCCTCGCACCGCTTGCGGTGTGGGCTGCGGTTCCTGTGGAAGATAGCAACTCTGGCTATAACAATAGCGGGAGCAGTTATCCGCCAGTGGGTTATGGCACGAACGGCGCCTATGCTGGGGGAGCGGCTACGTCCGCCCCCTCGGCACAGGGCGAGCTGTTCAATCAGCTGCAACGTATGCAGGATCAATTGTCCCAGCAACAGGGCACCATTGAAGTTCTGCAGAACCAAGTGAACCAGCTGAAGCAAGAAGGCCTGGAGCGTTACCAGGATCTTGATCGACGCATTGGAGCCGGTGTTCAACCTGCCGCAACTCCTGATAATTCTTCTACCGGTGGTGCGCCAAGTGCCGCCGCCGGTGGTGCAGCAGCGGGGGCGGCTGCCAGCCAAGCCCCTGCCGCGAGCAGCGAACCGGGTGATCCGGCGAAAGAAAAGCTGTATTACGATGCAGCCTTCGACCTGATCAAAGCCAAGGATTTCGATAAGGCCAGCAAGGCCTTTACCGCATTCCTGGGTCGCTACCCAAACAGCCAGTATGCGGGCAATGCTCAATACTGGTTGGGTGAGGTGAACCTGGCCAAGGGTGATTTGCAAGCAGCAGGCCAGGCGTTTGCCAAGGTCAGCCAGCTGTACCCCAAGCACGCCAAGGTGCCGGACTCGCTGTACAAACTCGCTGACGTAGAGCGCCGCCTGGGTCATACCGACAAGGTCAAAGGCATTCTGCAGCAGGTGGTGGCCCAGTATCCGGGTACTTCCGCTGCCCAGTTGGCCCAGCGGGACCTGCAGCGTTTGTAAGCAACGCAGCCCGTTTAGAAGAAACCCGCGCCTGGCGCGGGTTTTTTCGTTAGAATCCACGCCCTTTTATGAAACACGCTTCTTGGGGCCTACGCGTTGGCGGGGTTCCTTGAAGTGCCTGACGGAGGCGGACAGCCTGTTTAGCTGTTACGCCCGTGGCGACTATGCAAGACACATTACGTATTACCGAAGTTTTTTACTCGTTGCAGGGTGAAACGCGCACCGCTGGCCTGCCCACAGTATTCGTGCGCCTGACCGGTTGCCCGTTGCGTTGCCAATACTGCGACAGCGCCTACGCCTTCAGTGGCGGCACTGTGCGCACCCTTGACGACATCCTGGAGCAGGTTGCCGGTTACCGGCCGCGCTACGTCTGCGTGACGGGCGGTGAGCCCCTGGCCCAGCCCAATGCCATTCCTTTGCTCAAGCAGCTGTGTGACGCCGGCTACGAGGTGTCCCTGGAGACCAGTGGCGCCCTGGATATTTCCGCGGTAGACCCGCGCGTAAGCCGCGTGGTTGACCTCAAGACCCCGGACTCCAAGGAATCACACCGCAACCGCTACGAGAACATGGACTTGCTGACGGCCAACGATCAGGTCAAGTTCGTGATTTGTTCCCGCGACGATTACGACTGGGCGAACTCCAAGCTCATCCAGTACGGCCTGGACCGTCGCGCTGGCGAAGTGCTGTTCTCACCCAGCCACCACGACCTGAACGCGCGCGACCTGGCTGATTGGGTGGTTGCGGACAATCTACCGGTGCGCCTGCAATTGCAGCTGCATAAATACCTTTGGAATGACGAGCCGGGACGCTGATATGACTGAGCCAACCAACGATCAAAAACGCGCTGTAATCCTGCTGTCCGGTGGCCTCGACTCCGCCACCGTGGTGGCCATGGCCCAGGCCGAAGGCTACAGCTGCTACACCATGAGCTTCGACTACGGCCAGCGCCACCGTGCCGAGTTGAACGCCGCCGCTCGCGTCGCCCGCGACATGGGGGTGGTCGAACACAAGGTGATTGGCCTGAACCTCAACGGCATCGGCGGCTCAGCGCTCACCGACAGCAGCATCGACGTACCGGAAGCTCCGGGCGAAGGTATTCCAGTCACCTACGTGCCGGCCCGTAACACCGTTTTCCTGTCCCTGGCCCTTGGTTGGGCAGAAGTGCTTAACGCCCGCGATATCTTTATCGGCGTCAACGCCGTGGACTATTCCGGCTACCCGGACTGCCGCCCAGAGTTCGTCGAGTCCTTCGAACGCATGGCCAACCTGGCGACAAAGGCCGGTGTAGAAGGGCAGGGCTTCCGCATCCTGGCGCCGCTGCAAAACCTCAGCAAGGCCGATATCGTGAAGGCTGGCGTAGGACTTGGCGTCGATTATTCGCTGACTGTTTCCTGCTACCAGGCAGACGATGACGGCCGCGCTTGTGGGAAGTGCGACAGCTGCCGACTGCGTGCAGAAGGCTTCCAAGCGGCCGGTTTTACGGACCCAACGCGTTATTTCTGATTTATTTCAAATAAGGTGTTGAATAATCCTTAGAAATCAGTATTATACGCGCCACCACACAGCGGGTCGTTAGCTCAGTTGGTAGAGCAGTTGGCTTTTAACCAATTGGTCGTAGGTTCGAATCCCACACGACCCACCATTTTTGGCGGTTTAGAAAATCCGGAAGGCCCACGCAAGTGAGGATTTCCGGGTTTTTTTTTGCCCGCGATTTCATCTCGGTTGTGGTTGATACCCATGGCTTCGGTCTATCCTTTCTCGCTGGCTGTAGCGGGCAGGGCATACCGGGGAGGTGTGAGTGGCCGTAATTGTGCGGGTGTCGGGCGAATGAAGCATGTCAGGTTGATACGCCACGGAGAAAGCGCCGCCAATGCCGGCGCGCCAAGCCAGGATCACGCGACTATCCCCCTTACGGCAAAGGGCGTCGAACAGGCCTGTCAGGTGGCCCGTTCCTTCGTTCGGGCGCCTGCTTTGATTGTTGCCTCGCCGTTCTCCCGGGCGCATTCAACCGCGATGGCAACGGTCGCGAACTTTGCGGTCAGTGCGTTCGAGACCTGGCCCATCCACGAATTCACTTACCTTGAACCTGCGCGGTGCGCCAACACAACGGTTGCCCAGCGTCGCGCCTGGGTCGAGGCCTATTGGTCTCGGGCAGACCCGGCATTCAGGGAGGGTGAAGGCGCGGAGTCATTCCTGGACTTTATCGACAGGGCGCAATCTTTCCTGGACCGATTGGCGCGGTATCCGGCCCGCGATATCGCAGCATTTTCCCATGGGCAGTTCATCAACGCCGTAGCCTGGTTGATCGAGCGCAAGCCGCAGCGCATTGATGGCCAGGCCATGGCCGACTGGCGTGGCTATGAAATAAGCAACCCTGTGCTTAACGGTGGCGGATACAGCCTATCCAGGTCGTCCGGCGAAGGTGCGTGGCAAATAATCTGATCAAGCTGCGAGGCGTATCGAATGGATAGAGCCCATCGTCCGCTCTCTGCGAGAGATGTGTGTGAGGTGCTGCGCGAGGTCACGTGGGGGCGGAGCGTCATGACCAGGGTGGGGCAGCCGTCGTGGGATGAGCTGCATGCCGGTCATTTAACCGTCGAAGTCGACGGTTGGCGTATCTCGATTTACAGCGACGGCGGTGCGTTGAGCTACTGCCAGGCGTGTATCAGTCCGGATGGGTTACGTTGGTCGTTTGACGCGGGTGACAGGTATGGGACTGATCCGGTGGCGTTGCTGTCCACTTGGGAGCATAAAACCCTGGAGGGGCTGTTGAAGGTCATTGGCATTGGTGAAGACTACCCTGGATGACAGGCCTCGTGCGTTGATGTGAGAATCATTACCAATTATGATTCGCTCTTCTTTAGGGGAGGCGAGTAGTGAGTGATGATCGTCTAGGGCTGCTTTATACAGAGCACAACCGGTGGCTCAAAGGTTGGCTTTATCAGCGCCTGGGTTGCAACAGCCAGGCGGCGGACCTGGCGCAGGATACGTTCCTGCGCATCCTCACTTCCCAGCGCAAAACCGGTGAAAAGCTGATCCTGGAGCGTCCCCGTGCGTATCTGGCGACGGTGGGGCAGCGCCTGGTCTGCGATTATTTTCGCCGCCAGTCCCTGGAACGAGCCTACCTTGAGATGCTCGCCACGCTGCCCGAAGGGTTTTCGCTGTCCCCGGAAGAGCAGTGGCACATGCGCGAAACGCTGTTGCAGCTTGATGCCATGCTTGATCGCTTGAAGCCTGTCGTGCGGACGGTGTTCTTGCTGGCGCAGCTCGATGGCTTGACCTACCTGCAAATCGCCCGCGAGCTGGGTATCGGCGAGCGTACGGTCAAGCGGCACATGGCGACTGCCTTTGAGGCCTGTATTTTGAACGACGTGACGTTCTGATGTCTGCGCCAATCAGTCGAGAGGTTGCCCGCCAGGCTGCCCATTGGTTTGTGCTGATGCACGAGCAACCTTTGAGTGCGGCGCAGCAGCAGGCGTGCGCGCGATGGCGTGCGACCGACCCTGAGCATGAGCGCGCCTGGCAACGTGTGCAGCATGTGCAGCAACAGCTGGGCGGCCTGCCTGCGTCTGTTGCCCTCGGCACCCTTAATCGTGAACGGCGCCAAGCGTTGAAGGCGCTGCTGGTATTGGCGGCGATTGCGCCTGCTGGCTACCTGGCTTACCGCGCCGGCACCCAGCAAGGCTGGATGGCGGATTACCGCACGGCGGTAGGTGAGCGGCACCAGCTGACGCTCGCGGATGGCAGTCGGGTCAACCTGAACACCGATAGCGCCATCGATGTGCGCTTTGACGCCGGGCAGCGCCTGATCCGTCTGGTTCGCGGGGAGATTGTTATCACCACCGGCGCGGATGCTGCGCAGCGCCCACTCAGGGTGGTCAGCGAGCAAGGGGTCATGGAGCCTTTGGGCACCCGCTTTGGTGTGCGCCAGCTCGACGGCATCACGCAGTTGGCGGTATTGCAAGGCCGTGTGCGCGCCACCCCTGCGCATGCAGCTTCACACGTAGTAACGGCTGGGGAGCAGTTGAGTTTCAGTGCTGCCAGCTTTGGACCTGTGCGGCCCGCCAGTGAGCTGGCTACGCGTTGGACCCAGGGCCAGTTGGTGGCTGAAGATTTGCCGCTGCGCGATTTCCTGCAAGAGTTGACTCGCTACCGTCCCGGACGACTGCACTGTGATGACAGTGTCTCGGATCTGCGTATCAGTGGCGGCTTCCAGCTCGACAACACCGACGCAATTCTCGCTGCGTTGCCGACGACGCTGCCGGTCAGCGTGAGTTATCGAACCCGCTATTGGGTGACGGTAAGCCGGGCATGAGATTTTTTGGCCCGTTTTCTTTCGGTGCTCGTCCTTAGTTGTGAATCGGTAATCACCCAAGGACAACCCGCTCCATGACTCTCCCTAAACTTCCGCTCGCCGCGTCATTGCTCGCCCTTGCCCTGGCGGTCCCGCCGCTGTGTGCCCACGCAGAAGAGGTGGCTCGCCCTTACAGTGTCCAGCCGGCCAGCCTGAGCCAGGCGCTCGCCGGTTTCAGTGCGCAGGCCGGGATTACCGTGCAGTTCGTCCCGGGGTTGGTTCAAGGGTTGAGTTCGCCAGGGTTGGACGGTGACTACAATGTGGAGCAGGGCTTGGCCGCACTGCTGGCGGGCTCGGGGCTCGGCGCCGTCAAAATCGGTGATGGGGTCTATGGGGTGGTCAAGGTCAGTGCCGATGCTGGCGGTACGATGACGCTGCCGGACATTGATATCACCGGCCGTCACGCCGCTGCCGACGGTTCTGAGGCGGCCGGTTATGTGAGTGAAAACATCAGCAATGTGGGTGCCTTGGGTGGCATGAAGTTGCAGGACACACCGTACTCCATGAGCGTGACCTCCCAGGCATTGCTCAAGAATTTGCTCGCGACTTCCACCGACGATGTGCTCAAGCACAACCCGTTCACCCAGTTGTATTCCCCCAAAAGTGCCGGTTATGCCAGTGCCGTGACCATTCGCGGTTTTGGCAGCTCCGCCAGCCTGAATATCGCCAACGACGGCCTGCGTTTCAGCACATTGGCGGATGCTGGCAACTTCATCGAGGACACTGAGCAGTTGGAGGTCATCACAGGCCTCACCGGTTTCCTGTACGGCCCGGCATCGCCCGGCGGCCTGGCCAACTACGTACTCAAGCGGCCGACCTACCAACGCTACAACAGCGTCACTCTGGGCAATGCTGGTGGCGACAACTATTACCTGCACGGCGACTTCGGCGGCCCCATCGACAGCGAAGGCAAATTCGCCTACCGCCTCAACGTCCTGACCCAGGACGGCGAGACCGCGATGGACCTGCAAAAGCGTCGCCGGCAAATGGTCAGCCTCGCCCTGGATTGGAATATCAGCGACGACCTGCAAGTGCAATTCGACGCGTCTCACAAAGAGAGCCTGACCCGCGGCCTTACCAGCTACTGGTTCTTTGCCAACGAGGCGTACCGTCCGGGCGCCTCTTCCCTGGATACCGACAAGCTGTACAGCCAGAAATGGGCGTTCTCCAAGAACCAGACCGACAAGGCTGGCGTGCGCGTCAAATGGCGCCTTAATGATACGTTCAGCCTGCGTTCGGCCTTCGCCGCACAGCAATACACTCAGGAGTACACCTACACCGGCCCGCAGGTCGACGCGCCGGGTCGATATACCCAGCCGCTGTATGCGTTTGCACCGATTGAAACCCAGGAATATTCGGGCTATCTGTTCCTCGACTCACAGTTTGCGACCGGCCCCTTGAGTCACAAGATGACGCTGGGCTATCAGGGTAATTCCGCACGCAGCCTGATGTACGAAGACCATATACCCAGCCAGCAATACAGCTCGGTGACCGGCCCGGCGATCTCCCTCGATCAGCAGCCGCAGGTCGGCAAGCCGGGTTACTCGATTGGTCATGGTGCTCAACATATCTCCAGCACTTCCGACACTCACAACCTGTTGATTGGCGACATCATCACCTTTAACGAGCAGTGGTCGACGATCCTTGGTGTCACTCGCACCCAGATCACCTCGTACAACAATGACTTCATCTATTCGGCCACGCCGCGCAAGACCGAGTATGACAAGAGCACCACTTCCCCCAGTGTGTCGTTGATCTATAAGCCAGTGCCCTGGCTGACCACCTACGCTACCTACATCGAGGGGTTGCAAAGTGGCGGCATCGCGCCGTCCAGGGCAGTCAACGCCGGCAGTGCCCTGGCACCGCAGATCAGCGAGCAGTACGAGATCGGCGCCAAGGCCACGCTTGGCGATACGCTGTTCACCCTGGCGCTGTTCAACATCGACAAGCCCAATGCCTACACCAGCTCGGCGCGTGTCTATGTTCAGGATGGACGCCAGGAAAACAATGGCTTGGAGTTCAGCGTTACCGGCAAGGTTACGCCGCAATTGACCCTGATCAGCGGCTTTACCCTGTTGGATCCGAAGGTGAAAAAGGCTGCGACGGTGGCCAATGACGGCAACTCGCCGATCAACGTGGCCAAGCAATTAGCCAAGGTGTATGCCGAATATGACGTGGCCTCCGCGCCGGGCTTTGCGATCACGGGTGGGGCCTTCTACACGGGCAAGCAATACGCCGATGAAGCCAACAACTACACCTTGCCGTCCTTCACCACCTTCGATGCGGGCGCACGCTATCGCCTGCCGCTGGGCACAAGCGACCTGACGTTGCGCATGAACGTCAGCAACCTGACCGACAAGAAATACTGGCTCAACAGCAGCTATCTGGGGGATCCGCGTACGGTTGCGTTTTCTGCGCAGCTGGAGTTCTGATCGACGCGTACGGCCCACTGTTTCAGTGGGTTCTGAAAGTCCGGAAAGTCCCATGCGAGTGCGGATTTCCGGATTTTTTTTGCCTGTGTATCCAGCGCTTGTAAAGCGGGGTGTCAATATCTCAGGCAAATATACTGTTTACTTGATCGTCTGATTGGCTTATAAAATAGCCAATAACACAAGGTGATACATAAAATCAATTCACCTGTAAAAATAATATTTCCAAATGAATAAATAGAAGATTCTGCCCTTCATTGAAGGATGGTGTTTACCCATCCTTTTTGCTCCCACCAAGCTCGGGTACCTTGCATGACCACACTCAAAGCCTTCACCAGAACCCTCCTGTTATCAGCCTCGTTGCTGGTCGGCGGGCTTACCGCGACCGCAACTTATGCCGAGACGCCCGCGCCTGTCACCTATGGTGGCTCGACCTGGTTCAGCAGCTTTCCGGTCTGGGTTGGCATTGATAAGGGCATCTTCAAAAAGCATGGCCTGGACGTTAAATGGCAGCTGTTTGGTACCTCGTCGAGCCGCATGAGTGCGATGGTGTCCGGCAATCTGGATTTTGCCGCCTCCAGTGCGATTCCTGCGTTGTCGTTGATGGCGGCGGGCAGCAAGTCGTTTGAAGTCATCTCCGAGCCGGATTCGTTCGTCACCGTGCAGGGCGTGTTCACTGACGGCGCCATCAAGGATATCGCTGGGCTAAAGGGCAAGAAAATCGGTGTCACCTACGCGTCGAGCGGACACATTCTCATTCTTGACCTGCTCAAACAAGCGCAAATGGACCCGAACAAGGACGTCATGTTGTTGAACATGCCGACCCAGGAAATGCCGGCGGCCCTCAAGACCGGGCAGATCGACGCCGCCGTGGCCTGGTCGCCTACCTTCGATATCCTGCAACGCCAGGGCAGCACGCTGTTGGCCGATGACACCCAATTCAGCCTCTACAAGCAATTCAAGATTGGCACCGGGCCGGACATCCTGATCGCCAGTCGCGCCTACACCAAGGAGCATCCGAAGCAAGCCCAGGCGTTCGTCGACAGCTACATGGAAGCCATCGCGTTCATCAAGGCCCACCCAGAGGAGGCCGCCCAGTCCATCACCGAGCTGACCAAATTGCCGGTGGATGAACAGCTCAAGACCATCAACGCCATCGAGTGGCATGACCTGGCCGAGCAGAAGCAAACCTTGATCGAGACTCAGAGCTTCCAGAACGGCCTCAAGCAACTGGCCGCCTTCATGGTCGAGAACAAGCAGCTGTCCAAGGTCCCGGCTGTGGATGACTGGTTCAACACCTCGTTCGTCAGCCACGCAGAGAGCCGTCCATGAGCAGTTCCGTCGCCCGCCCTTATGTGCCGATGGGCACCGGCATCGTGTCGCGGCTGATCATCGGCTTCGCCACGCTGATCATCATCCTCGCCGTCTGGGAAGCGGCAGTGAAGATGGGCTTTATTGAAGCTCTGTTCCTGCCGGCCCCGTCCGACATCTGGCATCGCGCGGTCGACATGACCGGCGACGGCAGCCTGATCGCCAATATTTTCGCCTCGACCCGCCGGGTGATGGTTGGCTTCCTGCTGGCCACCATCGTCGCGGTCCCGTTGGGGATCGCCATGGGTTCGTCGCCGCTGTGCATGGCGATCTTCAACCCGCTGCTGTCGTTCCTGCGTCCGCTGCCGTCGATGAGCTGGGTGCCGCTGTCGTTGTTGTGGTTCGGCATTTCCGAATCGCAGAAGTACTCCATTGTGTTCATGGGCTCGCTGGCCCCGGCGCTGCTGTACATCATCGACTCCACCCGTAACGTCGACCCGCTGCTGATCCGCGCCGCCAAGAACCTGGGGGCCAAGCGCCATAACATCATGTTCGGCATCATCCTGCCGGCCGCGCTGCCGCAGATCATCACCGGTCTTAAAGTGATGCTCGGCATCGCCTGGACCTGCGTCATCTCCGCCGAGCTGATCGCCGCCCGTGAAGGCCTGGGCTTCATGATCATGAACGGCAAGGAATACTTCCAGACCGACACCGTGGTGTTGGGCATGGTCATGATCAGCATCACCGTACTGCTCACCGACCTGGTGATGCGTATTATCGAGAGGAGGCTCGTATCGTGGCAGGACTGAACCCAATCATTGAGCTCGAAGGCGTCTCCAAGCGCTACGGCGACATGCTCGCGCTGGATAACGTCAGCCTGCGCATCGAAAAAGGCGAGTTCGTGGTGATTGTCGGCGCGTCGGGCTGCGGCAAGAGCACCACCCTCAACATGATCGCCGGCTTCGATCATCCCAGCGAAGGGCTGGTGAAGGTCGAGGGGCGCCAGGTCACCGAAGTGAGCCCCAACACCGGCATGGTGTTCCAGCAGTACGCGCTGTTCCCGTGGTTGAGTGTGATCGACAACATCGCCTATGGCCTGAAGATGAAAGGCATGAAAAAGGCCGAGCGCCGCGCCATTGCTCAGCAGTTTATTGACATGGTTGGCCTCAAGGGCTTTGAAAACGCCTACCCCAAACAACTGTCCGGCGGCATGAAGCAGCGCGTGACCATTGCGCGGGTGCTGGCCAACGACCCGGCGGTGATGCTGTTCGACGAACCCTTCGCTGCGCTGGACGCGATGACGCGCCAAGTGCTGCAGGAAGAACTGGTGCGCATCTACGAGCAAAGCGGCAAGACCATCGTGTTCATTACGCACTCGATTGATGAGGCGCTGATGCTCTCGTCGCGCATCCTGATCATGTCGGCGCGGCCAGGCAAGGTGGCCCAGGACATCGTCAACGACCTGCCGCACCCGCGTAACGCGGATGTGCAATTGTCGGAGCAGTACCTGGCAATGAAGCAGAAAATCTGGAAGACCGTTCAGGGCGAGGTGGCGAAAAGTCTAGCGACGCGCTGACGAAGTTACCCGGTGTAGACCTCCCGTTGTGGGTCTGCGCCGGAGCTTCGCTCGTCCAGAGCTTTTAAATGAAAGCTATATTTGCAAGCGATTTGTTTTAGGTCTTAACCCTGGACTTTATCGATAAATAATTTCACTTACGAACTTAAAATTTTCAGGCGAAAAAATGAACACTCCAGACGCTTCTTTCATCCTCACCGTCAGTTGCCCGGCCACTTCGGGCATCGTCGCCGCCGTCACCTCTTACCTGGCGCAGCAGAAATGCTACATCAGCGAACTGGCGCAGTTCGATGATGAATTCACCGGGCGTTTCTTCCTGCGGGCGGTGTTCCGTTTCAACGCCGGTGTGGTCGGTGAGATCGAAGCCCTCAAGCCGGGCTTTGAACCGGTGGCCAACGAGTTTGACATGACCTGGCAGATCCACGATCGCAGCCGCCCGATGAAGGTGCTGCTGATGGTCAGCAAGTTCGACCATTGCCTGTCCGACCTGCTGTACCGCCGCCATAAAGGCGAGATGGAGATGGAGATCACTGCCATCGTCTCCAACCACAAAGACCTGCGCGCCATGGCCGAGCGTGAAGGCATCCGCTTTATCCACTTGCCGGTGACCAAGGACACCAAGGCCCAGCAGGAACAGGCGCTGCTCGACGTGGTGCGCGAGACCGGCACCGAGTTGGTGGTGCTGGCGCGCTACATGCAGATTCTCTCCGATGACCTGTGCCGCCAGCTCAGTGGTCGTGCGATCAACATTCACCACTCGTTCCTGCCAGGCTTCAAAGGCGCCAAGCCGTATCACCAGGCGTTCGAGCGTGGGGTCAAGCTGATCGGCGCCACCGCCCACTACGTGACCTCCGACCTCGACGAAGGCCCGATCATCGAGCAGGAAGTGCAGCGCGTGGACCATGCCTACAAGCCTGAAGACCTGGTGGCCATCGGTCGCGACACCGAGACCGTGGCCCTGTCCAAGGCCGTGAAATATCACCTGGAACACCGCGTGTTCATGAACCACGACCGCACGGTGATCTTCCGATGAACACACCGCGAATCATCGACGGAAAACTCGCCGCCCGCGAAGTGCTCGCGGCGGTCAAGCACGAGGTCGAGGTGCTGGGCGCCGAGGGCCTGCAACCGTGTTTGGCGGTGGTGCTGGTGGGCAACGACCCCGCCAGCCGCGTGTACGTACGCAACAAGGTCGAGCGCTGCGCCGAAGTGGGCATCTGCTCGATAGAACATCTGCTGCCGGCGGAGATTGATCAGGCCACGGTGCTGGCCTTGATCGCCGATTTGAATGCCGACCCGCGGGTCAACGGCATTCTGGTGCAGATGCCGTTGCCCAAACAGATCGACGAGGCAGCGGTGATCCAGGCGATTGATCCGCGCAAGGACGTCGACGGTTTCCACCGTGAAAACGTCGGCGCGCTGACCCTCGGCCAGCCCGCGCTGTACCCGTGCACGCCAAGCGGCTGCCTGTACTTGCTCAACCAGGTGCTGGGCGACTTGAGCGGCAAGCACGCGGTGGTGGTGGGGCGCTCGAACATCGTCGGCAAGCCGATGGCCGCCTTGCTGCTGCAAGCCAATTGCACGGTGACCGTGCTGCACTCACGCAGTGTCGACGCGCCGCGCCTGTGTCGCGAAGCCGATATCGTCATCGCCGCCGTGGGGCGCCCGCAGTTGATCACGGCTGATTGGCTCAAAGAGGGCGCCGTGGTGATCGACGTCGGCATCAACCGCATCAGCGACGCCGACAGAACCCGCCTGGTGGGGGATGTGGACTTCGCCAGCGCCTCGCAAAAAGCCGCCGCCATCACCCCGGTGCCGGGCGGTGTGGGGCCGATGACCATTGCCTTCCTGCTGCAAAACACCGTCCGCGCCTTGCGCCAGCAACTGTCCGACCCTGGAGCTCACCATGCCCTTTAGCCTGCTGAAATACGGCTTGTCGTCCGAGTACCCGGTGGAAGTGGATTTGCCGGCGCCCAAGGAACTGAAATCCGCCTATGACGTGGTGATCATCGGCGCCGGTGGTCATGGCCTCGCCACCGCTTACTACCTGGCCAAGTACCACGGCATCACCAATGTGGCGGTGCTGGAAAAGGCCTACCTGGGCGGCGGCAACACCGCACGCAACACGGCGGTGATTCGCTCCAACTACCTGACCTCCGAAGGCGTGCGCTTCTATATCGAATCGGTGCGCATGTTCAAGGAGCTGTCCAACGAGTTCGACTTCAACATCATGTACTCCGAGCGCGGGCAACTGACGCTGGCGCACACCGATGCCACGGTGCGTGCGTTTCGCCAGCGCGCCGAAGTGAACAAGCACTTCGGCGGCCGTTGCGAAATGATCGACCGTCAGCAGATCCGCGAACTGGTGCCGTCCCTCAACCTTGACCCCGGGCACCTGCCGGTGCTCGCCGGGCTGTGGCACGAAGACGGCGCCACCGCGCGCCACGATGCAGTGGCCTGGGGTTATGCCAAGGAAGCGGCCAAGCGCGGCGTGGAAATTCATCAGCTCACCGAAGTGCAGGACCTGGTGATCACCAACGGTCGCATCACCGCCATCAAGACCAATCGCGGCAATATCCAGTGCGGTTGCGTGGTGCAGGCGGTGGCCGGTTCCAGTTCGATTCTGTTGAACAAGGCGGGGATCAAGGCGCCGATCCACACCTACCCGTTGCAGGCGATGGTGACCCAGCCGTTCAAGCCGTTCCTCGACCCGTTGGTGAGTTCGTCTGCGCTGCACTGTTATGTGCAACAGACCAGCCGTGGCGAGATCGTCTTCGGCGGCGGTTCCGACCCGTACCCGCTGTACAACTCGCGCTCGACCCTGGACCTCAAGGAAAGCCTGCTGTCGGCCGCCATCGAGATGTTCCCGTTCATGGCCAACGCCAAGTTGATGCGCCAGTGGGGCGGCATGACCGACATGACCCCCGACTACAGCCCGATCATGGGCCTGTCCCCGGTGGAAAATTACTACCTTGACGCCGGCTGGGGCACATGGGGCTTCAAGGCCACGCCGATCACCGGCAAGACCATGGCCGAACTGGTCGCCAGCGGCGGCCACGTGCCGGACCTGATCAAACCGTTTGCCCTCGACCGGTTCTCCACCTTCCAGCAAGTCAACGAGATGGGCGCGACAGCGGCCAGCCACTGACGGAGTGCATTTATGAAAATCATGACCTGCCCCCTCAACGGCGCGCGCAACATCAACGAGTTCACCTACGGTGGTGAAGTCAAAAGCATGCCCGACCCGGCCACCTGCTCCACGGCGCAATGGGCCGACTACGTGTTCAACAGCGAGAACATCGCCGGTGTGGTCACCGAATGGTGGATGCACAACGCGTCGAGCTACTGGTTTATCGCCGTGCGCCACACCGTCACCGACCAGATCCTGCGCACCTTCGACCCCAAGGAAATGTTCACCCGGCGAATCGACTTCGCCACGGAGGCTTCCCAATGACGCGCCTGCCTGCCCCGATGGGGTTGCTGATCGACCGCAACAAGCCTGTGAGTTTTTCCTTCGACGGCCGTTCGTTCCAGGGTTTCAGCGGCGATACCGTCGCCAGTGCCTTGCTGGGCTGCGAGCAGTGGTTGATGTCGCGCTCGTTCAAATACCACCGCGCCCGTGGCCCGTTGACCATGGCCGCCCAGGACGCCAACACCCTGGTGCAACTGCCCAACGAGCCGAACGTGATCGCCGACCTGCAACCGCTGTTGCCGGGCCTGCAAGTCACCCCGCAGAACATCAGCGGCACCCTGGAGAAAGACAAGGACGCTTACCTGGGCAAGTTCTCCAAGTTCATGCCGGTGGGGTTCTACTACCGTGCGTTCTACAAGCCCAAGGGCATGTGGAAGCGCTGGGAGCCGTTGATTCGCAAGAAGGCCGGCCTGGGCATTCTCGACCTTGAGTTCAAGCCTGAGTACCACGACAAGGCCTTCCTGTTCTTTGACGTGGTGGTCATCGGCAGCGGCCCGGCGGGCCTGAGCGCGGCGCTCACCGCCGCCGACGCTGGCGCCAAAGTGCTGCTGGTGGAGCAACAACCGGTACTCGGCGGCGCGCTGACCTATGCACGCTTTGACCTGGACGCCAACGTCGCCAGCGGCACCCGCGAGCAAATGGTCGGCGCGGCGAGTAATCACCCGAATATCCGCGTGATGACCGACGCCACCTGCAACGCCTGGTTCGCCGACAACTACCTGCCGATCCACCAAGGCAAGCGCATGTACAAGGTACGTGCGCGCCAGTGCATCGTCGCCAGCGGTGCGTTCGACCAACCGGTGGTGTTCCGCAACAACGACCTGCCGGGCGTGGTGCTCACCAGTGCGGTGCAACGCTTGATGCGCTTGTACGCGGTCAAGCCGGGCAAGCGCGCGGTGGTGCTCACCGGCAATGACGACGGCTACCTCGCTGCGCTGGATCTGCACGAGCAAGGCGTCGCCGTTGCCGCGTTGCTCGACATGCGCCCACAACCGGCATCGCAAGCCTTGCTGGCGGCGGTGAAGGCCAAGGGCATCGTGGTGCACCTGGAACATACGGTGTACGAAGCCCTTGCTGACAAGCGCGGCCTGCATGTCAGCGGTGTGGATGTGCGGCGTATCGTCGGCCAGGGTCGCGTCGCCGATCAGGGCCAGGTGCTGGACTGCGACCTGCTGTGCATGTCGGCGGGCTACATGCCCGTCTACCAATTGCTGTGCCAGGCCGGCGGTGCGCTGAGCTACAACGACACCCGCGCCGCGTTTGCCATCAAGGGCCTGCCGGCCAACTTGCAGATTGCCGGTTCGGTGAATGGGCAACACGCGTTGGTCAACGTGATCGAGGACGGTCGCTACGCCGCCGCCAAGGCGCTGGCAGCCCTGGGCCTGGGCCAGGAGCCGACGCAGGCACCGGCCGTCGACAGTGCGCGGGTCAACTTCGATTGGCCGATCTTTGCTCACCCCAAGGGCAAGGAGTTCGTCGATTACGATGAAGACTTGCAGGTGCGCGACATCATCAACGCCACCCGTCATGGCTATCGTGATGTGCAACTGGTCAAGCGCTTTTCCACCGTGGGCATGGGGCCGTCCCAGGGGCGTCATTCGGCGTTGCCGACGGCGCGTTTGGTGGCCGCATCCACTAACCGCAACATCGGCGAAACCGGTGTGACCACCGCGCGCCCACCCTTCACCGAAGAAAAACTCGCCCTGCTGGCCGGGCGTGGTTTTGACCCGTACCGCCGCACCCCGATGCACGAGCGCCATCTGCAAGCCGGCGCGAAAATGATGCCGGCGGGTATCTGGCAGCGCCCGGCGTTCTACGGCCCGGCCCATGAACGTGAGCGCTGCATGCGTGAAGAGGCGGAATGCGTGCGCAACAACGTCGGCCTGATCGACGTGTCTACCCTTGGCGGCCTCGACGTACGTGGCCCGGACGCGGGTGAACTGCTGGAACGCATGTACACCTTCGGCTTCAAGAAACTGGCCGTGGGGCGCACCCGTTATGCGCTGCTGACCAACGAGCAAGGTGTGGTCGGTGATGATGGCGTGGCATGTCGCCTGTCTGATAATCACTTTTACGTCTCGGCCACCACCAGTGGCGTCGACCGTATCTACCAGCAAATGCTGCAATGGAATGCCCAGTGGCGCCTGGATGTGGACGTGGCCAACGTCACCGCCGCATACGCCGCCGTCAACCTGGCCGGGCCGCAGTCGCGCAAGGTGCTGGAGACGGTCTGCACCGACGTTGACCTGAGCGCTGAAGCCTTCCCTTACCTGGGTGTACGCGAAGGCACGGTGGCCGGGATTCCGGCGCGCATCCTGCGGGTCGGTTTTGTCGGCGAACTGGGCTACGAAATCCACGTGCCAGCGCGGTATGCCGAAGCCTTGTGGGACATCCTGTTGGAAACCGGTAAAGCCTTCGGCATTCGCCCATTCGGCGTTGAGACCCAGCGCCTGCTGCGTCTGGAAAAAGGCCACGTGATCATCAGCCAGGATACCGACGGCATGACTCACCCCGGCGAGATCGACATGCAGTGGGCGATTGCCCGCAAAAAGCCGTTCTTCATCGGCAAGCGCTCGGTGGAAATCCTCGAAGCGCAGCCGCTCAAGCGCAAGTTGGTGGGCTTCAAGCTGGCCAAGACCCAACCGCTGCCGCTGGAAGGGCATCTGGTGCTCGAAGGCGCGGATATCAGCGGCAACGTCACCTCGTGTGAGTACTCCAGCACCCTGGACGCGATCATCGGCCTGGCCTATGTCGGCGCCAAACAGGCCGCGCCCGGCAGCCAGGTGCCGATCCGTGTCGGCGGCGGCCAGATCGTCAGTGCCACGGTGGTCGAACTGCCTTTCTATGACCCTGAAAACAAGCGTCAGGAGCTGTGAACATGAATAACCTTGAGCGAAGCCCGCTGCACTCCGTGCATGGCGATGCGGCACTGACGTCCTTCGGCGGCAAGCCATTCGTGGACGCCTACGCCAACGAAAACCGCGCCTGCGGGCTGGTGGACCTGGCCAACCTGCACCGCGTGGGTTTTCGCGGCGCCCAGGCGGCCGAGTTCCTGAGCGGCAAAGGCTTCAACTTGCCGCAAGTGCCTAACACCGCCGTGCGCCAGCCCGGCGGTGAATGGATCGCACGGTTGTCGATGAACGAGTACTTCCTGCTGGGTGCGCTCAATGACGGCGGCGAGCGCCTGGCGCAACTGGAGACGGGCTGGACCCTCAGCCAGCAAGCCAACTATTGCCTGCCACGCCAGGACAGCCACACCTGCCTGGCACTGTTCGGTGCGCGCATCAGCGAAGTCATGGCCAAGCTCTGCGGCGTCGATTTAAGCGCCTCGGCGTTTGCGCCGGGCAGCGTGGCGCAGACCTCGGTGGCGCGGGTCAATGGCATCGTCGTCAACACCGGCACGGATGACGGCCCGTGTTTCCACCTGCTGTTCGACCGGGCTTCAGCGCATTACCTCTGGCATGTGCTGATCGATGCCCTGCAAGAGTTCGACGGCGCCCCGGCAGGCGTCACGGCCCTGCCGAGATAGCCCTGCCTATGCAGTGTCCAAATGTGGGAGGGGCGGTGCGACGATTCGACTTGCCCCCGATAGCGGTGTATCAGTCAGCACATCTTTAGCTGACAGACCGCAATCGGGGGCAAGCCCCCTCCCACATTTTTTGATTTGTGTCGGGCCGGACACTGGTATCTTGTCTGGCATTTCACGGCCAGTAATCCCCATTTTGTAGACGAGAGATACACATGAGCGAGCAGGACCCCTCAGCCAAAGACTTGGACTACATCGTTCCAGCCCTTCAACGCGGCCTGCGCATCCTGGAGCTGTTCAACTCCGACCAGCGCAACCTGAACATGAACGAACTGGCCGAACTCATGGGCGGCAGCGTGTCTTCCATCTACCGCATCGTGCAAACCCTGGCGGCGATGGGCTACCTGCAAAAAGTCGGCAAGAACGGCTATGAACTCGGCCCCCAGCTTATCTCTCGCGGGTTCACTTACCTGGCCAGCCGCGACATCGTCGACGTGGCCCTGCCGCACCTCAACACCCTGCGTGATCGCACCTCGCTGTCATGCCACCTGAGCATCCGCGAACAGCACCACACCCTCTACATCTACCGTTCGTTTGCCCAGCAACGGCTGTCGGTGAACATTCCCATCGGCACGCGCATTCCGTGCCATTGCAACGCCATGGGCAAGATGTTGCTCAGTTCCATGAGCGAAGCGGAGCTGGAATCGCTGTACCAGCACGTGCGTCTCGACGACCACATGACCTCCGGCCCCCGGAACTTGCCGGATCTCAAGCTGGCCATCAGTGAGGCGCGTGAACAGGGCTGGGTGCTTAGCCGCTCGGACTATGCCACGGCCATTGCCACCGCGATCCGCGACCATGAAGGCAATGTGGTTGCCGCGATCAACGTGTCCGGCCCGGACGCGATGATGGCCGCCGAGGGCGTGCTGGAACGTACCCGCGACATGCTGCTGGAATGCGCCCGGCAGATCTCCGCCGAAGCCGGTTATCGGCCTGCCGCACTGACGTAAAAAGCACCAGGCTACTTGCTTGTAGTGAGCGGGCTTGCCCCGCGCTGGGTGGCGAAGCCGCCCCAAAACCATCCACCTCGGTCTATCTGAAACACCGCGGTGCCTGGGGTTAGGGCGGCTTCGCCCCCCAGCGCGGGGCAAGCCCGCTCACTACAGACGTTCGCGGTTACCAGTTCAACGGGTATTCGGTGATCAAGCGCACCTCATCCAGGCTGCCATTGAACGAGTTTCGATAGGTCGCCTGGCGCATGCGAAAGCTCAGGTTCTTCGCCGGACCGGACTGCACCACGTAGCTCATCTCCACATCCCGTTCCCACTCGCGGTCGTCTTGCCCGGCGCTGGCGCTGAAGTTGCTGCCGCGCACGTAACGCGTCATGAAGTTCAAGCCGGGGACGCCGATGCTGGCGAAGTTGAAGTCATAACGCGCCTGCCACGAGCGTTCGTTCTCGCGGGTGAATTCGGCGTACTGGATGTAGTTGGACAGGTAATCGGTGTTAGTGCCGTCCACATACAGTTGGAAAGCGCCGCGCCCGTGGATCTGCTGGTTCGCCAGGGAAAAGGTGCTGCCGGCGTAGCGATACGCGCCCTTGATGCTGAACGATTGGTTGTCCAGGTCGCCGGCTTTCTCTTCGCCCTGGCTTTTCAGGTCGTAGGCGCGCAGGTCCAGGGACACGGTTTGCAGGCTGTCCAGCGGCTTGACCCAGGCCAGTGCGGCGTAGCGTTTTTTCCAGTAATCCTTCACCGACGAGCCGTACAGCGAGGCCGTCAGGGTCGGGGTCAGCTTATAGCTGCCGCCCAGGATATCCGCCCCGGTCAAGGCTGAGCCGGCGCGAGCGGAGTACGCCTGCAACGTCATGGAGGTGAAGTGCCCGGCCTCCACGGTGAGGTCCTTGATCTCATTGCTGGTGACGAAAAAGCCTTCGACGGTCTCTGGCAACAGGCGCGAATCGGCCGTCGCGAACACCGGCGTGGCCACCGACTGCCCGCCGTACTTGAGCACGGTCTTGGAGATTTTGACCTTCACCGCGCCCGTGGCTTTGGCGTAGTCATTTTCCGCATGGTCCACCCCCGGCACATGGTTGCCACTGCTGGGCAACAGGCCGCTGTTGATGCGGTCCGAACTGCTGTCGAGTTTCAGGCCGTACATGCCGAGCAAATCGATGCCGAAACCCACGGTGCCTTCGGTGAAGCCCGAATTGAACGTACCGATCAGGCCTTGCGCCCATTCCTGTCGATAACTTTGTGCGGTGCTGGCGTTATTGCGAAAGTCGCGGTTGAAAAAGAAGTTGCGGTTTAACAGTTGGGTCTTACTGTCTTTGAAGAAGGCTGAATCGCTCAGTTCATCGCCCACGGCAAACGGTGTTATCGCCAGCATCAACAAGCCGGCGCCCCATACGTGCATACGTTCCATAACGTCTCCAAAGTAATATTTATGGCAGCCATAAATGTGTGTGCATCTTTATTGTTGTTATTCGTGGACGTACCGGAATCAGTCCAGAATTTCTGCTACGGCGGCATTGGCCATTGCGGCAAATACCTTTACTGCTCGTTCTACGGAAAGTGCCTGTTCGGGCAGGTATAGAAACCCGTCGAGCGTGGTCAGTACACTTTGCGTCATTACCTGTATCGCCGAGGCGGGCGCCTGCAGCGTGCGTAGCTGGGTGCCCAGGGCCTGATTGAGTAATACCGCCAGTTCCTGGCGCAGGTGTTCAATACAACGTTGTTGTTCGGCGGAGAGACTGTGGCGCTCACGAATGCCCAGCAATAAGTGTCGGCGCTCCCGACACGCATGGCTGATGGCGCCGCGCACAAATCCATCCAGTAAAGAAGCGTTGCGTTGGGCCGCGCGCTTTAATTCTCGTCGTATCGAATAATTAAGCGCCTGTTGTGTGCTCTCGATGATTTCAAATAACAGTTCCTGCTTGCTTTCAATATGCACATAGAGTGAACCGGCGCTTAAGCCAAGCTCACTGGCAAGTTTGCGCAAACTGACGGCGTGATAACCATGTTGATAAAACAACTTCAAGGCGGCTTCGCGAACTTCCGTACTTCGGTCCACCTCTACGCATTTAACCTGGCGCTGCACAATAGCTTCCCGACCGGAGTCCGGCTGTTAAACGAAAGAGGGCAACCCGACGCCCACTTGCTGGGCCGCATCGAGGATTGATTGCCAGGTTTCCCGGTCTACCGGAATCCCGTCTAAGGCACGTTGTTGCGCCACGCTTTGCTCCAGTTCACCCGGCACCAACACCGGCCCCATGCCTGCGCGTGGTGGCGATGCCTTCACGTAGGCGGCACCGGCTTCGACTTCGCTGCACCAGTTCTCCATGCCGCCCAGGCGTTGCGGGTCGATGATGATCGACAGCATGTTGTTGATGTAGACGTCCTGCTCCATATGGCCTTCATGCAAGGTGCCCGCACCGCTCAACGCACCGGCCAGCATGTCGCACATAAAGCCCAGGCCCGCGCCCTTGTGCTCGCCGAACGGCAACAACGCGCCCAGTGGCGAGCGGTACACCACCGACGGGTCCACGCTCGGTTGCCCGGAGGCATCCAGCAGATACCCCTCCGGCGCCTGCACGCCACGGTTCATGGCGATACGCATCTTGCCCTGGGCCACGCGGCTGGTAGCGAAGTCGAGGATCATCGGCGGTTTGTCCGCACGCGGCACGCCAATGGCAAACGGGTTGGTGTTGAGGCGCGCATCACTGCCCGCATACGGCGCTACCGTGGGCACGGCGTGCAGCACATTGACGAAGTGGATCGACACCAGCCCCGCCTCGGCGCACATCTCGGCCCAATGCCCGATGCGCGCCAGGTGATGGCTGTTGCGCAGCGCGAGGATCACCGAGCCCTGCTGGCGGGCTCGCTCGATCCCGATCTGCATCGCCTCATGCCCCAACGCTTGGCCAAATCCCCGGCTGGCGTCCAGCGTGAGCAGGGAGCCGGCATCCATCACCTGGCTCACACGCTGGTCGAGGTTGATCTTGCCTTCGCGCACCATGCGCACGTACAGCTTGATCAGGCTGACGCCATGGGAGTCGTGGCCCAGCAGGTTAGCCAGCACCAAGTGTTCGGCGATCAGCCCGGCTTCACGCTCGCCGCAGCCGGCCGCGCTGAAGATCTCGCGCACATAACCTTGCAGATCCTCGCGAGACACGCGCACGTCGTCCGCGCTGCCGCGAGGGTCCAGCGCCATTTTCTGATTGTTCACAGCAGTCACTCCAAGGGAGGCGACCCCGGCGTCGTGCCGGGGCCGTCGTTGGCGTTACCAGGTACGCGAAGGCGCGTAGGTTTCCTTGACCACGCGGGCGGAGGTCCAGCGCAGGATGTTCATCCATGAACCGGCCTTGTCGTTGGTGCCGCTGCGACGCCCGCCACCGAACGGGTGCTGGCCGACCATGGCGCCGGTGGTCTTGTCGTTGAGGTACAGGTTGCCCACCGCGTTGACCAATATGTTCTGTGCCTGCAGCAGGGCGAAGCGGTCGGTGCTGAAGATCGAGCCGGTGAGGGCGTATTCGGTGCTGCTGTCGATCAGCGCCAGGGTGTCGTCCCAGGCCTTTTCTTCGTAGACGTACACCGCCAGGATCGGGCCGAACAGCTCGTCACGCATCAGCGGATGCAGCGGGTTGCTCACCTCGTACACGGTCGGTTGGATGAACCAGCCCGGCTCGCTCCAGTACTCGCCACCGGCCACCAGCGTGGTTTCGGCATCGTTCCTGGCGGCGTCGATGCGCCCGCTCAGGCGCTGGAACGAGGCCTTGTCGATCACCGCGCCGTTGTAGGTGTCACGCTCGGCCACGTCGCCGATCTTCAAGCTCGCCACCAGTTGCTGCACCCGTGCTTTCACGTCGGGCCAGAGGTTTTTCGGGATGTAGGCGCGGGAGGCTGCGCTGCACTTTTGCCCCGAATAACCGAACGCACCTTTGACCAGCGCAATCGCCACTTCATCCGGGTTCGCCGAGGCGTGGGCCAGGACGAAGTCTTTGCCGCCGGTCTCGCCGATCAGGCGCGGGAACGTGCGGTATTTGTCGATGCGCGCACCGGCTTGCTGCCACAGCGAGCGGAACACCTCGGACGAACCGGTGAAGTGCAGGCCGGCAAAGTGCGGCGAATTGAACGCCACTTCGGTCACCGCCGCCGGGTCACCCGGTACAAAGTTGATCACCCCGGCTGGCATGCCGGCTTCCACCAGGGCCTCGTAAAAGATGTAGTTGGCCAGCGCCGATTTGTTCGACGGTTTCCACAGCGCCACGTTGCCCATCACGGCGGGTGCGCAGGCCAGGTTGGCGCCGATGGCGGTGAAGTTGAACGGTGATACTGCATAGACGAAACCTTCCAGCGGACGCCAGTCGGCGCGGTTCTGCGCGTCGCGCACCGAGGTCGGTTGTTCGTTGTAGATCTTCTGCGCAAACAGGGTGTTGAAACGCAGGAAGTCGATCAGCTCGCAGGCGCTGTCGGGTTCGGCTTCGGCAATGGTCTTGCTCTGGCCGAGCATGGTGGCGGCGTTGATGCGATGGCGCATGCGCCCGGCGACGATGGCGGCGGCGCGGTGCATGATCGCCGCACGGTCGGCAAACGGCACGGCGGCCCACTGTTTGGCCACGGCCATGGAACTGTCGATGGCTTGCTGCGCATGCTCGGCGGTCGGGCGGTGCAGGCGGGCCAACAGGCGTGACTGGTCATGGGGCGCGCGGATTTCTTCGATGTCGCCGGTGTAGATTTTTTCGCCGCCGATCACCGCGGGGATGTCGATGACTTCCTGGTTGCCCAGGTGCTTTTGCAGCTCGGCCCACTCGGGGGAATCGGCCAGGTAGGCCAATTCAGGTTCGTTGTCGGGACGTGGAAAATGTGGCGTAGCGTTCATGTGGGGGCTCCTGATTTAAAGGGAAGGATTCGTGCCGGGCAACACGCGGCCCGGGTTGAAACGATTGGCGGGATCGAGCAGCGCCTTGATGCCTTGCATCAGCTGCAACTCGGCCTGTGGCTTGTAGAGGCCCATCTCGTCGACATGCAGCGAACCAATGCCATGCTCGGCGCTGAAGGTGCCGTCGAGGGCCGCCGCGATGTCGTACAGGCGGCAACTGAGGGCGTGCTGGAAGGCTTTCTTGTCGGCGACGTCGGCCCACACGGCGTGGGGGAACATGGCGATGTAATGCAGGTTGCCGTCGCCCATATGCCCGACGATCACCGGGCGCGCCTCGGGGTAATGCTCGGCCAGTGCTGCGCCGGCCTGGTCGACGAAATCCGGGATGCGGTAGATCGGCACGGCGATGTCGTGGGTGATGCCCATGCCTTCATGCACATTCGATTCGGTGACGCTGTGGCGCAGCAGCCAGAGGTCCTGGCGCTGTTGTTCGCTGGAGGCGATCACCGCGTCTTCGATCACGCCGGCCTCGATGGACGGCTCCAGGCAGTCCGACAGCGCATCCACCAGTTGATCGCTGGTGCCGGTGGCGGCTGACAGCTCGATCAGCACCACGCATTGCGGGTCGGTGGTCAGCGGGCGTTTCACCGTCGGCGCATGTTTGAGCACGATTTCGTATTCACTGCCGGAGATGAATTCCAGGGCAATCAACGAACCGGGAAACGCCTGCTGCAACGTCAGGCCTTGGGCGACGGCCGCGTGGATATCCGGCACGGCCAGCATCGCTGTGACCATCGCCTTGGGCTGCGGGTACAGCTTGAGCGTGGCGCCGGTGACGATGCCCAGTGTGCCTTCGGAACCGATGAACAGGTGCTTGAGGTCGTACCCGCTGTTGTTCTTGCGCAGGGTGCGCAGGCCATTCCAGATCGTGCCATCGGGCAGCACCACCTCCAGGCCGAGGATCAGGTCGCGGGTGTTGCCGTAGCGGATCACATTGACCCCGCCCGCGTTGGTGGCGATGCAGCCGCCAATCTGGCACGAGCCTTCGGCGCCGAAACTCAACGGGAACAGTTTGTCTTCGGCTGCGGCGGCGTCGTGGAGGTTGGCCAGGATGCAACCGGCTTCGACGGTCATCGAATTGTCGGCCGCATTGACGCTGACGATGGTGTTCATGCGCGCCAGGTTCAGCACCACGTTGCGCCCGTCTTCGGTCGGCACCGAGCCGCCGCACACGCTGGTATTGCCGCCCTGGGGGAAGATCCGCAGGTCGTGTTCGGCGCAAAAACGCACCACCGCGGACACGTGCTGCGTCGAGGTCGGGAACACCACGCACAATGCTTGGCCGTGGTGACGCTTGCGCCAGTCCACCAGGTGCGCCTGCTTGTCGAATTCGGCCTGGACCACGCCCGAGGCACCGACGATGGCTTGCAGGCCCTGGATGATGAGTTGCTCGTTCATGGGACCCCCTTACTTCAAGACGACGCTGTCGGCCGCAGACCAATGCACATGCATGGGCTGGCCGATGGCGGTGCGTTCGCTGAGGCGGCTGGAGATGTCCTTGACCAGCAGGTTGCCGCCACCGGGCAGCTCCAGCTCGAAGCGGGTCATGCCGCCGACAAAGGAAATCTGACGCACCACGCCGCTCACGCTGTTTTGCGCCGCACCGGGCACCACGGCGCCTTGGGTGATAGCGATTTTTTCCGGACGGATCATCACTTTGGTGTGGGTGCCCACCACGATGTCCTGGGTGCAGCCGGGCTTGACCTGAAGCTGCGCGCCGCTGGCGAGGCTCACGCGGTTGGCGGCTTCCACGGTGCAATCGAGCAGGTTGGACTCGCCGACAAAGTCTGCGACGAACTCGCTCTTGGGTTCGAAGTACAACTCGTCCGGCGTGCCGTGCTGGGCGATGCGCCCGCCGTTCATCAGGCAGATACGGTCGCTCAGGTTCAGTGCTTCTTCCTGGTCGTGGGTCACGTAGACCAGGGTGGTGCCGAGGTCGCGGTGGATCTTCTTGATCTCGCCTTGCAGCTGGTCACGCAGCTTTTTATCGAGGGCGCCGAGGGGCTCGTCCATCAGGATGATCGACGGTGAATACACAATGCAGCGCGCAATGCCCACGCGTTGCTGTTGGCCGCCGGACATTTCCCGTGGCTTGCGTTTTTCAAAGCCCACCAGGCCGACGCGCTCCAGCGCACTGCCGACCTTTTGCTTGATCTCGGCATTGCTGGCGCCGCGAATGCGCAGGGGGAAGGCGATGTTGTCGTACACATTCAGGTGCGGCAGCAGGGCGTAGTTCTGGAACACCATGCCCAGGCCACGTTCGCGTGAGGGCTTGTCGAGCACGTCCTGGCCGTCGATCAACAGGCGACCGCTGCTGGGCTGAATCGCGCCGGCGATGATATTGAGGATGGTGCTTTTGCCCGAGCCGCTGGGGCCGAGCAGGCTGAGGAATTCACCCCGGCGCACGTTGATGTCGGTGGTGTGCAGGGCGTCCAGGCCGCCGTAGCTTTTACGGATGCCCTGGAACGAAATCATGGTGTCGCTGGTTTGTTGAGCGTTGAGCATAGGAACTCCGATAAGTCTTGAATCAGTGGTTTTCATCGGGCGTACCGGCCCGCAGATACACCAACGAGCAACACACCAGCAGCGACATCACGGTGAGCAGGCTGGACACGGCGGCGATCACCGGGGAGATGTCCCACTGGATGCTGCTGTACATCTTCACCGGCAGGGTCACCGTGGACGCGCTGGTCAGGAACCAGGCGATGACCACTTCATCGAAGGAGATCAAAAAGGCGAACAAGGCCCCGGCGGCAATCGATGGCTTGAGTTGCGCCAGTACCACCTTGAAGAACACCGTGCTGCGGCTGGCGCCCATGATGGTGGCCATGAACTCCAGGTCCGGGTCGAGCTTCTTGACCCCGGCGATCACGGTCATCATCAGGAACGGCATCACGTACGCCACATGGCTGGCGACCAGCCCGGCGGTGGTTCCGGTCCAGCCCAGGCGGGCGAAGTACAGGTACAGGCCCAGGGATACGATGATCACCGGCACCAGCACGGGCGCCATCAACAGCATCATCACCAGGCGCTTGCCGGGGAACTCGAAACGCACCAACCCGTAGGCGGCGGGCACGCCCAGTACCACGGAAATCACCATGGTGATCACCGCGACCTTGAGGCTCTGGTAGATCGGGTCCATCCAGGTCGAGGAACTGAACAACTGCGCGTACAGCTCCAATGTCCATCGCTGCGGCGGGAAGGTGATTTCGCCGGGGCCGCCGAACGAGATCGGAATCACGATCAGGCTGGGGATCAGGATGAACGCGTAGATGACCCACGCCAGGGACGTCATCAGCACGCGATAACCCGTGGCTTGGCGGTCCTTGATGCGTACCGTGGCGTAGGACGCCAACTCGGCACTGTCGAGGCTATTTAAACGACTCACTTTAGTGGCAGTCATCACACGGCCTCCCGGGGTTTGGCGCCGTAGCGCTGCAAGCGGCTGGCGCACAGGCCGGCGACGGCGATGATGATCAGCATGACCACGCCGATGGCCGAGGCGGTGTTCCAGTCCAGGGTTTCACGGGTGTAGAAGTCCACGAGGTTGGACATCATCACGTCCTGTGGGCTGCCCAGCAGGGCGGGGATCACGAAGAAACCCATCGACATGATGGTGGTGCTCAGCACCCCGGCGGCGACGCCGGGCAGGCTCAGCGGTACGGTGATCTTGAAGAAGATCCGAGGTGCCTTGGCGCCCATGATTTCCGCAGCTTTATAAAGTGCCGGGTTGATCGCCAGCAGGCTGGCCAACACCGGGAACACAATGAACGGCACCAGGTAGTTGGTCATGCCGACCATCACGCCGAAGCGGTTGAACAACATGGGCAACTGGACCTGGGTGCCGAACAGCATCGACAGCAGGCTGTTGATCAGGCCGGTCTTGCCCAGCAGGATGGTGAACGCGAAGCTCTTGACCAGGATGCTGGTCCAGAACGGCACCAGTACCAGGATCATGTAGATCGCCCGGCGTCGCGCCGGCTGGCGCGCCAGGTGCACGGCCAGCGGATAACCCAGCAACAGGCTTGCCAGCGAAGCCAGCAGGCTGATTTCAAACGTGGCCCACAGCGTGCGGCGAAACAGCGGGCTGGAGAACAGCTTCTGGTACGCCTCCAGCGAAAACCCGTGCTGTCCCGCCAGGCTGGTGTACAGCAGCACACCCAGGGGCACCAGGATAATGGCCAGCAAAAAAACGGTGGCCGGCCCCACGTACAGGGCGGCGTCGTTGCGATTATTCATAACGTGAACTCGATCAAACGTTGTCGACCCGCTCGGGCCGTGGGGTCAGAGCGGACTTCGGCGATGGGCAATCAGCTAAGCGCCCATAACTTGAAACGGCTGGTGAGTTCGTCGTAATGCTCGGCCCACCAGGCGTCGCTGATCAGCACGTTGTGAACGTTGGACGGGTTGGACAGCCACTGGCGGGTGTCGGCGTTCATCAGCGCCACGGCCTTGTTGTTGGCCGGGGTGTTGCCGTGCAGGTCCATCAACGCCGCCTGGTTCTCCGGGCGCATGGCGAAGCTCAGGAACTTCATCGCGTTGGCTTTGTTTGGCGAGTTTTTCAGCACCACCAGGTATTCCAGGCCGATCAGGTTCTGTTCGAACGAGAACTTGAGCGGTTGCCCGGCTTCGGCAGCGGCCTTGGCGCGGGTGGCGTAGGTGTAGCTGTAGTCGACCTCGCCGGTCTGCACCAGGGAGGTGGTCTGCGGGGTCTGCTCGATCCATTTGCCGATGTGCGGCTTGATCTTGTCGAGCATCTTGAACGCGCGCTCCACGTCCAGCGGGTACATGTCAGCCGGGGCCACGCCGTCGGCCAGCAGCGCCGACTCCAGGGTTTCCACCGCACGGTTGCGCAGGGTGCGAGTGCCGGGGAATTTCTCGACGTCGAAGTATTCGGCGAAGTTCATTGGGTGTTTGCCCGCCGGGTGACGGTTGTCGTCCCAGCAGATGCCGCCGGTGTAGCCATAGAACGGCACGGCGTACTTGGACGGCGGGGTGATCAGGTCGGCGGCGTCCACCAGGCCACTGTCCAACGGCTCCCAGTAGTTGTTCTTTTCGCCGCTGAAGACCATCGGGCCGGTGGCGTCGAAGATGTCCCATTCGATGTTGCCGGTCATCATCTGCGCCTTGACCTTGGCCAGGTCTGGCGTGTCGATCAGCGTGACCTTGATGCCGGTCTCTTTTTCAAACGGTATCGTCAGCGCCTGCTCGACGGCGGTGCGGTAATTGCCGCCCCAGCTGACCATCACCAGTTTGTTCGAGGCAGCCTGTACGCTGCTCGATGCGCCCAGCAGCGGTGCGCCAATCGCACTGGCCATGGCGGTGACGCCAACGGCCTTGAGGAAGTCGCGACGCGGTAAAGCGAAATCGGTTTTTTTGCTCATGTCCTGACACCCCTGGAAAATTAAAGTGCGAGAAGACGCTCACGCTCAATATAGGCGGGCACTAACTGCGCAATGCTTGCCTGCAGCCCTTGGCTGGCAGACTTCAACGGCGCGAGCACCTCGCCCATCGCGAAACCTTGCTGGGTGAGCGCGGCTTTGATGGGGGCAGGATTGGGTTCGGAGAAAATTAGGTCGATCAGGGGGCGCAGGGTGGTGTGCAGGTCGATCGACTCTTGAAGCTGGCCTTGCAGGGCAAGTTTCAGCACTTTGGCCCAGTGCTTTGGAATCAGGTTGGAGCTGGAAATGATCGCGCCGACCGCGCCCATCGCCACGTGCAGCGGCAGAACGTCTTCTTCACCGGACAGGATCGAGATCTTCTTGCTGGAGCTTTCCGCGACGCGCATCTGCACGGCAAGGTCAGGGTTGCAGGCCTTGATGCCGACTACGCGGGTCTGCTCGGCCAACTTGGCAACGGTGTCGTGATGCAGCGACACCCCGGTGCGGTAGGGGATCTCGTAGAGAATGATGTCGCTGTCGACTTCATCGGAGAAACGCTTGTAGTAATCGAGGATGCCTTGCTGGGTGGGGCGGAAGTAATACGGCGTGACCACCATCAGCGCGTCGGCGCCGGCAGACATAAAGGCCTTGGCGTTATCTACTGCGTCACCGATACCCGGTGACAGGATGCCAGGGATGATCGGCAGCTTGCCGCCGCCGGCCGCCACGGAACATTCGACGACCTGCATGCGCTCGGCGAACGACAGCGAGGTATATTCACCGGTGCCGCCCAGGGGGATGATGGCGTCGGTGGGGGTGTCCAGAAGGTTCTGGATGTGTCGCGTCAGCGAGTCGACATTGATGCTCAGGTCCGCATTCAGCGGCGTAGGGACCGCGGTGAGGATGCCGGTGTATTTCTGCTTCTGATTCATAGCCATTCCTGTTGGTCGAGCAACGCGGCAGTTCTGGAAAAGAAATTGTTTGCTCGTAAATTTATTGTTCTTTGGCAAATCAACGGCGTCTTTGCGCCCTGTTTTAATTCGGCTACAAAATCACTGGTAAACAGTTTTTTTGTATATTTCTCGTAGGTGCAAGTCAAGCTCCGCAAGGTCGCTCAGACGGTGACGCTCCTTGTCTGTCATCCTTGATAATGGATGGTTTCCACTATAGTGATATACTTTACTTTTTGTGGAAGCAAGCAGTATTTTGCGACACAGCTGTTTGGCGTCGCCGAGCCGCTTGCATGAATAATCCGCGAACCCACATTTTTTCTTTTCGAATCAACAGTCTGAGCACTAGCCAATCGGAGCGTCAGCCGCATCATGGACACCAATCTCGAAATCAGCTCCCCGGCTTTTGAAGATCACTCGGCAGAATCGCCACGGGCGTCGATAGAGATCGGCCCCCGGCTGCATCGGCTGCGCAAGGAGCGGCAATGGTCACTGGTGCAGACCAGCAAGCACACCGGCCTGTCGCTGTCGGCCCTGTCGAAGATCGAGCGCGGCGAGCTGTCGCCCACCCTCAGTAGCCTTAGCAAGATCGCGGCCGGGTTCGATATGGACGTGGTCAGCCTGCTCAACGACAGCGACGCGTCCATGACCCAAGGCCGGCGCAGCACCAGTCGCCACTCCAATGGCGTGGCCATCGCCACCAGGACCTGTGAAAACGTGTGGTTCGCCGCCGACTTGCGCAACAAGAACATGCTGCCGGTGAAAACCACCATCATTGCCCGCAGTACCCGGGACTACTCCGAATGGCCGACCCATCCGGGGGAGATTTTCGTGTACGTGCTGTCGGGGGAGATCACCATCTACTCTGAGCTGTACGAGCCGCTGGCCCTGGCTCAGGGTGACACCATCTATTACGACGCCAGCAGTGGTCATAAATGGATCTCGACCAGCCCCGACGATGCCGAAGTGCTGTGGATCTATGCCAGTAACAAGTGATTGGGGCCTGCGCAACTGCCAGAATGGGCTTTTGAATCCAATCGATATTCTGTAGCCTTGCGCAGCTTCAGTTTCAACCGTGCTTGATGAACAAAAACACTTCGTCCGGCGGCGCCCGAAGGGCTCCAGAGCCGGTGGTACACTCGACTTTCGCGCAACTGCGCCTGCAGGTCTTGCGAACATGACGCAAATTTCCGAACGCCTTCTGGTTCAAGCCCACCTCGACGCCAAGCAGCCCAAGGCCCTCAGCGCCGACGAAGAGGCGAGCCTGCGCGCCGCCATCGCCGCCGAGCTGAAAGCTCAGGATGCGGTGTTGGTTGCCCACTTCTACTGCGACCCGATCATCCAGGCTCTGGCCGAAGAAACCGGTGGCTGTGTCTCCGACTCCCTGGAAATGGCCCGCTTCGGCGCGGCTCACCCGGCCAAGACCGTACTAGTCGCCGGCGTGCGTTTCATGGGCGAGACGGCCAAGATCCTCACCCCCGAAAAACGCATCCTCATGCCGACCCTGGAAGCCACCTGCTCCCTGGACCTGGGCTGCCCGGTGGATGAATTTTCCGCGTTTTGCGATCAGCATCCCGAGCGCACCGTGGTGGTGTATGCCAACACCTCGGCGGCGGTCAAAGCCCGGGCGGATTGGGTGGTCACTTCCAGCTGCGCACTGGAAATCGTCGAAAGCCTGATGGACAACGGCGAGACCATCATCTGGGGCCCGGACAAGCACCTGGGCACCTACATCCAGCGCCAGACCGGTGCCGACATGTTGCTGTGGGACGGTGCGTGTATCGTCCATGAAGAGTTCAAGTCCAAGCAGCTCGAAGACATGAAGGCGCTGTACCCGGACGCGGCGATCCTGGTGCACCCGGAGTCCCCGACCTCGGTGATCGAGTTGGCGGACGCCGTGGGCTCCACCAGCCAACTGATCGCGGCGGCCCAGCGTTTGCCGAACAAGACGTTTATCGTGGCGACCGACCGTGGCATCTTCTACAAGATGCAGCAGCTGTGCCCGGACAAGGTGTTTGTTGAAGCACCGACCGCCGGCAACGGCGCAGCGTGCCGCAGTTGCGCGCACTGCCCGTGGATGGCGATGAACACGCTGGAGCGCACGTTGCAGTGCTTGCGTGAGGGCAGCAATGAGATCTTTGTCGAGCCGTCGGTGATTCCGCAGGCAGTGCGGCCGCTGAAGCGGATGCTGGATTTCACCCAGGCGGCGCGCCTGAGGTTGGCGGGCAACGCCTGATCCCGTTGTGAACACAGTGAAAAAATGTGGGAGGGGGCTTGCCCCCGATGGCGGTGTATCTGTCAGCTTATCTGTAGCTGACACACTGCAATCGGGGGCAAGCCCCCTCCCACATTTGAATTTCTATTGTTCTTGGGGTTACTTCTTTTGCTTCGGAATTCGCACCAACTGCGTATCCGAGTAGATGTCATGCCAGCTGCGCTTGCGCTTATCAAACAGCGACCAGATAAACCCCAGCCCCACGCACAACCACGACGCAATCGACACCACAAAACGCAGCAATGCCTGCCACAGGCTGATACGTGTGCCGTCCGCGTTCTGCACGCGCACGCCCCATACCTGCATACCCAGCGTTTGCCCCGAGTGGGTCCAGAACTTGGCGAAGAAACCAAACAACACAAACAACAGAATCGTCGACAACAACGGGTCGCCGTCCAGCGCGCCGGATTCGGTGAGGGTGCGCATCCTGGCTTCGCCCACGAAGGCGATCCACACCAGTTTGTAGATAAACGCGGTGACGATCAGCAGGGCGGTGCACAGCAAAAAGTCGTAGAACATCGCTGCCAGACGACGGCCCAGGCCAACAGCGGGGAATTCGCCTTGGGGGCTCAGCAGGGGTTTGGACATGGCAGGGTCTCTGGAGAAAAACCCATAGTACGAAATAACGCGCATAAAAAAGCCCCTGATGTCATATCAGGGGCTTTTTGTCGCAGTCGGGATCAGCCTTCTGCTTGTACTTCGTCAGCCTGCATGCCTTTTTGGCCTTGCACGGCTTTGAAAGTGACCTTCTGGCCTTCTTTCAGGCTCTTGAAGCCATTGCCTTGAATAGCGCGGAAATGCACGAACAGATCCGGACCGCTTTCTGGAGTGATAAAACCAAACCCTTTCTCGTCGTTAAACCACTTGACGGTACCGCTCTGACGTTGATCAGACATTTTCTTCTTTCCTTTGACGCTAAAAATTAATGACAGCCTCTTTCCAATGAAAGAGTACTGGGCTGGGTTGCAGGAAAGTAAGAGACGTCGAACGGGTTGTAGCAAACTATTGGCTACTGCCCAGGTCCAGGTTCAAAGCGACCCATGCAAACACAGTGATCAAACTCTACGCCAACTAATAGCGAAAAGACAAGCCCTGCCTAAAGCCTAGCTATTGCTCGGCATCATGACACTTCGGTCAACATTTTGGATTCGACTTATTCGATAGAGTTAGTCACTGGTTATAGGTTGTTTCCTTAAGTAATGACTATCGTCACTGCACTGTTTTATGGCGGTTGCGTTACAGATTAGTGCACGTAACGCAACCGCGTTACTTATAGGAACAGTTGCTCAGCCACGATAGTAACGCTGTGGCACAAATGGCATTTTACTTACACGAAGTGGCACCTTTTTCCCACGTACCAACGCAGACACTTCGGTGTCCAGGGCGGTGAGCGCGCTGTCCAGGTAACCCATGGCCAACGGGCCGCCCAATGTCGGGCCAAACCCGCCGCTGCACACGCTGCCGATCACGGTGCCGTGCTCGTCGACAATTTCTGCGCCTTCACGTACCGGTGTGCGCTCCTGTGGCAACAAGCCGACGCGCTTGCGGCTCACACCGGTTTGTTGCTGGGTGAAAATGCGGTCGGCACCGGGGAAACCACCGGCACGTGCGCCATCGGCACGACGGGCCTTGGAGATCGCCCACAGCAGGCTGGCTTCAATCGGCGTGGTCTCGGTGTTCATATCGTGGCCGTACAGGCACAGGCCGGCTTCCAGGCGCAGGGAGTCGCGGGCGCCCAGGCCGATCGGTTGTACTTCGGTCTCGGCCAGCAGGCTGCGGGCCAGGCTTTCGGCATTGGCGGCAGGCACGGAAATTTCAAAACCGTCTTCACCGGTGTAGCCCGAACGGCTGACGTAGCAATCCACACCCAGCAGGCGCAGAGTGGCGAACTGCATGAAGGTCATCTTGGTGACTTCCGGTGCCAGGCGCGCCAGGACCTTCACCGCCGCCGGGCCTTGCAGGGCGAGCAGGGCACGTTCTTCGAACAGCGGCTCGATGCTGCACTGGTCGGCAATGTGCTGGCGCAGGTGGGCCAGGTCCTGGTCCTTGCAGGCGGCGTTGACCACCAGGAACAACTCATCGTTACCCAGGTTGGCCACCATCAGGTCGTCGAGGATGCCGCCCTGGTCGTTGGTGAACATTGCGTAGCGTTGCATGCCCACCGGCAGGTCGATGATGTCAACCGGCACCAGGGTTTCCAGGGCCTTGGCGGCATTCGCGCCGGTCAGGCGGATCTGGCCCATGTGGGACACGTCGAACAGCCCGGCCTGGTCACGGGTGTGCAGGTGCTCTTTCATCACGCCCAGCGGGTACTGCACCGGCATGTCGTAGCCGGCGAAGGGCACCATGCGTGCACCAAGTTCGATGTGCAGTGCGTGCAATGGGGTTTTCAACAGGGTTTCGGTGGACATATTCAGCTCCTGAAAAACGTGCTGGCGCGCCTGGGGGCGTCAGCACTCGATAATGTTGACCGCCAAACCGCCACGGGCGGTTTCCTTGTATTTGCTTTTCATATCGGCGCCGGTCTGGCGCATGGTGCGGATGACCTTGTCGAGGGACACAAAATGCTGCCCGTCACCACGCAAGGCCATGCGCACTGCATTGATGGCTTTCACCGAGCCCATGGCATTGCGCTCGATGCACGGCACCTGCACCAGCCCGCCAATCGGGTCGCACGTCAGGCCGAGGTTATGTTCCATGCCGATCTCGGCGGCGTTTTCCACTTGGGACACCGTGCCGCCCAGCACTTCGCACAGGGCGCCAGCGGCCATGGAGCACGCCACGCCGACCTCGCCCTGGCAGCCGACTTCGGCGCCGGAGATCGAGGCGTTTTCCTTGTACAGAATGCCGATGGCGGCGGCGGTGAGCAGGAAGCGCACCACGCCGTCTTCGTTTGCGCCGGGAATAAAGCGCATGTAGTAATGCAGCACCGCCGGCACAATTCCGGCTGCACCATTGGTGGGCGCCGTGACCACGCGCCCGCCGTTGGCGTTTTCTTCGTTGACCGCCAGCGCATAGAGGTTGACCCAGTCCAGCACCGACAACGGATCGCGCAGCGAAGATTCCGGGTTCTTGCACAGTTGCCGGTGCAACGCCGCCGCCCGGCGCTTGACCTTCAAACCGCCGGCCAGCACTCCTTCATTGCGACAGCCCGCGTCTACACAATCCTGCATCACTTGCCAGATATTGAGTAAACCGGCGCGGGTTTCCGCTTCCGGGCGCCAGGCGCTTTCGTTGGTCAGCATCACTTGGCTGATGGACAACCCGTAGGTGGCGCAATGACCGAGCAGGTCCTTGGCACTCTTGAACGGGAAGGTCAGCGGTGTCGCGTCTTCGACAATGCGGTCGGCGCCGGCGGCGTCTTCATCCACCACAAAACCACCGCCGACGGAGTAGTACTCACGGCTGCGGATTTGAATGTTGGCGGCGTCGAAGGCACGAAAAATCATGCCGTTGGGATGGTAGGCGAGGGGTTTGCGGATCATCGCCAGGTGTTCTTTCTCGTTGAACGCAATGCTGTGTTCGCCGAGCAAATTCAGGCGGCCGTCCTTGCGCATGTGCGCCAGGCGCGTGGCCACGGTTTCGGTGTTCACGGTGTCCGGGTGTTCGCCTTCGAGGCCGAGCAGTACAGCCTTGTCGCTGCCGTGGCCTTTGCCGGTGGCACCCAGCGAACCGTAGAGCTCCACCTTGATGCTGGTGGTGGCGCTCAACAGGTTGTCACGCTTGAGGCCTTCGACGAATCGGGCGGCGGCGCGCATCGGGCCGACGGTGTGGGAACTGGAGGGGCCGATGCCAATCTTGAACAGGTCGAACACGCTTAAGGACATGAGTGGTTCTCCGGTTTCTTATTATTTGACTCGGTCAGTGTGGGAGGGGCGGTGCGACGATTCGGCTTGCCCCCGATAGCAGTGTGTCAGCCACCAGAGTTGTCAACTGATACACCGCTATCGGGGGCAAGCCCCCTCCCACATTTGACCTACTTGACCTTTAGGTTATGCGTAGCTCTCGATAGAAGGGCACGCACACACCAGGTTGCGATCCCCAAACACATTGTCCACTCGACCCACCGGCGGCCAGTACTTGCCTTCGATCAACGACGGCACCGGGTACACCGCTTGCTCGCGAGTGTACGGGTGGGTCCACTCGCTCACCAGTTCAGCGGCAGTGTGTGGTGCGTTTTTCAGTGGGTTGTCGTCCTTGTCCAGGGTGCCGTTTTCCACGGCGCGAATTTCTTCGCGGATGGCGATCATGGCGTTGCAGAAGCGGTCCAGTTCTTCCTTGGATTCACTTTCGGTCGGCTCGATCATCAGGGTGCCGGCCACCGGGAACGACATGGTTGGCGCATGGAAACCAAAGTCGATCAGGCGCTTGGCCACGTCATCCACGCTGATGCCGCTGCTGTCCTTGAGTGGGCGCAAATCCAGGATGCATTCATGCGCCACCAGGCCGTTGCTGCCGGTGTACAGCACGGGGTAGTGCTCTTCCAGGCGACGGGAAATGTAGTTGGCATTCAGGATCGCCAGCTGCGAAGCGCGCTTGAGGCCCGCGCCGCCCATCATGCTGATGTACATCCAGGTGATCGGCAGGATGCTCGCGCTGCCGAACGGCGCCGCACACACCGCGCCTTCCTTGCGCTCCATGGCCGCGTGGCCCGGCAGGAATGGCGTGAGGTGCGACTTGACGCCAATCGGGCCAACACCCGGGCCGCCACCGCCGTGGGGAATGCAGAAGGTTTTGTGCAGGTTCAGGTGGGACACGTCGCCGCCGAACTTGCCCGGCGCGCACAGGCCGACCATGGCGTTCATGTTGGCGCCGTCGATGTACACCTGGCCGCCGTTGTCGTGGATGATGCCGCAAATTTCGCGGATGCCTTCTTCGAACACACCGTGGGTGGACGGATAGGTGATCATCAGTGCGGCGAGGTGGTCGCGGTGCTCGATGGCCTTGGCGCGCAGGTCTTCGATATCCACGTTGCCGCGTGCATCGCAGGCGGTGACCACCACGCGCATGCCCGCCATGTTGGCGGTAGCCGGGTTGGTGCCGTGGGCCGACGACGGGATCAGGCAGATGTCGCGGCGCTCATCGCCACGGCTCTGGTGATAGGCACGAATCGCCAACAGGCCGGCGTACTCGCCCTGGGAACCGGCGTTTGGTTGCAGGGAGATCGCGTCATAACCGGTGGCCGCGCAGAGCATGGCTTCCAGGTCGGAGGTCAGCTCCAGGTAGCCGGCGCTTTGCTCGGCTGGAGCGAACGGGTGCAGGGCACCGAACTCGGCCCAGGTCACCGGGATCATTTCGCTGGCGGCGTTGAGCTTCATGGTGCACGAACCCAGCGGGATCATGGTGCGGTCCAGCGCCAGGTCCTTGTCGGCCAGCTTGCGCAGGTAGCGCATCAGCTCGGTTTCGGAGTGATAGCGGTTGAACACCGGGTGGCTGAGCACAGGCGATTGGCGCAGCAGCGCGGTTGGCAGGGTCGCGTCGACCTTGGCCGTGAACGCCGGCAGGGCTTTGCCATCGGCGAAGATCGCCCACAGGGTTTCGATATCGGCCTGGGTGGTGGTCTCGTCCACCGACACGCCAACACGCTCACTGTCTACCACACGCAGGTTGATGCGCTGGTCGCGGGCCTTGTCGTGCAGGGCGGCGGTTTGGGCGCCGGTATTGAGGGTGAGGGTGTCGAAGAAGTGTTCTTGCTCGACCTTGAAGCCCAGGGTGGTCAGGCCGTTGGCCAGGATCGCGGTCAACTGGTGTACACGCTGGGCGATCTGGGTCAGGCCTTTAGGGCCGTGGTAGACGGCGTACATACTGGCGATGTTGGCCAGCAGCACTTGGGCGGTGCAGATGTTCGACGTGGCTTTTTCACGGCGGATATGTTGCTCGCGGGTCTGCATGGCCAGGCGCAGGGCCGGCTTGCCGAAACGGTCGACGGACACGCCAACCAGACGGCCTGGCATATCGCGTTTGAACGCATCCTTGGTGGAGAAATACGCTGCGTGCGGGCCACCAAAGCCCAGCGGCACGCCGAAGCGTTGCGCGCTGCCGATGGCCACGTCGGCGCCGAATTCGCCCGGCGGTGTCAGCAGGGTCAGGGCCAGCAGGTCGGCGGCCACCGCTACCAACGCGTTGGCGGCGTGGAAACGCTCGGTCAGCTCGCGGTAGTCGAACACGTCACCGTTGCTCGCCGGGTATTGCAGCAGGGCGCCGAAGAACGGGCTGACGTCGGTCAGCTCACGTTCATCGCCTACCACCACGTCAATGCCCAACGGTTCGGCACGGGTGCGCAGCACGTCGAGGGTTTGCGGGTGGCTGTGGATCGAAGCGAAGAAGGCGTTGCTGCCTTTGTTCTTGCTCAGGCGTTTGCAGAAGGTCATGGCTTCGGCGGCGGCGGTGGCTTCATCGAGCAGGGAGGCGTTGGCAATCGGCAGGCCGGTGAGGTCGCTGATCAGGGTCTGAAAATTCAGCAGCGCTTCCAGGCGGCCTTGGGAAATTTCCGGTTGGTACGGGGTGTAGGCGGTGTACCAGGCCGGGTTTTCCAGCAGGTTGCGCAGGATCGGCGACGGCGTATGGCAGTTGTAGTAGCCCTGGCCGATATAGGTCTTGAACAGTTGATTCTTGCCGGCAATGGCCTTGATCTTGGCCAGGGCGTCGGCCTCGCTCAGGCCGTCTTCCAGGCCGAGCACGCTGGTGCCCTTGATGCTTTCCGGGATCACGCTGGCGCTCAGGGCTTCCAGGGAATCAAAACCCAGGGTGGCGAGCATGTGCTGCTCATCTTCCTGGCGCGGGCCGATGTGGCGGGCGATGAATTCGTTGGCGGTGGTGATGTTAACGGTCATTGCGCGCTCCTCAAGCTTCAGCGTTGGCTTTGATCAGGCGGTCGTACGCGTCCTGATCCAACAGTTTAGCTACCGCCCCGGCATCGGCCGGTTTGAAGCGGAAGAACCAGCCTTCGCCCAGCGGGTCTTCGTTGACCAGTTCCGGGCTGTCGCTCAATTGTTCGTTCACTTGCAGCACTTCACCGGTCAGGGGCATGTACACGCCGCTGGCGGCCTTGACCGACTCCACGGTGGCGGCTTCAGCGCCTTTGTCGTAGGCCTGCAACTCCGGCAGTTGCACGAAAACCACATCACCCAGCGCGTTCTGCGCGAAAGCGGTGATACCCACGGTGACGCTGCCGTCGGCTTCGGCGCGCAGCCATTCGTGATCTTCAGTGAAACGCAACTCGCTCATGGAAACTCCTCGGGGCCAGATTCGCCTGGTGGACGGAATAATGAGGAGTTGCTTAGCAAGATCGCGGCCAATGTTATTAAATCGTTATAAATCAATGAGTTAATAAAAGTGGTTATAGACTTATGCAGTGAGGGTGTAGCGATTTCGCTACAGTTGCGCGCAAGAAAAAAAGCCTATGTGGATCAAAGCCTTGCATGGCGCGTGAAAAGCAGGGTTGTAGCGATATCGTTACGCTGTAGCGCTTTCGGTACAGCCGATGTCGTTCCTGGACCAAAATTGGAATGCATTCAATCATTTGAAATGAGGTCAATGTGGGAGGGGGCTTGCCCCCGATTGCGGTGTGTCAGTCAACTTATCTTCCACTGACACACCGCCATCGGGGGCAAGCCCCCTCCCACAGTTGATTGCATTTCACATGGGTTCAGGGCTTGTTCGGGATGCCGTACTTGCGCAGGCGATGGGCAATCGCGGTATGGGAGGTTTGCAACCGACTGGCCAATTGCCGCGTCGAGGGATAGCTGCTGTAGAGCTTCTCCAACAGGCTGCGTTCGAAGTCTTCAACGGCCTGTTCCAAACTATCGACTTCGTTATCGCTCTGGCGCGCCACCGAGGTGCCGGCGATGTCCAGGTCGCCAATGTCCACCAGGCTGCCTTCACAGATGGCGGCGGCGCGGAAGATCACGTTTTGCAGTTGCCGCACATTGCCCGGCCAAGGGTTGCCCAACAGCGCCGGGTAAGTGCCGGGCGCCAGGCGGCAGACCGGGCGTTGGATCTGCGCGCAGGCCTGCTGCATGAAATAGCGCGCCAGCAACAGGATGTCCTGGCCACGTTGGCGCAGGGGCGGCACTTCGACGTTGAGCACGTTGAGGCGATAGAACAGGTCTTCGCGGAAGGTGCCTTCACTGACCATTTTTTCCAGGTCGCGGTGGGTCGCGCTGAGAATGCGCACGTTAACCTTCACTTCACGGTCGCCCCCGACGCGGCGGAAGCTGCCGTCGTTGAGAAAGCGCAGCAGCTTGGCTTGCAGGTACGGCGACATCTCACCGATCTCATCGAGAAACACCGTGCCCTGGTTGGCCAGTTCCATCAGCCCCGGTTTGCCACCCCGTTGCGCGCCGGTAAAGGCGCCCGGCGCGTAACCGAACAACTCGCTTTCGGCGAGGTTCTCCGGCAACGCCGCGCAGTTCAGCGCCAGGAACGGCGCACTGTGGCGTGCACTGATGGCATGACAGGCCCGTGCGACCAACTCTTTGCCGGTGCCGGTTTCGCCCTGGATCAACAGCGGGGCATCCAATGCTGCCACCCGCTGCGCCCGCGCCTTGAGGGTGCGAATCACCGGGGATTCGCCGAGCAGCGCATCGAACCCTTCGGCATGGTCATGGTGCAGCGCCGACAGTTGCTCGCCGATACGGTTGGGTTGATAGAGGGTCAGCAGCGCGCCTGCATCGGTGATCGGCGTGGCGTCCAGCAGCAAGGTCTGGCCGTTGACGCTGATCTCCCGCAGCGGCAGGCGAAAACCTTGTTCCAGCAACGTGGCCAGTAGCGCCGGGTCGTTGAACAGTTCGCTGATGCTTTCCCCCGCCGGTTCGCGACCGTAGAGGGCGATCAACGCCGGGTTGGCCAGCAGGATCTTGCCCGCACTGTCCAGGGCCAGCACCGGGTCGGTCATGGCGGCCAGCAGGGCGTCGAGTTGCAGGTGGCGGCGTTGACCGGGGAGGATGTCGACTACCGTCACCGCCTGTACGCCGTGCACGCTGAACAGCGCATCGCGCAGTTCTTCGAGGACGTCAGCGCTCAGGGTTGGCGCGTCGATATAGACGTTGGGCGGCACCATCTCCACCGCATCCAGGTTGAGATTACGCCCACCGAGCAGGGCCAGGACTTCCTGGGTGATGCCGACGCGGTCGATGAAGCTGACGTGGATACGCATGGGGGGGCTGACAATTCTGGGAAGCGAGAGGCGGCAAGTATGCCTTGCAGGCGATGCAGAACCAAATGTGGGAGGGGGCAAGCCCCCTCCCACATTTGAAGCTGAGTTGTATCAGTTATTCCAAGTGCTCAGGCTTGATCGGGTCGCCCGGTTTCACATCCAGTTGATGCCGCACATCCTCGAACATCAGGTCGTATTGCTTGTGCATCGACCCATTCAACACGGCGATCTTCGGCATGCCGTATTTCTGCGCGATGTTCATCGCATGCCGTGCGAAGTCGAACGCCTGGTCCTTAGGCAAGAAGAATTCTTCCTTGAGGTCCTTGCCCTGTACCGAGCCGTGCAGCTTGAACAGCATGCCCTTGCCTTCCTTGGGGTCTTGGCTGACCTCGTAGTCGATACACAGGTTGTAGCTGTAGTCCTGAGCATTCAGCGCATGACGTTCGACGTGCAAGTGACCCGGTTCAAAGATGGCCATAGGCGTTTCTCCTCAACTTCACAGGTAGGTGATGCCAGGTTTTGCCGTGCTGATGCGTGTGCCGGCGCTGCCCTGGACGATGGCTTCGATGTCCGAGAGTGAACCGATGACCGCGGTTTTGCCAGTCTTGCGGGCGAACTCGCAGGCAGCTTGCACCTTGGGCCCCATGGAACCGGCGGCGAAGCCGAGTTTTTCCATTTCGTCCGGGTGGGCCTGACCGATAGCCTTCTGGGTGGGTTTACCGTAGTCGATAAACGCCGCGTTGACGTCGGTAGCGATCACCAGCAAATCGGCTTCCAGTTGTGAGGCCAGCAGCGACGAGCACAGGTCCTTGTCGATCACCGCTTCGATGCCGCGCAGCTTGCCATCTTCGCCGTACATAGTCGGGATACCGCCACCGCCGGCGCAGATCACGATGCTGCTTTTTTCCAGCAGCCACTTGATCGGACGGATTTCAAAGATGCGTTTCGGGCGAGGGCTGGCGACCACGCGGCGGTACTTGTCGCCATCCGGTGCGATCGCCCAGCCTTTTTCAGCGGCCAGTTTTTCCGCTTCGGCCTTGGAGTACACCGGGCCGATAGGCTTGGTAGGGTTCTTGAAGGCCGGGTCCTTGGCGTCGACTTCGACTTGGGTAAGCAAGGTGGCGAAGGGCACTTCGAAGTCCAGCAGGTTGCCCAGTTCCTGTTCGATGATGTAGCCGATCATGCCTTCGGTTTCGGCGCCCAGCACGTCCAGCGGGTACGGTGAAACCTGGGTGTAGGCCGCCGCCTGCAACGACAGCAGGCCGACTTGCGGACCATTGCCGTGGGCGATTACCAGTTCGTTGCCGGGGTGGATCTTGGCAATCTGTTCGGTGGCGATCCGGATATTGGCGCGTTGGTTGTCCGCTGTCATGGGTTCACCACGGCGGAGCAGGGCGTTACCGCCCAGTGCAACGACGATACGCATACAAAAGTCCTTCCGTAATTCTTCGTTGTGAACGCGGTCAATGTGGGAGGGGGCTTGCCCCCGATAGGGGTGTGTCAGTTGTAAAATTGTTGACTGACACCCTGCAATCGGGGGCAAGCCCCCTCCCACAATTTGACCGCATTCCTTCAGTTACAGGTCAGCCAGGGTGGAGACCAAAATCGCCTTGATGGTATGCATGCGGTTCTCCGCCTGCTCAAAGGCAATACACGCCGGCGACTCGAACACGTCGTCCGTCACCTCGATGCCATTGGCCAAATGCGGGTACTGCTCGGCAATCTGCTTGCCGACCTTGGTGTCGCTGTTGTGGAACGCGGGCAGGCAGTGCATGAACTTGGTGCGTGCATTGCCGGTGGCTTTCATCAGCTCGGCGTTCACCTGGTACGGCAGCAGTTGCTCGATACGCTCGGCCCAGGCTTCCACGGGCTCGCCCATCGAGACCCATACGTCGGTGTGGATAAAGTCCACGCCTTTGACCGCGGCTTTCGGGTCTTCGGTGAGGGTGATGCGGGCGCCGCTTTCTTCCGCGTATTTTTTGCAGCGGCCCACCAGATCGTCATGTGGCCACAGGGCTTTTGGCGCGCAGATGCGCACGTCCATGCCGAGCTTGGCGCCCACCAGCAGCAACGAGTTGCCCATGTTGTTGCGGGCGTCGCCGAGGTAGGCGTAGCTGATCTCGTGGATCGGCTTGTCGGCGTGTTCGCGCATCGTCAGCACGTCGGCGATCATCTGGGTGGGGTGGTATTCATCGGTCAGGCCGTTGAACACCGGCACGCCGGCGAACTTGGCCAGTTCTTCGACGATTTCCTGCTTGAAGCCACGGTATTCGATGGCGTCGTACATGCGCCCCAGCACACGGGCGGTGTCTTTCATGCTTTCTTTGTGGCCGATCTGCGAGGAGCCCGGGTCGATATAAGTGACGTTGGCACCCTGGTCATAGGCCGCCACTTCGAAGGCGCAACGGGTGCGGGTCGAGGTTTTTTCGAAGATCAGCGCAATGTTGTTGCCTTTGAGGTGTTGTTGTTCGGTGCCGGTGTACTTGGCGCGCTTGAGGTCGCGGGACAGGTCCAGCAGGTAGCGCAACTCGCGCGGGGTGTGGTGTTCCAGGCTGAGCAGGCTGCGGTTGTGGATGTTGAACGCCATGATGATTCTCCTTGGATTCGGTCATCGGCCCGGTCGGCTTCGGGTGGAAGCCGCCGGGTGGAGGGTCGCTTAGTAGTCGATTGGGTCGCGGATGATCGGGCAGGTCATGCAGTGGCCACCGCCACGGCCACGGCCCAGTTCACCGGCGCTGATGGTGATCACTTCCACGCCGGCCTTGCGCAGCAGGGTGTTGGTGTAGGTGTTGCGGTCGTAGCCGATGACCACGCCGGGCTCTACGGCCACCACGTTGTTGCCGTCGTCCCATTGCTCGCGTTCGGCGGCGAAGGCGTTGCCGCCGGTTTCCACCACGCGCAGGGCCTTGAGCTTGAGAGCGGTGGCGACCACATCGAGGAAGCTTGCGTCTTCACGGCGCACGTCGATGCCACCGGGTTTGCTGTCGTCAGGACGCAGGCTGAACGCGACGATCTGGTTGACCACTTCGGGGAAGATGGTGACCAAGTCGCGGTCGCAGAAGCTGAACACGGTGTCCAGGTGCATGGCGGCGCGGGATTTGGGCAGGCCGGCGACGATCACGCGCTCCACCGCTTTGTGCTTGAACAGGTTCAGCGCCAGTTGGCCGATGGCCTGGCGCGAAGAACGCTCGCCCATGCCGATCAACACCACGCCATTGCCAATCGGCATCACGTCGCCGCCTTCAAGGGTGGCATTGCCGTGTTCCTGGTCGGGGTCGCCGTACCAGATCTGGAAGTCGGCGTTGGTGAACTCGGGGTGGAATTTGTAGATGGCGGTGGTCAGCAGGGTTTCCTGACGTCGCGCCGGCCAGTACATCGGGTTGAGTGTGACGCCGCCGTAGATCCAGCAGGTGGTGTCGCGAGTGAACTGGGTGTTCGGCAGCGGCGGCAGGATAAAGCTGGAGTGGCCGAGGAAGTCGCGGAACATTTCGATGGTCTTGCCACCGAAACTGGTCGGCAGGTCATCAGCCGACACACCGCCGATCAGGAACTCAGCGACCTTGCGCGGTTCCAGGCTGCGCAGCCATGAACCGACTTCGTTGACCAGGCCGAGGCCGACCTGGTTGGCGGTGATCTTGCGCTCCAGAATCCAGTCCAGCGCTTCAGGGATGGCAACGATGTCGGTGAGCAGGTTGTGCATTTCTAGCACATCAATATCCCGCTCGCGCATCTTGGTGACGAAGTCGAAATGGTCGCGCTTGGCCTGGGCCACCCACAGCACGTCATCGAACAGCAGTTCATCGCAGTTGTTGGGGGTCAGCCGCTGGTGGGCCAAGCCTGGGGAGCACACCATGACTTTGCGCAGTTTGCCGGCTTCGGAATGGACGCCGTACTTCACTTTTTCCGTGGTCATTTCAGATCCTCCAATAAACACAAGTTACAAAGTCAGGAAGCCGTCGTAGAGTCCAAAGGCCGCCACCAGGGCGCCAATGACCACTGCGGCGAAAATCAGCTTCTCGACATTGGTGAAAATCGGTTTGCCCAGTTCACGCTTGGCTTTGGCGAACAGGATCGCGCCGGGGGCGTAGAGCAGGGCGGAGAGCAGCAGGTATTTGGTGCCGCCGGCGTAGAGCAGCCAGATCGCGTACACCAGGGCGATAGCGCCGATAAACAGGTCTTTCTTGCGCTCTTGCAGAGCGTTCTCGTAGGTTTCACCGCGCACTGCCAGCAACAGGGCGTAGGCCGCCGACCACAGGTAAGGCACCAGGATCATCGAGGTGGCGAGGTAGATCAGCGACAGGTAAGTGCTGGCCGAGAACAACGTGATCACCAGGAACAGCTGCACCATGGCGTTGGTCAGCCACAGGGCGTTGACCGGCACATGGTTGGCGTTTTCCTTGCGCAGGAACTCCGGCATGGTGTGGTCCTTGGCGGCGGCGAACATGATCTCCGCACACAGCAGCACCCACGACAGCAGCGCACCCAGCAAGGAAATGATCAAGCCGACGCTGATCAGCACCGCGCCCCAGTGGCCCACCACATGCTCCAGCACAGCGGCCATCGACGGGTTCTGCAGCTTGGCCAGTTCCGGTTGGGTCATGATCCCCAGGGACAGCACGTTCACCAGCATCAGGAACAGCAGCACGGTGATAAAGCCGATGACGGTGGCCTTGCCGACGTCGGAGCGTTTTTCCGCACGGGACGAGAAGATGCTCGCGCCCTCGATGCCGATAAACACCCACACGGTGACCAGCATCATGTTGCGCACCTGGTTCATCACACTGCCCAGGTCCGGGTTTTTCACGCCCCAGATGTCAGCGGTGAAGATCTCCAGCTTGAACGCGAACAGCGCGATCAACACGAACAGCACCAGCGGCACCACCTTGGCGACGGTGGTCACCAGGTTGATAAACGCCGCTTCCTTGATCCCGCGCAGCACCAGAAAGTGCACGGCCCACAGCAGCACCGACGCACCAATGACGGCCGCCGGCGTGTTGCCTTCGCCAAAGATCGGGAAGAAGTAACCGAGGGTGCTGAACAGCAACACGAAGTAACCGACGTTGCCCAACCAGGCACTGATCCAGTAGCCCCAGGCCGACGAGAAACCCATGTAGTCGCCGAAACCGGCCTTGGCATAGGCGTACACACCGCCGTCGAGGTCGGGCTTGCGGTTGGCGAGGGTCTGGAACACAAAAGCGAGGGTCAACATGCCGATGGCGGTAATCACCCAACCAATCAATACCGCGCCGACGTCGGCGCTGGCAGCCATGTTCTGCGGCAGTGAGAAGATCCCGCCACCAATCATCGAACCCACGACAAGTGCAACCAGTGCACCAAGCTTAAGTTTTCCGGGAGTTTCAGACATTGCGTGACTCCAATGCAGGAGAAGAGAGACCACAGAATAATTCCGTGCGCTATTCAAACAGCTGACTCAGATCACTTCATTGGCACATTCCATTGTGAATTAATGACTTAGGTTGGAAACTCGCAGGCGATAAGTGTCCTCTGAAAGGCGCTTGCCAGAGCGCTTCCTTCATTTGTGGTTAATCAATTAGTCAGGTCTATGGACGTTTGAAGCTAGACCGTTTTCTAGGATGTGCAAACTTTTTGAACGATGTTTCACAAAAGCGCTATAAGCGTTATGTGCAGCGCAGTATTTAAAATCTAAATAGTCCCAAGTGGCATAAATTGACAGGCCATTTGGTTATGAGCGTGTTTGTTTTATCGCCGTCTCTAATAAACGCTACACTCGATGAGTTAATTAGTTGAGTGCACGGTTGTCCGCTCAAATTGTTATGGATGCAGGAGTCTTCATGTCCCAGTCGACCCAGAAACTTCGACTCAGCGCCCTGATCGCCCTGGTGGTGGGGTCGATGATCGGCGGGGGGATTTTCTCCCTGCCGCAGAACATGGCGGCCCGTGCAGAGGTCGGCGCGATTTTGATTGGCTGGGGGATTACTGCCATTGGCATGCTGACCCTGGCGTTCGTGTTCCAGACCCTGGCCAACCGCAAGCCCGATTTGAATTCCGGGGTGTACGCCTATGCCAAGGCCGGGTTTGGCGACTACATGGGGTTTTCCTCGGCATGGGGCTATTGGATCAGCGCCTGGATGGGCAACGTCGGTTACTTCGTGTTGCTATTTAGTACCCTCGGCTACTTTTTCCCGGTGTTTGGCCAGGGCAATACACCGGTGGCGATTGTCTGCGCGTCGCTGCTGCTGTGGGCCGTGCATTTTCTGGTGATGCGCGGGATCAAGGAGGCGGCGTTCATCAACCAGGTGACCACGGTGGCGAAGATCGTGCCGCTGCTGATGTTTATCGTGATCGCGGCGGTGGCGTTCAAGGCGGATATCTTCACCCGCGATGTCTGGGGACTGGGCAACCCGAACATGGGCAGTGTGGTGGACCAGGTGCGCCACATGATGCTGGTCACCGTGTTTGTGTTTATCGGCATCGAAGGCGCCAGCGTCTACTCGGCCCGCGCCGAAAAACGCTCGGATGTGGGCCGCGCCACGGTGATCGGGTTCCTTGGTGTGCTGGCGCTGCTGGTACTGGTGAACGTGCTGTCCCTGGGGATCATGAGCCAACCGGAGCTGGCGCAGTTGCAGAACCCGTCCCTGGCCGGTGTGTTGGAACATATCGTCGGGCCGTGGGGCGCGATGGCGATCAGCATCGGCCTGGCGGTGTCACTGTTGGGCGCTTTGCTCTCTTGGGCGTTGCTGTGTGCCGAGATCCTGTACGCGACGGCCCACGACAAGACCATGCCCGCGTTCTTGAAGAAAGAAAATGCCAACCAGGTGCCGGTCAACGCCCTGTGGCTGACCAATGTAATGATCCAGGTGTTCCTGGTGATTACGCTGTTTTCCCAGAGCACCTACACCACGCTGATTTACCTGGCGTCGTCGATGATCCTGGTGCCGTACCTGTGGTCGGCGGCCTACGCAGTGCTGTTGAGCGGGCGCGGCGAAACCTATGAAGACGCCCCGCGCCGGCGCATGAAGGACTTGCTGGTGGGCCTGATCGCCCTGGGTTACGCCGTCTGGCTGCTGTACGCCGGCGGCTTGAAGTACCTGCTGCTATCGGCGCTGTTGTATGCACCGGGCGTGATCCTGTTTGCCCTGGCCAAGCGCGAGCAGGGCCAGCCCTTGTTTACCCACATGGAAAAAGGCATTTTCAGCTGCGTGGTCGCTGGCGCAGGGCTGGCGGCGTATGGCTTGTACAGCGGAGTGTTGTCGTTGTGAAACTGGCGTATCAGCCGCCCTATGACTGGGCGGCGATGGTGGTTTTTTTGTCGATGCGGGCGATCAGCGGGATGGAGATCGTGGAGGCGGGTGTGTATCGGCGCAGTATCGGTGTGGATGGGCAGCATGGCTGGATCAGCGTGGCACCGGGGGCGGGGGATTGGTTGGACGTCGCTGTGGATTTTCCCGATGCGGCGGCGCTGCCGGAGATTGAGCGGCGTCTGCGCAATATGTTTGACCTGGACGCCCAGCCGCAGTTGATCAACCCGCAGTTGGCAGCCGACCCACTGATGGCGCAGTTGGTGGCGGCGCGCCCGGGCCTGCGGGTTCCAGGCACTTGGGATGGCCTGGAGTTGGCGATTCGCGCGGTGCTGGGCCAGCAGATCACGGTGGTGGCGGCGATTCGCCTGGCGGGTAAGTTGGTGGCGCAATATGGCCAGCCACTTGAAACACCCTACGCTGGCATCACCCATGTTTTCCCTGAGGCCGAGGTGTTGGCGGTGGCGGACCTGGCGACCCTGGGCATGCCCAAGGCCCGTGGGCGTACCTTGTCTGGTGTTGCCCAGGCGTTGTTGGATGATCCGCAATTATTCGAACCCAAGGCCAGTCTCAAGGACAGCGTGGCGCGGTTGGTAGCCTTGCCGGGGATTGGCGATTGGACGGCGCAATACATCGCCATGCGCCAGATGCGCGAGGCGGATGCGTTTGCGTCGGGGGATATCGGCTTGATCAACGCGTTGGCGGCGTTGGAGGGCGGACCGGTGTCGGCGCGGCAATTGTCAGCCCGGGCCGAGGCGTGGCGACCGTTGCGGGCGTATGCGGCGCAGCATTTGTGGACGTCGCTTGGCCGGGGGGATTGATGGTGGCTGTGCTGGACTCATCGGGGGCAAGCCCCCTCCCACACTTACCGTGTTCACAATTCAAAATGTGTGAATACAGTCAATGTGGGAGGGGCCGTGCGACGATTCGACTTGCCCCCGATAGCGGTAGTGGGGTCACCACTGAGCCCGATGCGACCCCAATTCCCCCGCCGGCAAATCCCACTGCAACGGCGTGCCACTGATGGTCACTGGTGGTAACAACCGATGAGCCTGGCCCCAAGCGGTCTGCTCCACCACCAACCCCTGATCCCCTGCTTCTTCTGCCCGCAACGCCAGTTGTTCCGGCACTTGCCCAGCCTCTACCAGCAATGTCGCGGTACGTGCCAACGACAGCAACGCCGAGCCACCGCGTCCCGACTTCAACCGCTCACTCAACGCCTGAATCGCACTGGCCGCCATCAAATACCCGGTGGCGTGATCCAGCGCCTGCAACGGCAGCGGCACCGGTTGGTCGGCCCGTTTCCAGGCCATGCCCGCGTCAGCAATCCCGCTGCTCATCTGCACCAGGCTGTCGAAGCCCCGGCGATTGCGCCAAGGGCCGCTCCAGCCGTAGGCGTTGAGGCTGACGTCGATCAAACCGGGGGCGATGTGTTGCAGTTCGCTGGCGGTATAGCCCAGTTGCTCAAGGGCGTCTGCACGGTAACCGTGGAACAGGATGTCGGCTTCCTTCAGGAGACTTTCGAATACTTGCCGGCCTTCGGGGTTTTTCAGGTCCAGCCGGGCGCAGCGTTTGCCCAGCGTCATTTCCGGCACCACGCCGGGTTCATTCCAAGTGGGCGAGTCGATGCGCAGTACATCCGCGCCCAGGCCCGCAAGAAAACGACTGGCCACGGGGCCAGCCAACACGCGGGTCAGGTCCAGCACTTTGATCCCCGCCAGCGGCCGCGCTATCGAGCCGAGCCAGGATTTGTCGGTGGTGGTTTCAAACATCTGGCGCTGCACCAAGGCTTCGGCATTGACCGCCAACCCTTGCGGATGGGCTTGCCAGGCCTGCCACGAACGCATCTGCGCTGCGCAGCCACCCTCATCGACAATCGCCTGTTCCAGTTCAGCGGCATTCCATGTGGCGACTTTGCTGGCCATCTCGGCACGGTCGGCAACTTTACCGAGTACACGCTCGGCAGCAGCGCGGTGATGGGGTGCATTGGTGTGCAAGCGAATCCAGCCATCGGCGCAGGCGTAGTCGCCGGCCACGGGATCCCACAGCGGCGGCACTTGCCAGCCCACCGGGCGGATCGAGGAGGAGAACCAGAACGACGCGAGGCGCCGGTCTACGCTAACGCTCGGCAAACGCCCCGTCTGTTGCTGGATCAACTGGGCCACGGCCTGTCCGGCGGCGCCGATGCTGGCGCTGGCCAGTTCGGTGACGGCGAAGGTCGAGGGCAGGGCGCCGACCTCGGTAAAGGTCAGTGGAGTGTGGGGTAAATCGAGTGCGGCTTGGATGGATGTCAGCAGGTCAGTCATCAAGGGCCCTCCGTTAAAGAAGGGCCACTATAGAAGATCATCAGGCCGGTGTGACAACCCCGGGTTCCAACGGCAAGTCGATACGGGCGATAAAACCGCCCTCGGGATGGTTGGCCAGGACCAGGCTGCCGCCGTGGCGTTCGGCGGCGCGACGGGCAATTGCCAGGCCCAGGCCGTGGCCTTGTGCAGTCTGGCCGGGGGCGCGGTAGAACGGCTCGCCCAATTGGCCGAGGTGTTCGGCTTCAACGCCGGGACCATGGTCGCGCACGCTGATCAGGATGCGCTCACCCTGGCGCTGCGCCTGCACTTCAATCGCCTGGTTCGGCGGGTTGAAGCGCAAGGCGTTGCGCAGCAGGTTATCCACCGCCCGTTCGATCATGGTTGGCCAGCCTTTGAGGTGCAGGCCGGCGTCGGCGCTCAGTTGCACGTTTTGTTCGGGAGCGCTGAGCAGGGCATCTTTCTGCAAGGTCTTGAGCAAGGGGTAAAGGTCGACGTCCTCGGCGCTGGCGTTATCGGCATCGACGCGGGCCAACACCAGGATCTCGCTGATCAGGGCCTCCAGGCGATCACATTCACGGGTCAGCCGCGGCCAGAGTTTTTCCCGCTCTTCGGGGCTGGCGCGTTCGGCCAGGGCCAGGGCGATGCGCAGGCGGGCCAAGGGTGAGCGCAATTCGTGGGACACATCACGCAGCAATTGGCGCTGGCTGCTGATCAGGCTTTGCAGGCGCGCGCCCATGCGGTTGAAGTCGGTGGCGAGCACGCCGAACTCATCGCGGCGGTTGGCCAGTTGCGCCAGGCTGTTTTGCTGGTAGGTGGCTTGGCCGAGGTCATGCACCGCACCCCGCAAACGGCTGAGGGGGCGGGTGATGGACAGCGTCACCAGCAGGCTGAACAGGGTCAATACCACCAGGGCAATCGCCAAGGCACTGAGCGGCCAGAGCAGGCTGTTGCGGTGCCAGGCGTCCAGTTCGGGGTGGGGGATGCGGTAGATCAGCAGGTAGGTGTCGCCGGTTTTGTCGCTGGTGTACTCGGCGGTCAGGCGGCGCCACGGTAGGCGGCCGTCCGGGCTGTCATTCTGGCGCGCTTCGAACGCGGCGGCGCGGCGCGGGAAGGTGCCGCGCACCACCGGGTCGCCGCTTTCGTTCAGCACTTGCACGTCGATGTGGTATTGGCGCTTGCGCTGTTGCAGCAAGTCCTGGGCGGCGTCTTCGCCCTGGGTCTCGTAGAGTTGGGTCCACTCTTCGGCCAGGTTGTTGAGCCCGGGGTGGCGGCTGAGAATCCAGGCATCCTGATTAAGCATATGCCCAAGCAGGATCGACAACCCGGCAACCAAGGCAATTGCCAGCCAGAAACTGGCCAGGATCCGCCAGAACAATGAACGCACAGGAAACCCTCAAACAGGAAAAGCCCAGTGGCGGTGGCCACTGGGCTGGGGCGGTAAAACTAGATCATTATTGCGCTTTTTGCGGCTGCTGGGCTTTCCAGGCCTGGAATTCCTTCCACTCGGCACGGCGCTCGGCTTGTTTCTTGACGATCTCGTCGAATTTCTTCTGTTGATCGGGTTTCAGCACGGCGCGGATATCAGCCTGGGTTTTCTGCTTGCCGGCGGCAATCTCGTCCTGCATGGCTTTCTGGTCAGCGGCGGGCAGCTTGTCCAGGTACTTCTTGGTCAAGTCTTTGCGAGCGTGCCATTGATCACCCATCAGCTTGCCGATTTGCTGGCGCTGCTCTTTGCTCAAATCCAGTTGGCTGAATGGGCCGCCTTTACCACGCGGGCCGTGTTCACCGCCGTGGCCCGGGCCACCCATCATGTGACCTTCCGGGCCGCCCATCGGGCCTGGACCTTCTGGCATCGCAGCCATGGCAACGGTAGGCAGGGCAGCGGCGAACATCAAAGCGATAAGGGTCTTGCGCATGGTGATTCTCCTGTCTCTATTCCGGTGAGTCCGGATGTGAGTAGATTACGGAGATGAAGGTCAGCGGCAGTCAGGGGAGCGTAAAGCTTGGGTAAAGAGGGGTTTGATGTGAGCTGACAAAACCAGCGAGGCAGATGAGGTCAAATGTGGGAGCTGGCAAGCCAGCTCCCACAGGGAATAGTGTTGATGCTCAGGGGGCGTAGTAGTAACCACGACTACGCAACGCCACAATCCGCGGCCGGCCATCCGGGTGCGGGCCGATCTTTTTGCGCAGGTTGCTGACGTGCATGTCCAGGCTGCGGTCGTACAGGGTCAGTTTGCGGCCCAAGGCGATTTGCGCCAGTTCCTGTTTATCCAACGGCTCGCCGGGCTGGCGCAGCAAGGCTTCCAGCAGGCGGCTTTCGGAGACGGTGAGGGTGAATTCCTGCTCGTCGATGCTGACTACGCCGCGCACCGGGCTGAAACACAAATCACCCAGCTCAAGCTGCGTAGACACCGCCGCCGGATGGCTGCGGCGCAACACTGCGCGCAGGCGGGCAGTCAGTTCCCGTGGGTCGCAGGGCTTGGCCAGGTAGTCGTCGGCGCCGAGTTCCAGGCCGAGGATACGGTCCAGTGGCTCGCCACGTGCCGAGAGCATCAACACCGGCAGGTCCGGGTGATCCGTGCGCAATTGCTTGAGCAACTCCAGGCCGCTGCCATCGGGCAGCATCACGTCGAGCACCACGGCGGCAGGGGCGCTGTCAGCCAAGGCTTTGCGCGCACTTAAGCCGTCATGACAAGCACGTACCTGGAACCCTTCCTGGCTCAACCAACTGGTCAGCAGCTCACAGAGCTCCTGGTCATCATCTATCAGTAACAGCTCGCTCATGACTCACTCAATTTAGCCATTGTCGACGGCGACGGTGCCCACCGCTGGCGAAGATCCCGCACAGCAAGGCGATCAGTGCGACGGCCCCACCGGTGACAAACCATTGCTGTTGCTCGGTCAGCCAGCGGGTCAAGGCGCCGCCTTGTGTCTCTTTGAGTTGCTGGACCAGGCGTTGGTTCTCTTGGCGAAGGCGACTCAGTTGAGCGCTTTCGCGAGCAGCGTCTGCGTTTTGCAGTTGCTTGCCCAGTTCTTCGCGCTGGCGTTCGCTTTCTTTCAAACGTTGCTGCAACTCGGTGATCTGGGCGCCGGCACTCAAGGACAGGGGCGTGGAGCTGCCGGTGTTCGAGGTTTCTTCAGCGTGGGCCGTAGCCCCGATCGTTAACACTGCCAACAGACACAACTGACTTAAGCGCATCGGAACTCCTGATTCCACACGAATATTCAGACTGTTGTCGGCAGGTTACCGAGAATAATGAGCCATCAGGCGTGTGCCGAACGTCATCGATTCGACACATTCCACGGTCAAGGCAGGACTTGCTTGAACGGCTTGATCACGACATCAGCATAGACGCCGGCCGCGACATACGGATCGGCCTTGGCCCAGGCCTTGGCATCGGCGAGGGATGCAAACTCGGCCACGATCAGGCTACCGGTGAAGCCGGCGTCGCCTGGGTCGTTGCTGTCTACGGCCGGGTGTGGGCCAGCCAGCACGATGCGGCCTTCGGCTTGCAGTTGCTTGAGACGCTCGACGTGGGCCGGGCGCACGCTCAGGCGTTTTTCCAGGGAGTTGGCAACGTCGGTGGCAATGATGGCGTAGAGCATGTCAGTCCTCGGTTTTTGGCGTAGTAGGGTCGGTGTCATGCAGGTGGCGCGACAGGTAGATGCCTTGGCCGACCAGGAACAATACGGTCATGCCCAGGCTGCCGAAGACCTTGAAGTCGACCCAGTAGCTTTGAAAGGTAAACGCGACAAACAGGTTGGCGGCACCGCAAAACAGGAAAAACACGATCCAGGCCACGTTCAGTCGGGTCCAGATCGGCTCCGGCAGGGTCAGCGCGTGGCCCATGATCCGCTTGATCAGCAAGCGGTCGCCGATGAAGTGGCTGCCGATAAACGCCAGGGCGAACAACCAGTTCACCACCGGGGCTTTCCATTTAAGGAAGGTTTCGCTGTGGAACGCCAGGGTCAGGCTGCCGAAGACCAGGCACGCGACCAGGGTCAGCCATTGGCTTTTTTCCAGTTTGCGCTGGGAGATGAAGATCGCGCCGTAGACCACCACGGAGCTGATGATGAGCACGGCGGTGGCACTGTAGATGCCTCCGAACGTCAGCTCATGACCTGCTACATCGATGACCCTGGGGTCGAGTTTATAAACGATGAAAAACAGCAACAGCGGGATGAAGTCGATGAATTGTTTCACAGTAAGAGCCAGAAGCCGGATGTGGCGGCATAATAACAAACATCCTTGGTAGCGAAAGCGCCAGCTGACTTGAGGTTACACACTCCCGTGAATGTTGATTTGCACTGCCACAGCACGGCCTCCGACGGCGCCCTGGCGCCCGCGGTACTGGTTGCGCGTGCGTTTGAAAAAGGCGTGCGAGTCCTGGCGTTGACCGACCACGACACCCTCGAAGGCCTCGACGAAGCCCGCGTAGCGGCTCATGCCCTGGGCATGCAGCTGGTCAACGGCGTGGAATTGTCCTGCACCTGGGGCGGCGCCACCATTCATGTGCTTGGTTACGGTTTCGATCAAACCGCCCCGCCGTTGGTGCAGGCGATAGCCGATTTGCACGATGGCCGCTGGCTGCGGTCCGAAGAAATAAGCCGCAAGCTTGGCCTCAAAGGCATGCCCAACGCCCTCGACGGCGCGCGCGCCATCCAGCAGGAACTGGGTGACAGCGGCAACGCGCCAGCCCGTCCGCACTTCGCCGACTGGATGGTACGTGAAGGTTTTGTTAAAGACCGGGCCGAAGCGTTCCGCAAATGGCTGGGCGCCGGCAAGTTGGGCGATGTGAAGCTGCACTGGCCAACGTTGGAAGACACCGTCGAGACCCTGCGCGCCTCGGGGGCCTGGGTTAGCCTCGCGCACCCGTGGCATTACGATTTCACCCGCAGCAAGCGCCGCAAGCTGATCAGCGACTATATTGGAGCGGGTGGCCACGCTATCGAGGTGGTCAACGGGCACCAGCCCGCCGAACAGGTCGGCAGCCTGGCGATCCTTGCCCGCGAATTTGGTCTGCTGGTCAGCGCCGGCAGTGATTTTCATGGCCCAGGTGGGTGGTCCGAAATCGGCGAGTATCGCCAGGTACCTGAAGACCTGCCGCTCTTGTCGGGGCGATTCAAGCATGACCCCATTACTGCCACCGTCTGAACAGGTAGAGCACGTGAGTCAATTCTTCCAGATTCATCCGGAAAATCCCCAGGCGCGCCTGATCAAACAGGCCGTGGAGATCATTCGCGCCGGGGGCGTGGTGATCTACCCTACGGACTCTTCCTACGCCATTGGTTGCCAGATCGGCGACAAGGGCGCGGTGGAGCGTGTACGGCGCCTGCGTCAGTTGGATGACAAGCACAACTTCGCCCTGATTTGCAGCGACCTGTCCCAATTGGGGCTGTTCGCCAAGGTCGACACCGGCACCTTCCGCCTGCTCAAGGCCCACACGCCGGGGCCCTACACCTTTATTCTCAACGCCACCCGCGAAGTGCCGCGCCTGCTGCTGCATCCCAAGAAGCGCACCATCGGCCTGCGGGTGCCGGAGCATCCCATCGCCCTGGCGTTGCTGGAAGAACTGGGTGAACCACTGATGAGCGTGTCGCTGATCATGCCCGGCGACACCGAGCCGCTGGAAGATCCGTACGAGATGCGCCAACTCCTGGAAAAACAGGTGGACCTGATCATCGACGGCGGCTTTGGCGGCGGCAAAGCCTCCACCGTGATCAACCTGGCCGACGGCGAGCCCGAAGTGATCCGCGTGGGTTGCGGCGACCCGGCCCCGTTTATGGTCGAGGCCTGAATGTCGGCTGTGGAAACCGTGGATCCCCAGGCCGGCGCGCAGCAGGAGCTGCCCTTCGCCATGGTCTATGGCCAGGCGGTCATGGAAATGCCCCTGGACCTTTACATTCCACCGGATGCGCTGGAAGTCTTCCTGGAGGCCTTCGAAGGCCCGCTGGACTTGCTGCTGTATCTGATCCGCAAGCAGAACATCAACATCCTCGATATCCCGGTGGCGGAAATCACCCGCCAGTACATGGGCTACGTCGAGCTGATGCAGTCGGTGCGCCTGGAGCTGGCCGCCGAGTACCTGGTAATGGCCGCCATGCTCGCCGAGATCAAGTCGCGCATGCTGCTGCCGCGTTCGGAAACAGTGGAGGCCGAGGAAGACGACCCCCGCGCCGAACTCATCCGGCGTCTGCAAGAATACGAGCGCTTCAAGGCCGCGGCCGAAGGGATCGATGGCTTGAGCCGTGTCGGCCGTGATGTGGTGGTGCCCAAGCTCGACGCCCCCGAGGCCCGTGCGCGCAAGTTGTTGCCGGATGTAAGCCTGGAAGAATTGCTGATGTCCATGGCCGAGGTGCTGCGCCGTGGCGACATGTTTGAAAGCCACCAGGTCAGCCGCGAGGCGCTGTCCACCCGCGAGCGCATGAGTGATGTACTGGAACGCCTCAAGGGCGGCGGTTTTGTACCGTTTGTCGAGCTGTTCACCGCCGAAGAAGGGCGCCTGGGGGTGGTGGTGACCTTTATGGCGATCCTCGAACTGGTCAAGGAGTCCTTGGTCGAGCTGGTCCAGAATGAGCCTTTTGCGGCTATCCACGTGCGGGCGCGAGCCGAATAAAGAGCTGAACCGATGAATCTGACTGAACCCCGCGAACTGGCTCCACTGTTGGAAGCCTTTCTCCTGGCCTCGGGTAAACCCCAGTCCCTGGAGCGCCTGTTCGAACTGTTTGAAGAAGCCGAGCGCCCTGAACCGCCGGTGTTCAAGAAGGCGCTGGAGATCCTGCGCAAGTCTTGCGAAGGCCGTGCCTTTGAACTGCGGGAAGTGGCATCGGGTTATCGCCTGCAGATCCGTGAGAAATTTTCCCCGTGGGTCGGCCGTTTGTGGGAAGAGCGCCCGCAGCGTTATTCCCGGGCCATGCTGGAAACCATGGCGCTGATCGCCTATCGCCAGCCGATCACCCGGGGCGAGATCGAGGATGTGCGGGGCGTGGCGGTCAACAGTCATATCGTCAAGACGCTGCTGGAGCGCGAGTGGATCCGCATCGTCGGCTACCGCGACGTGCCCGGCAAACCGGCGATGTTTGCCACCACCAAGGTGTTCCTCGACCACTTCAACCTGAAGAACCTCGACGACCTGCCGCCGCTCGCCGAACTGCGCGAGATGGAAGCCGAGCCGGTGCTCGACTTCGACGACGCCCCGGTGCCCGCAGGCTTGCAGGAACTGGCCGATGCCAGTGCAGAGCCGGAAGAGCCGAAGGATGAGACCAGCTTCCATACGTTGTTGTTGGAGCTGGATGATATGGAGCAGGGGATCAAGACTGATTTTGATGATTTGTTGCGTGAGGGGGCTGCGGAGCCTGAGGCCCCGGAAAGCACCGAGCTCGAGGACGATATCCTGGGGGTAGCCGAAGCCCGCGAAAAACTCCTGGCCGCTGTCGCAGCGTTGGAACAGCCACCCCTGAGCGACGAAGAAGACGAAGCCCGTGCCCTGGCCGAAGCCATCGAGGCCGAACGCCGCCAATTTGAAGACTGACTCATCTCAATGTGGGAGGGGGCTTGCCCCCGATTGCAGTGTGTCAGTCAGCCTCTTATTCAACTGATACACCGCCATCGGGGGCAAGCCCCCCTCCCACATTTTGACCTGTGTAGGCTCACCGGTCGGCGGAAAAAGTAACACCTGTGCCTTTATCGACTAGTCTCTGATGCGCAATCCACGCCATCCGCGTATGATTCGCGACCCTTCGCCGACCTATTCGGCCAAGACCCCGCTTTCAACACTCTTCAGGCCACGCCTGAATCGACCCACCGGGAGGTGCTTAAGATGAACGACAAAGACCAGAACGACAGCCAGGAAATCGGCCCAGCAGGCGAAAAACTGCAAAAGGTGCTGGCGCGTATCGGCGTGGGCTCGCGCCGCGACGTTGAGGCCTGGATCACCCAGAAGCGCATCAAGGTCAACGGCGTTGAGGCCACTCTCGGCCAGCGCGTCGACCTGCACGATGCAATCACCATTGATGGCAAGGTCATCAAGCGTGAAGAGGCCGCCGAATCGGTGCGCCGCGTGATCATGTACAACAAGCCCGACGGCGAGATCTGCACCCGTGACGACCCGGAAGGCCGTCCGACCGTGTTCGACAAGATGCCCAAGCCGAAAGAAGGCCGCTGGATCAACATCGGCCGCCTGGACATCAACACCACCGGCTTGCTGATGTTCACCACCGACGGTGAGCTGGCCAACCGCCTGATGCACCCGTCCTACGAGATGGACCGCGAATACGCCGTGCGCGTGCGTGGTGAAGTCGATGACGAGATGATCGAGCGTCTCAAGGCGGGCGTTGTCCTTGAAGACGGCCCGGCCAAGTTCACCGACATCAAGCAGGCGCCAGGCGGTGAAGGTTTCAACCACTGGTACCACTGCGTGGTGATGGAAGGCCGTAACCGTGAAGTCCGTCGCCTGTGGGAATCCCAGGGCCTGGTGGTCAGCCGCCTGAAACGCGTGCGTTTCGGTCCGGTGTTCTTGAACTCTGACTTGCCGATGGGCCGCTGGCGCGAAATGAGCCAGTACGAAGTCGACATTCTCAGCGCCGAAGTCGGCCTGACGCCGGTGGCCATGCCGCAGATGAACGCCAAGAGCAAAGACAAGCTTGAGCGCATGCAGCGTAAATCGTCGCGCCCTGTGGCCCGCACCGAGCGCGTTGCCCGCACCCTGCGCCCGGCGTTGAATGCACCGGCTACCGGCGGTCGTATCTCCCGTGAGCCGCACATCGAAGGCGAGCGTCGCCCAACCGCGCCATCGCGTCAGGAAGGTGAGCGTGCTCCACGCGCGCCGCGTCCTGCACCGGCCGGCGGTCGTAGCAACCGGGGTGAAGCGGATCGTCCAGCGGACAACGCCAGCACCAAGCGTCCGGCCAAACCTGCGGCGAACAAGCGCCCAGGCCCGAAACTGGTCGCGGACGAGCCGTCGGGCAAGCGCCGTGGCGCCCCGGCCGGTTCTGGCCAGCGTCCTGGTTTTGGTCGCAAGAAACCGCAGTGATTTTTTAAGCACTGCACAAAAACGCCAACCCTAGGGTTGGCGTTTTTTTATGCCTTGGAATACGGTCAAAAATGTGGGAACAGGGGGGCAGTCACTTTCCAGGCCTGGCACAGAGCCAAGTGTGGGAGGGGGCTTGCCCCCGATGGCAGTGGGTCAGCTTGCACTTGTGTCGACTGACACACCGCTTTCGCGGGCAAGCCCGCTCCCACATTTGGATCTTCATGGGTTTCTAAATCACTGATCAGAACGCAAAAGTGCCATCAAACACCGGCTTGTCATCCAGCGCCAACACGCCACTGGCAAAGATCAAATCCAGGTGATGACTGCCTTTCTGCCCGCCTCCCAAGCCCAGGTGCAGCCCGCAGTGGCGCTCCTCAAATCCGGCATTGCGCGCATACAGGTCCTTGACCCCTTCATTGGTACCAATGCCCAATTCCTCCACCCGGCGGTTCGACGGGTTGGCATTCAGGTACTTGTTGAAATCATCCGCCAACCCCGGCACATCGCTGGCCACGCTGCAAATGGTCGAGTTTTCGATCCATAGCTCCAGCGGCGATTGCAGCACGCCATATTTGCGTGCAAAGGGAATGGTGCTGAGAAAGGTGCCGACAAACCTCACCTGGCCATTGATGGCCTCGCTGTGGGTGGCGATCTCGCCGGGCGCCAGGTCGTGGTTGCCGACGCCGTTGATATTGGTCCATTTCTTGATGCTGCTCAGGGGCGCCTCAAGGCGTGAGCCGTGGGCGTCGGTAAAGCTCAGCACATTGGCCTGGGACATGCGCCGGATCAGCGTCGCGTTGAGGTCGGCGATACGCTGGGGCGGGACGCTGAAGGTGTCGTAGAAATAGTCGCCGTAGTCCTTGAACAGCAGGGACTTCTTCCAGTGCTCAGCCATCACGCCTTGCAGGGCGCGGATAAAGTCCGGGCCTTCGGCGCGTGGGTTGGGCAGGGTCGAGGAATCATAGAAAAACAGATACAGGTCACAGGCTTCGATGGCCTGGGCCAGGGTGTCGCTGTTGGCCAGGTCCAGGCGCTGCACCTGGAAATTGAAACGGGCGGCGCTGCTGTGGGTGATCGCTTGGGCGATGGCGTCGTAGCGCTCGGTGTGGCCCAGCAACACAGTGGGGCAGTTCAGGCCGCTGAGGGCCGGGTGGTGAGCAAGGTAGTAGAGAAAATGTTCGACGGCGCGGGCCTTGTCCATGACGGGTGTCCTTCGGTGCCTTGGGTAAGGGGGCAGGTGCCGTGCACAGCACCTGCCGGGAGCCTGCCGTGTATCAGAACGGCCACATCGCGGTGCCAAACGGCACGACGGCATCGGCTTGCATCATTTCCACGGCCGCCTCATGGGTCGGCGCTTCAAACCAATCGTCGAGTTGCAGTTCGGTTTCCAGATCGTTTTCCAGTGTTTGCATGGTGCATCTCCTAGAGGGCGTTTTCGGGATTGGCTTGCCAACGGGCTTCGCTGGGCAAGTGGGATGAACCTAGGAGAGAGTGTTTCAGAATGCAAAAAATTTATTGACACGGTTTCATTTGGATTTTTTGTTCTGAATTTTCGCGATCGGTTTTTATCGAGGAAATACAGCAAGCTGGAGTGGCCGTTTTTTGAGAAATTTCCTACCGTCAATTTTCCTAAAGATGACAGCTGTAACGTACATTTTCCGTGCTGTAACGATTAATTTACGCATAAGTCGCCGTATTGTTGCTGCATCTTGCGGCGTAAAAAATACCTGACAGTTCGTCGCACGCACCACTCGGGTGCGTGCCCAAGCTGTCGAGCGGTGTACAATGCGCCGCGTTTTACTGTGACCCCTGCTTGCGTACCCACGCAAACGGCCAAGACCTCGGGGTTTACCTACCCTGATCACTCCGCCTGGCCATGAGCCCGGCGGGTTCGATTTCGTCACAGATAAAAACAAACAGGTGACGCATGACCGTTAGAAAGACGCTGTACTCCTGGTGCCTGCGCTGGGGTTTGAGCGGCGCTGCTTGAGTCGAGATTCACGGCAGCCACGTGCTTCAACATCATCAAACCTTGCGTGAGACCCTTTTCATGAGTGGACCCCATTCCTCTTCAGGCGAGCTGAAACGCGGCCTGAAAAATCGTCATATCCAGTTGATCGCCCTCGGTGGCGCCATCGGCACCGGCCTGTTCCTCGGCTCGGCCGGGGTGCTCAAGTCCGCTGGCCCGTCGATGATCCTGGGCTATGCCATCTGCGGCTTTATCGCCTTCATGATCATGCGCCAGCTCGGCGAAATGATCGTCGAAGAGCCGGTGGCCGGTTCCTTCAGTCACTTTGCCCACAAGTATTGGGGCGGTTTCGCCGGCTTCCTGTCGGGCTGGAACTGCTGGATCTTGTACATCCTGGTAGGCATGTCGGAACTGACGGCTGTCGGCAAATACGTGCACTACTGGTGGCCCGAGATTCCGACCTGGGTCTCGGCGGCGGCGTTCTTCGTGCTGATCAACCTGATCAACCTGGCCAACGTCAAAGTGTTCGGTGAAGCCGAATTCTGGTTTGCCATTATCAAGGTGGTGGCCATCGTCGGCATGATCGCCCTGGGCAGCTACCTGTTGGTCAGCGGCAGCGGCGGACCGCAAGCGTCGGTGAGCAACCTGTGGGATCACGGTGGTTTCTTCCCGCACGGCGTGGGCGGCTTGGTGATGGCCATGGCGATCATCATGTTCTCCTTCGGCGGCCTGGAAATGCTTGGTTTCACGGCGGCTGAGGCTGACCAGCCACGCACGGTGATCCCGAAAGCGATCAACCAGGTGATCTACCGCATCCTGATTTTCTACATCGGTGCGCTCGTTGTGCTGCTGTCGCTGACGCCATGGGACAGCCTGCTGGCGACCCTCAATGCGTCTGGCGATGCATATAGCGGCAGCCCGTTCGTGCAAGTGTTCTCCATGCTGGGCAGCAATACCGCCGCGCACATCCTCAACTTCGTGGTGCTGACGGCGGCGCTGTCGGTGTACAACAGCGGCACTTATTGCAACAGCCGCATGCTGCTGGGCATGGCCGAGCAGGGCGATGCGCCCAAAGCGTTGGCGAAGATCGACAAGCGTGGTGTACCGGTGCGCTCCATCCTCGCCTCGGCAGCCATCACCCTGGTGGCCGTGCTGATGAACTACCTGATCCCGCAACACGCGCTGGAACTGCTGATGTCGCTGGTGGTGGCCACGCTGGTGATCAACTGGGCGATGATCAGCTTCTCCCACTTCAAGTTCCGCCAGCACATGAACCGCACCGGCCAGGTGCCACTGTTCAAGGCGCTGTGGTACCCGTACGGCAACTACATCTGCCTGGCGTTCGTGGTGTTTATCCTGGTGATCATGTTGATGATCCCGGGGATCCAGGTGTCGGTATATGCGATCCCGGTGTGGGTGGCGTTTATGGCGGTGTGTTATTGGGTCAAGAACAAGCGCAGTGCCGAAGCTGCATTGACGACGGCGAATGCGGCATTGAAATAAGTACATCGCGAAAACACGAAACCCGGCACATTGCCGGGTTTTTTGTGAGGGGTGACGGGTTAGACTCGCGACTCGTTTTCAATTACTCCTGGCTTGGAGGCCCCATGCACCCCACCGACATCGACGGCGGCACCCTGCAACGCGATGATCTGGAAGACCTGATCGCCCAACACACCGGCCCTTTGCGCCTGGTCGGCGTCGACCTGAGCGAGGCAGACCTGTCGCGCATGGCGCTGGATCACTGGGTCTTCGAGCGCTGCATTCTGGTCCAGACTTCGTTCCTAGGCTCGCGCCTGGAAGGCACCCAGTGGAAAAACTGTCGGGCCAGTCATGCGGTTTTCGAAGCGGCAAACCTGTTGGAAGCGCAGTTCCACAGCTGCGACCTGAACAACACCCGTTGGCAACGCAGCAAGTTGTCCCAGGCCAGTTTCGAGCACTGCAAGTTGACCGGTGCCAATTTCACCCATTGCGCGTCCCTGGGGCTGAGTTTCAGCGAAACCCGGTTAAACAGTGCGTTCTTGTCCGGCTTGTCGTTTGCCCGTACGGTGCTGAATAACCTGGATTTTTCCGACAGTGACTTGTCGGACGCGGACTTTCGCAAGGCTGAGTTGATCGACTGCAGCCTGGCCCACGCCCGTATCAACGGCGCCAATTTCGCCGGTGCTGACCTGCGGGGCGCGGATTTGAGCGGGTTTCGCCTCAATGATGCCAAACTGTTCAAAGGCGCCGTGATTTCCAAAGCCCAGGCGTCGATGTTGTTGTCCGAGTTGGGCTTGTCCGTTGCCTAAGGTTTTTGATCGATGCTGGTGATTTCCAACAATGTCCACTTGCCCGATGCCGAGATCGAGCTGACCGCCATTCGCGCCCAGGGCGCGGGTGGGCAGAACGTCAACAAGGTGTCGAGTGCCGTGCACCTGCGCTTTGATATTCCGGCGTCGTCGCTGCCGGAGTTCTACAAGGAGCGATTGCTGGCGCTGCGCGACAGCCGTATCACCAGCGAAGGCGTGTTGGTGCTCAAGGCCCAACAATATCGGACCCAGGAGCAAAACCGCGCGGATGCATTGGAGCGCCTGGTGGAGCTGATCCAGAGCGCCACCAAGGTGGAAAAGAAGCGCCGTCCGACCAAACCGACGCTGGGCTCGAAAAAGCGCCGGCTCGAATCCAAGACCAAGCGCGGCACCATCAAGGCCGGGCGCGGCAAGGTCGACTTTTAGTCGCCGCGTGCTTCACGCGCCTTGGGTGCCTGGCGATAGAGGTAGACGCTCAGCAGTAAACCACCCAGGGCACTGAGGGCCGCGAACAGGAAGATCGACGCAAAGCCGAAGCCTGACGCCACCGCCCCGGCCAGCGGCCCGGTGATCCCCAGGGACAGGTCAATAAACAGCGAATAAGCCCCCACCGCCGCACCCCGGCTGGAAGCGGGCACCAGGTTGACCGCTTCCACCCCCAATGCCGGAAACACCAGGGAAAAGCCGAAGCCGCTCAACGCCGCACCGGCCAGGGCCAAGTTGGCGTCCGGTGCGAGCCACAACAGCAGCAGGCCCAGCACTTCCACCGACAGGCAGGCAATCGCCACCCGAAAGCCGCCGATACGGTTGATCAGGTTGCCGAACAGCAAGCGCGCGCCGATAAAACTGGCGCCGAACAGGCTCAAGGCCCACACCGCGTTATCCCAATGCTGGGTGGTGTAATACAAGGTGATGAACGTGGCGATGGTGCCAAAGCCGATGGAGCCCAGCGCCAGCGCGCAGCCATGCGGTAACACACGGCCCAGCACATTCATGAAGGGCAGGCGCACGCCGGCGACAATCGGTGCGGCGACCTTGTTCCAGGCCAGCAACAGGCCAACGATCGCCAGCAAGATGATGCTGACGCCCATGCTCCACAGCCCGAAGTTCCTCACCAACAGCACGCCCAGTGGTGCGCCGACGGCCAGGGCGCCGTAACTGGCGATGCCGTTCCAGGAAATCACCTTGGCGGTATTTTCCGCGCCCACGCGGCCAATCCCCCAGCCAATAGCGCCAGAACCGACCAGGCTTTCCGCACTGCCCAGCACCAGGCGCCCGATCAACAGGCTGCCCAGGCTCACCGCCGGCAGATTGGAAAACCACGCCGCTAACAGCATGAACACGCCGCTCAAGCCGCAACCCGCCAGGCCGATCAACACCGCGCGCTTGCTGCCCAGGTTATCGATGATCTTGCCGGCATACGGGCGGCTCAGCAGCGTGGCCAGGTATTGCACGCTGATCACCAGCCCCGCAATCACTGCGCCATAACCCAGTTGGCTATGGACATAACCCGGCAACACGGCGAGGGGGATGCCGATATTCAGGTAGCCGATAAAGGTAAACAACACGATGGAAACAACTTGCAGCGTGACCGCTAGGGGGCGCTGGGTATCTGGCATGGGAGAGGTCCACTGTCGCAGCAGGCAAAGATAGGCTGCTAATGATACCGGCGCGAAGGCCGGGCCGGGCGGCTAAAACTTAAAAAGGGTAGATCAAAAAGACATCAGGACTGCGCAGGCGCCAGCAGTTGGGTGGTGACCAGCGCGGCCAGGGCGTTTTCCTGGGTGCCGAAGCGCTTGAGCAGCAGGGCTTGTTTGTCGGCGCTGAGGCGGTTCCACACTTCGACCATCTGTAGGGCAGCGTCGAGTACGGCAGAATCTGGGGTGTCGGTCATTGCGGGTATCTCGATTTATTCAGGCAGTGTGGAAAGCGCTCAAAGGCGCGCTTTCCACACGGTCTGGTACGGCGTCAGTCCTGGCTTTCGCTGTCGACTGGTTTTGCTTCTTTGGCCTCAGGCTGTTTGTCACTGGCCTGCTGCGGTGTTGGCTGCTCTGTAGGGTGCAGGCTTGGGAAGGGGAGATTAGGTATCTCGTGCATCGTCGTCGCTCCTCGCAAGGTCTGTTTTTTCAATCGCAGGTGATTCCGCGCTCTCAAAAAGCCTTGGCAGGATACAGCACTGCAAATGACAAAAAGAATTTTATGTCGGCGGATGTAGGAACTTTCATGTTTTTTCGCAAGTGACACGACGTCACAGGCTTAGAACGGCACCTTGCCCAGGATCATGTCGCGGTACATCACGAAATCCCCCAACAGGCTGTAGAACGGGTGCTTGAAGGTCGCCGGGCGGTTCTTTTCGAAGAAGAAGTGGCCAATCCAGGCAAAGCTGTAACCGGCAATCGGCACCGCCAACAGCAAGCCCAGGGAACCCCGACCAACGGCATAGGCCAGGATACCGATCACCAATGTGGTGCCCACAAAGTGCAGGCGCCGGCAGGTGCTATTGGCATGCTCGGCCAGGTAATACGGGTAAAACTCGGCGAAGCTGTTGAATTGTCTGACGTTTTCCACGGTGACCGGCCCTCTGCTTGTTATGCCGCCCAACAGATGTTCGGCGGGGAGCTTATTTGAGTCTAGAGTGATCAGTGGTAACAGCCAGTGACAATAGATGCCACTTTAGTATCCTTGGCTTTCCTGGCTGCCGTTTTAAGCCTGCTTTTTTAAGAAGACGCCATGAGCGAACGAACAACTTCTGCAAGCTGGGCGATGGGGATAGTCAAGGCATTGGAAATGGACGGCCTGGATTGCCGGGCGCTGTTCAAGCAGTTGGGCCTGGATTACGCCGCCCTGAGTGATCCCGATGCACGGTTCCCACAAGACTCCATGACGCGGCTGTGGCAGCGGGCGGTGGAGCTGTCGGGTAACCCGGCGATTGGCTTGAACATGGGCAAGGTGGTGCGCCCGGCATCGTTTCATGTGGCCGGTTACGCGCTGATGTCCAGTAACACCCTGGCCGAGGGCTTTATGCGCCTGGTGCGTTACCAACGCATCATTGCCGAAAGTGCTGACCTGAGTTTCCGACTGTTACCTGAGGGCTATGCGCTGATTCTGACGGTGCATGGCGATCATTTGCCGCCCACCCGGCAAAGTGCCGAAGCGTCGCTGGCCAGTGCCTTGGCGCTGTGTGGCTGGCTGACAGGACGCACCCTGCAACCGCGCAAAGTCGTGTTGCAAGGCGAGCAGCCGGCGGACCTGGCGCCGTATAAACAGGCGTTCCATGCGCCGCTGGAGTTCAACGCTCCCTATGACGCGCTGATTTTCGAGCGCGCCGACATGGATGCACCGCTGCCCACGGCCAATGAGGCCATGGCGCTGCTGCATGATCGATTTGCCGGGGAATACCTGGCGCGCTTCTCGGAAAGCCGCGTGACCCACAAGGCGCGGCAGGTGCTGTGTCGCCTGCTGCCCCAGGGCGAGCCCAAGCGCGAAGTGGTGGCCCAGACGCTGCACCTGTCCCAGCGCACGCTGCAACGGCGCTTGCAGGAGGAGGGCACGAGTTTCCAGACCTTGCTCGACGACACCCGTCGCGAACTGGCCGAGCAGTACCTGGCGCAGCCGAGCATGACGTTGTTGGAGATTGCCTACCTGCTGGGTTTTGCCGACCCGAGTAACTTCTTCCGCGCGTTCCGCCGCTGGTTTGATGCCACGCCCGGCGAATACCGGTCGCGGTTGCTGGAAGCGTCGGCGGTCAGTGGCGCCAAAACGCCGGAATACAGAGCACAAACACGGTAATAATCTCCAGCCGACCCAGCAACATGCCCAACGACAGGATCCACTTGGCGGCATCCGGCAGGCTGGCGAAATTGCCCGCCGGGCCAATGGTTTCGCCCAGGCCCGGGCCGACACCGGACACGGTACTGGCAGCGCCGGTCAACGCGGTCATCCAGTCCAGGCCCAGCAGCGACAGGGCCAAGGCGATGGCGCAAATGGTGATGGCGAAGAAAAACGAAAACGTCAGGATCGACCGCACAATCTCTTCGTCGAGACGGTGGCCGTTGTACTTCTGCTTGATCACCGCCCGTGGGTGAATCAACTGGTTCAAGTTGGCCTTGAGCAGGATGTAGGCGACCTGGAAACGGAAGATCTTGATCCCGCCTGCCGTGGAGCCCGAGCAGCCGCCGACAAAGCCCAGGTAGAAGAACAGCATCAGTGAGAAGTTGCCCCAGATGCTGTAGTCCCCCAGTGCAAAGCCAGTTGTCGTCACCACCGACGTGACGTTCACCGCCACATGCCGCAGCGCGTCCAGCCAAGGCAGATTAGTGGTCCACCAGTACCAAGTGCCAAGCACCAGCCACGTCACGATCAGCAGGCCGAGCAGGCCTTGCACCTGCTGATCCTTGATCAATGCCTTGCGATTGCCGCGCAAGGTGGCGACATACAGGGCAAACGGCAAGCTGCCGAGGATCATCACCACCACCGCCACCCAGTGCACCGCCGGTTGTTTCCAGTGGGCCAGGGACTCATCGGAGGTGGAGAACCCTCCGGTGGAAATCGCCGACATTGCGTGGTTGATCGCATCGAACAGGCCCATGCCGGCCCACCAGAACGCCAGGCTGCCGAAGATGGTAATGCCCACGTAGGTCGCCACGATCAGCCGCGCCACCATGTGCGAGCGGGGCATGACTTTCTCCGAGCGGTCCGAAGACTCGGTCTGGAACAGGCGCATGCCACCAATGCGCAGCAACGGCAAAATTGCCACGGCCATACCGATAAAACCGATGCCGCCCAGCCAGTGCAGCAACGAGCGCCACATCAGGATGCCCGGCGACATGCTGTCCAGCCCGCTCAATACGGTAGAGCCGGTGGCGGTGATACCGGACATGCTTTCGAAAAACGAGTCGGTGTAGCTGATGTGCTGGGTCAGCAAGAACGGCAGGGCGGCGAAGATACACACCACCACCCAGCTGCTGACCGTCAGCAGGTACATGTCCCGTGGGCGCAGGTGCACGTGCTCGGGGCGGCCGGGGATGACCAGCGCGAGGCCTGCGATAAAAGTGATCAGGCTGGCCCACAGGAACGACGGCAAGTCGCGGGTGCGCTCGAAGATCACAAGGGTGGCCATGGGTATGACCATGGCGATCGCAAGGGTGATCAGGAAGATGCCGATGATGAAACCGATGATGCGTAGGGTCGGCAACGCCATGAGTGAGCTCGGGTGTGGAGGAGTGGCGCCATTCTACCTGCGGTGCAGGCCATGTAAACCGGGGTTTTCCAGGCAATACTGAGCAAAGTGTGGGAGGGGGCTTGCTCCGATGGCGGTGTGTCAGTGAAGAATGTATTGGCTGACCCACCGCTATCGGGGGCAAGCCCTAATGCCAGTCAGTTAAGGAAACAGCAGATGAGCGGCTTTC